>DATGXS010000045.1:0-48331 GCA_035298745.1 Lentimicrobium sp. | reverse complement strand
TTCAGGATTCTCTCAAAGATAACTACTTATTATGACCAGGGCGATTCAACCATTCAATATTTACAGGATACAATTACTCAGAGTATTGATTTTACTAACGATTTTACAAATCAGTTTAATAAAGAGGTCGGGGATATAATGCTAGTTGATGGTGGTTATAAAATTGCCAGACTGGAAAAATCATCCTCATTGTATAACGGTCGAATGCTGAAAGAAATCAATCCCGTAATTTATACAAGTGATAGTCCTGCAGATAGTTGTTATACCGCAACAACCCTGGATTGTGGTTATTACTATATCAATAATCTGGGAGGACCGTATGAAAAATGCACAAACGGAGCATTCAGCAGTGTTGACCGCCTGCTGGCTTTCCAAACTACCGGAAGTGTTTGGGGTACACCACTTAGTGAAAGTGATGTACTTGGTATTAACAGTAAAGAACATTTAAGACCAAATATTGCTGTTTATCCTAATCCTGCTAAGGATGTACTGAATATCACTATCTCAGAAAGAAAGAATTTAAACTGGGTTCTTGAAATCTATAATTCCTTTGGAATGCAAATTAAGTCTGCTACTCTTACTGAAGTTGATAATGTAGTTAACATTGAACATCTTGCTTCCGGAATATATTTCTACCGGATCTATAGTGGAGAAGGATGGTCAGAAGGCAGGTTCATAAAGAATTAGACAGATATGTGCAGAAAGAGAATATGCTGCCCAACCGAACTTCATCATTGAATTGAGCCATTTGAGAGCAGGCTTTTATATCCTTCAATTGGTTGAAAATGGAAAGAACGAGATTCATAAATTCATAATGTACTTAAGTCTTACTTTTTCCCCTGTTGAACCATCCAGGTGGCATCCCTCATTAAGGCGGAATCAACTGTTATGTTAAGATCTTTGGCTTTCTTCTCCATAATAGCAAACCACTCTTTGTTTGATCTGATATTCTCTATCATCTTATTAACACGTGCCATAAAATCGGCTTTGCTATCAAATTTACCGTACTTTAGATAAGAGTATGCCTTTTCAATAAAGCCCCATCCAAGTACATTTAAATTAGTTTCTGTGAAAAACAGGATTATAATGTCGTGATTGTTTATTTCTTCGTCGAAATTAAGATCAATCACCAGTTTATTGATATTGGAGACTCTTGGATGCTTCTCTGTATTATAATACCAAAAATCATTGGGTTCAAATGTGTTCTTTGTTAGCTCCAGGATCTTCCAATAGAAACTATCGCCTATGACAAGTAAAGAAGGTTTTACATCATTGTCTTTTAAATCAGTGAATACTATTTCAGGATATGCTAACTGCTCAGGTTTAGGGTTTTGAAGTAAATTCATTCCTTTGATCATATCATCATCGTCCTTTTTAGCCTCTTGAATTTCAATATTTCTCATAGTCATATCCTGCAGGCTTATATTGCGCATCGACTCAACTTTCTTAAGGATTGAATCTAAAGAAATCGCCATTCCATAATAACTCCAATGTATGCCATACTTAGGATATAAAGGGTATTTTGACTTTTCTTTAAGTTTCAGAAAATAACTATTAAAGTCAATGAAATTAATATTATTCTGCACCAACAGACGCTTATAGGTTTTGTAATTGGTTGGTTTATCAGTAATTTGATAATTTTCGGGAGCATATTCATTATAGAAAGTTCCTTTCCCCGGTGTGAAGACAATGAGGAAAGTTTTGTTTCGTTTTTCAAGTTCAGCCTGTATAAGTTTGATTCGTTCAACCACCCTGTTTATACTATCTTCACCAATGTAATCCCTTCCTGATGCAGCATCAAGGTATCTTGTTTCAAACAGATAATTATTTTTTCCAACGACTACTGAATTCGCATGCGCTTTCTTAAATAAATAGTAGTCAATCTGATTATTAAAACGAATGAAGAAATTACGTAGACCAAAATTGTCGTTGAGATACTTTTCCTCTTTAACCTGATACTCACCATTTAACCAATTGGAAGTTGATAATTCAGGCTTTTCTGATTTTTCTATATATCCATATAGGGGAGGTAATTTAACAATCTGATAAATACCTTGTAAAAATGGAAGTATTAAAACAATTCCAAAAAAAAAGATTATGGAGTACTGTATTTGTTTTTTGAGTCTCATATTAGAAGCGGAAGTAGATAAATGGATTGAATCCAAATGACGTTATAGAACTGACAGATAATAACAGTAGAGCTATCGCTATAAATGAAAACGATAAATGCCTGGAGGTTGGATATCGACCAAAGAATACCTCATTTTGTATTCTTTCGCCCAGGTTTGTAATGCTAAAGAATGCAAAAAATACAGCTATTAATAAGAAAAATACGAACTGAGTAGTAAGCACTGGCATAGATGTAAATTCAAAAGCAAACATCCTGTTAAGGAAAGTGAGTGCATCATTTACATTTTCCACTCTGAAGAAAACCCAACCAATAACTACAATAAAGAATGTTATAATAATGCTGGGTATCTTACCAATCTTACTATATATTTTTAATAGAAAGCCCCTCTCCAGTACAAGGAACAAGCCATGATAAGCACCCCATATCACAAATCCCCATGATGCTCCGTGCCATAAACCTGAAGCTAAAAAAACTAACCATAGATTAAAATACAACCTCCATTTGCTATTAACTCTATTTCCCCCCAGAGGTATATATAAGTAATTTCGCATCCATGCACCAAGTGTCATATGCCATCTTCTCCAAAATTCAGTGATGCTTTGTGAAACGTATGGACTGTTGAAATTCTCAGGAAATTTAAATCCAATCATTTTACCAAGTCCGATAGCCATATCAGAATAACCTGAAAAGTCAAAATAAATCTGAAATGTGTATGCCAGTATTCCAATCCATGCTGTTACACTATCTATTTCGGTATAATTCATAGCAAAAATTGCATCGGCCTGAAAACCCATTTGATTAGCAATCAATACTTTCTTTGCCAAACCGATAATAAAGCGGTAAAAACCGGTTAACCTGTTATCAATATTATCATTTGCTGATCTGTCTTTAATTTGATCAGCCAGGTCATGGTATCTAATAATGGGACCTGCAATTAGTTTTGGAAATAAAATAATATAGACCTGATAATCCCAGAAATTATCTAAGGGTTTATGTATTCTGCGGTAAACATCAACCACATAAGTTATTGTTTCAAAAGTATAGAACGATATACCGATCGGAAGAAGGAGCTTTGTCCACTCAATGTGTTTATCACCAAAAACTGACAATAATCCGTTGACATTTTCTATAAAGAAATTCGAATACTTAAAATAAAAGAGTAGTCCAAGATTGATAGAAACTGAAAGTGTCAACATTAAACGTCGATGCAATTGCTTAGTAGTCATCGACATCCATTTAACTAAATGGAAATCTAAGAATGTAGTTCCGAGTATAACAAAGATAAACCTTGGTGCTCCCCAGCTATAGAAGAAAATACTGAAAATGAGAATAACTAAGTTTTTAAATTTCTTGCCAACTAGATAATATGTTATCAAAAAGGCGGGCAGAAAAAAGAACAGGAACACAATACTACTAAAAACCATGACGGAAGTACTTCAACTTTGAATAAAACTTTAATCTTTTTGTTATCAGGACGTAAATTTATAAAAAATCTCAAACTAGTTTTAAACTATATGTTGCTATTTGTTAGTGAGACTCAGCGTTCTATTCATGGGCATGTTATATGTTAAGACCTGCATGTTTTGGTAGTTGGTTTTTAATTGAATATTTTTGTAATGACATTAGTAGTACATCTGCATCTCTGAAAAAAAGTCTTGTAATGAAATCGCTTATTGCCTTATTTAAAAGAAAGACATCAATTATTGTAATTGTAATTTATGCGATTTCACTTATCACTATAAAGATAACATTTCCATTTTACAACTTTATATCATATGATAATTTTGGTTATTATATGCATATACCTGCCAGATATATTTATAACGATGTAGAATTAAAATCAGGGTGGTTTGAACAGATCACTGAAAAGTACCAGAATACGGGTTATTTTTCTCAAACAGTAACCACCGGAGATAACAACAAGTTTATGCGTTATTATAAAGGTATGTCGTATATATGGACACCGCCATTCTTTGTAGCACACATTTATGCAAAACTTGGTGGTTATGAAGCAGATGGATTTTCGAAACCTTACCAGACAAGTCTTATTTTATATGGTGCACTTTTTTCAATCTTAGGAATATTCTTCACCAGAAAAATCTTACTGCACTATTTTACTGAAAAAGTTACAACCATTACGTTGATAATTTACTTTTTTGGAACCAGTCTTTTTTATTTTAGCAGTTTGGGTAATGACGCTCCGCATGTATACCTCTTCACACTTTTTTGCATGCTTTTATGGTTCACAATTAAATGGCATGAAACGCCCAATTTTAAATATCTCATTCCATTGTCCATATCACTTGGGTTAATAATTGCAGTAAGGCCTTCAGATCTCTTCATCTCGCTTTTCCCTATTTTATGGGGAGTATATAACAAGGAAACTCTTATTAGAAAGACACATCTTCTTCTTCACAATAAATTACAAATAGTAACTGGAATAGTGATTATTGGGGTTTGCATATTTCCTCAACTTTTTTACTATTATTCAAGTACAGGCAGCTTCATAGTAAACATATACAATGACCCGCAAGCTGCATTTGATTTTTTACATCCACGGTTTTTGGATGTTTTAATTGGTTTTAGAAAGGGCTGGTTTATTTATTCACCCTTGAGTATTCTTGGTTTTCTTGGAATAGTTCTGGTTTATAAAAGATTTCGTATCTACTTCTGGCCACTCGTTATTTATCTATCGGTAATTATTTATCTGATTGCATCTTTCAACAGTTTGGTAAGTATGGGCTGGCGTGCATTTCTTCAGTCAGCTGCAGTATTGATAATCCCTACAGGGTTTTTGGTTGAATCCGTTTTACATCAAAAAAAGCTGATAAAGGTATCTGCGTTATTAATTTGTTCTTTATTTATAATCCTCAGCATTCACCAGGCTTTTCAGATTAAAAATGGAGTCTTAGATGGCTCTCGTATGACAAGGGAATATTATTTCGCTATCCTGGGTAAGAATAAAGTAGACGAATCAGATAAAAGACTACTACGAATTGACAGGCCCGAATCATCCATTGACTTTTTGCCATCAGACAGGAACTTTTATTATACACCACTGGATCAGTATGAGTTTGAGGATCTAATAAGCTATGATTCAGCGAGTCCAAAACCTTATAATGGTAAAGGGATGTATCTGCTTGATAGCACAGTAATTTATTCACCAGGTTTCCACAAAAAGTATACTGAAATTTGCAGTGACTACTATTGTTTTATAAGGATTTCTGTCTATGTCTATTCTGATAGTACAATTACTGATAAGCTATTTCTGGTGACTAACACTAAGAATACTAAAGGAGAGAATATTAAATGGTCTGGCGTTACGATTGGGCAGGCTGGTAACAGTTTTAAACCTGGCAGATGGAATAAATTAGTAAGTTATTATCTGACTCCCGAAATCTATAGTGGTAATGAAATAATAGAAGCCTATGTTTGGTATTCAGGGAAAAATAAGGTTTGGATTGATGACTTAAACATAGGTGCTTTTCATCAGGCTGACAATGAGAAGTCAACTCATCTTAATTATGTTGCTCAAAATGATGTTAACAGATTGAAAAATAAAATAAATAGAGATACCGTCTGGATTAAAAGACTTAAATTGAAGGCATCTTATTCGGATGTTAGTCTTGATTCTTTGGTTACGAACGAAGCCATTTGGTGTCTCAGCCACTAACAAAAATTATAATGCCGCAAACCCCATATGATAAATCTCATCTAAAAACAGCAATCGATAAAATTGCTTCTAAGCGGGATTTATATATCAGGCGTAGCCGTCATTATTATAAGAACCTTGTTAATTTTTACCGTTTTAATATTCCATCAGATTCCAAAGTTCTTGAAATAGGCTGTGGTACCGGTTTTCTTCTTAATGAGCTGAAACCATCAATTGGTGTAGGTATTGACATTTCTGCTGAGATGGTGAGAATTGCAAGTGAAAAATACCCTCACCTGACTTTCTACAGACAAGATGCCGAAGCACTAGATCTGAATGACAAGTTTGATTATGTAATCATCTCTGATACACTGGGCTACCTTGAGGATATCCAGAAGGCTTTTGCCAGTCTTAAAGCGGTGTGCACTTCTGAAACCCGCATAATCATCAATTACCATAATTTTTTCTGGGAACCCTTTCTGAGTCTGGCCCAAAGCCTGAACCTGAAAATGCCTCATAAAAGGTTAAACTGGCTTAACAGGTCGGATGTTGTTAATTTGCTCAGCCTTGAAGGATTTGATGTAGTTAAAACAGGTAAAAGGTACTTAATGCCGCTTTATATTCCTTTAATATCGTGGTTTTTAAATAAGTACCTTGCTTATCTTCCTTTAGTGAACAGTTTGTGTTTGACAGGGTATATAATCGCCCGTTTACCCGATGTTAAGCCGGCTGATAACCATGATTTCTCAGTTAGCGTGATTATACCCGCAAGAAATGAACAGGGCAATATTGAGGATGCAGTTAGTCGTGTCCCTGAGATGGGTAGTAATACGGAGATAATTTTTGTGGAAGGTGGTTCTTCTGATGGAACACTCAATGAAATTAAGAGGGTTTGTGCAAAGTGGGCGAATGTGAGAGATGTTAAATATATGGTTCAAACAGGAAAAGGGAAGGGTGATGCCGTAAGATTGGGCTTTGAGCATGCAAAAGGTGATATTCTTATGATTCTTGACGCTGATCTTACAGTTCCACCTGAAGACCTGCCTAAATTTTATGATGCCCTCGCAACAGGTAAAGGTGAATATATTAATGGCACGCGGCTGGTGTATCCTATGGAAGATGAAGCTATGCGCACACTCAATATAATGGGTAATAAATTTTTTTCTATCATGTTCTCGTGGCTGCTAAGCCAGCGTATTAAAGATACCTTGTGTGGTACCAAGGTTTTAACTGCAGCAAATTATCGGAAATTAATTGCTAACCGTTCGTATTTTGGCGATTTTGACCCTTTTGGTGATTTCGACCTCATATTTGGGTCAGCCAGGTTAAATCTGAAGCTTGTTGAAGTTCCCATCAGATACAGGGCAAGGAAATATGGGGATACTAATATTTCACGTTTTTCCCATGGCTGGCTATTACTAAAAATGGTTTTTTATGCCATGAATAAAATCAAATTCATCAGTTAAATGGAACTGAGTGAATTTGAAAAACCTGCCATATTCCAGATATTCGCATCTATCGCAAAAATCATTAGGGTATAATGTCTTTTTTTTGTCTATATGAATATGAATGTTATTATAATGATGATATATGAAGAAGGGTAAGTTTGCAAAGGGATTACTGATTATTGTTCCCATTTTCATTGTCATGATTTACTTTCCCTATTTCATTGGTTTAGGTGATTTACCTATCAGAACATGGGATGAAGCCAGGCTGGTGGCAAATGCTTTGGAAATGAACGACAATGGGAATTACCTGGTCACCAGTTTTTATGGCAAACCCGATATGTGGAACACAAAACCCCCGCTGATGATATGGAGCCAGGTGCTATCTATGAATATGATTGGCAATGAGGAGCTGGCTTTCAGGTTGCCTTCAGCTATTGCCGGTTGCTTAACATGCCTCCTGTTGTTATTATTCTCTGTCAGATATCTGAAAAGTAGTGTCCCGGGGTTTATTGCAACCCTTATATTAATCACATCTGAGGGTCACTTAGGTTATCATGTGGCCAGGACTGGCGATTATGACGCTATGCTTACCTTTTTTATGCTGGCCTATCTCCTGTGCTTCTTTTTATGGGCCGAAACAGGCAAACGAAAATATCTTCACTTGTTTTTTACAGGCATTGTCCTTTCAGTCTACACCAAAAGCATACAAGGCCTCTTATTCCTGCCTCCAATTGCTTTCTATATACTTATTGCAGGCCACTCGAAAAAGTTCTTTAAAGAGAAGTGGGTGTATATTGATGCATTATTGGGTATAGTAATTATTGCTGCCTATTATTTAGGCAGGGAATCAGTTAACCCGGGTTACCTGAAAGCGGTATGGGAAAACGAATTGGGCGGGAGGATGCTTCAGACGATCGAAAATCATACTGGTCCTGCAAGTTACTACATTGACCTGTTATGGAATAAGCAATTCCCCATGTACTTTGCGGCATCAGTGATTGGCATTTTGAGTTACTGGCTGTTTCCTCCTTCACCAACAAAAAGGATTTTAGGTTACAGCATCATAACTGCGGTATTTTATCTTATTACGATCTCAATTGCCAAAACAAAACTTGAATGGTACACTGCACCGGTTATACCTGTTCTGGCTCTTATTGCTACAATGCCTTTTTATCTGATATTACAGGTGATTGGCGATGAAAATAATGGTATTCAGAAGATAAACCGGGTTTTCATTCCTGTATTGTTTATAACCATGATTTTTACTTATCCGTATGTTAGAATAGTTGACGAAGTGTATAAACAAAAAGAGAAACCTGAAGCTATGCACTTCTACAGGTTTACTTATTTTCTGAGGGATGCGCTCAGGGGAGAATATGATTTAAATAACCATAAGATTGCTTATACGCAATACAAGGCTCAACTTGATTACTATATGAGAAGGTTACAGGAAAAAGGCGTTAAGGTCTTTTATGCAAACCCTCAATGGTTGGCAAAAGGTGATAAAATTGTATATGAAAGGGATGAAGAGGTACGTGCGATTAAGCAAAAGTTTGCAACATCTGAAATCTACAATTACAATCAAATTAAGGTACTTCAAATTGATTCTTTAAAATAAAGTGTCACAAAAAAATTATCAGATCTAAACAGGTACAGTATATGGATCAGCCAAATCATTTAATTTCATTAAGTATCGTAGTTCCACTGTTCAATGAAGAGTTAACTGTTCACGAAATGGTCAAAAGGCTTCATTTGAGTTGTTCAAAGGTTACAAAAAGCTATGAACTCGTACTTGTGAATGACGGCAGTGCCGATAATACACTTGCCAGTTTAAAAGAACTTGCGGCAAATGATCCAATGATCAGATATGTGAGTTTCAGCCGGAATTTTGGTCACCAAAATGCAGTGCTGGCGGGTATTGCACATGCTAAAGGTGATGCTATTGTACTTATTGATGGTGATTTACAGGATCCACCTGAACTGATTCCTGATATGTATAATAAATACCTTGAGGGTTACAAAGTTGTGTATGCCAGGAGAATTCAGCGGAGGGGTGAAACGGCATTTAAAAAAGCCACAGCTAAAGCTTTTTATAAGATATTGAAAAAAATCACTAATTTCAATATACCTGTTGACACCGGTGACTTCAGGCTTATTTCAAGGGAAGTAGCTGATCATCTTCTTAACATGAATGAAAGCAGCAAATTCCTGAGGGGACAAATTGCCTGGCTGGGCTTCAGACAGACAGGAATTGAGTTTCAGCGTGATGAACGTAAAGCTGGCAAGACCAAATATACACTAAAGAAAATGATGAAACTGGCGCTTGATGGTATTACATCATTCTCTAATTTCCCTCTTCAGATTGCAACCTTCCTTGGCTTTATCTTTTCTTTCTTCGCCTTTCTTATCATCCTCTATGCCCTGTATTCAAAATTTATCCTGCATGAAGTTGTAACAGGCTGGACATCATTAATGATTAGCTCCATGTTTATTGGAGGTATTCAATTATTATGCATCGGAATAATTGGCGAATATATCAGCCGTATCTCTAACGACGTCAAAAAACGCCCACCGTATATCGTTGAAGAAACCAACTGTAGCGAAAAGCCGTGACCTTTCAATAAATTATTAATGGTACAGGTTGTGGCCTGTTCTCAATAGGCGCGTTCGTTTCTGCCTTCAATATAATTGATGAATGACCTGTTTACAACCTTATTGCCACCGGGAGTAGGGTAATTGCCTGTGAAATACCAATCGCCTGTATGTTCAGGAATTGCCTGGTGAAGATCCTCAATGGTCTGGAAGACGATTTCCACCTCAGCATTGCAACCCTGAGGAGTTACAAGTTCAGATATTTTCTTTGAAATCTGTGTTGCCGTGAAAGGACGGTAAATTTCCTTTACGAAATTGACCACCAGTTCCTTTGGAAGTGATTCCTGGTCTTTACATTTCAAATAAACTTCATTGATTATATGAGCCTGATTGGTTTCTTTCAGCAGTTCAATGGCTGCATTAAATGCAACAAAGTCGCCAAGTTTTGCCATATCAATTCCATAACAGTCAGGATATCTGATCTGCGGTGCTGAGGATGCAATAACAATCTTCTTAGGACCTAAACGGTCAAGGATCCTAATAATACTTTTCTTGAGTGTAGTACCCCTTACAATAGAATCATCAATTACCACCAGACTATCGGTGCCCGGTTTCACAACGCCATAAGTAACATCATAAACATGTGCCACCAGGTCATCACGACCGGTATCCTGTGTGATAAAGGTACGAAGCTTAATATCCTTGACAGCCACTTTCTCAATTCTCGGCTTCAGGTTCATGATCTCGTCAATCAGTGCAGGAGTAAGATTTGCTGCATTCTTCAACAATTGATCCTTCTTAATTCTGTCGCAAAAGCGCCCGAGTTCTTCCATCAGACCATAATATGCATCAACTGCAGTATTTGGGATATAAGAAAAAACCGTGTTATTAATATCGTGCTTAACCGCTTCAAGTATTGCAGGAGTAAGTGCCTGCCCAAGTCGTTTCCTCTCACGGTAAATATCCACATCGGTACCTCTGCTGAAGTAAATGCGTTCAAAAGAACATGCTTTTTTAACAGTGGGTTCCAGTATCTTATGCAGGCCAACTGATCCGTCCTTACGCATAATAAGTGCATGACCGGGAGTGATCTCTTTAACTTTTTGTGAAGAAATATTCATAGCCGTTTGAATCACCGGCCTTTCAGAGGCAACAATCAAAACCTCTTCATCCTGATAATAGAAAGCCGGCCTGATTCCCGACGGGTCCCTGAATACAAATGCATCACCATGACCGAACATTCCGGCAATGGCATAACCACCATCCCAACTATAGGAAGAATTCTTAAGTATCTGTGCAACATCAAGTGAGGCTGCAATTAATGGGGTAATCTCCTTTTTGCTGTAACCGTCAGCCTTGTACTTTTCATAAAGCCGTTCATTCTCTTCATCAAGAAAATGGCCGATTTTTTCCAGGATGGTAATAGTATCAGAAGTTTGTACCGGATATTGGCCCAGGTCGACAAGCCGGTTAAAAAGCTCATCAACATTAGTCATATTGAAATTTCCGGCGAGAACAAGGTTTCTGGTCATCCAGTTATTTGCCCGGTGCACAGGATGAAGATATTGAACGCCATTCTTCCCAAAAGTACCGTAACGCAAATGACCAAGGAAAAGTTCCCCGGCAAATCCGGTAGATTTCTTTAATCCCTGTAAATCCTTTAACCTTGAAGGAACATCTTTTACGTATTCATTTATCTCAGTATATGCGGCATTAAAAATATCAGCAATAGGTGTATTTGAATTTGAGCGATGCCTGTCAATGTATTTGTATCCCGGTATTGGGTCAAGCTTGATACATGCAATGCCTGCACCATCCTGTCCCCTGTTGTGCTGCTTCTCCATCAGAAGGTGCAGTTTATTGAGCCCCCAGGTCGAAGTGCCGTATTTGTTCAGGTAATACTCAAGTGGTTTGAGTAGTCTGACCATTGCAATACCGCATTCATGCTTTATCTGCTCACTCATAGGTTTGGGATATTTGGATTATTCCTATATATTTGTCTTTCAAACCATTGATTTGAAAAGAGCTGCAAAATTAAGCATTTTCCCTGAATCGCAGATTATTAGCTTTTCAATACGTGGTTAAAAACTTATAAAATATGGATGAAATCACAATCAGGTATGCCATTGAAGACGACATACCATTTATAGTTGACTGCCAACTGGCAATGGCTCTTGAGACTGAGAAGCTGGAACTCAACTCTTTATTGGTAGAACAAGGGGTTACTGCAGTATTTGATGATCCTTTAAAGGGATTTTATATTATTGGTGAAACAGCCGAAGCAATTGCCTCATGCCTGATGGTAACTCCTGAATGGAGCGATTGGCGAAACAACTGGGTATGGTGGATACAATCAGTTTATGTTTTACCTGACTTCAGGAAGACAGGTATGTTTGGCATGATGTATGCATTTGTAAAATCATTGGTTCAGGAAAACGAAGATGTTGCCGGATTGAGGCTATATGTTGATAATACAAACACACGTGCGCGTGAAGTTTATAAGCGAATTGGAATGAGTGATGAGCATTACAGGCTGTTTGAATGGATGAAGGCATGAGCAATTATAAGCATAGCCAAAAGAGCTACACTCGATTTAATTGAATCAGATGAAATTTTTACCTTATTTCAAGAATAACGAAATACCTAAAGTATGAACCGACTCTTTACTATTTTAATTTTCTGTTTATTGACAACCGGCTTAAAATCTCAGCCTGGTAACAATTGCAGATCTGCTATGCCCGAAAGTATGTTCAGGCAGAAGTATAAAGCCGTGATGATGCAGAATAGCGACGAGCGTAAGCTTGACCTTGCCAATTCAATTGCAACTGCTAATTGCCTTAATGTTGACCAGGTAAAAGACCTTGCAGCGCTGTTTATTGACGATTACAGCAGGCTTGAATTCACAAAAACCGCTTACCGCAATACTGTTGACAAAGAAAATTATTATTTCGTGTACGATGAATTCGCCTATATTTCCACAGTATTTATGTTACATGATTATATCGGTGGCATTGATCAACATCCGCATGATTACCTCCCTCCGGATGAACCACCACTAAACCTTAATTTCGCAGCACTTGATTATCCTGATGCATATAGTTACAAAGGGCCCTCACGCTGTGGCAATCCTTTGCCAGAGCCTGACTTCATGCGTTTGGCCAGAAAATATGCTTTTAATGACAATGAACAAAACCGGATGATGCTATTTACCCAGATCGTACAGGATAATTGTATGACCGTTGCCCAGGTAATGAAACTTGCATCTCTTCTAAACATTGAAAATAACAGGCTTACATTCTTAAGGGCTGCTATGCCTAATATTTACGATATTGGCAATCTTTCTTTCGGAAGCCAGCTTTTTTCTCATATCCCAAATAAAGCGGCGTACAATGATATGATCGGCCTGAATCAAAACATTCCTCCAACGCCTCCACCTTGCGAAGTTACACGCGAAGAATTCAGTGATATGATGCAGTCTCTCAAGAAAGAGTCGTTCAACAGTACCAAACTCACGCTGGCAAAAGGTATTATTAAGTCAGGCAATTGCTTCACAACAAATCAGGTAAGAGATATTGTGAATGAATTCAGTTTTGAAAGCGGAAAAATGGAAATTGCAAAGTTTGCCTGGGATTACACTCTAGATCAGCAAAACTATTATAAAGTAGCCGATGCATTTACTTTCAGCAGTTCAAAAGAAGAGCTGATGAAATTTATTGAGGAAAAAAGAAAGTAAAAAGAAAAAGGGAAAAAGGAAGGGAAAAGTTAGTTCCGGCATATTATTATGCATTCTTGCATCAGGTGTGATTTGGTGATGTCTTGAAACTTTTATTATTTTATTCTGTTATCACCTAAATTTTGCATGCTTATCCTTGCAAAAATTCCTTAGGTAGGGTGAAAACCAGAAATATTATGCTTACCCCACTATCTGAATAGCTTGAAAAAAGAAATTAATTACCCCTTACAATTATAGAATGAAAACCAGCATGCTTCTTATCTTTTTCAGTATCGTTTTACTCGTTTACTTTTCTATTAACCTGTATATCTATAACCGGGGAATCCACCTCATACCTGTTACTTCTGCGATAAGACCCTGGTTTAAAGCAGTTTTTTGGGTAATTGTTTGTTCTTATATTTTGGGCAGGGTGATCGAAAGGTTCCATATATCATGGTTTACTGATATTTTAACATGGACCGGTTCTTTCTGGCTTGCGACTATGTTCTATTTCTTCCTGCTGGTTGTTGTAATTGATATCTTCAGGATTGGCAATTATTTTATTGGTTATTTCCCTGAAATGTTCTATACGCAATCTTTTAAAACAGGACTTCTTATAATTTCTGTTTGTACCATATTACTTATCGTGTTGGCCGGACACATAAATGCAGTTAACCCCCGGGTTAAAAAACTGGTAATTAATGTGGATAAGCCCGCGAATGGAATGAAAGAGCTTAAGATTGCCCTGGCTTCTGATATACACATGGGTACTGTAATTGGTCCCCGTCGAATGACTAAACTGGTTAACAAAATCCAGGATTTGAAACCTGACCTTATTCTTTTTGCTGGAGATGTTGTTGATGAAGATGTTCAGCCGGTAATCCGCCACAATCTCGGAAAAGTACTTATTCAACTGCATGCACCTTTGGGAGTATATGCAATAACCGGAAATCATGAATATATTGGTGGGGTAGCCAGGGCTGTTAAGTACCTTGAAGAACACAATATTACATTTCTTCGTGATACCGCTGTAAAAATAAACAATTCATTTTATCTGGCCGGACGCGAAGACAGGTCAAAAAATAGCACCGGCAGGCGAAAAGAGATTGCTGAAATTCTGAATGGTCATGATACTTCATTGCCCGTTATTATGATGGACCATCAGCCATTTGAACTTGATAAAGTGGTAGAAGCAGGTGTTGATGTTCAGTTCTCAGGACATACCCATCACGGGCAAATATGGCCGCTAAACTATATTACACAGGCAATGTACGAAATCAGCATGGGCTATAAACAAAAAGGTAATTCCCATTTTTATGTCAGCAATGGTTATGGCTCATGGGGGCCTCCCGTAAGAATTGGAAACAGACCAGAAATAGTCGAAGTCCTCATAAAATTCAAAAACTAATTCACTCACCCCCTCGCCGTCACTCCTTTACCCCTCAACCACTCCCCTCCTCCCCCTTCCCGGTCAAACTTTTCAGCCTGCTGGTTGTTAAGATTTTGGTACTATTCCAATAAAATCAAACTACTATGAGAAAAGTCTTACCCTTTTTACTATCGGCTATTTTACTGCTTATGATAATACCAGCCCAGGCCACGGTGGTCGTTATTACCCAGGAAGATTTAACATTTTCACCTTCCAGCACAACTGTTCAGGTTGGTGATACAGTTAGATGGGTTTGGACAAGTGGGAGTCATACCACAACTTCAACTTCTGTCCCTGCGGGAGCTGCAACCTGGAATAGCCCGCTCACCAGCGCCGTTACTCAGTTCGAATATATTGTAACTGTTGAAGGGACGTATAATTACGTTTGTACCCCACATGCATCACTGGGTATGACCGGCTCTTTTACGGCCACAGCATCACTCGGCTTTGATAACAAATCATGGGTTACATCGGCAAAACTTTATCCAAACCCTGCACGGGACAATACTGTTTTAAAACTTAATTCTGAAGAATCCGGATCAGGAGTGATAACAGTGTATGACCTGCTTGGGAACCAGATGAGTATGAGTGAAGTAACAATCAAGTCAGGATCAAATAATTTACAAGTGCCAATTGAAAATGTACTTCCGGGAATTTATTTTGTGGAACTAAAATATAATCAGGCAGCTATTGTACGTCGGTTTGTAAAATCCAGATAAATCACTAAAACTAAAACAACGAAAATGGATAACAACAACCAGGAAGCTATAAATATGCCGAGAATAGGAGACATGGCACCTGATTTCAATGCTCTTACAACGCAGGGGCGGTTGAATTTCTCAGAATATGCCAAAGACCATTGGGTAATACTTTTTTCTCATCCGGCGGATTTTACTCCAGTATGTACTACTGAGGTTTCAGGATTTGCAGTACAGGAAGAGGAGTTCGCCAACCTGAACACAAAGCTCTTAGGCTTAAGTATCGATAGCATACATGCCCATCTGGCTTGGATTCACAGTATGAACAAGTCCATGGGAATTCTTATAAGGTTCCCTATCATTGCCGATATTGACATGAAGGTGGCAAAACTATATGGAATGCTTCAACCGGGCGAAAGTGATACATCAGCTGTGAGGGCAGTATTCTTTGTCGATCCCAAATTCAAGATAAGGCTGATAATGTACTACCCACACAATGTGGGGAGGAGCATGGACGAAATATTCAGGGTATTGAAAGCTATGCAGATTTCTGAAAAGCATAGAGTTGTTTTACCCCTCGACTGGCAACCAGGCGATAAAGTAATTGTACCGCCGCCAAGGAATGTTGACGATATGCTTGAGCGTGAGAAAAGCGATTATGAAATGATTGACTTTTATTTGGCTAAACGCAGTGTTTAGTCGTGTAGTGTGTTGCATGGAAAGGCTGCTTTGGAATAAAGCAGCCTTTTTTATTGTTCTTAAAACTGGTTGAAATCAAGGTCTTTAGTAGATCTTGCCAACAGGATAAACCAGGTAGTTAATATCCTGATACTTTGACCTGTTGTAAAACCAATTTAGCATTTCATCAGGTTTACCCTGATACTTAGGATTATTCTTAACCGTTTCGTCAAATTCCTTCTTCAATTGAGGGTCTGTAGCAAGCATCTCTCTAGCCATCTTTTCCATTACATAGGTTTCAGAGTATTCTTTTTGCTCAAACACTGTGTTAAAGAAACCCCACTCAACCAATGATCCTGAGGCTGTTGGTTCAAGAAGAAAGGCTATTATTTTTGCCGTTCTCTGGTCGGTATTCACTACAGCGGAACCTTTGGGAAATAGTCGTTTTTCAGGTTTTTCTTCAGGCTTAACAGTTACACCAATCCGGCCTTCATAAGGGGACTTTCTGAATTCGTATTCGGGAAAGTGAGTCATTATAACATTCATTACCGAATCTTTTTCAAGCCTGTCGAACTTTACACCATGCAGTTCCATTAAATCTATTACATTGGACCATTCAACCGGAACAATATAACGTGAAGGTAACTTGACAGTTTTTTCAACAACATTTTTATTGAAGAAAGGCACCCGCATTGTGATTGGTTTTGTGGGATCATACACAAACCAGTCACCTCCGGTTAAATCACTCTTTTTGATTGTATAGTCAAATCCTTTAAAATCAACCATTACACTATCTTTTTGACTTGTTGTGAATGAAACAGGCAGCGGAGTCTTTCTAAAGTTTGGTGAAGATGTTGATTTATCAGCCATACTAATAAGTGTCTTAAGCGTTTCGCTCTGATGGTTGACAATTGCCAGCGTTTGAACTATCATTTGATAAACCGCTGATACGCGGGTTTTATAGTCTTTCAGCATATGCGTTTCAACAAGTACTGAGGGACGGTTTTGTGCAGCGGCATAACCGGTTGATACAAGCGGAGGTGCAGCACCTTTGCGTAAACCACTTCTTGGATCGTGCCATTTCCTGAACTGCACATATGGGAAAATCTTAAAACCCGCATCAGTCATACCCTTTTCAACGCGTGGTTCATAAATATCATTAAGCCAGCGTGTAAGGCCTGAATCGAGGTATCCGTATTTTTCAACATCATAAGTGAGCTCATACTGGTAGTCAGCACCATCCGTTGTGTGGATATCTATAAAAAAATCAGGCAGCCATGTGTTGTACATTTTAAGCCAATGTCTCATTTCAGGTGCGTCAGCTTTAACAAAATCGCGGTTAAGGTTCAGGTTTGTTGCTGTTGTCCTCCACCCCATTTCTTCGGGACCATTTTGATTTATCCTGTTGTATGGACCAAACCGTTCATGACCGTCAACATTAAAAATAGGAATAACGAGGAGACTCACCTTTTCAAGCAAGTTCTTGTTTTTTTTATCAACAATCATATCCCTTACAAGCATCATGGAAGCATCTTTGCCTTCAGGCTCACCAGGATGTATGCATGATTCAATTAACACAATAATCCTTCCTTTATCCCTGATCATTTTAGGGTCCGAAAGTCCGTCCTTATCAACAATCATCATTTGAATATCCCTGCCTTGCGGACTTCTGCCAAGGCTGATCATACTGATGAGAGGTGAAGCCTGGTTAAGCCTCTGACAATAATCCATTGTTTCATCATAGCGCGGAGTGTCCTTGTATCCTGATTTCTCATACCTTGTTTGCCAATCCTGGGTGTAACCGTTAAAACCTGCGATTAATAAGGAGATGAATAAAAAATAGGTGCTAATCCTGGTCATCGTATTTGGGGAGTTAATTGTTAGAAGCTTCATTACTTTCTGCAGATAATAGATTTTTTTGCAAAAATATCCTATTTAATGGTTGCCTAAACATTGATATTTTCGCCTTCTGATTTTGCGATTACGGCAGCTGCACATGTATCGCCGTATACATTTACTGCAGTCCTGAACATGTCAAGCAAACGGTCAACTGCCAGAATCAACCCTATGCCTTCAAGTGGCAGTCCAACTGCCGAGAGCACAATAGTCATCATCACTAATCCTGCCATAGGTATTCCTGCTGATCCTATTGCCGCCAGAAGGGCTGTCAATACCACAGTCACTTGTTGAGCAAAACTGAGATTGATACCGTAAGCCTGAGAAATAAAAATAACTGCAACACACTCGTAAAGTGCAGTTCCGTTCATATTAATAGTAGCTCCAAGTGGTAATGTAAAGCTTGCTATTTTATTTGATACCCCATCTTTTTCTTCAACAGCAGCCATGGTAAGCGGAAGTGTTGCATTTGATGATGAAGTTGAAAATGCAGTTAATAAAGGTACTGACATGTTCCTGAAATGTTTGAAAGGGTTTACTTTACCGAGCAGGTACATGATAGAATGCAGTGTGAAGAAAGTATGAATTACCAGTCCTGCAAGAATACATATCATGTATAATCCCATTCCTGACACAAGCCTTTGCAAAGCATCAGCATTTGATGCGTATTTTGATATAACTGTTGCCATTATGGCAAAAACACCCAGTGGAGTCAATTTAATGATAGCCATAGTGATTTTCATTATCACTTCATTAACCGCACTAAAAAAATCAATAATGCTCCTGCGGTATTTTTCATCTGCCATATTAGTGAAAAAACCAAAAACCATAGCAAAGAAAATAATTGCGAGCATATCACCAGAGGCGAGGTTTTTAAAGATATTATCGGGTATGCTATTTAACAGAATCTGTCCCAGCGATTGGTTTGCAACAGGCAAAGACTCAACTTTCTGAGCGAAAGAAAAATCAACTCCAACACCTGGCCGAATCAGGTTTACTAAAAACAAACCTGTTAAAATAGCAAGCAGGCTTGTGAAAACATAAAATGTAATTGTTTTCAATCCTATTCTGCCTATGCCCGCTGAACTGCCAATGCCTGCGACACCTGTTATAATAGAACTGAGAATAAGGGGAATAATCACCATTTTCAGGAGACGCAGAAACAGATCACCCATCCATGTTACCCATTCAACATATGGCGTTGCAAAAACGCCTGCAATAACCCCTAATACCAGCGCACCAAGTATTTGCCAGTGCATTTCAATCTTTCTCATAATCTCTTTGTTAACCAATTGGCAATGCAGTCATAACCAACCGGATTTGACCACATTGCTTTCGGGCAAATATACCTGAAAAGTGCTAATTTTGATGATCAGAAAAACCGTTACTCATGAAATCCGCTTTTTCGCTTTTACTGATGCTTCTTTGCAGCATTTTGCTTAAAGCCCAGCATCCCAATGTTACCATAACGACCAGTAATAATCCTAATGAGCCATCAATCATGATTGACTCAAAAAATACAGATCATGTTATGGCGGGAACCAATATCTGGTTTTTTCATTCATCAACCGACGGTGGTCTCACATGGGAGAACGGTGAAATAAATTCAGTACTGGGGGTTTGGGGCGATCCTTGTATAATTTCAGACACATTGGGTAATTTCTATTTTTTCCATTTAAGCAATACACCAGGTGGTGAATGGATTGACCGGATTGTTTGCCAACGCACTGGTGACATGGGATTAACATGGTCACCCGGAAGTGGAATTGGATGGGTGCCAGGCAAACAGCAGGATAAGGAATGGGCTGTTGTAAATCCTTATAATAATGATATTTATGCTACCTGGACGCAGTTTGATGAATATGGCAGCACAAATCCAACTGACAGTTCAGTAATTAAGTTCTCCCGTTCTTCTGATCTTGGAGAAACATGGTCAGAAGCCATAAGACTCAGTAAAGTTGCAGGCGATTGTATAGATAGCGATTATACAACCGAAGGAGCAGTTCCAACAGTTGGTCCCGGGGGGCAAATCTATGTTTCATGGTCAGGTCCTGCCGGAATAGTATTTGACCGTTCGCTTGACGGCGGGAATACATGGCTTGAAAACGACATATTTGTAAATGAACATGCAGGCGGCTGGGACCAGTATATCCCGGGTATTTTCAGGTGTAATGGCATGCCTGTAATTGACTGCGACAGAAGTAACGGCCCTCACAGGGGAACTATTTACATTAACTATTCTGATCAATTAAATGGTCCTGATGATACTGATATTTGGCTGGTTAAATCAACTGACGGAGGCATCACATGGAGTGCCCCTGTAAGAGTTAACGATGATGCACCGGGAAAACAGCAATTTTTCCCATGGATGACAGTTGATCAGGCTACCGGTAAAATCTGGATTGTGTTCTATGATCGCAGAAATCACCCTGATCTGGCAACTGATGTTTTTATGGCTGTTTCAGAGGATGGCGGTGAAACTTTTACAAACTTTAAAGTTAGTGAGCAGGCTTTCATCCCTGAAGAAAATTACTTTTTTGGAGATTACAATAATATCAGTGCCTTCAATGACGTGGTGAGACCAATATGGACTTCGCTGCACAATGGTTTTATGTCAGTAAAAACCGCAATAATTGACCCTCTGGTAATTAGTGTTTCAGATCCAGCCATACCATATGCTGAAACACAGGTTGCACCTAATCCTTTTAAAACGACCACCGGCTTTTCTTTTAAGTTGAGAAAACCAGCAAATGTATCACTGTCAGTGAGGGATATAACAGGCAAAGAGATTATTACGCTTATTGATGATAAAAGACTGCCAGCCGGTAAATATTCAAAAATTCTTGAAGTTGAAGGGTACAGCTTGAAGCCGGGAATGTATTATTTTATGTTAAGCATTGATAATGTGATTACAACAAGGAAAGTCATTTATACCCCGTAAATAATTTAAATAAGCAACTACTCCATATATTTTTTTCCTAATTTCGCAACCAGTTACCAGGGTATTTATTAAATGCTATTGAATTGAATGGATGATAACCTCTTAATAAAGGTCAGGGATATATCTATAAAACACGGAATCAGTAATTTAACATACGAAAACCTAGCCCGTCACCTGGCCCTTGATGTGATTGAGTTAAAGAAACTTTTTCCTAATTTACAGTCACTGGTTGAAAATCTCCTGAAATCAGAGAGAGAAGCGTTTAATTCAATCTTTGACAAGTACAGTTTCGATGGTATCAATGCAATAGATATCCTCCTTACAGTAAGCAGCGAAATTAATTCAAGGTTTAATGAACTTTCTCCTTCATTCAGCCACGAACTCAAAGAACTCTATCCCGAAGTCTATCAAAAACACATGGAAAGCAGGATTGATTTCATCTTCGAGAAAATCAAAATCAACATCCAGAAAGGCATCGCCCAGGGTTTATATCGTGACGACCTGAGCATTGAATTACTCTCCAGAATTTATATCAGCCGCTTGATTGACATGCACAATCCTTTATTTTTCCCACCCGATAAGTTCTCATTCAAGTTGCTATTCGAGGTAATGTTTGAAAATTTCATTAGGGGAATCGCTACCGATGAGGGGTTAAAGTACTTCACGGTTCGGGTTAAGGAGCTTAAGAAAGTTGTTTAAATAAGCAATCCCCCATCAAATGGGAGATTGCTATCCAACCACTCTGTTTACCAAACAGCGCTTATTCGTATTTAATTGATTTTACCGGATTTGAGTTGGCCGCAGTTAAAGTATGATAACTCACTGAAGCCAGACAAACGATGATTGCAGTAAGGGTTGATAAAAGGAATGATACCCATGTTAATGGTATGTGATAAGCATAATTATCAAGCCAGTTTGAAATAAGATAATATGATACAGGTAAGGCTATACCGCATGCTATAAGTACCAGAATCAGCGATTCTTTATAAAGCAGGCCTATAATTCCTTCCATTGAAGCCCCAAGTACTTTTCGTATACCAATTTCCTTGGTGCGCTGTGCCGTGACAAATGATGAAAGCCCAAGCAATCCCATCAGGGCAATTATAATAGACAGAATGGCAAAAGAGGCAAAGACCTTACCGAGTTTGGCTTCAGCTGAATATTTGTTGTCGAAGTTCTCATCCAGGAAGTAATAATCGAATGGCCTGTCGTTGCCGAAACTCTCCCACTTTGACTTTATGTAATTAATCGTATTTTCACCTGAGCCCGGTTTTAGCCTGATTGAAAGAACATTCATCGGGAAGTTGGGAATAAACAGCATCATAGGCTCAACCTTATTGTGTAGTGATGTAAAATGAAAGTCCTTTACCACACCAATAACTTTACGGTCATGACCACCTTTTCCGTTAATGTCAAAGTCCCTGTTTATTCTCTTGCCTAAGGCTTTATCACCCCATTCCAGGGCGCGGACGGCTGCCTCATTAACAATAACTGCTGCAGTATCATCAGTTTTATTTGCCCTGTCAAAATTTCTCCCTTCAACAAATTCAAGACCCAGCAAGTCGGCAAATTCCTGGTCACAGCCAATTGTATTGAGAACGAACTCCTTCATCTGACCATCTTTTTCAACCTTCATCAATTGAACTCCGTTACCTCCTCCGGGCACAGCGAACGATAAAGCAGTTTGAATAACATTGGGATTTTCTTTTAATTCATCCCTGAAACTCTTTATTTTCTTGAGGAAAGTGGTATCCTGTACGGTCACTACCATAACATTCTCTTTTTCAAAGCCCAGGTCGGCATTCCTCATAAAACTCAGCTGATTATATATAATTATGGTACCGGTTATCATAATAACTGAAATAATAAGCTGGAAAGTAACAAGCCCTTTCCGTAACCAACTACTCTGCCTCCCAATATTAATCTTTCCTTTCAGAACGTTAGAGGGTTGGAATGAAGAGAGATATAATGCAGGGTAAACCCCTGAAAGCAAACCAACCAGTATGGCAATTGCTGTTATTAAAAGATAAATCTGAGGATTAGTGAAAAACTCAAGTTTTAATTGTTTGTCAGCCATATCATTAAAAAATGGCAGTAGCAACTGTATCAGTCCAAAAGAAATAATAAGTGCAATAATTGAAAGTACGAGGCTTTCAGTAATAAATTGCCAGGCTAGCATTAACCTGTCGGCACCCGACACTTTTCTTAGTCCTATTTCGCGCGCCCTTTTAGTCGCCCGTGCTGTTGCCAGGTTCATATAATTTATTGCAGCCAGAATAAGGATCATAAATCCAACCAAACCCATGAGATACAAATAACTTTTATTGCCTGCGGGGAAATCACCCCCCAGTTTGGTAGTATGGTGAATCTGGTCAAGCCTTGTTGCCATAAGGCTGAAGGTTGCATTTAACTGATCACCTACCGACTTCATGTATTTGTTATAAACCCTTTCCTGAGAGTTCTTTTTAATGATTTCTATATCTTCGGGCTTATCGACCTTAATAAAAGTGTAGGTATTCACGTTCCAGAACCTTTCAGGATCCAGGCTTCTGAACTGCTCCTTACCTACTATTGTAGCCAGTGATTCCATAGACATCAGAATATCAAATGGCATGTGCGTATTATGAGGAAGATCTTTAAAGACACCCGTTACTTTATAGCTCCTTTTATCGCCAGAAATAACGGTTTTACCATAGGCAGGCTGATCACCGAAATACTTTTTTGCAACTGATTCTGAAATAATGACTGTAAAGGGCTGGGTTAGTGATTTAGCAGGACTGCCTTCAATGAAGTCCAAAGAAAACATCTCGGGAGCGGTCGAGTCGGCAAGAAATGCTTTTTTTTCATAAAACTCCTTGTTGCCGTATTTAATAACTTCGTTATCATTTTGAATAAAACGTGCAAACGACCTTACTTCGGGCATTTCAAGTTTATACGCCTGACCAAGAGGCATGGCAGTAACAGCAAACTTATCGTGCTTCCCGTTTATTGAAAAGTCACTCTCAAGCCTGTAAATAGTTTCATGATTTTTGAAGTGTTTATCATATCCCATCTCCTCGGTTATATAAAGCAGTATAAAAGCTGCAGCGGTAATACCTAATGAGAGTCCGAGAATGTTGATAAAGGAATAAAACCTGTTTTTTTTCAGATTACGGATTGCACTGAGAATGTAGTTCGTAAACATAGCAGAGAATTTGTAAGTTGTTGGATAACATTTAGACGAATTTAATCATAAAAGGTTACAGTTTAACTAGTCACTAGTCACTAGTCACTAATCTCACTAGTCACTAGTCACTACCAAAGCCAAAATGTCAGTATAAAAAAATAAGTATGATTTTTGAGGTTAAGGCACATATAAATATAACAGAATGACACTATTTGAGATTGATCAGTGGTATATAAAAGCAGTTGATCTTTTAAGGCAGCAAAGGGCACATGAAGCCATTGAATACCTTTCAAAACAATCTTCTGAACGTTTCCAGCCGGGAATAGATGAAATCAGGTATACCTACCGGAATATTTTAACCTATACCGGTAAGGGAATTAATGATCCCATGGGTTCTCAGATTTACAGTAAACTGATGATTTCACTTTACGAAATGGCTGATTTGATGAAGTTACACCTTATCAGTGGTTCAGGAAGCCGGATTGCCGCTTTGAAAACTGACACCGACCGTCAGTCGATGCGTGAAAACGAAGACCTGTCGGAAAATCTTATGGGATTATCATTTGACAATGAATTGCATGAAATCTTACGTAGTGCTGCTTTGTTTGACGATGAGTCAGAGAGCGAAACTGCCCGGAATCATCGTCAGGCTATTTCAAGGGCATTTTTTAACCTTTGGCTAACTGACAAATTTTCAGAGAATGACGAGCAGGTTATTAACCGTATTTTTGAGAGCATGTCAATTCCATGGTTTGAAAAATCGATGATGGTAAGTGCTTTGACTCTTGGAACCATACGGGTTTTTGATTCACGAAGAATAAGCATACTTATTGACCTGTTCAGCCATCCTGATAACCAGATCTCACAAAGGGCCCTGTTTGGCATACTTGTTTCCATATTCCTTTATGATAAAAGATTGCAGTATTATCAGCCGTTAATGGAAAAAATTACGTCACTTTCATTCCAGCCTGCCTTCAGGGAAGATGTGCTTGGATTAATGATACAGTTCAACCGATCAAAAGATACTGAAAGTGTTACCCGTAAATTCCGTGACGAAATACTTCCACAAGTAATAAAATTCAATGAAGACCTTAATGAGAAGCTTGATCTCGAAAACCTTTTGAAATCAGGCGACCCGCTTGAAAAAAATCCAGACTGGGAAAAATACTTTGATAGCCAACCGGGTTTAGCACGTAAACTTGAAGAACTTACCAACATGCAAATGGAAGGTGTTGACGTATTTTTGAGCGCATTTGCGCAACTCAAGTCGTTCCCGTTTTTTAATGAACTTCCTAACTGGTTTATCCCCTTTTATCCTGAAAATTATGCAGTTAAAGAATCCCTGAGCGGTGAAGGAGATGATTTCAGGAATACCTTCCTGAAGGGACTTGATATGTCGATGTATATGTGCAATTCCGACAAGTTCTCATTTGTTTTCAACCTTAAATACATGCCCGAACAGCAGAAAAGCATGATGGTTCAGATGTTTGACAGCGAAGGCGAACAGTTGGCTGAATTAAAAAATGAAGAACTTTCAGACCCTGCTCTGGCTAAAAAGAGGATTGTGATCCAGTATATTCAGGACATGTACCGCTTCTTTAAACTTCATCCCCTGAAGAATGAAATTGGTGATATTTTCAGCAGCAGGTTCCAGGTCCAGGAATCTGGTATATTAACAAGCCTTATCAACGACTCCGATTTTTATCGGACTATCGCTAACTTTTTCTTCGATAATGATCATTATTCACAGGCATTGGACATTTTTGAATGGCTGGTTGAAAGGGGCGAAAATATGGCTGAATTATATGAGAAAGCCGGTTACTGCAATCAAATGCTGGGTAATTATATTCAGGCCATTAACCTGTATGAGAAAGCTGACCTCTTCGACTCAAACCATAATTGGATAATAAGAAAAATAGCACAGTGCCACATGGCCTTAAATGATACTGAATCAGCACTTGACTGCTATCTTGAACTCAATCAGCTGGAGCCAGGTAATCAGGGTATTAATGCCTCAATTGGCACATGTTATCTTAACCTTGGAAAACCAGAACAGGCTTTAGAATATTTCTATCGCATTGAATTTACCGGAAGTGGAACTCCGGCAGCTCTAAGACCAGTTGCATGGTGCCTGTTCCTGCTAAACAGAAATACCGAAGCCGATAAATATTACACCCAGTTACTTGAACTACAGCCAAATACCAACGATTACCTCAATGCAGGACATGTTGCCTTCTGTTTGGGTCAAAAAGAAAAAGCTATCAGGCTGTACCTCTCCAGCATCAGGGAACGTAATGATGATATAAAATCATTTGTAAAAAGCTTTAACAAAGACCGTAAGCACTTAATTGCTAATGAAGTAGAGTCAATAGAAATTGCATTAATGTTAGACTATCTGCGCTTCGGAAAGAGAGAAAGTTACACCGTATAATTTTTTTGCATTTAAGTTAACGTTGGTATACCTTTACATGCCAAATGCTGATTTAGTAAGGTATATTATTAACTTAAACCATGCAACCTCATGAACGGTAACGCAGTAAATACAAATTCAAAATCAAATAGCTACAGAGTGGGAATGTCGGTGATTGCATCGATATTTTTTATCTTCGGATTTGCAACCACTTTCATCATCACATTAAGTGCACAGGTACAGGATATATTTTCACTTACGAACTTTCAGGCGCAGTTACTGAATTTCGCTTTTTTTATCACCTATGCATTAATCTCCATTCCTATTGGGCTTTATATTAAAAAGATCGGCTATAAAAATGCACTGATCATAGGGCTCTTCCTTATGGCTTTAGGTGCTTTTCTATTTTTCCCATCAGCAAGTATTCCATCGTTTGGTTTATTCTTATTGTCTACTTTCCTTCTTGCAGCAGGTGTTGTATTCCTCCAAACTGCCGCAAATCCATACGTAACAGCATTAGGTCCACAGGATACCGCTTCAAGTAGGCTAAATCTGACACAGGCGCTTAATTCAATCGCCACTATGCTTGCCCCCTGGATTATTTCAGTTTTTATCATCAAGGGAACTTCCGAAATGCTAACTGCAGCTGAAAGAGCACATTCTGTTCAGATGCCTTTTATCATTATGGCTACTATCATCATTCTTATAGCCCTCATGATAATGGCTATTAAATTGCCTGAGATAGCAAAGACAAGCACTGAAAGAAAAAGTGTATGGAAATACCCCCACGTGCTTCTTGGCGCTCTGGGTATCTTCTTCTATGTTGGTGCTGAAGTTGGTAACGGTGCTTTAATGACCAAATATTTGGTTCAGAATTTCAAGGATCTGGGGATAACTTCTACTGAAATAGCTACAAAATATGTGGCAATTTATTGGGGAGGTGCCATGGTTGGCCGTTTCTTCGGATCATTCATGTTCTCAGGTATCAGCATCACAAAAAAGATTACCTATGCACTGCCGGTCCTTGTATTGGCGCTGGTTTCAGGTTCATTTGTCACAGGTTGGAACTGGAACATAGGATTAATATTCCTTGCTATTGCTGTTGTTAACTTTATTATAATGCAGATAGGAACAGGAAAAGCCGCTCGTACATTAGCAGTTTTTGCCCTCGTTGCTGCTGCTCTTGATATAATTACCACTTTCAGCACCGGACATATAGCATTATGGACTGTTGTTTCAATTGGTCTGTTTAATTCAATTATGTTCCCGAATATCTTTACGCTTGCAGTAAAGGATCTTGACTCGGGTGAACTTAGCACCGCATCAGGGGTTATTAATACAATGATCTTTGGTGGTGCAATAATTCCCCCTGTTATGGGTATTGTTGCCGATAGTTATGGATACACCTGGGCATTTATTGTTCCTGCTATCTGTTACCTTTATATCTTCTTCTTCGCCGTTAAGGGAAGTACTATCAGATAGAACTTCTTTGTTCGGTGAGAGGCTGAAGTATCGGTTACCTGATTAAGGGAATTTATCTTAATTGGTGACATTGTAATCCTTTTGACCCATGAAAAACACTTTCCTGATTTTTGCTATCGTTTTATCTGCCTTGCTGGCAAATAATTACAATGCATCAGGCCAGACATATCTGTATTTTCAGGACAGTCCAACACCTGAGTTGTACGACTTTAGCTGGATGGAACTCACCAGTCCGAGTGAACTGGAAAGGAAAGGCAGTGACTTGAGAAAGTTCCCTGTTGAAACTTCTGTTGAAGCCGGTCAGGGACTTAACAGTCTGAGACTAAAGTGGAAATCAGTTACCGGTGGTGGATGGTTTGCTATTGCGGCAGGACTGGACTGGACTGAAAAAGATCTGACAGATACTGATACATTGCATTTCCTGCTTTATTCAGTTGAAGGATTATCCATTGCAGACCTTCCATTGATCTTTATGGAAGATGTTAATAATGAAAAAACGACTTTCCACAGCTTTCAGGCATACACCAACAACCTGCCTGCAGGTGTGTGGACAAGGATTACTGTCCCCATGAGCATTTTCCTGACAGCAGGAGATGCTGTTGATTTTACAAAGATTAAGACTATTGGATTTACTCAGGGTGTGGCTGATGGTGTCACCCACACCCTGCTTGTTGATGATATGCGTGTTTTTAAAGGTTCAGGGGTAGCACCACCGGCAGAAATACCAACCGGAGTTACTGCTTTGGGGTACGACAGTCACATTGAAATTTTATGGAATCCTGATGATCCTTCTAATTTGAATGGTTATCAGGTTCAAAGGTCAAATGATAATGGTGCCAGCTTTCAGACTGTTGGAATAGTTCAAAAAACTGACAGTGGATACATTGACTGGGTAAGGGATTTCGGGTATGGTGCACGGATGGTTTATCGTGTTGCCGCCATCAACACAGCAAATCAACTATCCGCTTATTCTGATACAACCAGTGCCGCAACAAGGGAATTTACAGATGACGAATTGCTTGATATGGTTCAGCAATACACATTCAGGTATTTCTATGATTTTGCGCACCCGGTATCAGGTCTTGCCCGTGAAAGAAACACATCAGGTGATGTTGTTACCAGTGGTGGTTCAGGGTTTGGTATTATGGCGCTGCTAACCGGCATTGAACGTGGTTTTATAACAAGGCAGCAGGGAATTGACCGCCTGATGAAAATAACCGCATTCCTGGAATCAGCCGACAGGTTCCACGGGGCCTGGCCGCACTGGATCAATGGCATCAATGGTGATGTTTATCCATTTAGTCAATATGATAATGGCGGCGATCTGGTTGAAACTGCCTTTCTGGCGCAAGGACTATTAACTGCCCGCCGGTATTTTAACGGAAACGATCCTTCAGAGACAGAAATACGCAACCGGATAACCACACTTTGGGAAGGCATTGAGTGGGACTGGTATCGGAAAAATAATTCAAATGTTCTCTATTGGCACTGGTCGCCCAATTTTGGCTGGCAGATAAATATGCAGATACGTGGATGGAATGAAGCTGCAATAATTTATATACTGGGCATTGCATCACCAACACATGGCGTTCCTGCATCATTATGGCAATCAGGTTGGGCAGGATCAGGCTACAGGAATGGAAAGACTTTTTATGGATATAAACTGGATATAGGATGGGATTATGGCGGACCATTGTTCTTTGCCCATTATTCATTTCAGGGCTTTGATCCACGAAATATAAAAGACCAGTACACCAATTACTTCAATTATAACCATAACGTAACCATGATCCACCGGGCATATGCTATTGCTAACCCCAAGAAGTTTCCCAATTATGGAGAAAATGAATGGGGATTTACAGCAAGCGATGACCCGACTGGTTATACAGTACACGAGCCCATTAGTTCACGCGACAATGGTACCATAACCCCAACTGCAGCATTATCGTCAATGCCTTATACTCCAGAAGAATCAATAGCTGTTTTAAAACAATTTTACAGGGAAAGGGGCGATAAGATTTGGGGAAGAATGGGATTTTATGATGCCTACAATGTGAAGTTAAACTGGTATGCCGATTCATACCTCGCAATTGATCAGGGACCAATAATAAATATGATTGAGAACTATAGGTCGGGTTTATTATGGGAAAATTTTATGGCAAATACTGAAATTGAACCGGCCCTGCAGGCAATTGGCTTTGTTCCGGATCCATATGGGATACCAGATAAAAAAACAATTGAAAATCTGTCACTTTCACCAAATCCTTCAACATCAGTAACCCGTCTGAATATTGACCTTGCGCAATCAAATGAAATTTCCATCACTGTTAATGACCTCACTGGCAAAGTAGTAATAAGCCTGGCTCCGGTTAATCTCAATAAAGGAAAAAATTCAATTGACATAAATGTTGCTGATCTGAGGGCAGGAGTTTACATGATCAACATAAATGATAACTTACAGCTGATTGGGTCTGCAAAACTAATTATTAACCGAAGATAACTACTTGGATTGAGTTTGCTGGCCTTCAACAGGCTTAGGGATTATAGGAATATCTGATTTGAATTTGCGGCAATCGTTCTCAAAAAACCAAACTGCCACATCACCATGGCGCAACCTCGATTTGGCATCGCGTGATGACCTGAGTAATGAACGTTTTGACATCATATATTTGATGGTGCGTTCATTTTTATTGAAACCAACATTGTAAGCAGTAGAATAAAACCTGACTTTATCCTGGGGAGTCTTCCATTTAATATGCGAAAAGCGCTTATCCATTACTTTAATATACAATATTAAATACTGCACCTGCCAGTCAGGTGAATCAAGCCTCCGGGCCCTTTCACTGCGTGCTTTTGGATTGTTCTGAGTCTTGAATTTATAGTCCCATAACTTATACTTGATCACATTCCTTTCAACCAATTCAGCAAACGATGGTTTCATTTGAAACCTGCCAACTGTATATTTGGCATATTTGCGCCCCGACTGCACGTACAATGTCCGCATTGCACTTGTTTCCATAATGTCACGAATTGCCGTATAACGGGTAAGACTGGGGAAAACAACAGAAAAAGCCAGTTCGGGCGAAATATTGGCTTTTACAAGGGTATCATATATCCATGTGTTCTTCTCAAGGTATTCTACTGCATCGTAATATCGGTTTCCAAGGGCCTGAGAAATATCAATCGTTTCAATTGTACCCTGTGCATGGCCGGTGTGGGGAAGAAAGAACAAGCTGAAAACTGCAACACAAATAATTAACCTGTCAATTTTTGCGAAAACTGTTTTTTGGGCAGGGTAACCTTTAGGGTAATGAAATACCGGGTAATTCATCATACAGGCAAAAGAGTTATCATTTATTGTATGAAACATAATGGTAGTATTGCGGATTCGCCCGTAGTTTAAATGACTAGTACTTAATTATTTATAATTTGCCCCCTATTATTGGCAATTTGGTGTGAAAGATAGTATTTTAAAAGAAACAAAAGTATTATGTTTGCTATCTTTGCAAAAAATTGATATAATGAATAAAGGTCCTATTTCACAATTTATTCAGCATCACTACAGGCATTTTAATTCAGCCACATTGATTGATGCTTCAAAGGCTTATGAAACCCACCTCCTTGAAGGCGGGAAGATGATGATTACACTGGCAGGTGCCATGAGTACCGCCGAACTGGGTATTTCACTGGCTGAAATGATTCGTCATGATAAAGTGCAAATCATATCATGTACCGGTGCAAATCTGGAAGAAGATATTATGAACCTGGTTGCACATAGCCATTACAGACGCGTTCCAAACTACCGTGATCTCACTCCTGAGCAGGAATATGAGCTTCTCGATAAAGGACTCAACCGGGTAACCGATACTTGTATCCCCGAAGAGGAAGCATTCCGCAAAATCCAGCACCATATTGAAAAAATATGGAAGGATGCAGAAGCTAATGGAGAGCGTTATTTCCCTCATGAATATATGTATAAGCTGCTCCTGAGTAAAGTAATGGAACAGGATTATGAAATTGATCCCAAACATTCATGGATGCTTGCTGCTGCTGAAAAGAACCTGCCTATTGTTGTTCCCGGCTGGGAAGACTCAACCATGGGGAATATATTTGCATCATACTGTATTAAGGGTGAATTGAAACCATCAACCGTTAAACCCGGAATTGAATACATGATTTGGCTGGCCGACTGGTATCGCAAAAACTCAGGTGGTAAAGGGGTGGGATTCTTCCAGATCGGAGGAGGAATAGCAGGAGATTTCCCTATCTGTGTTGTACCAATGATGTATCAGGATCTGGAATGGCACGATGTACCATTCTGGTCTTACTTCTGCCAGATCAGTGATTCTACCACATCCTATGGAAGTTATTCGGGTGCAGTTCCAAATGAGAAAATTACGTGGGGAAAGCTTGATATTAATACTCCCAAGTATATTGTTGAGAGTGATGCCACAATTGTAGCACCTCTAATGTTTGCATACATACTCGGCTGGTAATAGCATTTAATCATAAATATGAAAAGGCTGCCTGAATCATGGCAGCCTTTTTTCATTTTCTGAATTTAAAAGAGTAACCTGGCTTCAATGATAGTTTCCTTACGGTTTCCCTACCCTTTCTCTACCCTTTCTCTACGGTTTGTCTACCTTAATCCTAGAGTAACCGCATTTTAATATTATTATATGCCTATGTTAACAGGCGACAAATCTAAGACTTTTTTTCAATTCCCCTGCTCTACTTTTCTTTCAATTTTTTTTTGGCTTAAAGAGCAAAGACTATATTCCTGGAGTTCAAAATTCAAATTCCATTAATGAATCTGAACCTGAATTTCAACGGATGATTCTGGTAGGAGTATATTATTCCTGACTGGGAGAAGTGTTTCCTGACTGTATCAGGAAAAATGCCCTTTCGGATGTAATTTTAGTGAAGTTTTAATCTTTGATCAAACTGCCAAACCTGTAAGTCAGTAACTGATATACCAGTTTTGCTGCCATGAAATTCGGCGCTTTATTGTATTTCATAGGACACAATTCTACAACATCAAAACCAACAATATTGGTCTTTTGGTTTATCTTTTCGAGTAGTTCAAGCATCGGGTACCATTGCATCCCCCCGGGTTCGGGGGTGCCTGTTGAAGCCATAATTGAAGGATCAAAAACGTCAAGGTCAATGGTAATGTATACATTCTTGCCCAGCTTATTCAAAAGATCATACATCCAGGTTGTGTTGTTTGAATCGAGAATATAGTTGGCATAAAATAGTCGTTCGGGTTTCAAATCAGCTCTTTCTTCATAACTCATACTTCGGATGCCAACCTGAAGAACAGGGGCCAATTCAGAAGCACGTGCCATAACACAGGCATGGTTGTATTTGCTGCCCTCATACTCCTGTCGCATATCGGCATGGGCATCAAATTGAAGAATAGTAAAATCAGCACCCTTGTAAAAGTCAGCAAAAGCCTTGAATGCACCAATACTTACTGAATGCTCACCACCCAGTATAACAGGAAATTTCTTTTTCTTAAGGAGTTGAGTAATTCGTACCTCAACATCTTTTGCCACCTTCTCAGGCGAACGGCGTTCACGAACCGGATCAGCCGTATGGATTCCAACTTTGTATATCTCTTTGTCAGCAGTGATGTCATAAAGCTCCATATTACACGAAGCCTCAATTAACGCTTCCGGGCCTTTATCAGCGCCTTTAATCCATGTGCTTGTACCATCATAAGGAACCGGCACAATTACGATTTTAGAATTTTCAAATTTAGAATACTCATCAGGGAGTCCCCCGAAATTTTTACATTTCATAACCCGGATTTTTTTTATTAATTTGAAAATTAAAGGGTAACCGCATACTATTGCGGATACCCTTGAATAGATCTACTAAATTACTGCTTTTGAGGACGAAAATCAATAGCCCAAAATCCTTAGCATCGATTTATGCGACTGTTCCTTTGCGAATAACTTGGTTGTATATTCACCTTCCTCATCAACATCAATGATAATGTGCTTTGGAGCTGGTATCAAACAATGCTGAATACCCCCATATCCTCCAATCGATTCCTGGTAGGCACCTGTATGGAAAAGCCCGATGTATAATGGCTCATCATTGTCGAGTTTAGGAAGAAATATTGCATTGGCATGTGCTTCAGCATTATAGTAATCTTCACTGTCACAAGTTAATCCACCAAGGAAAACTCGCTCATACTCACAATCCCATTTATTAATCCCCAGCAAAATAAACCTCTGGTTCAATGCCCAAGTATCGGGGAGCGTTGTCATGAATGATGAGTCTATCATATTCCAAAGCTCACGGTCGTTCTGCTGCTTCTGGTCGATAATAGAATATAGAATGGCACCACTTTCGCCTACTGTATATGAACCAAACTCAGTAAAAATATCAGGCTCTACAGTGTTATTGCGTTGGCAGATCATTTTTATCTGAGAGATAATTTCCTCGCTCATATACTCATAATCATAGTCAAATGACAATGAATTTTTTATTGGAAATCCACCACCAATGTTAAGTGAATCTAATTCGGGACAAATAGCCTTAAGCTGGCAATAAAGGTTTACGCACTTTGAAAGTTCGTTCCAGTAATAAGCTGAATCCTTTATTCCTGTATTGATGAAGAAATGAAGCATTTTTAACTGAAACTTAGGATTATTCTTGATCTTCTCTTCATAATACGGAATGATATCATTGTACCTGATGCCGAGGCGTGAAGTATAGAATTCGAATTTCGGTTCTTCTTCTGATGCAATACGCATTCCAATCTTGCATTTCCTGGTTATATTCCGGTCAAGTTGATCGAGTTCAAACTTATTATCAAGAATAGGAATAGTATTTTCAAATCCCTCGTTGATTAGCGTGCTGATGTTTTCTATATATTGAGGACGTTTGAAACCGTTACAAATAATGTAACTGTTCTTGTTGATGAGGCCTTGTTCATGTAAAGTTTCAAGGAGGAATATATCAAATGCCGATGAAGTTTCTATATGCACTTCATTCTTGAGCACTTCTTCCATAACAAATGAAAAGTGTGAGCTCTTAGTACAATAGCAATAATGATAATCTCCTTGATAGTCAGCCTTAGCCATAGCTACATTGAACATCTTTTTTGCTCTCTGTATTTGCTGTGTAATCTTTGGCAAATAGGTGATCTTCAATGGAGTACCATACTGCTTTATAATATCCATCAAAGGAATATTATGGAAGTTTAACTCATTGTCCTCAACATGAAATTCATCTTGTGGAAAGTCGAAAGTCTGTTCGATCAGATCACTATATTTATTCTTCATTTCCTGTCTTTGCTGTTTTTTAAAATAGGGAATGCAAATTTAACACTAAATCAGGCTGATACAGATTATAATTCACAAATATTTTTAACTTAATCGGATTGCAGTTTTTTTTTCAATCTAACAAACGCGGATTGAAAAATAATTGCAAGAAAGAGAAAAGAGACATAGTATTATTTACCAGAGAAAGTACTGCATTATTTACCGGAGAAAGTACTGCGAGCCAGCTAAACTTATGGCCAGTCATTACTCATATTTCAATGCTTCCAGCGGATTAGAATTTGCAGTTTTACCGGCTTTAAAAATAACAGTGATAAAAGCAATAATAATAGCCGAAATGATCGCTATCAAAATATTAGGAATACTGATATTTACCCGGTATGGGAAATCTTCCAGAAACCTTTGTATGAAAATGATGGAGATGGGTATTGCTATTATGCCTGCGAGGGTGACAAGCATAATATAATCCTTAATAAGGTCCATTATTATAGAATAAACCGAGCTGCCGAGCACTTTTTTGATGCCTATGATTTTGGTTTTCTGTTCAATTAATAATGAGGTTAAGCCATAAAGTCCAAGACATGATAAGAACATACTGATGATGGCAAAATAAACAAACAATGTGCGTGTTTTAAAATCACTCTTATAACTATCATACAAAAACTGGTCAGATGAAACTGACTGAAAGGGCGTTTTAGGGAAGAGTTCCTTCCACACTTTGTCAATTTGTGATTCTATCTGTTGCCGCGAAAGTTGAGAAGAGTATTTAACCGTTACCCCTCTGAAGCGTTCGGGGATATAAAAATAGGCAGCCGGCTCGATAAGAGTCTTAAGTGAATAATAATGATAATCTTTAATTACCCCTATTACTTTTGGCTTAAATAATGAATCTCCATCTGCACTTGCACCCAGTTTTTTACCGTTGAAATCAGTCCAGCCGAGCTCCCTCATAGCACTTTGGTTAAGAATTACGGCTCCGGCACTATCGGAATGAATGGTAGGATCAAAATTACGGCCTGCTACTAATTCAACATTCATCGATTTAAAGAAATCCTCATCAACAAACCCAAACCTTACTGCCAATCTCGTATTTGCTGTATCATCAATAAATATTGGTCCCTGTGACCCACTCACCCCATTCATAAATGAAGAACCGGCTACACTTTTGATGGCAGGATTCTTGCTTAGCTCCTGTTTAAGAATTTCAAGTTTTTTGTAATCGCCCTGACCAAAGAACAGGAATAACGAATTCTCATACTTTATTCCAAGGTCTTTGTTTTGAATGAACTTGATTTGGTCATTGATCATTAAAATTGAAAAAATAAGCCCAATGCTTATTGCAAACTGAAATACCACAAGGCCTTTGCTCAGATACCCTTGCCGGCCACCCGTAGCTATACCACCCTTTAGTACATTAACCGGCTGAAAACGCGATAGGTAAAATGCAGGATAAGCTCCTGAAATTAAACTTATAACGGCCAGCAAAATAACAAGCCCTATATTGAAAAGTGGTTCCCTGAAATCGAGAGAAAACTCAGTACCCAACATCTGGTTTATTTCAGGAAGAACGAGTTCTAAGATACCAACTGAAAACAAAATAGCGATGAGTGTGATAATAAATGATTCGCTGATAAAGCGATAAATAAGGCTCATGCGGTCGGCACCAAGCACTTTGCGCATGCCTACTTCACGAGCCTGTTTAACCGATCGTGCAAGCGAAATGTTGATATAGTTCACACAAGCAATCAGTAATACCAGAATGGCAATAATGAGGAATATAGTAACTGTGTTTGAATCGCCCAACGAAGCAGCCATTTGAAACTTTATATGCTGCGACTTAAGATAAACTTCATTCACAGGTTGAAGATACATTTCAAGGAATTCCCATCCTTCGTTTTGTGAAAAGATCTTGTCTTTTATGAACTGGGGTAATCCTTTTTCAATTTCAGCTGCATTGCTTTTGTCGTCGAGCAAGACGTAAGTAATCAATGAGTTGCTTCCCCAATGCTTCATCCATTCAAACTCAGTGGTATTTTCAATTGATGCCATTGAAATAAGCATATTGAAATACAGGTGAGAATGCCTGGTTTGATCCTCCATAATCCCCTCCACCCTAAAAGGCTTGTCGTCAAGCATAATCACAGAGTTAAAAGCCTTTTCGGTGGTTAGAAAATACTTTTTCGCTATTTCCTCTGACAGGATAATTGAGTTAGGCTGTTTTAATACAAGTGCTGGATTGCCCTTCAGCAATTTAACCGAAAACATGGAGATAACACTTGGATCAGCGTACGACATGTTTGTTTCACGGAATAGTTTTGAGCCTACCTGCACTGATGAAATATTGAAGGCGGGCATTAATCGCACCGTTTCTTTTATCTGGGGAAATGTATTCTTAAGCTCCTTAGCCAATGGCCCCATGGTAATAGCAACATGCTGATTACCCACGCCGGGCTCATTCTGCACCTCCACTACCCTGAACATATTTTCGCGAAGTTCAATATGATGGTCATAAGTCCGTTCGTGCGAAACATAAAGCATAATGACCATGTAAGCAGCAATGCCTACCGACAAGCCTGCCAGGTTTATTATAAGGTATGTTCTCTGCCGCAACAGGTTGCGGAATGAGGTAGTGAGATAACTAAGAATTAACATTTATGCTCCTTGTAAAGAAATGCCGGGTCTTTCAGTCCGGATATTTTCATTGACAATCTGGCCATCAAATAATCTGATGATACGCTGACTGAATTCAGCATCATGCTGTGAGTGGGTTACCATGATGATGGTAGTGCCGTTTTGATTCAGTTGTGCCAATAAGTTCATAACCTCTTCGCCATGTGCTGAGTCGAGGTTACCTGTCGGCTCATCAGCAAGGATAAGATGAGGAGTGGCAACAACTGCGCGCGCAACGGCAACACGCTGCTGCTGACCGCCCGACAATTGCAGTGGGAAGTGCTTTCTGCGGTGCATAATCTGCATCTGTTCAAGGGTAGCCTCTACTCTTTTCTTTCTTTCGGAAGAACTCATGCCAAGATAAATAAGCGGAAGTTCAACGTTTTCATAAACATTGAGCTCATCTATCAGGTTAAAGTTCTGAAATACGAAACCAATATTCCTTTTACGAAGGTTAGCCCTCATTTTTTCGGTGAACTTTGAAACTTCCTGTCCGAGGAAATAATAATCACCTCCTGTGGGATTGTCGAGAAGTCCAAGGATATTCAGCAATGTTGATTTACCGCATCCTGAAGGTCCCATGATCGCAACGAATTCTCCTGTTTGAATTTGGAGTGAAACATTGTGCAGGGCGGTTGTTTCTACTTCATCTGTTCTGAAGACTTTTGTCAGATTTACAGTTTTTAGCATTGTTGTATTCATGGGAGTAATATTAGTGGGTTATTTAAAAATAAGTTTGTCTTTGTTTACAAATGACTCATAAGAAGAAGTGATCACCTTTTCACCGGGTGTTAAACCTTCTAACACCTCATATGAGTAGATGTTCTGTCTTCCGATTTTAATATTGCGCTTTACAGCATACGTACCGTTGGGTTCAATAACATAAATCCAGTTGCCGCCAGTTTCCTGATAGAAGCCACCGCGGGGAATAGTAACAGCATCTGTTTCACCTGAAAACTGGATTCTCAATTGAAGCGTTTGACCACGCTTGATATTTTCTGGCTCTTTACCGTCAAAAATAAGATCGACCTGGAACGATCCATTGGTAACATTTGTATATATCTTATTTACAACTAGTTTATAGAGTTCACCACCCAGGTCAAATTCTGCTGCCTGACCGTTCACTATTCTTGAAATATAGCGTTCATCAACATTAGCTCTTACCTTGAACCCACCGGGAATATCTATTTGCGCCAGGTGTTCACCTGCCGTTTTGGTTTCACCTATTTCGACATTGAAAGATGACAGCTTCCCATCGCCCGGTGATTTAATGGTCATATTGTCCATATTTTCCTTCAGCAAAGCAAGGTTGTTCTGCATACGTTCCATGGAGGAAGTGATCTGCTGACTTTGCCTGACACCTGCAATAGAATCAAGCCTTTTTAGCTTCAACGTAATATTCAATTGCTCAAGCGCATGTTTATAATCGCGTTCTGCATCCTCAAATTCCTTTGCAGAAATAAGTTTATCCTGAAAGAATACTTGTTTTCTGTTAAAATCAGTTTTTAACCGGTCAATCTGGTAATACAGGTCAGATATTTCTTTTTGGCGGGTGTACTTGAGTTGCTCAATGCTAATGGAAGTATTGGCAAGATTATTAATAGCATCATACATCCTTGTTTCCTGATCCATGTAGCTAAGCTCCATATTGGCATTACTCAGCTTAAGGATTGGATCTCCTTTTTTTAGTATAGCACCATCCTCAACATAAACTTCATCAACCACCCCACCCTGCACAGCATCAATAAATACAGTGTTTCGTGGAAGAAGCACTCCATCGACCGGAATAAACTCCTGAAACTTATCTTGTGTAACTTCTGAAATAGTCAGTTGATCCTTTTGGACATACAGCTTACTTCTGCTATCACGAAAAAAGAACATCCATACAACTAAGATAATAAATGCTGCGGCTGCTCCTACTGCTACTTTACGCCCTGTAGTCCAGGTTTTTTTTTCAATTACTCGATCCATTAATACAGTGGTTTATTCAGGTTGAATGGTTGAGAAATATTGACACTTTACTTTTAAGTATTTTTAACAATGCCAAATACTGTGCCATTTAATTTATATATCTGTTAATCAATGTTTTAGGGACTTTTGAAAAACCTCATACTCTTATGATTGTTCATAGGTGAAACAATGTTGTTCGAATACGAACATAAAATTGTATATTAGCTGCTTCTATTTCGTTGTCTTATACAAAGAACATAAAATTATCAATCGCATGAATAAGATTGAAGCCAAAATTCTGATCATTGATGATGATACAGATGTTTTACTGGCCGCCAAACTGTTCCTAAAACAACATTTTACTGTTGTTCATACCGAAAAAAATCCTGAAAATATTCCTGCCCTGCTAAAGACAGAGAACTATGACCTGATTTTGCTTGACATGAATTTTTCGCGTGATGCAACCAGCGGTAAGGAAGGTTTTCACTGGCTAAATAAGATCATTGAAATTGATCCATTGGCAGTTGTAATCTTTATTACCGGTTATGGCGATATTGAACTTGCCGTTCAGGGAATAAAAGAAGGTGCTACCAATTTCATCCTTAAACCATGGGATAATAAGAAACTGCTGGCTACAATTACGGCCAATCTGAAAGTTCGGCATTCAAATGAGCTGATTGACGATTTAAAGAGTAAGCAAAAAGTACTTATTGCAGATCAGGAACAAGGATATACCAATCTGATTGGCCAGTCTCCTCCTATGCAGAAGGTCATGGCCACTGTTGAAAAAGTTGCACGGACTGAAGCAAATGTACTTATCCTTGGTGAGAACGGAACTGGCAAGGAGTTAATAGCCAGGGCTATTCATAAAGCTTCATCAAGAAGAGATGAAGTCTTTATTAGTGTTGACCTTGGTGCAATAAGTGAAACACTGTTTGAAAGTGAACTCTTTGGCTTTAAAAAAGGCGCTTTTACCGATGCTAAAGAAGATAGGGCCGGAAGATTTGAGGCTGCAAACAGGGGAACTATTTTCCTGGATGAAATTGGCAACTTGTCATTTGCTTTGCAGTCAAAGCTCCTGAGTGTAATACAGAACAGAAAAGTGGTACGCCTTGGGACTAACCGTGAGATACCGATAGATGTCAGGCTCATTTGTGCTACCAATATGCCTTTATATCAAATGGTGAATGAAGGCAAATTCAGGCAGGACTTATTATATAGAATCAACACGGTAGAAATTCATCTGCCCCCATTACGTGAAAGGCTTGATGATATTCAGTTACTGGTTGAGCATTTTCTTGCCATTTATTGTAAAAAATATAAGATGCCGCTCAAACGGATTAACCCATCAACAATCAGGCGGCTTGAAAAACATACATGGCCCGGCAATATCCGTGAATTACAGCACTCCGTTGAAAGGGCTGTGATTATGAGTGAAAGCAATGTATTACAACCACAGGACTTCTTCCTCTCGCAAATTGAAGAGAATGGATTTGATGAAGAAACTGAAGATATCACCAACCTCGAAGAAAGAGAAAAACTGCTTATCAGGAAAGTGATTGACAAGCATGGTGGGAATATCAGCAAAGCAGCCAAGGAACTTGGACTGACCCGGGCTTCACTTTACAGAAGAATTGAAAAACATGGTCTTTAAGAAATTCAGGATCTGGGTGACAGTCAGGATTCTGCTTATCACCCTTAATCTTTTCATCTTACTTTGGCTCATTCAAAGTAGTCAGCACATAATTACTTCATTTATTGCTATTGCACTACTCTTAATTCAGATTTGGAGTCTTATTTATTTTGTGGAAAGGACAAACCGTAAGCTTACCCACTTTCTTGAAAGTATAAGGCACTCTGATTTCAGTACATCATTTAGTGACCGATCATTGGGTGGCACCTTTGAAGGACTCAACCGGGCATTTAATGAAGTAATTTCTGAGTTCAGAAAAAACCGGGCTGAAAAAGAAGAACATTACAATTATCTGCTCACTGTTGTACAGCATATAAATATTGGGATTCTGGCATTTAAGAAAGATGGTAAAGTTGATATATTCAACAATGCCACAAAGCGATTGCTAAAAATAAATAATATCCATTATATACAGGACCTTAAATCTCTGAAGCCTGAACTCCCCGAGATTCTTTTGCATATGAAAGCCGGTGATCGTCAGCTTATCAAATTGGTGGTTGATGATAATTTGATGCAATTGGCTGTGTATGCAACAGAATTCAGGATGAGAGGCGAGGAATTTGTGCTCGTTTCATTCCAGAATATTACAAGTGAACTGGATGAAAAAGAAATTGAATCATGGCAGAACCTTATCAGAGTGCTAACTCATGAGATTATGAATTCAATCACACCAATATCATCTCTGGCTGCAACAGTTGAAGATATTCTTTTCGATGATCAACCCGAATCAGCGCAAGCTAAACTTAAGGAGCTTGATGAGGATGATATAGAAAGTGTGAATGAGGCTTTGGTAACAATAAGAAACAGAAGCCAGGGGTTGCTCACTTTTGTGGAGAACTATCGTAATCTTACCAGAATACCACGGCCTAACTTCAGGTATTTTGCCGTTAAAGAACTTTTTGAACGGGCACATGTTCTTTTAAAACCTAAAATGGATAAGTATGGGATTGTGTGCACCCGAAAAATGTTCCCGGAAGATCTTATGATTACTGCTGATCCTGATTTGATTGACCAGGTATTCATTAATCTTCTGCTCAATGCAATTGACGCAGTAAAAGAAACTGAAAATCCGCTTATTGAAGTCGTGGCTTCTTTAAATGAGGGTGACAAAGTGACGATAGATTTTGTTGATAATGGAATGGGAATTAAACCTGATATACTTGATAAGATCTTCATGCCGTTCTTTACATCAAAAAAAGAAGGATCAGGGATAGGCCTGAGTCTATCAAGACAAATAATGCATCTTCACAAAGGTTCCATAACAGTAAAATCCAAACCCGGTGAAGGTGCAATTTTCAGGCTCAACTTTTAAACAATACACTTTACAAACACTTAATAACTCAAATGCTAAACTTTCCCAACAATATAACATTGCAAATCTCTCTGGCCCTGATGCTTGCAGTGAGTGCATGCAATTCAAACAATGAAAGCAGTAAAGTGCAGAAAGAACAACCTGCTCAAAAAAAAGTAAATGTTCCAGTGTTTAATGCAGATTCAGCATACAGTTATATTGAAAAACAACTCGCCTTTGGTCCAAGGGTGCCAAACACTAAAGCACACAAGAATTGCGGTGACTGGATGGTATCAACCCTGAAGCGCTTTAATGCAACGGTTATAGAACAACACATCAAGCTGAAGGCTTACAATGGAACAATGCTTGATTCAAGGAACATTATTGGTAGTTTTAATCCTGAGTCTCCTTCACGTGTATTGTTATGCACCCATTGGGATTCACGCCCATGGGCAGACCATGACCCTGACCCTGCCAAGCGCAATCAACCGGTACCAGCAGCCAATGATGGTGCCAGTGGAGTTAGTGTTTTACTGGAAATAGCACGTCAAATGAGTATCGCAAATCCCGGATTAGGCGTTGACCTTGTTTTCTTCGATGCAGAAGATTATGGCGAAAAACAGGAAGAACAGGGTGGATATACTGATGCATGGGCTCTTGGTTCGCAATATTGGGCTAAAAACCCACATGTTCCTAATTACACTGCCCGGTTTGGAATATTACTCGATATGGTTGGCGGCAAGGATGCTGTTTTTGGAAGAGAACAAATATCAAGAGAATACGCTCCCAACATCGTTAGGAAGGTATGGGAAACTGCTGAACGGATTGGTTTCGACAACCTTTTCGTTAATAAAAACATTGGACCAATAACAGATGACCATGTTTATGTAAATGAACTGATCAGGATACCGACTATTGATATTATTGATTACCAGGATGATCGCGAAAAAGGCTTCAACGATTTCTGGCATACTACCGATGATACCATTGATAAGCTAAGCAAAGAGACACTCAAAGGAGTTGGTCAAACGGTGATTACTGTAGTATACGAAGCCGTCTAATTATAATAAGTCATTAGCAAGATTAGCCAATTCTGATCGTTCGCCCTTCTCAAGTCTCACATGAGCATAAATAGCATGGTGCTTCACCTTATCTATAAGGTATGAAAGCCCATTACTTTGTGCATCAAGATATGGAGTGTCAATCTGGTAAATATCTCCTGTAAAGATGATCTTTGTATTTTGCCCTGCCCGCGAAATAATGGTCTTAATTTCATGAGGAGTCAGGTTCTGAGCTTCATCAACAATAAAAATCACATTTGAAATACTCCTGCCCCTAATGTAAGCCAGTGGCTGAACGACGATCTTTTCGTTTTCAAGTGAATCAGTGATATTCTTATATTCTTTATCCTTTTCACTGTATTGGCTTTGAATGAACTTCAGGTTATCGTTCAAAGGTTCCATATAAGGATTGATCTTTGATTTAATATCGCCTGGCAAATAACCAATATCCTTATTGCTTAATGGTACAATAGGCCTGGCAAGGAAAACCTGCTTGAAGTTCCTCTTTTGTTCAAGGGCTGCTGCCAGGGCAATAAGCGTTTTACCTGTTCCTGCAACACCCTGCAGGGTAACCAGTTTCACGTCAGGATTCAGAATTGCATGAAGTGCAAAAACCTGTTCCGCATTGCGCGGTACAATTCTAAAGGCAGACCGCTTTTCAATACGCTCAATTAAATCAGTAGCAGGGTTATAAAAAGCAAGTGCCGAATTATTGGTATTACGTAAAATAAAATAATGATTGGGTGTTGGTTCGGTTATCCCAATTTCTTTTGGTTTGCAGACCCCTTCAGAGTATAATTTTTCAATAACTGAACTCGGTAAACCATTAATAGTTGAGATACCCGTATATAATCCCTCCACATTTTTAACCTTACCGGTTAGGTAATCTTCGGCAACTATATTAAGAGATTTGGCTTTGAGCCTGAGATTAATATCCTTTGAAACCAGGATCACTTTCCGATCAGGATACTCCTGTGAAAGTGAAAGAGCTGCATTCAATATCCGGTGGTCGGGTTTATTGTCATCAAAAATCAGCCTTGCATCGAGCATGCTGCGCTCATTCATAATTACTTTAAATTTCCCGGACTTACTTTTTGCCAAAGGAATCCAGTCAGTAAGAGTTGCATGCTCTGACATATGGTCAATAATCCTGATAAACTCCCTGGCTTCGAAATTTATAGTGTCATTGCCTTTCTTGAAATTATCAAGCTCTTCAAGAACCGTAATTGGCAAAGCCACATCATTGTCATCAAAAGTCTTGATGCAGTCATGATTATAAAGTATTACTGAAGTGTCGAGAACAAATATTTTTTTTGGAGAAGAGGTCTGGAAGACATTTTCCAATTTACTTTGTTTAGTTTTTTCTTTGTTATTTTTTGAAGTGACCGTTCTTTTTGGCTTTTCAACCAGTGAAATGATTTTGCTTGGATTCTCACTCTTAAATTCAGCCGGCTTTTTACTGTTCTGGTTTTTCTTTTCCTGTTTTTTTAGTAGAGCATCGTCTGAACCTGAGTTCTTTTTTGCATTTGAGTTGGGAGATTTTCGTACAGCCATAGTGGAGTAATTAGTTGCTTATCACACAAACCGCTTTCAACTTTAAGCGCCCTGATTTAAACAGCCAGGACACCGCGGGGTAACTTCTACTGCTTTAGGTAAAAATATAACTAAAAAACGCTTAATTTAACTGATCCTGGAAAATAATATTAACAATTGATGGTTTAAGATTGTGAATAAAAAAAATAGTGATACCATATTAGCCAATAAAAAAAAGAGACGCCAACAATGGCGCCTCTGGCATGACTAACAACGGTTCTTTTAGTTTTTTGCATCTCCAATAAGAAGAAGATCGGAAACATTGATTTCAGTCATATAATGTTTAACGCCCTGCTTATCGTCCCAATAGCGATATATAATCTTTCCTTCAAGAGCGATTTCTTTTCCTTTGGTAAGATATTTTTCACAAACTTCAGTTAGTCCACCCCATACTACAATGTTATGCCATTGGGTTTCTTTAACTTTTTCGCCATCCTTGTTAACATAATCTTCATTTGTTGCAAGAGTGAACCTTGCAAATTTTTTGTTTCCATCAATTGTCCTGATTTCCGGTTCTTTACCCAGCCTGCCGATCAAAGTAACTTTGTTTCTAATACTATTCATGATTCTTGAGTTTTATTGATTAATCGTGTTTTAATTATCGTGCCTGTTATTAAGTACTTCGTTTGATTTATCTATCAGCTCTAATTTGCCTGTCTACCTGAGATCATCAATAAATCAGATACGGTGATTTCAGCATTAAGACGCGAATTGCCTTCTTTGTCGGTATAGGCATAATAAGCGAGTCGACCATCGACAGCAATTTCTTCACCTTTTTGAAGGTACTTTCCGCATATCTCTGCCAGTTTACCCCATACCACCAGTTGGTGCCATTGTGTTTTTACTCCTTTCTTTCCTTTTTCATTGGTTGCTTCATTAGTTGCGAGCGACATTTTAGCCATTACTTTTCCATCTCCGAATGTCCTTAATACAGGATCTGCTCCAAGAAAACCAATCAATTGCACGCGGTTGTTTAATGCTTTCATCACTTTTGTTTTTTGTGCCCTTTAGGCGGTTCAACGTTTAACTTTCTTTACTTTTCTCCAAACCTTTCTATGTTGTGTTTGAACGATGAAGCAAAGATATAGTCGTGAATTTCGGATAGTCGTATTATAAGTGATTACATTCGAATGTAGGTACTTGTAAGCGTTTGCAATTGGATATGTGCTTAATATTCAGTACTTAATTAATAGCACGCAGATCAATCAGCGTCATCTGCGTGCCATTCTTCGGCTGCAATTGTTCTAATTTAGTACCAACTAATTAGACTATGCCATATAAAGACATTGAAGATCTTCCCGACAGGGTTCGGGATAATCTTCCAAAACATGCTCAGGAAATTTACCTGGCTGCCTTCAACAGTGCTTTTGATGAGTATAAAAGTCCAAAAGACCGGGAAGGAGATGCCAGTCGCGAAGAAACATCACACAAAGTAGCATGGGCTGCAGTAAAACAAAAATACGAGAAGGGGGATGATGACAAATGGCATCCTAAAAAAGACTAATTTGAAAAGGGCAATTTTTACTGATTGTGCAAAATATTTTCATTAAAATTCAGTATATTTGACAAGTGATTGTACATGATCAATTGCATTGCCTTTAATAACCTAACAAATAAAAAGTCATGGGAAAAAGTAAGGAGCTTCCAAAAAAGGAAAATAAAAAAGAACCCGCCAAGAGTTTAAAAGAAAAACGGGCAGAAAAAAGAGAAAAGAAGGCTAAAGGTCAATAATGAAAGGCTTTTAGCCTTTCTTTTTTGTAATCACTTCTCTGTTACTTACTCACATGGACAAAGTATGCCTCGATTGTGGCGCTCCATTAATTGGTCGCACTGATAAGAAGTTTTGCAACGATCAATGCCGCAATAACTACAATAACAGGTTGAACAGTGATTCAACCGCCCTTGTTAGGAATATCAATAATCACCTTAGAAGGAACAGACGTATTCTTCAGGACCTGAACCCATCAGGCAAAGTAACCGTTCATAAAGATAAACTGGCAAACCTGGGATTCAATTTCAACTACTTTACACACGTCTATATAACCCAGAAAGGAAGCATGTACCGCTTCATTTATGAATATGGCTATCTGCCACTTGATAAGGATTTCTACATGCTGGTAATGCGAGATCCGGAAAAATAGTATCATAACCCCTTGAACCACTTGAACCCTTTGAACCACTTGAACGATTTGCCAATATTGAACAACATTGAACCCTATCGTTCGATTTCTTATCTTTGTTATTCTGTACGTTGATCATTCTTTAAAGTTTTTTTATGTCACAACCCAAAGGAAAAGTTTTCCTTCTTGATGCCATGGCCTTAATTTATAGGGCTTATTATGCTTTGAATAAAAACCCAAGGGTTACTTCAAGAGGATTAAATACCTCTGCGATTCTTGGATTTGCCAACACATTGCTTGAAGTAATCCGTGAGGAGAGACCTGATTATATAGGTGTTGCTTTTGACACCCACGCCCCTACCCAGCGGCATGTGGATTATGTGGAATACAAGAGTAAACGGGAGGCGGTGCCTGAAGATATCT
>DATGXS010000044.1:0-7286 GCA_035298745.1 Lentimicrobium sp. | reverse complement strand
GTATATAGTAAAGGCGTTTTAAAGAGCACAGATGGGGGAATGAGTTGGCGAGAAACCGGTCTTACATCCAGATATTTAGGTAATACACCATTCTGTGTTAAAGCAATGGTCAATGATCCGAATAGTTCAAACTATTTTTTTGCCATTTTACAACAACAGTATCGTAATGCGGCTCATATTGTCAAATCTTCTGATTTTTGTTCAACCTGGGAAACCAAATTCAGCAAAACTTCAACTGATTTACGTAAAATTGAAATAGATCCTTTCAATTCAAGTAGGATAATTGCTTCAGGAAGATGTGTTGTTATATCTACAGATAAAGGAGAGACCTGGACAGATATTACTGATAGTATACCATTTAAAGATGATAATCAACAATGTGAAGTTGTTAGAATAACAACATCATTTCATCCTAATATTGCCAATAGGATTTTAGTAATGTTGAAAAAAAATGTTGATGGCAAGTCATATTTGGAATTTTATATATCTGATATTAGGAATGGAGCTTATAATTTTAAAAAATGTTTATATGGAGAAAACCAGGAAGAAACAAGCGCCGATGGATTTTCAGAAGATAAATTTGAACTGGAATGGTCACAAACTAATCAGTCAAGATTCTACTATGCTGGTGTAGGTGTCTGTTATATGAGCCTTTCCAGTTCTTATAAATTATATAACATTCCAATTAATGAAGAAGATTATCACGTAGATATAAGATATCTTAAAATTACACCGGAAGTTGTTTATAATGACGCTGGTGTTCCTTCTTCTATAGATTTGATTTATCATGGTAATGATGGAGGTGTTACTTTTGGATATAATAGTTCTGAAAACGGTGTGCATTGGATAGATATTAGTGGAACAGGCCTTAATATCACTCAATTTTATGGTCTGGCCATTAAAGAATCTGAGCCTACTTTTTATTTAGGAGGTACACAAGATGGGAATCTTTTTATTCACAATGAGCAAGGTTGGGGTAATAGACATAGCATTGGTGATGCAGCAGAAGCAGTTATAAATCATGTCAATCCAAACACGATATACATGGTTGCATTTGCTGGAGGACATTATATTGATAGATCAACTGATGGTGGTTCACATTGGCTCCCGTTTTTGACAGGTATCACTGAGCTTGATCATGATAATTTAAGACGTAATGATGCGCCATTAGAAATGAGTAAAGTAGATAGCAGTATATTTATTGGTGGTAAACAGGTTTATACATTGAAATCCGGCCAGACAAATTTTGTGAAAATATCAAATTTTGCAACGCCAGACAACTCATATATGAAAGTTATACGTGTTTCTCCTACCAATAATAACTATATATTAGCCGCCAAAGAAAATATGGCATGGCACGAAATAGAGAATAAAAGAAAGATTAACTTAACTTTGAATGGTGGTAGTAAATGGTACGATGTTAGTCCTGATTGGGAAGGTGATTTTAGCTTAAAGGATGTTGGAGTATTTGACATTGCAATTGACCCTGATAGACCAAGTAATTTCTTTGTTGCTCTTGACCGCTTTAATCCTTCTAAGAAAGTGTTTAAAGGCGAATGGGGTTATGATGGTGACACAACGGTAAGATATACAAACATGTCAGCCGGGTTACCAAATTTACCTGTAAATTGCATAAAAGTTTATAAAGGATCCGAAATTGATGAAATGTTTGCAGGGACAGATTGCGGGGTATATTATTTTAACAAACAAATTGGGCACTGGATTAAGTATGGGCATGGTATGCCTGTATGTGCAGTAAGTGATCTTGAAATAAATTATAAAACCAATCAATTGGTAGCATCAACATTTGGAAGAGGAATGTATATTGCAAATTTATGTGAGATAGGACCTGCTGAATTGGATATGTATATCGCTGACACTCTTGTTTGGGAAGATAGTGATAAAAGAATTCCGGCTAATATTATTATACAACCCAAGGGCCATTTAACTATTAAGGGCGAAGTGCGTATGAAATATGGAAAATACATTATTGTTCAGCCTGGTGCATACCTTATTGTAGATGGTGGAACTATTACAAGTAATTGTGAAACTGAACCATGGGGTGGAATTAAAGTAAATGGCACTCCAAGTGGCCCACAAAATCCATTGTATCAGGGAATCGTGGTAATAAAAAATGGTTCTAAAATAGAAAATGCCATGGTTGGAATCCATAGCATAAACCCGCCTCAAAAGGATATTATTGCTGAATCAGGTGGTGGTATTATTATGGCATCAAACTCTACTTTTAGAAACAATAGAGTTGCAGTTCAGTTTGAACGTTATTCAACTGCTGCTTCTATAAGTTTCTTTAAAAAATGTATTTTTGAAACACAGGATGCACCTTCAACCGGAGGTTACAAATATTTTGTAAAAATCAATAATGTCCTAGGTGGTCTATTTTTTGGAGCCTGTACTTTTAGAAATATTCATCCTCCGTTTACTGGTTATGATGTGATAACGAAAACAGGAATCGACAGCTATAATTCACATTTTATAGTTGATTGGTATTGTGGTACCGCTCCTTGTTCAAAAGAAGACAAGAGTAGTTTTGAAAACCTCCTATATGGCATTTATGCGACATCTACGTTAAGCTCCAGGTCTTTCAAAGTTAATAATTCAATTTTTACCAATAAAGATCGTGGCATCTATGCAGAAAACATATATAATCCGGATATCAGATTTAATAAATTTAATATTGGGAAGGATGGAGAAAAAAATGTTGGACTTTATCTGAATTTTTGTACAGGTTATGTTGTTGAACAAGATACTTTTTATTTTCCTACAAATTCCAATTATCAACTTGGGACAAAGGGGATTGTTGTTAATAATAGTGGTGATCAAGATAATCATATCTACAAAAATTATTTCAGGAACTTAGAATTTGGAATTCTTGCTCAGGATATAAATAGAAATAAAGATGGATCAAGGGGCCTCAGAATAAAATGCAATGATTTTTTAAAAACAAAGTCAGATATAGCCATAACTAGAACGATACAAGAAAAAGGTTATGGTATTGCATCAGCACAAGGATCAACTGAAGATATAACCAAACCCGCAGGTAATTTATTTTCCAATATTGAAAATGATCTATCTTATTTAAGTATTGACAATGATTGTGATGGAATAACTTATACATATCATGATCCTAGAAGTAATGGAAGACTCGAACCTTCAAAAATCGACAATCAATTCACAATTGGAAAGAATAATTCAATGTTGCAATATTCACCTGCATGTTGCCCCTCTCATACCACTCCAGGTGGAGGAACTTTAGATTCCAAAATAGTGGCAGAAAGATTGCAATCCGACTCCATTCAATCAGAACTGAATCTTCTGATAGATAATGGTGACACAGATGGTGATTTGTTGATGGTTACGACAGCTTTACCTAATGAAAATATTCAGATACATGATAATTTGATAATAATCTCTCCATTTGTATCCGATACGGTTATTCAGGCCGTTATTTCAAATGAAAATGTTTTTAACAATTCCATGGTCAAAAATATCATGGTAGCCAATCCTAAAAGTGTAAAATCAGACAAAGTTTTAAGTGACTTAAATAACCGCCTTGAACCAATGCCTGAATATCTGATGGATGAAATAATGGAAGGTTTGGACACTTTATCTATAAGGGAGTTGATGGAAATTAAAATACAGATAGGGTTAAGTAACTACTCATATGGATTTAATAGATTGCTCTCAGCTATGCTAAATGATAGTACTGCACCATTGAAAGATAGTGTCATTGGATTACTTAATTTTGACAATAGCTTTTATTCTAAAATTCGAAAAGCCTGGTTATTATCAGAGAATGGCGATTCAACTCGGGCTATAAACACTATAGATAGTATTGAAATCACTGATCAAATATCAACTTCTCAAGCTATTGAGCTGAATGAACAAAAAGCTTTTCTGGAATGGTGTCAGAGTGTCAGCGAGGTTGATTCAACACAAGTCGAAATTTTAAATTACTTTTTATCAAGCCCAAGTCTGTACGTGTCATCCCGTGCACGAAGATTATTAATAAACAGTAATTCAATAGAATATGAAGAACCTTATATCCTGCCTGAAAATTTTAAAAAGTTTGATGTTAAAGAAAAGAGAAAACAGAACAAAGTAGTTTCTAGTTCTTTTGTTAAGGCCTATCCAAATCCAGCAAAAGATTATATCACAATAGAATATGCTTCAGTTAATGAACACTCATCTTGTTCTATCTTGATTTATGATAGTCATGGCAAATTAGTAAAGTCTGTAAAACCCGTTAAATTCCAAGATCAAATACTTCTGAGAACTAATTACTTTAAGTCTGGTAATTACTACGTTCAATTGGTCTCCGACAATAAGTGTTTGACATCGTGTAAGTTTACTGTTATTAATTAACCATTATAAACCAGGATCCCAGATGGGATCCTGGTTTTTTAAAATTATGAAAAACTTACTTTTCTTACTTCTGTTAAGCGGTTTTACTATAAAATCTTCCTATTCTCAAATTTGGGAACATTCTTATGGTATTGTTGGTGAATATGATGATCTTCAAAATCTAAACATGAGTTACGATGGAGGATATCTTATACTAGGTGGTAGATTCTATTACCCCAACACTCGTGGAATTGTTTATAAAACTGACGTTAATGGAAACCTATTATATGAAATTAGACTGGGAACCGGCACAGGTATGCCTCAGGGTAGCTACCCATCATTTATTGAATCAACCTCAGATGGTGGAATGATAATTTGTGGTAGCCATGAAAATTGGACTCCCAATGATATTGGAATTACAAAACTTGATGCCTGTGGAAATCTTCAATGGTGTAAAACCTTCAGGACAGACAATAATTATGATTGGGGAAGAGTGGTACATCAATTGCCTGATGGGGGTTATGTTATGCTTACCCATCAGTACCTGGATGCCTGGCATACCAAAGTTCATTTGTTCAGATTTAACACAAATGGTGATCTGCTTTGGATACAACCTTATCTTCCAATGGGAAGCACCCCACAACCATTGTATTCTGATGGAATGACTGATTTAATAGTCACCTCAACGGAAGATTTCTTTATGACAGGGAAAGGTTATTGGGCACCCGATAGTCTCATTGGATACATTAAAGCTGTAACAATCATTGCAGATAGTACAAGAGAAGAAAAAAGTATTTCTGTTTTCGAAAAAGAGAACCTAAATAATTATTCTATGGCATATAATTCAATTCAGAATGGAAGTGGAAATATCTATGTAGGTTCTCTTTACGTAGTTCCTGGTTATACACCAATGATGATTGTAATGGATACTTTAGGTAATTTTATAAGTGATACTTTAATACAGTTTCCAAAATATATTAACAGGTGGGCAGACGGTTATATAATTGATCCAACATTCACTACAGATAATCGAATGTTTGCCTATACGGTATATATGGACAGTACCCTTATATTTGATTCATCACCCATTGGAGTACATGAGATTGACTCAACTGGCGGATGGCATAATACGTTTGTATTGGATTCTACGCATAGTTATGCAAGAATGATAATTACTAATGATGATAAGATTCTGGTTGCCGGATGTTTAGGGTATGATTACGGTCAGCAAATAATTATAAGTAAATTAAACACCTCCCTCCAATACGACAGCATTTATACCGTCCCTCGCGTTTACGATTATCTCTGCCCTGATACAATAGTTTCAAAAACAATCTCATTGGATTGCGAGGTCATTGTTGATGTTAAGGACATTCCATCGCCTCAAGAGTATTACAGGTCAATTAAACTAATCCCCATAACTCCTGCACCCAACCCGGCAAGGGATGAAGTTAGGTTTATGCTTAAAAATACTGAACACCACAGGAACATTCGGGTGGTATGCTATGATATTTTTGGAAGAGAAATGGGCGAGGTTCCTGTTAATGCCGGAACGGATGAGGCAAGAATGGATGTTTCAAACTGGACACCGGGAATGTATATGGCGGTGGTTTACTCAGGGAACAAAAGGGTTGGAAGTGCGAGATTTATTGTTCAAAGATAGTTCAAAGCTTCGCGTTCAAAAGTTGTTCAAAAGTTGTTCAAAAGTTGTTCAAAGTTGTTCAAGGTTGTTCAAAGTTGTTCAAGGTTGTTCAATGTTGTTCAAGATTGTTCAATGTGGTTCAATATTGATTAATGTAATTCAATGTAGTTCAATGATATAAGATCCTTCGCCCTCTCTTTTAAGAGAGGGCCGGGGTGAGGTAAAATGCTTCTAATGAAAAGATACTTTCTGATTTTACTCGTTTTTATTGCGTTCACAGCAAAATCTCAAATCCGTCCTTCGGATTCATTATTCCTGTGGGTTGATTTTAAGCAGGATAAGATTCTGATTAGCATTCCTGACCAGTATATCAATTACAGGACTCAATGGCCGGATCTGCCTAAACATGTGAGTGTTAATCAAACGCTGATGCTGGTGCCTGATTTGCCTGCAAAGGATAAGTTGATAACTATCTTAACCAAAGAATTGAATTCCTTTAACCTATCAGCAGATCATGAAGACCAGTTAAAGTATTTGGGCAATCTTGTGTTACTGTTGTTTTATAGCAATAACGACTTATCATATATAACACAAAACTATCTTCAACAACTGACTTTTCTAACTCAAAAGTCATCGGTAAAGAATGAAGCTGTGCTTGTTCAGAAGTGGATTGAAATGAATAATTTCAAGTAGAGAAGGTAGTTTACTTCAATCAGACCTTACAGTTAAGTTTAAAAGTTCGATGCTCATTTTAACTATATTTGTCTTCCTAACAATACTTTCACCTAATGAAAAAGACTTTACTTTTCCTGGCATTATCATTAGTTCTTATGTCAATGGACAGAAACCTTGATGCGTATAAGATATTTGATAAAGATGGCGATGAAGCCAATTTCAGGAAACTGGCTGATAAGGCAATGGATGCCGATGTGGTGCTCTTTGGTGAGTTGCACAATAATCCTATCAGTCACTGGCTGGAGCTTGAAGTTGCCCGTGAGATGCATTCGCGAATAGGGAATAAACTTGTGATGGGTGCTGAGATGTTTGAGGCTGATAATGCCCTTATTGTAAACGAATACCTGCAAGGAAAGGTTAAGGATAAAAACTTTGAAGCAGAAGCAAGGCTTTGGCCTAATTATAAAACTGATTATAAACCACTTATTCAGTTTGCTCGTGATAGCAGTTTAAGGTTTGTTGCTACCAACATTCCACGAAGGTATGCTTCATTGGTTAACAAAGAAGGTTTTGAAGCACTTGAAAAGCTTGATCCTGAAGCCAAAAA
>DATGXS010000043.1:0-6263 GCA_035298745.1 Lentimicrobium sp. | reverse complement strand
GCATTGAACGCGAAGCTATCGGTTCATCCAATTTTTAAAATCTGAAGCCCTGTCGATGCTTACAATTGTGTCCATTTCATCATCTGCCTGTGGTTGGACAACAACCTTTATCCTGCTTCTCGACCAGGCGAGCATACTCTTGATGCTTTTCATGCTGATAAGGTACCTGCGGTTGATGCGGAAGAACTCAGCGGGGTCAAGCATTTCAGTCAGTGCATCCAGGGTATGGTCGGAAGGATAGGTATGCCCGTCAAAGGTCTTCATGAAGACACTCTTTTCACAGGCGTAGAAGTAGGCGATATCACCGGTCTCAATTTTCCTGAACTTCTCCCCTGTTTGTATCAGGAACCTTTTCCTATATTCATTTGAACCTTTAATTGCATTGAGCAGGCTTTCAAAGTCGACGGGCTGTGCAGGTTTCAGTGTCCGGAATTTATTCAGAGCTTCCGCCAGGTCTTCCTTTCTTACCGGCTTCAGTAAATAAGAGATGCTGTTCAGCTTAAAGGCCCTGATGGCATATTGATCATAAGCTGTAGTAAAGATGATGGGTGTATTCACAGTTACGGTATCAAAGATGCTGAAGCTAAGTCCGTCAGATAACTGAATATCAAGGAAGATCAGGTCCACAGAGTTAATTGACAGCCAGGCAACAGAATCCTTAACAGAGCTTAGCCTTGCAACCACCTGAAAGTCAGGGGCTGTTTCTCTGATTAGTTTTTCCAGTCGCTCAACTGCTATGCTTTCGTCTTCAACTATAAGTACCTTAATCATTTTCTGCATCTATGAGTGGAAGTTTAACAATATAGCTGTTGTTCCTTACGCTGAATTCAGGCACTTCGTCTGATATCATCAAATACCTTTTTGTAAGGTTCTTCTGTCCAAGCCCTGTAGATTTCCCCGATGATACTTTAACCTGGATGTTATTAACTACCACCAGCCTGTTTTCTTCCATAAAGATATCGATAATAAGCGGCTGACCGGTGCTTACCACATTATGTTTGATGGCATTTTCAAGCACTAACTGCAGCGATAAAGGAGGAAGGTAGTTGTTTAAAACGCCGGCAGGCACATTAACCGAGAGGCGAATTGCATCCCCATACCTGATTTGCTGCAGGAAGATATATGATCTTACAAACCCAAGTTCATCAGCAAGTGAAACAACATGCTTTTCGATGGTCTCGAGTACATACCTGTAAATATGGGCAAACTCATCAATAAACTGCTGGGCTTTGTCAGCATCCTTTTCAATCAGCCCTGATAAAACATTAAGGCTGTTGAACATAAAATGAGGGTTTATCTGGTTTTTCAGCACTTCAAACCTGATATGGAAAAGTTCTTTTTCAAGAGTTTCAGCCTTTACTTTCGCCTGATTACTTTCGTTGAAAAAGATTAATGCCTCAAGGATGGCCATGATAATCAGGTTAATCACTGAAGTGATCAGCCCGTTAAGCCATAACAGGGCAGCAAGACCTTGATGGTATGGAGAAATCAGATGAGAAATAATGGTAATTATGGATGTCCCGGTAGTAGCAATCAGCACCGACAATATAAACTGGATTAGTACCCTTGTTACCGGTTTTGTATTCCAGGCAAAATTTACATTCAGATATTTGATTACGAACAGGTTGGCAACAGCAATGATTAAACCACCGATAATTGTGAGCGAAGTACCAAACAGGATCCTTACAACCAGATGCTCAAAGCTTGTAATAACTGAAAAACCTGTGAAGTGATTGTAAACAATGAGTATCAACTGGACACTTAATGAAACAATGATCACAAAGTTGAGCAGCTTTTTAAGGGGGAAAAACCGGTTGATGCTTGCGAGGATCATTGTTTTTGGTTGTTTTTGTTTTGGGCATTGCAGGGCAGAAAATTTTCTGCCCCTACACCGCCGTTCATTTTTATTTGTAAAGATACGTTTTATGAATAAATCTGTTTTGCTGTTAATGTTAGAATCTCTTGATAAATCCAATCCTGGCGGATAGATAATTCTGCTTCAGTTCATAGTTTAAGTCGCTGATTTTAAGATCACGGTTTAAAGAATTGAACTTAACTCCCGGGGTAAGGCTCCAGTTTTTGCCAAGTGGAATATCAACGCCTGCTGCAGCCTGCCAGCCCCATCCATGGCCTGTATTGTAGAGTACATCACCTTCTTCATTTTCAATCTCAATATGATTGTATAATGCCGCACCACGACCATAGAATGAAATTGCAGACTGCCCGATAAGATGTTTGAACTCAAGTCCCATTACATAACCGGTTTCTTCAAAATCCCTTTTTTCACCTGCAAAAGATTGTTCTGCATAAAAGTGGTTCCATCCCCATCCGGCATAAACAGAAACATGATCCATAAAGCGGTATTGAAAATTGCCTTCAAAACCAAGGCCTGTTTTTACATCAGCATCCACAATCTTTTGGGTAGCAAAAGACGGACCGGTTGATAATTCAAATCCAAAACGTTTTTCGTTTTGTGCGAAAGTGATTAATGACATTACAGTTAAAACTGTGCTTAAGAAAAATACTTTAATTTTCATCGTTTTTAAGTTTTATTGTTGTTTGATGAAGCAAAAGTATAGCGGCCTTATACGGTGGGAAAATGAAACACGATGAGAGTGTTAAAATGGGGGATGAAAGTGTTGTAAGTAAAGATTAAAGTTGAATGTACCTGAACTAAAATGGTGTAAATTGGCAAGAATTTATTTTGACTATGTCAATTCCAAACAGAAACGCCCTGTATGGCATTTTTGCTTTCTTACTCTTTTTTGCTTTCAAACCTGCATCAGCACAGGAATGGATTAAATATTATGGAGAAGGGCAGAACGCAGTATGTCATCATATCACTAACACTTATGATAATGGAAATGTTATTGGGGGAATGATTGATAATTATGTATTTCTATGGATAGTAAAAACTGATGTTAATGGCAATATTTTATGGAATAAAAAGATTGGAAATGGAATAAATACATGTAGTATTCGAAATATAGAACAAACTGATGATGGGGGATATATCTTGTGTGGTTCAACGAAACTTATAAATTCAACAAATGATGCTTATACAATTAAACTGAATCCATGCGCTGAGATTGAATGGTGTAAAGTACTAGATACTCCGGATAATTATGATATGGGAATAAAAGTAAAACCAACTCAACAAGGAGATTTTGTGCTTATGGGAGCATACTTTGCCACAAACCCTATTTCAAATACTTCATTATTTAAATTTAATTCGCAGGGAGATGTTATATGGCATCAATTTTATCCCCTTGACAGCATTTTTTACCAGGATGAACCAGAAGATTTATTGATTGATGATAGTGGATATCTAATACTAACGGACCGATATTTTCCAGATCCAGACACTACTTCCCCTCCAATATTGCGACATCATTTCACAAAAACTGATACTGCTGGATTTGTGGCATGGGATTTAATTTATGGTGTTAATGAATTCTATTATGGTGATCCATTTAGCCTTCAGATAAGCAGCACAGGTGATTATTATGAAGCTGGCATGCATTTGCATCCAAATATGACTGCAAGTCCGGCCTTTATTAAAATTTCTCAAAGTGGGTTACCTTTATATGATGCAGATATAATGAGTGATTCTTATTGGGGTGGATTAAGTTCAATTGATTTACTTGAAGATTCATTATTAGTTATGGTCGGTGGTTATTATTTGGATCCAAATGTCAGATTTCATGCTTTCTTTAAGTCTGATACACTTGGGAATTTACTTAAAATAAAAAATATACCTGTTGCTAGTGCTGGATACTGGGATGTATGTAAATCTTCGGATAATAAATTTACTGCCGTTGGCAATGATTTTATAAATAATTCATGGCGTATCATCGCTGTAAAAGTAAATTCCGATTTAGAATATGACAGCCTCTATACTCAACCTTTCTCCTACGACAGCCTCTGCCCCCACCCTATTGTAAGTGAAACCATAAATCCGACTTGTGACAATGTGATAGTTAAAATAGATGAGCCATTCAAAGAGCCTTCAACTACTCAGTTGAGGGTTTTTCCAAACCCATCAGATAATCTGGTTACTGTTGAATTGCCGAAATATCTTGTTGTTAATTCTAAGGGGAATTCTGGTGCCACAACCATTCATCACCAGTGGTCGAAAGCTACGCTGCAGTTGATTGATTTACAAGGTAAAATTCAGATGCAACAAGAGGTATCGCAATCAACCGGTTCATTGCAAATAGTTGTGTCTTATCTTGCTGCTGGAATGTATCAGTTCAGATTATTGTATCAGGGTAAGCTGGTGGCTGGGAGTAAGGTGATGGTTAAATAAATAATTGAAAATGCTGTTCATTGTAAACATATCATAAGTCCATGAGAACAATAACTATAGTCTGTTTGCTTATTCTTTTTGCTTTCAAACCTGCATCAGCACAGGAATGGATTAAATATTATGGAGAAGGGCAGGATGCAATTTGCCGTAGTATTTCAACGGGTTATGATAACGGTGTAATTATTGGAGGCATGATAGACAATTATAAATACCTGTGGATTAATAAAACTGATGTCAATGGGAATATTTTGTGGAATAAAAAGATTGGAAATGGAATAAATTATTGCATTATTGGAAATATTGAAAACACTCTTGATGGTGGTTATATTTTATGTGGCTCGTGGACTATACAAAACCCTTTACAGGATGCCTTTATTATCAAACTCAACACATGCGCTGAAATTGAATGGTGTAAAGTGCTTAATACGCCTGATAAGTTTGATAGAGGTATGAAAATTAAACAAACTGAGGAAGGTGATTTTGTTCTTATGGGAGCATACTTTGCAACAGTACCAGAATCAAATACGTCTCTTTTTAAATTTAACTCAGAAGGCAATTTGATCTGGCATCAGTTTTATCCGCTTGACAGTATTTTTTATCAGGATTTGCCGCATGATTTATTAATTGATAATAATGGGTATCTTATCTTAACTGACCGGTATTATCCTGATCCCGACACCACTTCTCCTGCATACCTACGCCATCATTTTACAAAGACTGACACTGCAGGCTCTGTTTTGTGGGATTTGATCTATGGCATTGATGAAGATTATTATGGAAGTCCCTGGTGTCTGAAAAAGAGTAATTCAGGAGCTTATTATGATGCAGGTTTACACATGTATAGCGATATGACAGCAAGTCCTGCATTTGTAAAACTTTCTACCGATGGAATATCTTTATATAATTCAGACATCATGGATAGTGTAGTTTGGGGCGGATTATCTTCTCTTGACATATTTGAAGATTCATTATTAATCATGAGCGGTGGTTACTACCCTGAAGACAATGTGCGTTATGATGTATTTTTTAAGACGGATACCCTGGGGAATTTGAGAAAAACAAAAATAATTCAGTCCACCTCAAATGGATACGATTCAGGGTGTAAGACAAGTGACTCAAAATTTATTGCCGTTGGAAATGATTATTACAACGGTTCCTGGCGGATTGTTGCTGCAAAAGTAAATTCAAACCTGGAATACGACAGTATTTATACTCAACCTTTTACCTATGACAGTCTCTGCCCACACCCTATTATAAGTGAAACAATAAATCCGACTTGTGATAATGTGATTGTTAAAGTAGATGAGCCATTCAAAGAGCCTTTAACTACTCAGTTGAAGGTTTTTCCAAACCCGTCAGATAACCTGGTTACTGTTGAGTTGCCAAAATACCTTGTGGTTAGCAGTAAGGGAAATTCTGCTGCAACCACCATTCATCACCAGTGGTCGAAAGCTACGCTGCAGTTGATTGACATTCAGGGTAAGGTTCACTTAGAAAAAGAGATATCACAATCTATGGCATCCTTGCAGATAGATGTATCACACCTGGCAACCGGTATGTACCAGTTCAGGTTATTGTACCAGGGTAATTTGGTGGCAGGGAGTAAGGTGATGGTTAAATAAAAGGAACAATTACATTCACCTTCCGGCAATATTGCTCATATTGTTCGCCGAACAACCTTCTTAATATAACCTCCTCCCCATGGATGGCTATTTTGAAATTAATAAACAGCACCAGCGAAATTGACAGTATCAGGCCTGATTGAAACAGGATGCCAAGTGATGGGATTATGAAGAGTATTATGGAAGCATATATAGGATTGCGACAAATAGCAAAGGGACCTGAAGTGAGTAGCTCTCCTGGCTTGAAATTTCTGATGAAGTAAATGGCTGAAAAAGTCCAGAATATAAATCCTACAGCCAGCCAGAAAACAGCAATTACCCTGAAAACAGGG
>DATGXS010000042.1:0-4265 GCA_035298745.1 Lentimicrobium sp. | reverse complement strand
AATAAACAAAAAAATATTCTATAAAACCTTGCATTCAGGCATTAGTCTCACTATTTTTATATCGCTAAATGCTCAAATATAATGAGCCGGTGATGCAAAAACTTATATCACTAATCTATGGAATTCAGGTTCCGGCGATATTGTTATTGCAAATCGTTGTAATTCAATGCGATATCTTCATAGGGGGGGGGTAAGAATCACAGAATCAATTCTGTAGCATTGATACCGAACCCCTCGTTCCAATCAGGTTATTTGAAGAGGTTCCCTCCTTGAGGGCACTTTAAAAATAAGGGTGAATAATATTCAGATTGATGTTGGCAATTTGATTTATTTTTACTTTAGAGAAGTAAAGCACCGGTGGAAAGAAAGCAACCAATTATGAATTTTCAAAAAATGACCATTAAATGAAAAAGCTTATAATAACCACCCTCATACTTCTGGCAGTAGCCGGAATCAACAACCTTAAAGCTCAGTGCTGGAACCAAATAACAGTTAGCTGGACAGGTGATTGCGTCTATCCTGATGATAAAACCGTTTATGTTGTTAACTTAACTATCATAAATGAATGCACAACCCCAAGTCAAGAGGTTTATAACCAATCTCAGATTTTAACAACTAACAATACCAGCTACACTTTTTGTATTCAAAATCAACTCTGCACTAACGATCAGAAGGAACCATGCTTTAAGGTAATTGCTACTTGTAGAAAGTTGATGATTGATACAGGAGAACTATTATGCCGTGATCAGAAAATAGAATACAAAAATTGTGAAGAGCTGAGTGATCCTTTTTATTTGAATTTAATACTTGAGTAGTTGAATTTACATGGTGCAGTAATTAAAAAGTTACTGCACCATTTCTAATTTTTGGAAAGATGAGACTAGCATTTACTTTACTATTTATAATAATTAATCTATCTCTTTTTGCTCAAAAAGAAGCAAACATCTGGTATTTCGGCTTTAATGCTGGATTAGATTTTAACTCAGGTGAACCTCAAGTAATCGATTATAATAATGTTCATACATTTATGGGAACTGCTGTTATCAACGACAGTGCAGGTAATCTCTTATTTTATTGTGATGGAAGAAAAGTATATAATCGGCAGCATAATATAATGTCAAATGGAGATAATCTCTTTGATGATGATTACACTGTTACTCAAAGGGTGCTGATTGTTAAATTACCCCGTTCTGAAAATTTGTATTATTTATTTTGTGTTGGAAGAGGAGGTAATGGTACTAATGATAAATATGGTTTATGGTATAGTATAATAGATTTGAACCAGGAAAACGGATTAGGAATGGTTATTCAACGTAAATCACTTCTAAGTGCAGCATACGATGCGCAAGAAAAGTTGACAGCTGTTAAACATAAAGATGAAGAAAGCATATGGATTATTACTCGAAAAACACTTGATGCAAAATATGCAGCATTTCTTTTGTCAGCAAATGGTTTAAATACAAGTCCTGTTCTTAGTGATGCACCGCTTCCTGATGATACCCCAAATGACACCAGAGGATATTTAAAAGTATCGTACGATAAAAAATATATTATATCAGGTTATCTTGATTCTTATCCACCAATGGCTACTGAAATTTGTAGATTTAATGATGAAACAGGGGAGATCACTTATTTATATTACATCTTAAAAGAAGACGAGCTTTTAGACAAACTAGCTCCTTTTGGTATTGAATTTTCTCCAGACTCAAAACTTGTTTACATTGCTTTTTTCAGGTCAACAACATCACCCATTACCGGAGTTGATATCTACCAATATGATATGAGCAAAATTGAAGATCCAATTGCTTTCGCTCAATCAGCAATTCTCATTAATCCGGGATACCCTGATAGAGGGCCGGGGATTGGCCTACAATTAGCAACCGATGGTAAGATTTACTGTTCTTTCGTACCAGATGATCAACCTGATTATTATAATGTTAGTGTTATACACAAGCCCTGGAAGCGTGGATTAGAATGCTCTTATCAGAGAGATGTAATAGATCTTGGAGCAAATGAGGTATGGTGGTCTTTTCCTAATATTCTCCTTGACCACCTATTTCGTTTTGAATGGATAGGAAACTGCGAAGGAAAAGAAAATGGAGTTATGTTTAAGCCCAACTTCAATCCAGCACCTGATTCCATAAGATGGGTCTTCAGTGATCCTGATGCCAGTATTGATAGTGTTTCAACTGAATTAAGTCCTACACACTATTTCACCCATGCCGGTGATTTTGAAGTGATTGTTGATGTATGGTATCCTCCTACACCTAATAATCCAATGGGCAGGTATGAGCATACCTCAAGGGTAATTACTGTGGAGGCTGCCCCTGAACCTGATCTCGGCAGTGACATTCAAATATGTGACGGAGCATCCACTCAACTCAATGCAGGCAGTGAACCGGGTGCCTATTCATGGAGTACCGGTGCCTGGGGCCCTAACCTGAATAGTATCACAGTAGCTGATACAGGAACCTACTGGGTAAGGGTAAGAAACAATGCAGGTTGCTATGGCTCAGATACAATCAGGCTAACCATGTTTCCAAAACCTGTACTTGATACTACAAACCTTGTAATCTCACCCACTACCTGTGGAGGCTCAACGGGGGCTATCAAGGGGTTAACTGTTGCAGGCACAAGCCCAATTAATGTTGAGTGGCAGGATGTGAATGGAAATGTGCTGGAGACAGGATATGATATTTTCAACCTGCCGGTTAACAACTACTACTTCTATGCAACCGATGGAAATGGTTGCACAACACTGCTTGACCATTTTCAGATAAAGGATGCCGGCGATATTCTGATTGATACGGTTGTATTCGAGCCTTCGTACTGCGGACTGAACAATGGTTCTATCACTATCACTGCTGTAAATGGACTGGGTGATATGCTTGACTACTCGATTAACAATGGGACAAATTATGTGCATAACCAGTGGCAGTTTAATAATCTGTCACCCGGTTCCTACAACATCAAGGTGACCGATAGCAGTGGCTGCCAGGCAGTTTGGACTGAGTCTGTCATTATTCAGGATCTTGGCGGTCCGGTGGTTACTCCTTCATTTACACCCGCTACCGGTACTAGTGCCGATGGGACAGTTACCCTCAGTGCCACAGGCTTTGGAACACTTGTTTATACCCTTGAAAATATTACACAGCCCACAAACACATTCACCGGATTAGCTGCAGGTATCTATCATTACAGGGTAGAAGATGAAAACGGCTGTTTTACGGAAGGTGATATTGAGGTTGAAAGTATTATGGGAATAACACTGACAGCAATAGCAGGAAACGGACAGGCATGTATGGGTACATCCGTCAGAGTCCCGGTTAAAGTAAAGAACTTTACCGGCGTTAAAGGCTTCTCGGCAACCCTGAATTATGACCCCACGGATGTAAGCTGCCTTGGGCCATACCCCGGCAGTATTCATAATCTATTGAGCGCACTTAATTTTATCGATTATCCTTCACTGGGGCGCATTGTTGCCACATGGGATTCTGCGGCATCAGTAACAATACAAGATACAGCGCTGTTGTTTGAACTGGTGTTTAAGTCAACCAATCCGGGCTCAAGCCTTGTTACATGGGATCAGGCTCCTTCGATGACATGGTTCAGCGGAGAAAATGGCAATATTGATGATATAGAATTTACCATCGGTCAGGTGCATTCTGTTAATCCACCAGAGATAATACAGGACAATCCTAAAGTATGCGAAGGGGATATGTTAGTTGTAAATGCTATTGCAATTGGTGAAGAACCGTTAACTTATGAAATGCAATTGCCAAACGGAAAACCACATATGAGTAGTGTTTATTTAGAATTATCAGCCAAACCATCTCATGCAGGTCCATACACAATAAAAGTAACAGATGCCATTGGCTGCGCAGATACGGCAGTGTTTAATGTTACGGTAGTCCCACCACCCAACACCAACTTCCCCGAAACCCACATTCCCTTTGAAAACCAGTACACCCTTGAAGCCCCGCAAGGCTATGCCTCCTACGAATGGAGTAACGGTGAAACCAATTACTTCATAACAGTAACCGAAGAAGGCGAATACTCTGTCATCATAAAAACCACCGAGGGCTGCGAATCACGAGATACCGCCATGCTGGTTAATGTGACATTGCCGGTCTATGTCCCGAATGCCTTTACCCCAAACGGCGACGGGTTAAATGATACCTTTAAGCCCATCATCACAAAACCTGACCTCATAAGCCAGTACCACCTTTCCATCTACAACCGCTGGGGACAGTGCTTCTTTGAAA
>DATGXS010000041.1:0-2974 GCA_035298745.1 Lentimicrobium sp. | reverse complement strand
ACTTTGGGTTGAAATAACAAATTGCTCAAATATAATGAGCCGGCTAATGCAAATACTGATCTATAATATTGATAATACTCTGGTTTCAATATTTTTATTGCAGACTGTAGTGTTTCAATGTAATATTTTCATAGGGGGGGGTAAAAAGCAGTTAATCAGCGTATTAGCACTGACATGCTTCCCCTCGTTCCAATCAGGTTATTTGAAGAGGTTCCCTCCTTAGGTGGTGTGATCATTTTGCAGTATTAAAAGATTGCACTCCTATCCCCTTGCATCAGGGATCTTCACTATTTCATACGTCATTTTTTTTATGATCATTAAGATCAAAATTCCAAAATAATAATTTTACCAACCACGAAAAAACTAATTTTGATTACCGGATTATTTTTGCTTACATTAAGTGGGTTTAGTCAGTTTACCGTTGATGTTACAGTTACTGGTTCATGTGTATATCCTCAAGAAAATACGTTTTATTGGGCTCATGTAAAAGTTTATCTTGGAACTGTGCTGATAGCTGAAGGACAAGGTACTTCCTATACCTCATCAATTCCTGTGAATATAGACGAGTTTTGTGTTAATGACAATACCAAGCAATACACAATTGTAACGGATGCCATGAAAGCATATATTACACCTTTTTCAAGAATTTGTAAAGGAACAACGATCAGTTCTCTTCTTTATTCTTGTGAAGATTTTGTGACTGGAAACACGGATCAGGAAGTAGAAATGGAGTAAAAAACAAAGAATGTAAGTTACTTCTTTTTTCTTTATCAATTTGCACGCTGAATTTTAGATAAATTGAAGTAACTTGCATTCTTAATAGTCTTCTAATTATTAAAAATAAAAGAACGTCTCTCTTGTTTGAAAATATAATGATATATATTCAAAAGTTATTAATTGCATTATTCTTTCTATTTCCTATCTTGGCAATAAGTCAAAACCAGGCAAATAACTGGTATTTTTCACCACGTGAAGGTTTAGATTTTAATTCTGGTTATCCGGTGATCATTGATAAAAGCATTGACTATATGCTTAATTCTACATGTCTATCCGACTCGACCGGTAAGCTATTATTCTATACAGATGGTAATACAGTTTGGAATACTGATCTGGATACATTGAAGAATGGCTTTGGTTTATTTGCCGGAAATAATAATCAACCAGCTGTCATTGTTCCTAATCCCGGTAAGTCAAATCAATACTATATATTTACTGTTGGGGGTGAGGATCTAGTTATCGGACTTAGATACAGCATTATAGATATTTCATTGGATAATGGCAAAGGAGCGGTTATCTCTAAGAACATTCTTGTTGATGAGGGAGTATGGGCACGTCATAGAGTTGCGGCTGTCAGACATTCAAATAACAGAGATTTTTGGATTATCACACGGACTAAAGACAATAATAACATTCAGAGATGGGCAGTATTTCTTTTGACACCAACTGGTTTACATCCAGTTCCAGTAATAAGTTATGCGCCTAATATGTCTTATTTAAATATAGGAAGTGATGGTGAAATAAGAATATCACATGATAGAAGAAAAATGATCTCATTACATTCAAGTAACGCTAATCATCATGGAGCTCTGGATATTTCAAGTTTTAATGCTTCCACAGGGCAAATTATCCACCATTTTATGATAAGTGAGTATTATAGTTATGGTTCATCAAGGGGAATGTACGGGATGGAAATTTCACCTGATTCTAAATTGGTTTATTGTACGGTCTCATCTGATACAATAAATTCCTTGTTGTATCAATATGATTTGACAAAAATTGATTCCGCTCAATTCGTTAATTCAGGGATAGTTATAGATACTTGCTATACAAAAAGATTACAACTTGCACCTGACGGAAAAATCTATGGGGACCATCTACAGGGTAATTCAGACAGGTTCCTTGATATAATACATGACGTGTGGGCTCGAGACAGTGAATGCAGTTTAGTAAAAAATGCAATCTTTCTGGGCCCTGAAGTATTACAAAACCATCGGGTCATGCTTCCTACTTTTATGTCTGAATTACTCTATCGCTTCGTTTGGCAAGGCGGTCCATGTGCTAAAACTCCATTCACCTTCCGCCACCGCTTTATCCCTGAACCTGACAGTATAATATGGTCCTTTGGCGATGGTACCACTTCAGTTGATTTTAACCCGACTCATGTATTCCAATCAGGCGGTAATTATGAAGTGCATGCTCATGTGGTATATCCTGATGGCAGGATTGAAGAGACATCAAGGGAAGTTGAAGTGCTTGCAGCACCTGAGCCCTGGCTTGGGAATGATACCCTGATGTGTGCGGCAACAACTCTTCAACTTGATGCAGGGAATGGGTTTACACAATATGTATGGAATCAGCAATTCCCTCCGGGAAACCGATATTATACAGTTACTGATACAGGTTTCTATTCTGTAAGGGTAAGGAACGACCTTAACTGCTATGGCTCCGATACTATACATATTGGCTTGTATCCGCCTGTTTTTCTTGATATTTCAAATGTTCAGATATCTAACACTACCTGTGGTAACAGCACAGGTGCTATAAGAGGTATTCAGGTATCACCGGCTGCGACCATTGAATGGCGCGATGGAAATGGAAATCTGGTAGGAACAGAAATTGAAATTTCAGGACTACCGGCTGGTAATTACTTTTTGACTTTAATTGATACTACCGGATGTATTACACAAGTTCCAACCCCTTTTAATGTAATTAATTCGGATGCATACCTGATAATTGAATCAGCAAAAGGAAAAAATGCCACGTGCGGATTATCGAACGGTAGCATCGAGGTTCAAACTTCAGTATTCAGCGACCTGCTCCTTTTTTCATCCGATGGCGGGAATACATGGTATGACAACCAGGGTATTTTTGATAATCTGCCTGCGGGAGAATACATGATATGGGCAAAAGACGCTCAGGGCTGTGAAGCAATATATGATAATAATCCTGTATGGGTGAATAACTCAGGAGGCCC
>DATGXS010000040.1:0-12670 GCA_035298745.1 Lentimicrobium sp. | reverse complement strand
TGTCCACCTCTTCCCATTCCGAACAGAGAAGTTAAGCCCATCAGCGCCAATGGTACTGCCGTTCCGGTGGGAGAGTAGGTCGTCGCCAATCTTATAACACAAAAGGCTGCTCTTCGGGCAGCCTTTCGTGTTTTTATGCCTTTTAATTTGTGATTAGTATTCCTATCTTTATTGAATGAATAATCTTACCAATCTTCGTCATACACTTCACAAATTCCCAGAATTATCGGGACAAGAAAATCAGACTTCCAGGTTGTTGCATGGATTGCTAAAAAATCTTAATCCTGATCAACTTTTCACTTTCATTGGCTCTACTAGCCTTATTGCTGTTTTTGATAGCTTCAGGGAAGGGAATACTGTCGTCTTCAGAGCAGACATGGACGCCTTACCAATTTCTGAGACGACGCTACTGCCATATAAGTCTCAAATTCCAGGTGTTTCACACAAATGTGGCCATGACGGGCATTCAACAATATTATATGGTCTCGCCGATTATATTAGTAACAACAGGCCAAAAACCGGTAAAGTAATTTTATTGTGGCAGGCAGCTGAAGAAACTGGTAAAGGAGCTAAGGAAATTATTAATGATATCAAGCCATTTAAACCAACATATTGTTTTGGATTGCATAATCTGCCAGGTTATGAAATAAACACTATAGTTGTTAAAGAAGGCACTTTTGCGTCAGCTTCCGAGGGAATGATTATTGACTTAAAGGGGATACAATCACATGCATCAGAGCCTGAAAAAGGAAATAATCCAGCTTCTGTATTAGCTCAACTTATACTTGATATACCCAAATTAAGCACGGGAATTAATGAAGGCCAACTAAACGAAAACTATTCTCTTATAACTATAGTTCATGCTAACCTGGGAGAACCGGCACTCGGAATCAGCCCCTCTGAGGCTCGATTGATGATGACTTTAAGGGGAAGCTCAAATAACACAATTGATCATTTAAAAAGCCGCATTAGCCTTTTAGTTGATGGAATAGCTTCCAGTCACAACATTGGATATAACATTAGTTTCAGTGACGCATTCCCTGCTACAGTCAATGATCATGAGGCAGTTCAGATTATTAATGATGCTGCTTCTCAAATATCATTAAAGCTGGTAACAATTGATCAGGCTTTTAGATGGTCAGAAGATTTTGCACACTATGCTTCAATTTCTAAAGCCGCGATTTTTGGTTTAGGCGCAGGAGTTGATCATTTACCCCTGCACAATCCTGACTATGATTTCCCCGATGAGATGATCAATTCAGGGGTTGACATCTTCAAATCAATCTACTCTAATTTATGTTTTTAGTGATTGAATCAATTACCAGAATGTTAGTACGTAGATTAGGGTAGTTGAAATGATTGAGTATGATTCTGAAAATTCTTCTGGTTAGAATTTGACCATTTTAAGTGTACTATAAAATCCACTTTCATCTGTAAAGGTCATCAGATAAAATCCCTGGTGCAATTGACCTACCGGCACTGTTAATGAATTGAAACCATAAGTCAGCGTATAGCCATAACTCGCTTCAATTTTCCCTGAAAGGTTATAGATTTTAACCTCTAACACTGATTTTTTTTCAGAAGTTAATGATATACGGGCTGTTTCACTGCTTAATTCTGCTATATGGATATCATTGAATGCCATCTGCTCTTTCATTCCATGTGGGAGCTCACCTTCAATTTCAAGAACCATTTTCACGGGCAGGTGATCTGACATACTTCCTAAAGCTTCTAATACCGGAAGAGGAACTGAAATATTTGGTGCGTTTGTTATCGACTGATTGAAGTGATTGCCATCTTGGCCTAATGCCTTATAAGAACCTTGCTTGTATCTTACCTTAGCTGAACCTTCAATGATTTCATCTGTTACCAGTATAAAGTCAAAACGATCATCCATACCCCCACTGGCCTGACAGCCATTGCCTGATGAAGTAACTGATTGTGTGTGATACTTCGCGAAAGCTATATTATTATTCCAATCACCGGGTGCATTCACAGGATCAAAAAACTGGAATGACCCTGCACCAACTGTCGTAAACTCCTGATATGCATCTTCAGATGCTGTATACAGATTGAAATCACCCATTAATAAATAGTTACCTGGTATTGCCTGCTGTTTCAACCAGCTAATAACGTTCGATGCCATAATACCCCGTGAGGTTGCATCACTATTATCACTTCCTGCTTTAAGATGGGCCACAATACAGTTCAGATAGATAGTATCCCCAGCAGCCAGTTGGGGTGTATTGAAATATAACCTGTATAAATTTACATCACGAACATACGATTGAATTACCATCATCGATTTTAGCGTCACCTTAGTGGAATCGTAAAACATCATATTGATGATGTCAGATCCTGCTATATTTGTGGCTGGGGTTCTTTTGTAATACTTGCGGCCATTGCTGTTCATTACATCATTCAGCAGGCGGTCGTGATAATAAGCTACATCACTTAATTCGTTAACGGTAAAAATATCAGGCTTTACATAGTTAATAATGGTTGACAAATATTCATCTTTATCTATGTGGTTGTTATTTGATGTGTTACAATAGCCTGTATAATTTCCGTAATTAAGAAGATTGTATTGCATTACAGTCACAGAGTCCTGTGCAGCAATTCGGGCTGAAACTGCAATCAACAAAAGAATTAAGAGATGTTTCATTAAGTTTTTTAGCGGTTATTTATGTACTTTCCTCACAAAATCTTCAACTTCCTTCACTCCACCCTGATAAATAAGATAACCGTTATATGGCTCACGATCAGTGATTTCATCATTAATTGGGGTTAACATCAATCTCTTAACCTCTTCCCTGTCATTCGTTTGTCCAAGAGCCCAACCAAGCTTTATATATGCAGCTTCAGGGAGCATATTGGCAGCAGGGATAATTCCTTTCGCCATCAGGTCTCTTCCTGTATCATAAACAAACATGTGAACATATCCCCAAAGGGTTTGAACTGTCATATACATGTGAACACCAGCTGCATTAGCTCTCTCAATGGCCGGATAAAGAGGTTTATTTACATGTCCCAGACCAGTACCTGCTATAACAATTCCTTTGTACCCATTTTCAACCAGTGAATCAATAATATCAGGTTGCATGTTTGGATAATAATAAATGATAGCAACTTTCTCCTCAAAATATGGCAGTATAGTTACTTTTTTATCCTTACGGCGATGATTGTATTCCTGCTTGATTGGGGTTACACCTTTTCTTGTAACTGTAGCCAGAGGGGTATCACCTATTGTCCTGAAAGTTGACCTGTATGAAGAATGCATCTTCCTTACTCGTGTACCTCTGTGTAAAAATCCGTATTCATCACTGGTAGGGCCAAACATACAAACCATTACTTCGGCGATATCACCATGACCGGCAGCAGTGCAAGCATGCATCAGGTTAAGGGCTGCATCAGAACTTGGCCTGTCAGATGAACGCTGTGATCCTACGAGTACTATGGGCACCGGTGAATTCTGTACCATGTAAGTAAGGGCAGCAGCAGTATGGTGCAATGTATCGGTTCCATGACCGATTACAATACCATCAACGCCATTCTCAATTTCTTTACCAATAGCAATTGCCAGCTTTTTATAATTATCAGGAGCCATATTCTCACTAAAAACAGCAAAAACCTTTTCAGTGGTAAGGTTACAAATGCTGGCTAATTCAGGCACCGCACCATAAAGCTCGCCCGGTGAAAAAGCGGGGATAACAGCACCGGTCCTGTAATCAAGCCTTGATGCGATGGTGCCACCAGTACCTATCAATTTTACTTTTGGCAAACCCTGTGTATAAGGGAACTCTTTTTCCGGAATCTTATAGTTGGCTTTTTTATAACCGGTTTCCTTCATTCCTGTGATTGTCAAAATGTCAACACCCACATTGTAACCGGTAACAATCTTCATTACTATATGTTTATCATCATCATTCTCACTACGGGGGAGGATAGTGCCGGTAAACAAGCCTCTCGTTGTTTCAACCTCTGCCTGTCCCCAAACCCTTACATTGAATTTTTTGAGAATGTTAAGAGCAGCACCTTTATAACCCTGGAATATATCGTCAGACATGTCTTTTAGTTTTTAACAGTGATTAAATCAGTTTAGAAAGTTCACGCAGGTTGATGTTGCCAATTGACATCTGCCTTAATTGTCCCATGATCCATTCTTTTTCATTGGCTGCATCATCTGAATTTCTGATTTCAGCATATTTTGATCTCAGAAAAGGAACTTTTGCCAGAATATCATCTGTTTTTATGCGCTTGAATTTGATACTCTCCAGAACTGACTGGAAGTCCATTTTTGGATGCTCATATACAACCGGAAGCATTTTCCATGCAAGTTCAGGTTGAAGATTTTGTTCTTTTAAGAACTTAAGCAAAGCATAAACTATCTTATAGTTAAATTCTGCCACAGGTTTAATCTGACCCTCAATATGTTTGAGTTTATGGCCAAATAATGCAGTGACAAATACAGGATTTAACTGCAGTTCATTTGTTATTTTTTCAATTAATGGGAACAAGTCTTTCTTGAAGATGTAAGTATATGTATCTTCAGGAGCACCCCATGTTTTGAGAATGTGGTACCTGTCGATAACCTCCTGGGGCAGTGTCTTACTAAGCTGATCTATATAAGAATCTTCAAGAGGAATTGGCGCAGAATCAGTATCCGGATACATTCTGTCAGCACCCGGTAACACCCTTTCAAAGATGGTAGTGCCATTCTCGAATGATTTCCTTGTTTCGCCCGGAATGCCTTTGAAAGCCATCAGGCAGCGTTCTTCAATTGTTTCAAGTGCTGTCGGCATATCTTCACTTGAACCCCAGATGATGATTTGTGCATCATTAGCACCTGCATTAAGCTTTGATTTAATGGTTTCAAAATCCTTTTCTGAAATTACCTGCTCAAACTCTTCACTATGGATTAAGTTAGGAACTTCAAGGCAGGCAATAACTTTTAGCCGGTCACTAATCTCATTCGCAAACATTTTGCCTGGTTGGGTAAAATGGCTTAGTGCACTTTTGAATCCCGGCAGATTCACTGCAATTATTTCAAATTTATTATTTTTAGTTTCTGCAAGCGGAGCATACTGGAATTTAAAATCATGATAATCAAGAGACACATGATTTATTTTCCAGCTAGCGTGATTGGGAATTCTATTAATCAGCTTATCACGCAAAAGAAGTAATGACCATTGCCGGAATGCTTCAACATGTGTTAACTCTGGGATCCAACGTGTATGGGCAACACCTTTAATTTCAACACGATGTCCACCACGACAGCTAACATTAACATCCTGCCTGCCTGCACCAATACCTGTTCTTACTTTGCCTGTGCTTCTGTTGAGAAACCTGATATAATCACAAACTTCCTTAACTTCATCCGGATTAACCATCTCGGGATAAGTTACAGTTTCTATCAGAGGCATACCAAGCCTGTCGGTGCGATAGATTCTGGTATGACCTATATCAGAAACTTCCCTGCATGAATCCTCTTCCAGGCTTAACTGTATCAGTCTTATATTCTTCCTGGGCAAAGGAAGCAGACCTTCAACTCCAATTATAGCAGTTCTCTGAAAACCCGTTGGAATACTTCCATCGAGATATTGTTTACGTGTAATGTGAACTTCACCAACAATATTAAGTTTTGAAAGAAGAGATATTTCAATAGCTATCTGCAAAGCTTCTCTGTTTACCGGGAACGGAGGAGTATCATCAACCTCGTAAGTGCAGGTTGTTTCATTCTTAAGCCTGTATACAATGTTCTTCCTGGTTTTAAATTCCATAAGAGCAGTACCATCGTATTCGCCTAGTTCACTGAGGGTTGGCCTCATATGGCGGATAACTTCAGCATCATAAACATCAGGTTTCTGATATACACCTGCCGGGCAGTGGCAAAAGAGCTTTTCTTTGGTTTTAAGTTGTTGGTGCACCTCAAGCCCCGACATGAAACCTATTCTATCATAGTCTTCCTGAGTAGCATCTTTGCGACTAACATAGCCGGCTTCATCACGTGTTTTTTCGTAATTCTCTCTGGGATTGAAACTTAGAGTCATTTTAGATATCTTTATTACAGGCCTCAAACGTACAAGAATTTCTTTAAACTGCAAAAAGGATTTATTAACCGTTTTAGCTGTTGAAAACTCTGATTGATGAGCTGAAAAACTTTAATTTTGCACCCCTATGCTTGAGGCTCAGAATATACCCCAACAATTCCATACCCAATTGCCTTATATTGCTCCTGTTGACACAATAAAAGGAAGCGATTCGGTGTATGTGGATTACCTTTATGATAGCCTTAATGTCAAAAAGCCCGATTCTACTTTTGTTTTTCAGCTTAAGGAAATACTGATACCGCACGACACAATAGCTGATAGTGCCAAGCAAGCTGTAGTTTACAAGCCATCATTCTTTGTTCCATATAAAGTAAAGCCGGTTATTGTAACCCCTCAGGTAAAGCCCGATTTAAGTTACGACTGGCTCACAGGATTCTTTCTTTTAAGCCTGGTTATTCTGGCATGGGTTCGTTACGAAGGTGAAAAAAGAATTACCCAGTTGTTCAGGGCGGTGTTTGCCAGGCACAATATGAATCAATTACTCAGGGATGGTGATGTGGTGAATGAAAGAATCACACCTTCACTCATGTTCATTTATCTTATAAGTTCAGCAACGCTTATTCTCACCATTATAAGACCGTATCATCTTTCAATACCCGGAGCCGACACTCCATTTCTGCAATTTTCTTTTATTGCGGGAGGTGTACTTTTAATGTGGCTTTTGAAACTAACAGCAATAAAATTCAGTGGTAAAGTATTCAGAACCAGATTTGAAAGTGATGAGTACCTTATCACTAATCTGATCTACAATATAGCTTCCGGATTAGCAGCTTTCCCTTTTGTTTTTGCAGGCTTTTATGCTGATAACCAGCTTAGTATATATGTGGCTTGTGGCATTTTTATTATTGGAATCCTGTTCAGGTTTGTCAGAAGTATTTTTGTAGGATTATCAGCGCAAACGTTTCCGGTTATCTATTTATTTTTGTATCTTTGCACCCTTGAAATTTTGCCCTTCCTTGTCCTTTATAAGCTTTTGTTATTTTAGTATTGACAAGGATTTGCTGAAATGTTAAATCTAGTATTGAACCGTAAATTTTTACAACTTTGAAGGTAAAAAATATTCTGGTTTCTCAGCCTAAACCGGTAGAACTCGAAAAATCGCCATACTATGAGATCATTAAGAAACACAATGTTTCAATAGATTTTCATAAGTTTTTTAAAATTGATGGCTACAGCTCTATTGACTTCCGGAAAGAAAACAAAGTGAGGCTCAATGATTTTACAGCTATTATTTTCACCAGTAAAAATGGGGTTGACCACTATTTTCGACTTGCCGGAGAACTTAGAATTGATACACCTGACAGTATGAAGTATTTCTGTACAACAGATAGTATTGCTTTTTATCTGCAGAAATATATTCAGTTCAGGAAACGAAGGATTTTTTACGCACAGAATAATGCCAATGATCTGATAGAATTGATCAAGAAGCACAAAACTGAAAAGTTCCTTTTACCTTGTAACGAGGATCATAATAACGAATTATCCGACATCCTTGATGCTAACAAGATATCGCATTCAAAAGCTGTAATGTATCGTACTGTTTCAGAGGATATGAGTTTCCTTGATTTGAACAAGTATGATATGATGGTATTTTTCAGTCCCTCCGGTATTAAATCGCTTTTTAAAAACTTTCCTGAATTTGTTCAGGGAGAGAAAGCTATTGCAGTGTCCGGGGGAAGTACTGCTCAGGCAGCTCGCGAAGCTGGTTTGAATATTACATTTGAAGGCCCTAATGCCGTTGCACCTTCAATGGTTAAAGCTATCGACCTGTTCCTGACAACGAATAATAAAGCAAAATAAACCTGCTTTTAAATACCCTAACCGGGCGAAGATGCCAAAATTTGTGAAATCTGAGCGATTGTGCAGTCCATTGGCCATCAGTCATTTGTTTGATAAAGGGTACTCAATTTATAAACATCCTGTTAAAATAAAGTGGTTGCCGGTAAAAACCGACAACAACCAGCATGTGCAGGTTGTTATATCAGTGTCGAAGAGCAGATTTAAAAGAGCGGTTGACCGTAACAGGATCAAGAGATTAATAAGGGAAAGCTTCAGGCTGCATAAGTCAATTTTGATTGAAGGACTTAACGGAAGGCAATGTCATCTTGCCATAATATATATTGGTAAAACATTACCTTTAATGAACGATCTTGAACCAATAATAATTGAATTGTTTCATCGTTTAAATAAAGAGTATGAAAGCATTGCTGGCTAAGTTGTTCATTGGAATTATCCGATTTTATCAGATGGCAATTTCACCTTATTTACCTCCTTCATGCAGGTACACCCCAACTTGTTCTCAATACGGAATTGAAGCACTTAAAAAACACGGACCATTTAAAGGTGGCTGGTTAACCATAAAAAGAATAGCATCCTGCAACCCCTGGGGTGGCAGTGGTTATGATCCGGTTCCCTGAAATATATCAAATTCAAACTATGAAAGCACTAAAATTTATTCTGATACTGGTAGTAGGTTTACAAATAGGCGCCTCTGCCCAGGTTTTAAATTCTTCATCATTCGAGATTTCTAAAAATCTCGATATCATGACAACCCTCTATAAGGAACTGAATAACAATTATGTTGATGATATTAATTATGGCGACCTGATGAAGACTGGCATTGATGCCATGCTTGATAAGCTTGATCCTTATACAGTTTTTATTTCAGAAGCTGAAATTGAAGATTATACCTTTATGACTACTGGTCAATATGGCGGAATAGGGGCCCTTATTCATAAGCAGGGTAATTCAGTTATTATCTCTGAACCCTACGAGAACTCACCGGCATATAAAGCTGGCCTTGAAGCTGGTGACCGTATCATCAAGATCAATGATAAAGATGCCCTCAATAAATCAGTTTCTGATGTTAGCCAGCTACTTAAAGGACAGCCCGGTACCAAGCTTAAATTGCTTGTAAGCAGGGATGGCATGGAAATGGAACGCACCGTTATACGTGAAAATGTTTCTATTCCCAATGTTGCTTATTCATCACTCTTTGATGATGGTGTAGGATACATTAAATTAACCGGCTTTACCCAGAATTCAGGTAAAGAAGTGAAAGATGCATTACTGAAACTTAAAGAATCAGGCAAACTTACCGGACTTATCCTTGACTTGCGCGATAATGGCGGCGGTTTACTCAATGAAGCTGTTACTATCACAAACCTTTTTGTGAAAAAAGGCGAAATGGTGGTTAGTACAAAAGGAAAAACCCCCGACCGAAACAAGTCCTATAAGACCATGCTCCAGCCAATTGATCCCAATTTGCCACTAGTTGTGCTTGTTAATGGCATGAGCGCATCTGCATCTGAAATTGTTGCAGGTGCTATTCAGGACCTTGACAGGGGAGTTATTATCGGGGAACGCACTTTTGGGAAAGGATTGGTTCAAAACATCATTCCTCTTTCGTACAATACCCAAATGAAGATAACGGTTGCTAAATATTATATCCCTAGCGGTCGTTGCATCCAGAGTGTTGACTATGCGCATCGCGATAGTCTGGGCAGGTCAATAAGTATCCCTGATTCTCTCAGAAATCCTTTTAAAACCAAAGATGGACGCACTGTATACGACGGAGCAGGTATTGAACCTGATATACATATGGAAGAACCATTAATGAGCAACATCTCATTAAGTCTTCTGAGTAAGTTCTTATTCTTTGATTATGCCAATAAATTCAAGCGTTCACACGACAGTATTCCTGCTGCTAAAGATTTTATTATTAGTGATGCTATATACAATGACTTTACAAACTGGCTTCAGGATAAAGATTATGATTATGTAAGCAGAAGTGAACGAATGCTTGAAGATTTAAAGAAAACTGCTGAATCAGAAAAGACTTATGATGACCTTAAAGGTGAATTTGATATACTTGAATCAAAAATGATTCACAACAAACAGAGTGATCTTCAAAAATTTAAACCTGAAATTGAGAGAATTCTCAAAAATGAAATCGTAGCACGGTATTATAACCAAAAAGGTAGGGTTGAGGCTGCTATAACTGATGATGATGAAGTAAAGCAAGCCCGTGAAGTGCTGAAAGATTCCAAAAAATATACAGGAATCCTTAATGGCACAATCACTGTTGAAATGACAAAATCCTAAACTCATAATGACTGAACAGGAGAGCAGGGAAGGATCATATATTAAGACATCATGGAATGATTTATCATCCTGGATGTTTTATATTATGATCCTTCTCGCTGTTAGTCTCCCTCTGTCAGAATTTGGAATGAGCGTTGCACAATTCCTTCTCTTTTTTAATTGGATTTTTGAAGGTGCAGATTTTAGTTCAGTAAAGAGAAGTGCCAAACCGGCTCAGTCAGTAATCAAATTAATTGGCCACAATGTATCAGGCAAATTAAGAAGTGTAACCAGCAATCACCTTCTGATTGTCTTTCTGGCAATATACGTTCTCCATATTATTGGTTTGATTTACTCATCTGATATCCAATACGGTCTTAAAGATATCCGTGTAAAGCTACCGCTGTTAAGCATACCAGTTCTCTTAGCCACGTCAACATCATTAAGCAGGAAAAGGTTGAATATACTTCTTCTGTTCTTTGTAATGGCTGTTATGGCTGGGTCTTTTATAAGCACTTACGTGTATCTTACCCGGCCAATAACCGATACAAGAGAAATCAGTATTTTCATTTCGCACATCAGGTTTTCACTTTTTATAAGCCTTTCAATTTTTATTCTCTTCGGATTTGTTAAATACAATGCATTCAATAACAGAAACCTTAAGTGGGTCTTTGTTCTTGCAGGCTTGTGGCTGATTGTTTTTCTGTTAATTCTTAAATCATTTACCGGAATAGCAATAACTGCCCTTCTAATCTTTGTTGTCATTATTATATCAATCCAGCACTATAAAAAAATCGTCATCGCAACATTGTTATTAGTCCTGGCCATTTTTGCAGGAGGATGGATATACATGAATAGCATTTATAGAAGTTTAACAATTGCTGAGCATGTTAACCTGGCAGAATTAGACAAAACTACCAGGTTGGGGAATCCTTATATTCATGATACTGCCGGTTATGGCATTGAAGACGGAAAATATGTAGGTCTTTACATTTCACCTGACGAATTACGCCAGGAATGGAACAAGAAAAGCAAGCTTGATTTTGACGGATTGGACAACAAAGGACAGGAATTGAAATATACGCTCATTAGGTTTTTACATACCAAAGGATACCGTAAAGATGCAGAAGGGGTTGATAAGTTATCGCCTGAAGAAATTGGTCAGATTGAAAACGGGCTGGCCAATTCGGGTCTCAAATATAAATTGTCATTGAGACCTAATATCGAACAATTGCTGATGGGATATAAAGCTTACACTTTTAATAAAAATGCAAATGGCTCTTCCATGATGCAGCGTATAGAATACTGGAAGACATCTATATACCTTATAAGGCAAAAACCTGTTGCAGGCCACGGAACAGGTGATGTTGCACATGCATTCGACAAGGCATATGAAGAAACAAATTCTTCACTGATACCCGAATTCAGACACCGCTCGCATAACCAGTTTCTTGCAATAACCATTGCCCTTGGATTAATAGGATTAATTGTATTTCTTGCATCAATGTTTTACCCCCCTGTTAAACTGGGTAAATTCAATAACTATTATTACCTGATTTTCTTCATAATCGCATTTGTTTCGTTTTTAACTGAGGATACCCTTGAAACACAGGCTGGTGCTACTTTCTTTGCTTTCTTCAGTGGGCTATTGCTGTTTGGAGTACGCAAGGAAGCTGATGAGCAAGCACGAGTTATGTCAGAGAAACCTTAAAAACTCATAGCTTTGTTATGAATAATCTGCACTTGCAGGGAAAGCCTGACTGAATATGACTGAAAAATCGCTTAACATCAAGTATTCTGAATTAGAAAGCTTCAACGAACTTGACGAAGATAGAAAAAACCTGGTGCTCAAAGCTCAACAGGCATGTGTAATGGCATATGCCCCTTATTCTGGCTTTAGTGTGGGTGCTGCAGTGAAATGTAATGATGGACGGGTTGTTACAGGCAATAACCAGGAAAATGCAGCATATCCTTCAGGATTATGCGCCGAAAGGGTCGCCATTTTTTCAGCTGTTTCACAAAACCCCGAAACACACATAAAACAACTGGCAATTGCAGTCAGTACCAGAGATAAGAATGTGGTTGACCCTGTTGCCCCCTGCGGAGCATGCCGACAGGTTATTGCCGAATATGAACACCGGCAGGGAAGCAAAATAGAAATCATCTTCACAGCTGAGACGGGAAAGACAATTATTGTAAATGGCGTTAGTACACTTCTGCCATTTACATTCAATTCTGATTACCTGCCGGTTAAATAAATAAGTAATCTCAATTCCTTAGTAAATACCCAGGTATACCGAATCAGACACATTATCCTGAGAAGCTTTCAGTGTTTTCTGCTCGTTCGAGAAGAAAACCCATATATGCACAGGTTCTATCATCTCTTTGGGTAGTATACCTTTACCACCTCCTGTTTGTCGTGTTCCTATGTCAGTCAACCATGCAATTTTTGCACCTGTAGTGTATGCTACAAGGTT
>DATGXS010000039.1:0-79709 GCA_035298745.1 Lentimicrobium sp. | reverse complement strand
GTAGCATCTCTTCTGTCGGGAACACCGGCAAAGGGGATACCATATTGATCAGGATCAGTTGAAGGAGCCGGTTTATTGGTATCGGGTGCATCCTGCTTCTCGCAAGCTGCACAAAAGAGTACTGCAATGAGGAAAAAATATTTAGTCATTTGAGTGATAGTCAATGGTTTTGGGCACAAAGGTAAATGAAATAGCGCCTCAATTTACCAGGAACTTACCACTCGAAATGAGACCTTTGGAGTTCTCTAAAGTGAAACAATATAAGCCCGGTTTAAAGGATGAGGTTATTATTTTTGCTTCATTGTCAGTGATTGCATTAATCCTTTCAACCATTTGCCCTGTGGAACTGTATATTATAACCGAATGATTTTCGTGATCGTTGTTTTGAAATGAAATGGTAATGGAAGCACTCGATGGATTTGGAAATACCCAGCAGGCACTGAGATCATCATAGTTAATTGCTTTTGATGCAGTATCCTTCATGATGTCAAGTATAATTCCTTCAACAACAGTTAAGCCATATGGCATTTCCTCGGGTAATAGATACCAGCCGTTATATGCACCTCCCCATCCAAAATTGATGTGGTAATAGTCATCTGAATTATACCCATCAACCACCACATTATGACCGGTTTGCCAGGCTTCATCCACCACCGCAAGATGGGCGGGAAGGGTATCTTTGATATTTTGGGCTAGCCTGTCCCATAATGTTGTATCACTTTCATGAAGCAATTGTGATGTTGAAAAGCCAAATCTCTGATAAGCATCATAAGCCTGATCAACACTGAATGTACCCGATCCCTCTGAACTGTATACCTGTGTACAGGCCACGCCACAGGCAAAAGTCAGGGCTGCCTTGTCAGTAGCTGTAAGTGAATTATTATTCTGCCAGTGCTGATTTAGAGTATCCAGATAACCATTCAGTTCAGGAAAGGAAGCGAAATCTATTTGCAGATAATCATCATCTATCCAGTATTGTCTGCCTGCATAATTATGATAGTAATCATCCCCATCATCAAAGTGCGTATGATTAGTATTCCGGTGAAAATTGAGAATCTGTGCCATAGCAACCGAAGGACAACCTGCATAACTGCGTGTTTGGGTTACTGGATCCATCGGGCACAAATCATTATAAGGTGAATTCTGTGTCCAGTTAGTTTTCAGCCAGCCATCGCTGTTAGCCGGCCATTGCTCAAACAGTTTTCCTGCAATCAGCTTATTTTTGTTTTTTACATTGGCAAGCGAGTTTCTCGCAATTAAACCATTTTCTGAATAATACTTCATCCTGTTTGAAATATCAGTAACCAACATTTCAAACAGAGGGTTTTCAGATCCTGATTTTCCAAAATCGCTTTCAAATGAATAGCATATTACAGCCGGAAGGTTGGCCGAAGCCGGTATAACTACATAACCCTTTGGCTCAAGATCAAACACCCACGCAATCATCTCAGAATCTTTTGTAATCAGATTGGCTGTTTTTAATGTTACATCCCACTGCCCATACCTCGCTATTTGATTGGCCGCAATGCCGGTCGCTTCTTCAAGACTTACGAATTTTAAGTTTGCAATATCTTCGGTAACCGGTTGATTGGCCTGCCCTTTGGAAGTAGATATCATGATTAGCAGGGCAGTGATTAGTATCATCACCTTTCGAAAATTCTGTTTCATCACCATGAATTTTTTCAAATGTAAGGAGATTTACAGTATAAATGTAATTCAATGGTAAATACAGTTGCCCAACTTGTAATCTCTTCCTGTGAAACTTAATTTTTTCAACAATATTCTTAAGCGATCAATTGTTATAGTTGTTCATTAAACAAACTTCAAATTCTTATAGTGATTATTGCTTTTCAATGAAAGATTCAAACAGGCTGGTTAAGTCACTGACTTATTTTAGTTCTCAGCGAAAAATCCTCCTCCAGTTTTTATTTACAGCGTTATTTATTGGTCTTGGTATATGGTTTTTTTACCATGAGGAGAATGAAATAATCCAGGTTACACATGAACTCCAAAATTCTCAGGCACCTATTGTACTTATAGGAATTTTACTTGCTGCACTTACAATAATATCACATGGTTATATGTATAAGGCAGCATTTGCTGCTCTTGATGTTAAATTATCTTTTAAGGATGGTGCAATTCTATTTTTAAAGCGCAATCTGGTATCTGTCTTTTTACCTGCAGGAGGAGTTTCATCTTTAGCCTTCTTTACACAGGATATTGAGAAAACCGGTGTTCCCGGTACTAAAATTCATTTTGCAAGCTCAGTTTATGGTTTCACAGGTATTGTTTCAGTTGTTATTGTGGCTATTCCGGTGTTTATGCATGGATTGGTAACCAATACTGTAAATGGGAATGAATGGATTGCACTTTTTAGCGTAATACTTTTAATAGGTCTTATCTATCTTCTGTTTATCAATGTTACTCATCTGGGATGGTCATACCGGTTAATTAAAAGAAATTATCCGGCAATTGAAGTAATCATTGGTGACCTGAATACAGGAATTATTTCTCGTGCCAATTTATTCAAATGCCTCTTTTACTCAGTATTGATTGAAGTTTGGGGAATCTGGCAATTATACATAGCCGCAAATGCGATTAATCTGAACCTGAGCCTGATGGCCTGTGCATTGGGTTACCTTGTTTCAGTCTTATTTATGATTGTTTCACCCTTTATGCGGGGATTAGGAGCCGTTGAATTCTCATTAACCTATACGCTTACCCGTTTCAATTTAACCATGGTTGAAGCCATTGCAGTTACTGCTTTATATCGTTTTTTTGAATTTTGGGTGCCATTAATAGCAGGTGTATTTTCTTTCATGGCTAAAGCCAACAGGTTAATCTTACGCATTATGCCTGCCACTCTGATGTTTTTGCTGGGAATTGTTAATATTATCTCAGTTCTTACTCCTGCAATATCCGAAAGGCTTCGCCTGTTGAGTAATTATATTCCTGACCAGGCTATTCATGCCTCAAATTATTTTGTTCTCTTTAGCGGTCTCCTTCTTTTAGTCAATGCTGCTTTTATGCTTAAAGGTTTAAGGTCTGCGTGGTGGTTCGCTCTTTTGTTAAGTTTGGGATCTCTCATTGGTCATCTTACTAAAGCAATTGATTATGAAGAAGCAACCCTTGCTTTTATAGTTGTAGGTTCATTGTTTTATACCAGAAAAGAGTATATCGTTAAAAGTAATCCTCAATTGCGTAAAATAGGCATTCAAACAGCCTTAATAAGTATGGTAGCCGTGTTGGTTTATGGCATCATTGGGTTTTATTTTCTTGATAAAAAGCATTTTACCCTGAATTTCAACCTGCTGCAATCTGTAAAATATACATTGGCTTATTACTTTATGGTGGGAAGCAAAGACCTGGTTCCAACCGGGCAGTTTGCTTTATTATTCCTTGATTCTATTAGAATTAGTGGATTTTTGTCCCTGTCTTTTATTTTCTATACCCTGTTAACCCCATTTGTGTTAAAGAAGGTTTCTGATAATTCCGTTATGGAGGAAGCAAAAAAACTGGTAAAAGAATATGGGAATTCGGCACTCGATTATTTTAAGACTTATCACGATAAACTATTTTTTTTCAATACAGAAAGAAACTGTTTTATCAGTTATAAAGTATCAGGGAACTTTGCTGTAATGCTTGAGGATCCTGTTGGAAAAGATTATAACACTAAGAGAAACTGCCTGAAGGCATTTTGTAAAGATTGCTTCAATCATGGCTTACATGTTATCTCTTACCGTGTTCCTAAGGAAAGTCTGGGCATTTTTGAAAGTGTCAGAATGAAGAGTATTTTCATTGGACAGGAAGGGGTTGTTGATACAGAGACCTTTAATTTACAGGGTGGTGAGAAGAAGCGTATCAGGAATGCTATAAATAAAGTAACAGAGAGTGGATTTAAATTGGTGGTTTATGAACCTCCGCTTAAAGACGGTCTTTTACAAAAACTTAAGGCTGTGAGTGATGATTGGCTACAATCAATGGAGCGGCAGGAACTTGTATTCTCTCAGGGTATGTTTATCTGGGAAGAGATCAAGCAACAAACTGTTCTGGTAGCAGAGAATGAAGAAGGTAAAATAGCGGGGTTTTTAAATATTATTCCAGATTATGCAAATAATGAAGGCACATTTGACCTTATTCGTAAAACTTCAGATGCGCCGCCTGGTGTAATTGATTTTCTTCATGTTTCACTCTTTGAATATTTTAAACAACATAATGTAAGATATGTTAACCTTGGATTTGCGCCCATGAGTGGAATTGAGCTGCCGGCCGATATCACCGAAAGGTCAATGAAATTCGCGTATGAGAAAATCAAATCCTTTTCGCACTATAAAGGATTGAGGGAGTTCAAAGAAAAATTCAACCCAAATTGGTACGACCGGTATCTGGTTTATGAACACGATTTTGAATTACTCCAAATACCGGCCGTTTTGACTAAAATAATAAAGGCTTGAAAAAATTTGAAAAGTTGTTCAAAAGTTGTTCAATGTTGTTCAAAAGTAGTTCAATGTTGTTCAAAGTTGTTTCCTTAAACCCCTTAAACCCCTTGAACCCCTTGAACCATTTGAACCATTTGAACCCCTTAAACCCCTTAAACCCCTTAAACCCCTTGAACCCTTTGAACCCCCTTGAACCATTTGAACTATTTGAACCCCTTGAACCCCTTGAACCCCTTGAACCCCTTGAACCATTTGAACTATTTGAACCCTTTGAACCTTAAAAAATGAAAAATCTTTTCCTTTCAATCCTGGTAATTTTAAGCGCTTTATATGCCACAGCTTCAGTTGATTCACTCAAGTATGGAGATTTTGGCGAGGTTTATATTTATAAACCTGTAAAGACTCCTGATGCATTTGTAATGTTCGTTTCAGGTGATGGCGGATGGAACGCCGGAATAGTAAAAATAGGTATGCATATTGTTGCCCAGGGTGCAATGCTTGTTGGTATTAATATAAAACGCTATGAGAGCAATAAAAAAGCCAGCAAAGAAACTTGTTTATATCCTGCAGGAGATTTTGAATCGCTCAGTTTATTCATCCAAAAAAAATATAAGTTCGGCAACTACCTTAAGCCTGTGCTCATGGGTTACTCTTCGGGGGCTACCTTAGTCTATGGAATTCTTGTACAGGCACCCGTAAATACTTTCAAAGGTGCCATATCAATGGGATTTTGTCCTGATATAGTCTCAACCAAACCGCTATGCAAGGGTAACGGTTTAGAATTTCGTGTTAGAAAGCAAGGGAAATCGTGGGACCTGGAACCGTATAAAAATCTGCAAAATCCTTTTATTGTAATCAACGGCATTAAGGACAAGGTCTGCAACTATAAAGAAACTGAAGCATTTGTTAAAAAGATTCCAAAAGGGGAGTTTATCCTGGTTCGTGAGGCAGCTCATGGTATGTCAGTCAAAAGCAACTATATGCCTCATCTCTTGTATGCCTATAATAAAGTAAAAGAATCAACAACCTCTAACACTTCAAATGGACCATTTATAATAATGCCCGCAGAAACCGGAGGTAAGAAACCACTGGTAGTTTTCATAAGCGGTGATGGCGGATGGACAAGTTTTGATGACGGGATAGCGAAAGAATTGGTTAAAAAGGGGATAGGCGTCATAGGATTAGATTCACAAAAATACTTCTGGCAGAAACGTACTCCACAGGAAACGGCTTCAGAAGTAAGTAAAATACTTAAAGTTTACCTGAATGAATGGAACAAGAAATCATTTGTGTTATGCGGATATTCTTTCGGAGCTGATCTCATTCCTTTCATTCTCCCTCATATGCCTCCCGATATTTCCGAAAAATTAGTCAGGGCCATCATGATCAGTCCCGATATAAATGCAGATTTCGAGATACACATCAGTGACTATCTGCACCTTGATAATAAGAATGAAACTTATGATGTTCCAAAAGGCGTTCATGCACTTTCGCAACATTCAGTGGTCTGCTTCTTTGGAGAAGAGGAAGATGCACATACAGCTTTATTATTTGCAAAAGCAGGGGCTGAAATAAAAATCCTGCCGGGTAAACATCACTTTAATAATGATTACCTGACATTAATGAACCAAATAATTTTTTTGCTCCCCAAAGAGGATTGAGAGATAAGTGGGACAAGAGGGACAAGCGGGACATGAGGGACAAGAGGAACAAGAGCGACCGTAGAGAAATATTTTAACAGTTAATCTTGTTGATGCAATACTTAAACATGTCAATCTCTTCCTGAATTGCTGAAGTTGAGAACTCATTGAAGACATAGAAAATGCTCAGCTTGTTTTTTGATTTTTCTGTATTGAGTTCAAAATAACAAATTGACCTGCTTTTGAGCCATTCCCTCACTTTGAAGTCCAGGAATTTAGTTAATCCGGGCTTATTATCTGTCCATAAGAGGAACCTTTTATCAAACTCATGGTCCTCAGTTTGCAACTCATCATGGCCAAACATTTTTATAATTCTATCCGTAAAATCTTCCTGATAAATAGAAAATGAAAAGTCAGGGTTTTTTATTGGATACTCAAATTTTGGAGTCATAGTTTCACTTGTAGTAATCTTTATTGATCTTCCCTTATAGGGGATATTTAACTCAAGGTGATAAATATCACACTCAAAAACGTGGTCAATATTTTTACGATTAATAACTTGTGAAACTGGCGACCGTAAGTCAATGATACTATGAGAGGTAATGAGTCGTGTATTGTTTTTATTGGCAATATATTCCCAGTTTTCAATTACCTGGTTCAATTCATCTGTTGAAAATCTGCCTTCGTCCATCTGCTCATGAGCTTTACTAAGTGCAGCAAATTTAATATAAACATATCAATTTTACCACTTTTCGGGATTTAGCCCAAGAAAAGAAAGGAACTTTGATGCTAAAAACGCAAAGTAAATATAACCCCAAAAGTGTAAAGCAAAAAGCTCTAAAAATGTAAAGTAAAAGACTCCAAAAGTGTAAAGTAAAAACCTCCAAAAGTGTAAAGTAAAATACTCCAAAAATGTAAAGTGATACTTTTTTTACATTATCTTTGTGTTAAATAGTCTTTTATGGTATATAAATCGCGTATAATTGAAGGTGAAATTTCTTCAAAACTTAAAGCTTCAGGAGCTGTATTATTGAGGGGACCTAAGGCATGTGGAAAAACGGCAACGGCTTCTCAGTTGGCATTGAGTGTTTTAAGAGTTGATCAGGATGAACAGGTGCCTTATTTAATGGATGCTGATCCAAAACGTCTTTTAATCGGAGAAACTCCAAGATTGATTGATGAGTGGCAGGAGCAGCCTAAACTATGGAATTATATACGCCATGAAGTTGATGCCCGAAAGGCAAAGTCTCAATTTATTTTAACGGGATCAGCTACTCCTGACGACAATATTCGCTTGCATTCAGGAGCCGGCCGCTTCACAACTGTTGAAATGAGAACTATGACATGGCAGGAATTAGATTATTCTTCAGGATTAGCGTGTATGTCAAATTTGTTAGGTGACAATAATATTGAATTTTCAAATAATCATCTGGAACTTGAACTTATTATAGAACGTATAATAAAAGGTGGATGGCCTGGTTTATTGAATTCATCCATCGATGAAGCTATGCTGCTTAACAGGGCATACATTGAACTGATTTCAGAGCGTGATATGAGCAGGATTTCAAACATTAAACGTGATCCGATCAAAGTCAGGAATATTCTTAAGTCAATTGCAAGGAATACTGCAACGCTGGTTGATAAAACAACCATCATGAAAGATATTAAAGAAAAGGAAAATACAGATATATCACGTCCAACAGTAATTGAATACCTTGATGCGCTGGAGCGATTGATGATCATAGAAGATCAGCCTGCCTGGAACACACATATCCGCTCTTCAGCATCCCTTAGAAAATCGCCAAAACGGCATTTTACTGATGTTTCATTGTCAGTTGCTGCATTGGGATCAGACAAAGAAGCACTTCTCAACGACATCAAATTTACAGGTTTCCTTTTCGAATCATTAGTTACTCACAATTTAAGGGTATACGCACAGGCAAACGATGCCAGCGTTTTTTATTACAATGACTCAAGTGGACTTGAAGTCGATGCCATTGTTCAGAAATATAATGGAGATTGGGCCGCCTTTGAAATAAAACTAGGCATTGGAGCTGTTGAAGAAGCATCTGCCAATCTGTTAAAATTAATGACAACTATTGACCTAAACAAGGTAAAAGCCCCTAAGTCATTAAATATCATAGTAGGTACAGGCGTAAGTTTTAAACGTAAGGATGGAATTAATGTGATTTCATTGGGGGATTTGGGGGTTTAGCTCTATAGGACATTTAAATTCAATTCCTTGTAGGTGCAATTGATAGGGCTGCCTTCCTTTAAAGCAAGGACATCTGTTGCGTTTCAATTCCTTACAGGTGCAATTGATAGAAACCTTCTAACCCGAACACCTTATTCCTTATAGGGTTTCTTCCTGGTAAAGAAATAAACAAAAATTCCCCAAAGTATTGCAGACATTACTGACTGAATAATAGCTTCATGTAAAGAGATATCACGTAGTAATTGAGATAGAAATATAACTATTGCAAATCCAAGAGTACCGAGAAATGTTAAAGCCAATTTAGTTCGGGTCATTTATAAAAAGTATTTATGAACATTGAAAACTTAGCCAAGGGTTCCGACAATGAAAACGATATTGTGCTCAATATTTCAAAGATATGATACAAAAGCAAGTCCCAACCATTCTCGGCTCAATTAATCTGAGGTCCAAATGAAAATCCCCCCCAGCCGCACCTTCGTCCTAAAAATAGGTCCTACCAAAAAAAATAAAAAAATTTAAAAAAATCATAAACCAATTTGCTAAAGCTATAGCCTCAATTTTTTGAATTGAGTAAAATCTCTATTTTTTTTTGTTATTTTTTTTTATCCTATTATTTATTCAATTATCTACCTTCTTAAAAATACCTTATTTAAGGTGCTGCGGTTTTGCAGTGTTAATGAAGTTGTTTTGCAGTATCAATGCACATGTATTTGCACTAGAATGGATCTTCTTTATAGTAGTTATTTGAAGCGGGTTTTCCGTTGTTTTTCCACTTATCATTGTTTTGATTCTGTTTTCCCGGATTGGTCTTTAGCGTTGGAGGGTTTTCTTTATCATTTTTATTCTTAAAAATACTCTTAATGTTCTTCTTGGCTCGGGCTTTTTTTTCCTTAAGTTCAGAAATCCTGTTATCTTTTTTCTTCAATTCAGCTTCCATTGCGAGTTTCTCATACGTTAGCGACTTCCCATGTCCAACATATAGTCCGCGAATATGATCAGAATATGTATGAATTGCCCAATTCAATTCAAGATCAGTTTTTATTTTATCAAAATGATAACGGTGAGTATACTTATCATAGAACTCTTTCAATTTAGGGTGCAGTTTATCTTCTAATTCTTTATGGTTTTTATAACCAAACATTCTCGCTACAATCATTTTCTTGTTGGTCTTGTACATCATTTTCTTACCAAGAATTGAACGAATACCAAGGTACATTGCTAATTGAGCGATTTCACTTTCTGTCTTGTCATATTTGATATAGTTGAATAACACCTTCAAATTGATCATTGCAAAAACTTCATTTTCCGGGATGGTTTTGGCGATTTTGTTTCCGACTTTAAAAGCATCATAGTTGCCTTTAAGATAGAAGAACTTGAATGTCTGCGACATCTTATAGAACGAAACAGACAAATCTTTAAATTTCTGGTCTGTTTCAAATAAACGAAGTATGTCATGGCTTTCTTCTTCAGGGGAGAAATAGCCGTTCACTTCAAATCCGCATTTGTCATCATCAATAACTATTTTTTCATTTTCAACATAGTAATCAACAAGTACTTGTATGTTGTGAGGAAGGTTCTTTCTATAGTAAGCATAAATTATTTGCTCGGCTACATCCTGCAGGTTGTAATTCATTTTATCAGCAAAATGATAGACCCCGTAATTGAGTATCAGGTTCAATACATTCACCTTGTCAATAAGTAAGTTACGAAGCAGGGAAATTGGAAATGGCACATAAGTGACTGAGGGGTCTGATTCTGTCTTCATCGTAGTTAGATTAGCTGATTCTACTGCAATTTTAGTGTTGTAAAATTAAAAATTTCCCATAAGAATATTTTGTCAAGACCGGGAATATACTTAACTTCGTCCCTAAATACAATGCTAACAGCCCGCAAATAGCCCCTGTATACATAAATTGTATAGGCAGAGTATATGCGAGGTATATGCGGGGTATACAGGGGGTATAGGGGAAACCAATTTAGCACGGTTTCATCTGTCTGCCTGGCTTTTTAAAACTTTATTTATAAACTTTTATAACTAATTCAAAATCATGGCACGACATTTTGCTGATGGAGCCAGAGGTTCCTCCGGAAATTTAATTTTTTACGTTCGTAACGGAGTTCAGTGCTCAAGGGTGAGGACGGCGAATTTTCATGATGCTAAAACACCCGGACAACTGGCACACCGGGAGAAAATGCGCCTGACAGCTAACTTTGTACGAAAATGCATCAAAGCAATCAGAATTGGCTATCAGGCTTCTGATAAGGATAGTGCATCAAATGAGATCAGGTCATTTATCATGAAGAACTGCTTTGTTCAGGGGGCGGCCCTTCCCGAACTTGACTATTCCAAAATCCTTGTTTCACGCGGAAACCTGGTACCGCCACGAAACACTACACTCACGGTTGATGCTTCAACCGCAACAATTACATGGGAAAACATAAAGGGGGCAAATGAATCTTTTAAGCTTAGCGATAGGATTATTGTAGTCCTGTACTCCGAAAAAGATCTGGACGGATTCTCAAATATTGTAGATGAACTGGGCACCCGAAAAGATATGAAAGCGTCTTTCAACTTCTCCAAAAGATCGCTGCCATTGCATGCATGGATGTTCTTCACGAATTCAGATATGGCTGTAGGTGAAAGCCGGCAAAAGATTTCAAATTCGGTTTACCTGGGGGTGATTGAAGGGTAAAGAAAAAAGGCTAAAGGCTAAAGGCTAAAGGCTAAAGGCTAAAGGCTAAAAAAAAGAGCTTTCTAGCAGCTCAACTGCACTCAGCTTCTATGTAAGTTCAGAACTTCACTAGAATATGGTTCAATGTTGTTCAGTAAATTTTAGCCTTTAGCCTTTAGCCCTTAGCCTTATTTTCAATTTTAGCCTTTAGCCTTTAGCCTTTAGCCCTTAGCCTTATTTTCAATTTTAGCCTTTAGCCCTTAGCCTTATTTTCAATTTTAGCCTTTAGCCTTTAGCCTTATTTTAAATTTTAGCCTTTAGCCTTTAGCCTTTAGCCTTTAGCCTTATTATCATCAATCACTAATCACTTTTTTTTGTATCTTTGCCGACAATTTAGAAAAGTATATGCCTACATTTAATGAACTAGGCTTGAATCACTTGCTTGTGCAGGCGGTTGAAGCACTCGGCTTCAAAGAGCCGATGCCTGTGCAAGCAGAAGTAATTCCCACCCTTGTTGAATCACCAGTGGACTTAGTTGGATTAGCTCAAACCGGAACAGGTAAAACTGCCGCTTTCGGGTTGCCACTGCTGCATCATATTAATGCAGACCTTCACAAAACCCAGGCGCTGATACTGTGCCCTACCAGGGAGTTGTGTCTGCAGATTGCCCGTGATCTTGAAAGTTTCGCTGCTTTTATGCCTTCTATCCAGGTAACTGCCGTTTATGGCGGTGCCAGCATTGAAATACAAATCAGGCAGTTACAGCAGGGTCCGCAAATCATCGTGGCAACACCCGGCAGGCTTAACGATATGATTCGCCGTAAGCGGGTTGATTTCTCAAACGTCAGGTGGGTGGTTCTTGATGAGGCTGATGAAATGCTCGATATGGGCTTTCAGGAAGAAGTTGATACCATTCTTGAAACAACCCCAAAAGAGAAAAATACACTGCTTTTTTCAGCAACATTGCCTTCGGAAGTAGAGCGTATTCTTACAAAGTACATGACTAACCCTATTGTGAAAACAGTGGGTAAACGTAATACAAGCACTGCCAATGTAAAGCACCTCTATTATCTTGTTCATGCCAGGGATCGCTATCTTGCACTTAAACGTATCGCCGATTTCAACCCAAATATCTACGCTATTATTTTCTGCCGTACCAGGATTGAAACACAGGAAATTGCCGACTCGCTGATTCGTGACGGCTATAATGCCGATTCATTGCACGGAGACCTGTCGCAGGCACAGCGCGACCATGTGATGAGCCGTTTCAGGAACCGCACTCTGCAAATGCTTGTTGCCACTGATGTAGCGGCACGCGGACTTGATGTTAACGATCTGACACATGTTATAAACTATAACCTTCCTGATGATACCGAGGTATATATCCACCGCAGTGGACGTACCGGCCGGGCTGATAAACTGGGAGTAAGTATTGCCATCATCAATCTGAAGGAGAAGTTTAAGATCCGGCAGATTGAAAAGATGATTGGTCGTGAATTTGCGCAGGCTAAGATTCCCACAGGGTTTCAGGTGTGCGAAAAACAGCTCTTCCATTATATCGACCGCATGGAAAATGTGGATATTGATGCTGAGATTGAATCATTCCTTCCGGTTATTGACCGCAAGCTCGAATGGATGAGCAAGGAAGATATTATCAGGCGTTTTGTTTCACTTGAATTCAACCGTTTTCTGGAATATTACCGCGATGCACGTGATATTAATGTAGAGGAAGAAAAGCGTGAGCCACGTGAACAGCGTGACAGGGCTGATTCAAGGGGCAGGGGCAGGGATGAGAGCCGTAGAAGCGAAAGCCGCAGAGGTGACGACCGCCGCAGTGATGATCGTAGAAGTGATGACCGCAGGGGTTCTTCAGAACGCTCTGAAAGTGGTTTCTCAAAAGGACGTGGACGTGAGGCCATGGATGATAAAAACCTTACCCGAATGTTTGTGAGCATCGGCAGAAAAGACAAGGTAATGCCACAACAGCTCATAGGCTTGATAAACGAAGTTACAAAAACCAGAGAAATAAAGATTGGAAGAATAGATATCATGGATAGCTATTCATTCATTGATATTGATTCAGGAGCGGTTAAGAAAGTACTGAAAGCATTCACTGATGAAAACCGCAATCCCGACGGAGTAAGAATTGAAGTGGCCGGTGATCGCCCGGCAGGCGACAGGTCAGAAAGACCGGGCAGAAGCGAAGGTCGTGGAGGCGAAGGTCGTGGAAGTGAAGGTCGCGGAAGCGAAGGTCGTGGACCGGGCAGTTACCGAAGTCCAAAGCGTGATTCAGGAAGCCGTGACGAACGCCCGCGCCGTGATGATGGCGGATTCAGGCGCAGTGATAGCGGTTTTAAGCGTGATGACAGGAAATCATCGTATGACCGTGGTCCAAAGACCGACAGGAAGGGCAGGGACAATGAAAGGTCAAAACCAAGGGAATCTTCTAACGACCAGTCATTATTTGAATCGCCCTGGAAACGAAATAGCCGTAAAAAATAAGAACCCTTACAAGATTAAATAAAGAGGCCATCTCAAAAGAAATGACCTCTTTTTGGTTTATTCCATAACTGGATTGGGTGCTATTTTATCATAAGCTTTGCAGCTTTCACCCGGTTGTCAGTTGTTGTAATTTTGATGATATAGAGGCCTGCTTTAAGATCACAGGCAGAGATTTCTATTGTGTCTTCCGAGGTGCCTTTTATTGATCTGATAAGCTGGCCTGAAGTTGATAAAATTTCAATTGAAGCGGCATCCCTGGTATCATTGATGATGCAATGGCCTGAGGCAGGGTTGGGATATATCGTAAACGAATTGAGTTCATTGTTTTCAACCCTGGTTGAAACGTCGTGTTTAAGCACCGTACCATCATAGCCAACCGCAAAAGCAAGGTTATCATTAATAAACTGCATTGAAGTAAGTACCGATGTGCCACTGTAATCTACTTTCCACGAAGTTCCGCCATTCGCGGTGTAATACAGAGAACCTTGTTCACCGGTAGCATAGCCTGTATTGTTATTGACGAAATGAACCGATGTCATGTAATCAGGTATGGTATCATTGATAATTTCGTATGAGAAGAACCACACCAAATCGTTGAAAGGATTTGTAGAGAGAACAAAGTTTGTAAACCTGAGGAATTGGTTATGTGCAGAAGGTACCCAATGGTTATACTGGTTAAAAAATACATAACCGGTATCGGGAGTCGGGAAACTACAAGCGGTCCAGGCGTATGAATTAGGATATGACATTACATCAAAGTCATACCATTCACCTTCAGAAGTCCGTTTTCCAACTGCGGAATATGTTACCATACCTCCAATATTTCCCATGGTAATATCGGTATCTTCAAACGTTTGTACTGTTTCATAGATAGCAGTGCCGGCAGAAGGGATTTCTGTCCAGGTGAAGCCACCATCTGTTGTCTCATAAATTCCTGAAACGCTGGTACATTTGCCTGTCATTGGATCTGAAAACGAGATGCTTCTGGGGGAAGTCATATCTGATACCATAGTCCATGTTTCTCCGCCATCACCGGTACGGTATAGATTAGTGCCTCCAATAAACATGATTTGGGGATTTAGCATGTAAACTGCATAAAAATCTTCCTGCGGACAGTTCATTGGGGTCCACCATGTTTGACCGGCATCCTCTGTGATTAATAGAGTTCCACCTGTTCCTCCTACCATTCCATTGTTAGAATCAAAGAATGACAAGCTGAATAGTGGACTGTTTGTAGGGGTAGACAATTTCTCCCACTGGCTGAAACCGGTTAGTGAGAGAACTACAAAAAGAATAGTAAATCTAAGTTTCATAGTAGTTGATTTAATGGTTTTTTACTTTAGGTTAAGTCATAATCCAGAGTCAATTGTAATGACTTTCTGATTAATAAGACGGCGCAAAGTAAAGAAGGTTACCCTGTTAAGGCAAGAAAACAGGTAGGACATTTAATAGGACATCATGCAACAGGTTGTCTTTGCAGGTCGATACTTTTCAAGTAATCAGTTATATCAGCATTGGGTGCCAGGCCAAGTGTTTTTCTTAATCTCTGTCTGTTTTTATTTACGGCGGCAAGTGAAATATTCATCACCCGGGCAATGTCGTTTGATGAAAGTCCAATAAAAAGATAAGCACAAAGCTTCTGTTCATTAAGGGTTAGTTCGGGGACATTGCTAATGAGAAGGTCAAGAAATCCGGCATGAGTTTCTTCAAATGACATCCTGAATTTTCTCCAGTTCATGTCATTATCCATATTGCTGTTGACCAGGCTTAAGAGTTCATCCAATTCAGAAGGCACTTCATTGAAATGTTTTTTCAGGCTGAACAACGATTTTCTTATCTGACCCAGAATATCATTAACATTTATGAAATTGGCAGACAATGAAGTAAGTTCTTTATTTTTTAATTGAATGCTGGTATTCAGATTTTTAAGTTCAAGTGCTTTTATCTCTTGTTCAGCTTTCAATTGTTGTAATAAATAAGCTTTTCTTATCTCTTCCTGTTTCTTTTCGTTTTCCAGCAATCGGTAAGCATTTTCTTTTGCAGCAAGTTCCAGTTCTTTCAGCCTGTACTCTTTATCAAATAATTCTTTATTCTTTTTAATGGTCGTCATCTTTAGTCGCAGCAGGATAAAAACCATAATAAGCACAAGTGTTGAAGCGATGACAGCAAAGACCATAAAACGGAAATAGATTTTTTGCTGGCTTGTTCTGACCTCCTGCAGTGTGATCTGTTGCTTTAAGATCTTGTTTTCCTGTTCCTTCTGAAGAATTTCATATTTTGACTGCAGCTCGGATATTTCGCGACTAACCGATTGGTTGTAAAGGCTGTCATTAAGGGTCAGCGCCTTTCTCCATTCGCTGGCCGATTTTTTGTAATCACCTTTTCGCTCATAAATATCAGCCAGTTGTTTTCTGCAATTTGCTTCAACGTACGTGAAATTACTTTCTTCAGCCAGCTGAAGTGCCTTAAGGGCAAATAAGGCAGCCTGGTCAACATTGTCAATGTTCAAATAAACCTGGGCCATTTCAACATATGAGTTGGCAGTTCCTTCACGGTTGCCGGTAATGAGCTTGAGTTCAACTGATTTTTTTAGTTCATCAAGGGCCTTTTGATGGTAACCCTGCTTATCGTGTATCAGGGCAATATTATGATATATGGTCGCCATAACAGCCTTGTTACCTGCTTTTTCTTCTATGTCAAGAGCTTTGCGATAAAAATCGAGGGCTTTAATCTTATTTCCGCGAATATCATACAGAATACCAAGGTTATTGTAAATTGAACCGAGAGTGGCTGTTGTTTTGTATTTTATTGATTCACCCAAAGCTCTTTGAAGATGAGTAGCCGCCTGGTCATAATTCTTCAATTTTAAAAACAGGCAACCCAGGTTCAGATAAGTATTTGCCAGTCCCTGATGATGCCCTGAATTCTTATAAATGCTGAATGCCTGTTGATAACTGAAAAGCGCTGAATCACTGTAACCTGCATTTTCATTTGAGATGCCTTTCACAGTGTATAAACGGGCAAGGTCAGTGGATTCAGCCGGCCAATTAATAAGGTACAGTGCTTTATTTAACGTTTTAATAGCTGAATCGTAACTACCGGTCGTATTTAACCACAATCCCTGCTGTATAAGGCATTGCGCCATTAATAACTGGTCATTTTTCCTGAAGGCAATCAAGTATGCTTCATTTGTGTACGACTTTGATAAGCTGGCATCAGTATATAAACACTGATTCGCCAGTTTTAAAAGTACCCTGGCTTTCTCGGTGCCTTTGAGTGTATTGAGTGAATGGCGTAATGAATCTGTTGAATCGTTCGCAGAAGAAACCAATGTACTGCCTAATATCAGAAACAGTATAAAATGACGGAACTGATAAGCGAGTAATGAGATTATATTAGGGAAGTTTATTTTTAAAGTACACATTTTGCAGAACTTGGCGGACTTCAAATATAAATAGAAAAACAGAAACCAAAGAGGCCATCTCTTCTGAGACAGCCTCTTATTTTAAAAACAGGAATATAAATTAATGCTGTTTAGCCATATCAACGACTGGCGATTCTTCCAGGTCCTTAACACTGGCAAGGAAGCGTTCGGCTTCTATAGCCGCCATACATCCGGTTCCGGCAGCTGTAATTGCCTGACGGAAGATATGATCCTGAACATCACCCGCCGCAAATACGCCCGGTATGTTAGTTTGGGTACTTCCGGGTTTGGTGCGGATATAACCATTATTGTCAAGATCTATCTGGCCTTCAAATATTTTTGTATTGGGTGAATGTCCGATTGCTACAAAGAAACCTTGTACATCAATCTGTTTTGCTTCACCTGTTTTAACATTCTCCAGTAATACTCCGGTCACTACCTTACCATCGCCCATTACTTCCCGTGCAACATGGTTCCAAAGTACTTCAATGTTTGGCGTATTGGCAACCCTGTGTTGCATAGCCTTGCTTGCGCGAAGTTCATCGCGGCGCACTATGAGATACACTTTACGGGTCATCTTGGAGAGATAGGTAGCTTCCTCAGCAGCGGTATCACCACCGCCAACCACAGCCACATCCTGGCCGCGATAGAAGAAACCATCACATGTAGCGCATGCTGAAACACCATGACCATTATATCTTACCTCTGATTCCAGTCCCAGGTATTTTGCTGTTGCACCTGTTGCAATAATAACGGTATCAGCTAAAACAGTCTTGCCATCATCAGTAGATACCTTAAAGGGCCTTTTTGAAAAATCAACTTCCGTTACCAGTCCCCATCTTAAATCACTACCAAACCTCTCGGCTTGTTTCTGTAAATCCAGCATCATATCAGGCCCCATAACGCCATTTGGATATCCGGGGAAATTATCAACCTCTGTAGTTGATGTTAATTGGCCGCCGGGTTGCATACCCTGGTAAACAACGGGTTTAAGGTCGGCTCGCGCAGCATAGATTGCTGCAGTATATCCTGCAGGTCCGGAACCGATAATAAGACATTCAATTCTTTCTAATTCTGATTCTTGTTTCATTAGTTATGATGTTGATTTCAGCGACTACTGAATAGCTTTTAATTTTCCAAAGATAATATTTACAACTCTATAAGCACAATTGAAATTGTGAACTTTAGGTAAAACTATAAACAAAGTTTATGCCTAAGGCATTTTCTTGTCAATTTGTCACTCCTGTAAAAAAGGGTCAGCTAACAATAAAGAGTGGAATTTTAATGCGATGCCGCACATTGTCAACAGTTGTGCCCAGCATAAGGTCTTTAATTCCCTTATGGCCATGTACACCCATTACAAGCAGATCTATTTTACGGTCTTTTATTATGCGGGTAATTTCGGCAGAGGTATTTCCAAATCCAATTTCCACATCTACTTCATAACCTGAAGCTTCTAACACTTCTTTGTATTTCATTAAACTTGCGCGGTCAGTTAAAGTTTCGAAGTCGAATGTATTTTCACCTAAATATCGCGCTGCAGCACTTTCAACAATGTGGATCAGCGTGTATTTAGCCGTATTCTTTCCCTGGTTAAGGGCATTATTTATCAGTTTTTGGTCATCGCCTTTAAAGTCTATTGCAACTCCAATGTTTGAATATTCTATAGGGGTGATATTTATCAGACTGCCAGCCTTCCCATGTGGAAGTCGTGAAACTTCTTTTGTAATTCCCGGCATAAGGGGTTGAATAAAAATGTACATCAACAAGGCAAAGCAGGCAATAACCAATGGCAGGACAATAAAATACAATGGCAATTTATTAGAGGCCGACTTGAACCAACCTGATAATTCATCAATCACTAAATGAATATTGAGATAAATAATAATGCCGGCACATAGCCAGGCAAGCAGCTTTAACCATAATTTAATGGCAAATTCATTCATCAGTCGTTTTGCTGAATTGAAATGAATAAGGGGTATGATGGCAAAGCCGAGCTGGAGGCTTAAAATCACCTGGCTAAGTATAAGAAGGCTTCCCAGGGCATGTTCACCAAAATATAAGATTGTAAAAATAGCCGGAATAATAGCCAGCAAACGGGTGATTAACCGGCGTAACCATGGCTGGATCCGCAGATTGATATGCCCTTCCATGACTATTTGTCCGGCTAGCGTTCCGGTAATGGTTGAGCTCTGGCCTGCAGCTACAAGTGCAATTCCAAAAAACATCGGGGCAGAAGCTCCAAAAAGATGGTTTAACAGTCGTGAAGCATCCTGTATTTCAGCAACATGGAAGTAGCCGTTTAAATAAAAGGCACTTGCAGCTAGCACAAGTATAGCGGCATTCACAAAAAATGCAAGATTGAGGGCTATCGTAGTATCAAAAAGATTCATCTTAATAGCTGATTTCATTCCGGAAGGTGTTTGGGGAAACCTCCGGGTTTGAACCAGTGATGAATGAAGATATAAATTATGTGGCATTACCGTTGCCCCTATAATACCAATGGCTATATATAATGCCTTATCATTAAGGCCTGAGGGGACAAGGCTCTTGACAACATCTATATAATCGGGTGAAACAATAAACATTTCAACCATAAATGAGATTCCGATAATGGTAACCATAGAAACAATAAAGACTTCGAGTGTCCTTATTCCTTTCTTGAGTAACAGAAGCAAAAGCAGCGTATCAAAAGCACTGATGCAGATACCATAAACAAGTGGAATACCAAACAACAGGTTTAATCCAATAGCCATACCGATTATTTCTGCAAGGTCACAGGCAGCAATAGCAATTTCTGCAAGAATATATAATGGGATATTAGCCCAGCGCGGATAGTTTTGCCTTGATGCCTGTGCCAGGTCCATTCCACTCACTATCCCGAGACGTGCACTTAATGTCTGAAGCAATATGGCTATCAGGTTTGACATGAGCAGTACCCATATCAGCTTGTAACCAAATGCTGAACCTCCGGCGATGTCGGTTGCCCAATTTCCCGGGTCCATATAACCAACACTAATGAGATAAGCAGGGCCAATAAAAGAAAGCAGCCTCCGCCAGCCGGTTTTATTTGTCTTTACGGATGAGTGTACTTCACTGAGTGATTTAGTAGTCATAAGCCTGGCAGGAATTCAACATCGTATAAACCAACGAAGCGACAATATGATTATAAACCGGTTAAAATTGCAGTATTATTTTCTTTTGACAACATTTATTATCAATCCAATAACTACTATGTATTTTAATAATTGATGTGAGGACTCAACATCTGTTAAATTATTTTATCTTTGTCGGGCAAATTAAATTTTAATTTATTTTTGCATGAATAAACCGGGAAACAACTTATTTTAAAAATCTTACAAAATCGTAGCATATGATCATGGTAACATTTAACAGGTTTTACACAAACCCATTCAGCAAACACATTGACAAGCTGGATAAAACCAGATTACATCTGATGAATCACCAAACAACCGGTGGTACTCCAATGGAAGTTAATGCTGATCAGCAAAAAAGAGTTGATTCAGCTATAAAGCATCTCGAACAGGCGATTGCTGCCCTCAAAGAGCTTGATATGCGCAAATAAATTTTAAATAAAATTTGTAAAAAAACCACCAAATCAATTTTGGTGGTTTTTTGTTTGGCCTAAAACCACGAGCAATCAAAACCAAAGTCACAAATCTTTTTGAAAATAGAACGCAATTCAGATAAGCATGTAAAAAAATTAAGTCGGCCTTTTTAACGCATAAAAAAAGTGCCCTTCTCAGGGCACTTCATTACATTAAGCTGTGGTAGTAATACAAGAATCTTTATTCCTTTACCAGTTTTCTGCTTATTTCAGAACCGTCTTTAAATTGCAGCCTTAATAAGTATATTCCGGTTTGAATCTTATTGAGATCAAGATCAGCTTTTGAAGTTCCTGCCTGTCCTGATACTTCCTGGTACGATACAGTTCTTCCGGCAATGTCAAGCAAACTTATTCTAACTGTTCCAGTCTCTTCCTGATTAAACACAATACGGGTTGCATTGGTTGCAGGATTTGGATAAATTGACACATCAGCCGTTGATGATATTCCTTCAGGCTTTCCAAGTATGCTGTTTCCTGTAAAGGTCATTTGAATGGTTACTTCAGTTTGATTGGTACTCAGTGTAACCGGTATATATTCGCTGTTAACACCCGGAAGTTCTGCCTTAAGGAAATAATTACCATTGGCCAAATTATTGAATGAGAAATCTCCGGCAGTGTTTACCTGTTTAAATGACAAGATCTTGTGGTCATTATCAGTTAGATACATAATTATTTGTCCAACAAAACCATCGCGTACACCTGTTTGATTGATATGCCCTGAAATTACACCCGTTCCCTGGGTTGCATTTCCCTGAGTGCTCTGAAGCATAATGTTTATTGGATTAACATTTTGTCCCGCAACAACAGTGCTGGCTTCCTGCCAGAATATGGTGCTTTCATAATAGGTTGGAAGGTATTGACTGCCATCGGTTGGCACTGCCAGTAAATTGTAATTACCCTGTGGTACCATGGGGAATGAATAAACACCATTAGGATCAATGAGTGCTAAATCAAAGTATGGGTAATAGTTTGTGGCATCTTCAACAGAGAATATCATAACAAATCCACTGGTTAAAGGGAAATTACCTTCGTAAACCTGTCCGTATATCTGATTATAAAGAATACTGTCGCCTACAACGATCTCTTGTGATGAGTAAGCCCGGCAACCCGTTGTATCCCAGGTTTCGAGTGAAACATAATATACACCGGGAGCTGGATAAGTGTGCGTTGCCGGGTTAAGTTCAGAATAAGTTCCATCGCCGAAATCCCACAGATAATTGGTTGGAAGGCTTGAAGAGCAATATCCTTCAAAGACTACATCGTTGCCGGCATTTGAATATGTAAAGTAGTTGTAACACATAGGATAGACCTGGTCAACGTATACGTCCATACACCATGTGCTTTCACAGTCTTCACCGGTTATAGCAAGACAAACCTGGTAGAGTCCTGACTGTGCATATACATGTATAGGATTCTGTTCTGAACTTGCAGTTCCATCACCAAAACTCCATGTCCACTGGGTGGGTGTACCATAGGATAAATCATAAAATTGAGTAGCAAATGGCTGGTTTAGTGAATCGACAGACGGCCAGTAAGTAAATTGAGCCATGCAGGTAATATCACCAACCATCACATTATCACAATAGTTTGAATAACAGTTGGTGCTGTCGTTGGTAACAGTGAGGCACACAAAGTAAATTCCTGACTGTGCATAGGTGTGCACAGGAAATTGATCTGTTGAAGTAGATCCATCACCAAAATCCCAATACCAGCTTGTAGGTGCCCCCATAGAACTATCGGCAAAACTGATGGTATTTTCCATCGATGGATTATTCCAGTAAGTGTAGAAAGCTTTACAATATTCTATTTCGCCAATATAAACAAGCTGTGAAATGTAATCGGAGCACGATGAATCGGGATTTGCAATTGTAAGAGTAACTTCATACTCACCGGGTGCATCGTACGTTTTGGTGGGATTTTGCTCATACGAATAAGTGCCGTCGCCAAAGGACCACGAAGTTGTGTGGCTGGTACCTGCCCATGAATTATCAACAAAAGCATAAGTTAGTCCTTCAAGCTGATAATTATAAAAATCAGCATTGCATGCAAGTGTGTCATCACACACTTGAAAGTCGGCGCTAAAGACATTGTTTGAATTATACGATAATTCAAAGACTTCCGACAGGATGTAATCATTGCAGCCGTATGTTTCAACATACATGTAGCCCGACATTCCATTGATAGATCCGGTAAAGTTGTAATATCCGTTGGCATTTGTATAGACTTCGCTGGTTGTATAAGTACCCGTGCTGTCATAGCTTGCCATCGAAATTTTGATCATATGGTCCTGGACAGCCAGATTGGTTCCTGACTGAGTCACATAGCCACTGACCGTGGCGGTCATCACCGGATACTGGGCAAAACCTGCCAGCACCGTGAGGCTAAGGATTAAGGTAAGTAATCGTTTCATAGTTTTTGAGTTAATGGTTCTAAAATTAAGTGAGTGTGCTAGTATTTAATTCCCATAGCAACTCGTATGGAGGCCCCCATGGGTGAATAGGAATTATCAGATTTTTCATAAACGGAATTAAAATAATAGGAGAAACGTGGTTCAATCTCAAGCCACAGGCTTTCTCCAAGACGCCGTCCGTAACAAATACCTGCATTAAGCTGCCAGTTAGTCTTTACACGGTCGGGAGTGATACGGTTTATTTGTACAATTTTATTGTTGCCAGCCTCATACCTGAAATCAACAGGCTTCTTTGAGAGGAGTACCGACAATATGGGTGCAAATCTTAATCCAAGGGTATTATTATTGGTATTAAGTATATCATAGCCAAGTGTTACCGGTATCTGCAGATATATAAATTTGCGGTCTAACCTTGCGTATTCTGTAGTAACTGCAGTGTCAAAAACTTCTTGTGAAGATGTATGCACAGTTTGTTCCATCATGAAACGCTGGGCATCCCAGTTAAAGCTAATGGAGTCAAGCCTGTTATAGTTCCCCAGGTATTCATTATACTCAATTGCATACTCATAATAGCCTTTGGTGAGGGATACACCAAGACCTGTTCCAAACAGGTAGTTTCCATTGAATATCCTTGTATTACATTCGATACCAAAATTGTGAATGTTTTTTTCATTCCCTATAACATTCCAAACAACCTCAGGTCGGTAATATATGCTCAGCGTATTCCTATAAAGCCTGTTGTCCAGCTGTTTATCTTTTTTATCAGGTTCATCTTTCGGCGATTCCTGTATACCTCCGTCCTGAAAATCCGGGTTGACTTGAACAATACTATCATCTCCTGATGATTGAGAGATATTATCAACTTGTGATGATTGAGAGGTACTATTGACTTGTGATGATTGTGAGGTGCTATTTACTTGTGCAAACTGAGGCGTTTTATTTCCCTCTGATAATGGAGAGCTGTTATCTTCTGAGAATTCAGGTTTGCCGACTAGTGATGATTGTGGGATACCTTTTTTCTGCAGTAATCTGTAGTCTTTGTTTTCTGCAGATGATTCAGATCTGTTATTTTCGGGGAATTGAGTATTGACATTACTCTTTGTTGGCTCCTTTATGTTTTTTACTGACAGTTGTGAATTTGTGATCACCTGTTGTCCACTCCTTTGCCAGTAAACTAATCCTGAAACTGTGAGTAACAATGCCAAAGCAATTATAGTATATATGCGTCCGTTGTGGGAGGTAGTATCAGAAGAAATACTGTTTTTTGTGAATTCAGCAGCTTCATTAAGGAATCTATCCCTTGAATTTTCCGCGATTTTTGGTTGGTAATTTTCCAGACTTTCGCGCAACCACTTATCCAGCTTATCGTTTTCTTTCATCGCGCAGCCTCCACTGTTTTCTTCGTTAATTCAAGCTGTTTTTTCAGGTAAATCCTTGCTTTTGAAAGCTGGGATTTTGATGTATTCTCACTAATATTCAATTCGCGGGCTATTTCTTTATGTGTCATGTGCTCAAATACATAAAGATTGAGGACTGTTCGGTACCCTATTGGCAACGATTGAATCATGGTAACGACCTGGGTTGGATTAAGTTCAGGAAGCTCACCGGAATCAAATTCATCGGAATTTATAATCAGCCCCGATTCAGGTAAAGAATCAATTTTAAGGAAATCAATCTTTCTTTTTATGTAAGTCAGGCATTGGTTAACAGTTATTCGTCGCATCCATGCCTCAAAAGCACCTTCAAATGTTGGGTTGAACGTGTGTACACCTTTTAATATTTTAAGCAACGACTCGTGCAACAGATCCTCTGCTTCTTCACGCCTTGTGCAGTATCTTTGAGCAACACTCAGAAGTACAGGGGCATAAGTATCGTAGAGTTCTTCCATTGCCTTTCTTTCACCTTTTCGGATACGGGTTAATAATGATTCGTCGTGGCTGATCATATATCCTGATAACTCCGTTTTTTTAAAAGGTTGCCCGGAAAGTGGAAATAAATTTATGAAATAATAAGACGATACAAAGTTTAAAACGATGCATTATAACACACAATTACTGGATTCGCCGTAACCATCTGAATTGCAGCGAAATATAAAACCATAAGAAGGAAATATACATATGCAAATGTCGAACAACTGTTAAAAAAACAAAAAAAAGGGTCAACTTAATAAATAAATTAAAAAAAGGATGGGAAAGACTAATTTTATATGTACCTTTGCGTGTAAATCAGGTATATATGGAACCAAAGATCAACGTAACGGATGAGACCCGCGCAGTAGTTGAACACTACCTGCAGAAGCAGTGGGCGCGCCGGGAAAAGCGTCTCGCCAAGAAAAACAATCCAGCAACAGATACTTTAGCACCGACAAAAGGTAAAAAGCATCCAAAAGCTTAAACCAAATAAAGAGCGCCGGAAGGCGCTTTTTTTTTATAATGTTGTGCAACCTGACTCTCATTTAAAATAACCATATGACTGTAAAAGATCTCAAACTACAATTACTTGAAGCATATACTTTAAGAAATCTGAATGTGATTTCTCTTACCTTGCTGAATCTGTATAAGAATAAACAGATTTCAAAACTAAGGATGATTGCTGAATTAATTGCAGATCATCTCATTATTGAAATTAAGGATGATGGAAAAGGTTTTAGTGCCTTAATAAAATTATACCATCCCGACCGCTTAAATTTTTACATTAATGAAATAAACCGGCTGGCTGAAGAAGGAGATTTGGACGGACTTCTAAACCACTCACACATCCTTAAACTGGAACGGATTGAAGATATTGCTGCTTCACTGAATACTTTTGAAGATATCGACTATTCTCCGGTTTATGAATGGGATATTAATGCTGATGGATTCAATTACTTTAAGGATTACGACACAACACAGCGCGAAAAAGTACAGGATGTCAGCAAAAAAAGGTCGGTTGACTTTTATGAAGCGGTCAAACTCAGGCAATATGGAAGCACTGATGTTGAATTCCCTTCTTATTATCTTGAAGATATTGATGAATTTGAACTCTCAGACTCGCACATTGATGATCTTGACGGGGTTCAATATTGCCTTCATGCCAGGACATTGGATTTGTCAGACAATCAGATTGCTGACATAAGACCACTCACCGGACTGGCGCATCTTGAAGTCCTCGACCTCTCAAATAACCTCATTAACAGTATTGATGCTCTCGTTAATTTACATCATCTGCGTAAGGTTCATCTGGCAAACAACAAGTTTGATGATATTACCGCACTGATGAAAATTGAAAGGCTTGAATACGCTGATCTTACCGGCAACACAATAAACCCTGATCAGGTAAATGAATTACGCGATTCCGGCATTATTGTTGAATTTTAGCCTCGGTCACTGAGCAATTCCAAAATTCCAAATTCCAGATTCAAAATTCCAAAAAGCCACTTTTACTTTTTACTTTAGCCTTTAGCCTTTAGCCCTTAGCCTTTAGCCTTTAGCTTTTTTACCCTTGCCACAACATCCCGAAGAACACATAGGCCACAATCAGGGTAAGGACAATATTAAATCCCTGGGCTATTAAAAATGCGTATGCAGGCCTTCCACGGTCAAGGGTTACAAGGTCTTTGAAACGTGTTTCGAGTCCGATGCAAACAAAAGCCAGGTTAAACCATAATGATTGGTAACTCTTGATGGTTTTTCCGACTGCTTTGGCGGCTTCAGGTTCAACGATGAATGAGAAGATCAGGGAAGCTATTATAAAGCCAAGTACAAATTTTGGGAAGCGTTCCCAAATAAGCTTAAGTGATGGTTTTTCACGAACGCCATCAGTCTTTCTGTATGACCAGTAAATGGAGATCAGGAAAGCTGCAACGCCTAATAGAACATTCTGTGAGAACTTAATAATAGTACTGAATTTGAGGGCAATTTCACCTGCAATTGTACCACCTGCAACAACCGCACCGGTTGTATCAATGGTGCCACCCAGCCAGGCACCCGTAACTTCATCAGGCAACCTCATCCAGCGTGCAACCAGAGGCATAAAGATCATCATTGGAATTGCAACCACCAATACCAGTGAAATTACATAACTCAGTTTCTTTGAATCACCTTTTATAGCACCGGCAGTAGCTATGGCAGCCGATACTCCGCATATACTTACTGCACTGGCAAGCATCATACTTAATTCAGCATCAATTTTCATCTTTCGGGCAACCCAGAAGGCGAAGTACCATACTGAAATAACCACTATGATTGCCTGCATTACACCAAAGAGACCTGCCTTCATAATTTCGCCAAAGAGTATTGTTGCTCCAAGCATCACAAGACCTATCTTGATGTAAAATTCACTTTGGATACCTTCCCTGAGCCACTTAGGGGTTCCAATCACATTGCTGACAAACAGTCCGATCACCAACGAAAAAATTACTGTTTCTAAACCAAGGTGTTTCATTGATCCGCTGCTGGCAATAAGTTGAGCTGTCATGGAAAGAATGAAGATAACCGGAAATGCCGGCAATAACTCTTTTCCCCTTCTGCCCATTAGCCACGAGCCCACAATAGCAAAAAAGAAAAAATACAGGAAAGTTAGGATAACCCTGTATGTGTTGCCTGTTGTGAACACTTCTGTGCTCAGCACTGTCCATCCGGTCCATCCTTTTTCGGGACCAAACTTGGGCAGTATTTTGGGAATTTCTTTAAAATAAAATGAAGCAACAATGGCGAGTATCAATATCATCCCGACAAATACTGATGCCCAGTCTTCATTGAATCTGTACTTTCTGCTCATAAAGTTTTGGATTAGGTTTCATTCACAAAGATGAAAAAACTTTACGAACCGAACAACAAATAGTCACATGTCAATTATTAAATGTGAAAGGAATAATGATTAAATATTTAGAATCGCTTGCATATTTATATATAGTACAATATATTTACATAAAATCTACAACTATGAAAAGATCGTTACTCATCCTTCAGGTTATGTTATTCTTTTGCATAGCAAACGCACAATCGAATATTGACAGCGCATTGGTAGCATCTTATTTTTTTAATGGGAATTTTGCTGACAATAGTGGGCATGGCTACGATGCATATAACATGGGGGTTTACTTTGGGACTGACAGGTTTGGAAATCCACAAAGTGCAGCATTATTCGATGGTTGGAGTTATCTGGTCCTTCCTGATAGTGTTTTATTTCAACCGCTTACTTCTTCTACAGTTTCACTTTGGATTCAAACCAATGAATATCAAAGGATGACAGTTCTTGAACAGCGATTAGGTTCAGGAACTCCTGATGACCTGAATTTTCAGATTGGCTTAAATTATCCATTTCCACAATATATCCACTACGTTCATCCAAATTATAACGGAACTCCATTTGCATTTACCAGTTTCATTGTTTACGGAAATCTGGCTGTAAATTCCAATTGGCATCACTATGTTTTTATAAAGGATGTTGATCAAAGTATTATGAGTGTATATGAGGATGATGCACTGTTAGGTTTCAGGCCTATAAATGATGTGCCTTTCCAGGTTAACGGGACTCTTTTGATGGGAAGAAACTTTAATTACGAATTTTTTTACAGAGGCATGATTGATGATGTCAAAATTTATAACAGAGCTATTAGTCCAATTGAGATAGATACTTTATTCAGAGAAATGGTGGTTGTTAAAGTTAAAAACCCTGCCGGATCTTCTTTTTCTGTCTTTCCAAATCCTTCTACCGGAATTGTTAATTTACCGTATTTAAAGGATTTTGGAAAAATCATTCTTGGTGAGGTTTTTACAGAGGATGGTAAAAAAATGACCATTTTCAATGATTATAAAAAAGTTGACCTGTCAGGTTATAAGGCCGGGAATTATTTAATAGTATTGACTAATGAGCAAGGATATAAGAGTACAGCCAAAGTTAATAAACAATAATACGGGTGAGTAAAGCTCATTAATTTCAGGGATTTCGTAAATTTGCACCGTCAAACGGAAAAAACGAGATCATGATCCATTTCTTTAAAGGCAAGTGCATTTACGCGATAGAAAGTAAGTTGGAACTGTCGTTGAACGATGTAAATAAATTAGCGTGGTTGCTGGGTGGTGCAGAATACATTGAAGCCCGGTCATTATCGGGCTTTTTTGTTGGTCCGCGTCGCGAAATGATCACACCATGGAGCACAAATGCTGTTGAAATGACGCAAAATATGGGCATTCATGGTATCACCAGAATGGAAGAATTTTTCATTGGTGATAAGAATACTCATCATGATCCAATGCTCCAGGCTGTTTATCATTCCCTTGATCAGGAAATATATACCATACACAAACAGCCTGAGAAGATTCAGTTTATTGAAGACCTTAAAGCTTATAACCGGCAGGAAGGGCTTGCTTTGTCTGATGATGAAATTGAGTACCTGGAACAACTCAGCAATAAGCTTGGCAGAAAATTGACCGATAGTGAGGTGTTTGGATTTTCACAGGTAAACTCTGAACATTGCAGACATAAAATTTTTAATGGAACCTTTGTAATTGACGGTGAAGAAAAGCCTGAAACGCTTTTTGCCATGATTCGTAAAACCTCAAAGGCTAATCCAAACCAAATAGTTTCTGCCTATAAAGATAATGTAGCATTTATCAGTGGGCCAACTATTGAGCAATTTGCTCCGGGCCGACAAGACACAGCCGATTTCTTTGAAGTAAAGGATATTGAATCGGTAATCTCACTAAAAGCAGAAACACATAACTTCCCTACCACTGTTGAGCCTTTCAACGGAGCTGCAACCGGAAGTGGTGGAGAAATCAGAGATCGCATGGCCGGCGGTAAGGGCTCTATGCCAATTGCCGGTACAGCCGTTTACATGACTTCATACCCTCGCAATCATGAAAAGCATGCCTGGATTATGAATAATAAACCAAGGAAATGGCTATACCAAACCCCCGAAGAGATTCTCATTAAAGCATCAAATGGTGCCAGCGACTTTGGCAATAAATTCGGGCAACCGCTTATTTGTGGAAGCCTTCTCACTTTTGAACACCATGAGAACAACAGAACTTACGGTTATGACAAGGTGATCATGCTTGCCGGAGGCATTGGTTATGGAAGGAAGTCTGACAGCCTGAAAGAAGAACCTAAAAAAGGCGACAAGGTTATCGTGATGGGCGGCGATAATTACCGGATTGGTATGGGAGGTGGCGCTGTTTCTTCAGTTGCAACCGGACAATTCAGCAATGCACTTGAGCTTAACGCCGTTCAGCGTTCAAACCCTGAAATGCAAAAGAGGGTTTACAATGTAGTAAGGGCTATGGCTGAAACTGATAATAACCCTGTTATATCAATCCATGACCATGGTGCCGGTGGTCACCTTAATTGCCTTTCAGAGTTGGTTGAAGCTACTGGTGGAAAGATTAATATTGATAAATTGCCTGTGGGCGACCCGACCCTCTCTGACAGGGAGATTATTGGGAATGAATCGCAGGAAAGAATGGGACTGGTGGTAGGAAATAACGACCTTAGTCTTATAAAAAGAGTAGCTGACCGTGAGCGTGCGCCTTTCTTCGAAGTGGGAGAAACAACAGGTGACCACAATCTGACGTTCATTAATAATAAGAATAATTCCAGGCCTATTGATTTAGCACTCCATGACATGTTTGGTAAACCACCAAAGACTGTGATGCAGGATAAACATGTTAGGCAGCGTTTTGCACCTTTGAATTACAAGGCATCAAATCTTCGCTCTTATATTGAGCAGGTGCTTCAATTGGAAAGTGTTGCATGTAAGGATTGGTTGACCAATAAAGTAGACCGGTCGGTTACAGGGCGTGTTGCTGTTCAACAATCCGCAGGTCCTGTTCAGTTGCCTTTAAACAATATGGGTGTTGTTGCCCTTGACTACCAGGGTATAAAAGGAATTGCTACTTCAATAGGTCATGCACCAGCTGCCGGATTGATAGACCCTGCGGCAGGCTCTGTTCTTTCTATTGCTGAAGCACTGACAAATATCGTTTTTGCCCCATTGGAACAAGGCATAAAAAGCATCTCATTAAGTGCCAACTGGATGTGGCCATGCCGCAATGAAGGTGAAGATGCCAGGTTATATGATGCAGTTGAAGCAGCAGGAAACTTTGCAACCGCACTTGGCATTAATATTCCTACCGGGAAGGATTCACTGTCAATGACCCAAAAATATCCTGACGGAGAAAAGGTATTGTCACCGGGTACGGTTATTATAAGTGCAGTTGGCGAAGTGAGTGATATCAGAAAAGTTATCCGTCCGGTATTGCAGCCTGAATTTACAGCAAGCATTATTTATATCGATTTCAGTAATGACAATTTCAAACTTGGTGGAAGTTCATTTGCCCAATCGTTGTCGGTTGTTGGTGATGCAGCCCCAACAGTTGCAAATCCTGATTACTTTGTTGCTGCATTTGAATCTGTTCAGGCCTTAATCAACAGGGGTGTGGTCATTGCAGGTCATGATATCTCCGCCGGAGGTATGATCACCACCATGTTAGAGATGTTATTTGCACAACCGGGAATCGGAATTGATGCCGATCTTTCAGTTTTTGGTGAAAGCGATATAGTAAAACTTTTATTTAGTGAGAATCCGGGTGTTTTACTTCAGGTTAATGACCTTGATTACACATCAGTATTGCTGCATGAAGCCGGAATCAGGTTTCATGTAGTTGGTAAACCTTCTTTCAGGAGGCAGCTTACCTTGCGCTATCATGACGGATGTATTGATCTTGATACTGACCAGTTGCGCAATTTATGGTATCACCCGTCATTCCTCCTCGATCAGAAACAATGTGGCGAAGACCTGGCAAAAGAGAGATATCGGAATTATGCTAATCAACCCTTGTCATTTGATTTTGGCGAAGACTTTACTGGTAAACTTGATCAGTTTGGTATAGATAAAAACCGTAGGACTCCTTCAGGATTAAAGGCAGCGATAATACGGGAAAAAGGTGTGAACGGTGATCGTGAAATGGCCTGGTCACTTTATCTGGCAGGTTTTGACGTAAAGGACGTACATATGACTGACCTGATTTCAGGAAGGGAAACACTAAAGGACATCAACATGATTGTGTTTGTTGGTGGATTTAGTAATTCTGACGTATTGGGATCTGCAAAGGGTTGGGCAGGCGCGTTCTTATATAATCCTGCTGCCAAGGCTGCTTTAGATGATTTCTATTCAAGAGAAGATACCCTGAGTCTGGGTGTTTGCAACGGCTGTCAATTAATGGTTGAACTTGGACTCATAAACCCGGGTCATGAAGTGAAGCCTAAGATGTTGCATAATGCCTCGCATAAGTTTGAATCAATCTTCCTGAATGTTGATATCCTCGAAAATCATTCAGTCATGCTTGGTTCCATGGCCGGAAAGCGTTTGGGGATCTGGGTAGCACATGGAGAAGGCAAATTCAGTCTTCCTTTGGCTGAAAACCAATACCACATTCCGGCTAAATATAGTTATACCAATTACCCGGGCAATCCGAATGGCTCTGATTATCACACAGCTGCTATTGCCTCTGATGATGGCCGTCATCTTGCCATAATGCCACACCTTGAAAGATCATTATACCCCTGGAACTGGGCCTATTACCCAACCAGCAGGCATGAGGATGAGATCGGTCCCTGGATGGAAGCGTTTGTGAATGCCAGGAAGTGGGTTTCGGAAAGGGTTACTATCAATAAATTATCAGTGGAACAGTAATATCTTCAAATCTGAGGAAATAGATTCCACTGGTTAACTGAACATCAGACAGAACAATCGTGGCAGGTGCAATAACCTGATAATTAAGCTTTACTCCCAGCAGATTGTAAATAGCAATCTTTTTAAGTTGTGAAAATTCCAGATCAAGCAGGTGAAAAGTTCCTTAAAGAAATATATGGAGATAACTAATTTGTTATTTCTTATATTTGACCCAAGGGAGGCTTTCAACATCATATTTTTCAGAAAATGGAGAAAACAGTATTAATTACGGGAACTACAAGTGGAATTGGACGTTCGTGCGCACTTCGTTTTGCCAAAGAAGGACATAAAATCATAATTACAGGAAGGCGAAAAGAGAGACTGGAGTCGATTGCCGCCGATTTAACAAGGCTCTACAATTCGAAAGTCTGTATCCTTTCTTTTGATGTAACAAAAAGAGATCAGGTAGATTCAGCAATCAGCAATCTGCCTGAGGAATTTCGCATGATAGATGTATTGGTTAATAATGCTGGTTTGGCCTTAGGGCTTAAGCCAATTCATGAAGGTGAACCTGAGCAATGGGAGACAATGATTGATACCAATATTAAAGGTTTGTTGTTTATGACTCACGCTGTTGTACCATTAATGGTTGAGAATGGCCACGGACATGTGATTAACATTGGTTCTATTGCAGGACGTGAAGCTTATTCAAGTGGAAATGTTTATTGTGCCACCAAAGCAGCCGTTGATTCGTTGACTAAGGCTATGAGGATTGACCTTGTTACAAAGAATATCAAGGTCACACAAGTAGCGCCGGGAGCTGTTGAGACTGAGTTTTCAATGGTTAGGTTTGCAGGAAATGAAGAAGCTGCCAAAGCGGTCTATAAAGGTTATGATCCCTTGACACCTGATGATGTTGCTGAAGTTGTCCATTATGTGACTACACTTCCTGCACATGTAAATATCAATGACCTTCTCATAATGCCAACAGCTCAGGCTTCGGCGTCGGTGATACACAGAAGAAATAGTTAGTGAATTTTAGCATATTGCAGTTTATTAACTCACATAAACCCTGGTTATGGAAATAGAAAGATTGTTTGATTTATTACCTCACTATGCTGAGTCTTTCAAACCAAAAGACGATGTTCTGGCATCAAAAGAACAAGGTATATGGAAAAAGATAAACCTTGAACAATACCGCTCAACTATTGATTCGCTGAGCTATGGTCTGCTGAGTCTTGGCGTTAGAAGGGGTGACACCATCGCCACCATAATGAATAACAGGCCTGAATGGAACTACCTCGATTTTGCCATTATGCAGGCAGGTGCGATACATGTTCCGGTTTATCCAACCATCAGCAAGGCTGATTACACTTATATCTTTAATCATGCAGCCATTAAATATGTATTTGTGACCGGTGATGATATGGTTAGAAAGATTAAGGAAGTTATGGTCAATTGTCCTTCAGTTGAAGAGATCTTTACCATTAAAGGAAAAAATGGCGAAAGAAACCTGTTTGATGTGATTGAACTTGGTGAGCGTAATCCTCAGCCGGAAGCTATACAAGAGATTAAAAGTAGTATTAAAGGCTCTGATCTGGCAACCATTATTTATACATCAGGGACAACCGGAAATCCTAAAGGTGTCATGTTATCTCATGCAAACCTGATCTCAAATTTTAAAGCTGTTTCATATATTCCCACCTTTGGCGAGGAAGGTAAAGCATTGAGCTTTCTGCCGTTGTGTCATGTTTATGAACGTATGCTCAATTATTTATACCATTACCTGGGAATTTCAATTTACTATGCTGAAAGTCTTGCAACTATTTCTGACAATATAAAGGAGATCAATCCGGACATGATGTGCTGCGTGCCCCGGTTGCTGGAGAAAATATATGATAAGATTATTGCTACCGGCCGTAAACTGACAGGTATTAAAAAAATGATTTTCTTTTGGGCAGTCAATATAGGACTCAAATATGATGTTAATGGGAATAATAGTACCTGGTACATGCTGCAGCATCGTATAGTGGATAAACTTGTTTTTTCAAAGTGGCGGGAGTCATTGGGTGGTAAATTTAAAATCATTGTTTCAGGAGGTGCTTCAATACAACCTCGTTTGGTACGCACTTTCAGGGCTGCGGGGTTACCCATTTATGAAGGTTACGGATTGACAGAGACCTCACCTGTAGTGGCCGTTACAAGTACTGACCATAATGGAATCAAAATAGGTACTGTAGGTCCTCCATTAAGGGGTGTTGAAGTTAAAATAGCTGATGATGGTGAAATCCTGGCCCGTGGCCCGGGAATAATGATGGGTTATTACAAAGATCCTGAACTAACAGAACAAGTGATTGACTCTGATGGCTGGTTTCATACCGGGGATGTGGGCGTATTTGAACCTGAAGGACAATTGCGCATAACTGGACGGAAAAAAGAGATTTTTAAAACTTCACTTGGCAAATATATAGCCCCTGAACTTATTGAAAACAAGATCAAGGAATCACCATTTATCGATAATGCAATGGTAGTGGGTGAAAATGAAAAATTTGCAGCTGCTCTGGTAGTCCCCGACTTCAATTATCTTAGGTCGTGGTGCAATATTAAGGGCCATCCGTATACTACAGATGTTGAAATGGTTATTAAACCTTATATACGTCAGAGAATTTCCCGTATAATTGACGAAACAAATACTAATTTTGGCAATGCTGAACAGATAAAGAAGTTTGACATTATTGCAAATGAGTGGGGAATTTCATCGGGGGAATTGACACCAACACTCAAATTAAAACGTAAGTTCATTCACGAAAAGTATAAAACAGAGATTGAACGATTGTTTTTAGCAAACGGAGATAAGGAAAAAGCAGGTGTTTAATTAGTCAGAGGTATTATTAACCTATAGATGTTTACTTTATAAAATGAAAGTCGTTGAAAGGCTTTTTGACATATTGCCTTATCATGCTGAAAAGTATGATCCTAAACCTGATGTCCTGGCATCAAAGGAGTCAGGCAAATGGATTACCTATTCTATAAAGGAATACCGCAAACTTGCTGATGCTGTTAGTTATGCCCTCATGCAAATGGGGATTGGCAAAGGCGATAAAGTTGCCACTATTATGCCGGGCAGGCCTGAGTGGAATGTTATTGATATAGGTATACTGCAGGCAGGTGCTGTTCATATTCCAATTTATCCAACAATTAAAGAATCTGATTACAGATACATTCTTAATCATGGAGAGGTTAAGTACCTTTTTATTTCTGGTAATGACATATATCGTAAAATTGAACACATAATCCCGGAACTGGATAATTTAATTGGTGTTTCATCAATTAAGGAAATACCGGGACTTACTCCTTTCAATGAAATAATAGAAAAGGGAAATACTGCAATTGAAGCCGAGAATTCTTCTTTTCCGGTTTCAAAGAATCCTGAGCAAACGGATGCGCCGGAAACTAAACTGGAGAAAATAATGAAGGCCATTAACACCCATGACCTGGCTACCATTATTTATACTTCAGGCACAACAGGCAATCCTAAAGGTGTAATGCTTACACATTACAATATAATTAGCAATTTTAAGGCTGTCCAGCACATTCCGCCTATCGGGCAGGAAGGAAAGGCACTTAGTTATCTGCCGCTTTGTCACATCTATGAGCGAATGATGAACTATCTTTTTCAGTATCTCGGCATCTCAGTTTATTATGCTGAGAGTGTAGCAATGATTGCTGAGAATATCAGGGAAATAAAACCTGATATTGTAACGACTGTTCCAAGATTGCTAGAAAAGATTTACGATAAGATAATTGCAAATGGTAGAAAACTTTCAGGAGTAAAGAAATTTATTTTCTTCAGGTCGGTAGTCAGGGCTAACCATTTTAAGGAAGATGGAAGGAATACCATTTTCTATAAAATTGAGATGAAGATACTTGACAAACTTGTATTTGCAAAGTGGCGTGAAGCTCTTGGAAATAACCTTAAAGTAGTGGTTTCAGGTGGAGCGGCGCTTCAACCCAGACTTGCCCGTATTTTCTGGGCCGCAGGGGTACCTATTATCGAAGGATATGGCTTAACCGAAACATCACCGGTAATTGCGGTAAATGAGTTTGGTTATCAGGGTACCCGGTTTGGCACTGTTGGAAGACCCCTGCAGCATACCAGGGTCATGATTGCTGATGATGGTGAAATTTGTGCCAAAGGGCCCGGGCTTATGCTTGGGTATTATAAAGACCCTGAAATGACAAAGATTGTCATTGACGACGAAGGTTGGTTTCATACCGGTGATATTGGTGAATTGCTTCCCGAAGGACATCTCCGGATAACCGGTCGAAAGAAAGAAATATTCAAGACTTCGCTTGGTAAATATATAAGCCCTGAACTGATTGAAAATAAATTCAAGGAGTCGCCCTTCATTGACACATTGATTGTTTTGGGTGAAAACCAAAAATTTGCAGCAGCACTTGTTGTTCCTGATTTTAATTTCCTGCAGAATTATTGCATTATTAAAGGAATACCATATGATTCATCAAAGGGGATTGTCAGTAATCCAGTCATTAAGAAGCGTATTGAACAGGAGATAAAGCGATATAATCATTACTTTGGAGCCACGGAGCAGATCAAGCGCTTTCAGTTGATGGGGGAGGAATTCACCATAGAATCAGGAGAACTGACACCTTCACTAAAATTAAAAAGGGACTTTATTACTAATAAATACAGCACTGAAATTGAGAAACTATTCAGTTAATTTCCAGAAGCACCAAAAGATTTTTCTGTTATAATCAATGATGGGTTTGACTCAATCAATACCACAGGAGGTTTATTTAGTGTAATATTCTGAAAACCATTTCTTTCATTAAATCCGGCCCCTGGATTGAACCGATATCAACACCTTTGCTCTTGAGGTCAAATTCCCTCAGAATGGATATAACCGAATTAAGTTTCTCAAATGAATAATTGCCGGAAGCTTTTACGTAATCGCGTGTCATAAAAGGCGCTATTCCCAGTGCAGAAGCAATAGATGATTGTGATTTATCGGGCAGGGTTGCACAAATTATCACTTTCGAGAAAAAATTGTAAGTCATCGGAACTATTTTCACCAGCGGATTTTCTTTTGGGTTAGAATTGAAGAAATTCACTATCCTGTTAGCTTTTTCTATATTCTTTGAAGCTAATGCTTCCTGGAATTCAAAGAAATTATAGTCCTTACTTATACCGATGTTCTTTTCAATGATCTCTTCTGTTATAGTACTTCCTTTTGGGAAGAGTATAAAAAGCTTACCAATTTCATTGGCAACTTTTGAAAGGTCAGTACCCAGAAAATCGCCTAAAAGTACTGCAGCCTTTGGATTGATTTTGTAACCTTTTGAAGTAACAAAATCAGTAATCCATGCAGGCATCTTTTCCTGGTACATTCTGCCTGATTCATAATAAATTCCTTTCTTTTCAACCAGTTTAGCAAGTGCCTTGCGTTTGTCATACTTCTTGTGCTTGTAACACAGCACCAGGATGGTTGAAGCTAATGGTTTCTCAACATAAGTACACAAGTCATCAATGGTCTTCATATCTTGTGCTTCCTTTACAATCACGACCTGGTATTGTGACATCATAGGAAAGCGCTTGGCATACTCAATTACCTTTCCTGCATCAACGTCTCTTCCGTAAAGTATTGCCTGATTGAACTCCCGTTCGGCTTCATCAAGTACGCTTTCTTCGATATAGTCAGAAATGACATCGACGTAATAAGGTTCTTCACCGCAGAGCAGGTAGACAGGTGAGAAGTTTTTCCTGGAAATGTCAGATATTATTTTGGGAAGATCGGCAGCCATGGATGATTAGAAACGAAGGTGTTTGACGGTCAGGCCGTTGTTAATAAGTTGCTTGAGCGACTGAATGCCTATCTGTAAATGTGTTTCAACATAGTTTTCAGTAACCAGTGTATCGCTGATCTCTGTTTTAACTCCACTGGAAATCATTGGTTGGTCTGACACCAATAACAATGCCCCGGTCGGTATCTCATTATGGAAACCAACAGTAAAGATTGTGGCTGTTTCCATATCGATAGCCATTGCCCTGATGTTACGCAAATACTCTTTAAACACGTCGTCATGCTCCCATACCCTGCGGTTTGTCGTATAAACCGTCCCTGTCCAATAATCCCTTCCAAAATCTCTTATTGCTGTTGACGTAGCTTTTTGAAGATTAAAAGATGGTAATGCAGGAACTTCAGCAGGAAAATAGTCGTTAGAAGTACCTTCACCTCTTATGGCAGCAATGGGTAAAATTAGATCACCCAATTGGGCTTTACGCTTCAAACCACCACATTTGCCCAGAAACAAGACTGCTTTTGGTTTTATACTGCTAAGAAGGTCCATGATGGTAGCAGCATTCGCACTTCCCATACCGAAATTGATGATGGTGATATCATCAGCAGTCGCACTTGGCATAGAGCGGGTAAGTCCTTTTACTTCCACATTATGCCAGCGGGCAAACAAATCGACATAGTGTAAAAAGTTAGTTAAAAGAATATATTCGCCAAATTCTTCCAGTTTAGTGCCGGTATATCTTGGTAACCAGTTTTCAGTAATCTCTTGTTTTGTCCGCATAAGGAGCTTGATATGCTTAATTAAGGGTTAAGCCTCAAAGTGCTTAATTAAAGCAAAAGTACTTAATTTAACAAAATGTTGTAGTTTTATGGCAGTTACAAACCATTATTATCACTCCCCCTCAAGTTAATGAAGAAGCTGAACCTACCTGAAGCGGAATTGCGTATAAGACAAAATGGCAACGCTACTGAAGTGTTTGATCCATTGCGTAAGAAGTTTGTGGCACTTACAGAGGAGGAGTGGGTAAGACAGAATATTATTCAATACCTGCATATCCATAAAGATGTGCCAATGCATATGATGGCATCTGAGCGGGGCCTGGTAGTTAACGGAATGCCAAACAGGTTTGATCTGGTTGTGTTTGGACTGGAAGGTAAACCAGTAATGATTGTGGAATGCAAAGCACCACATATCGCTGTAAAGGAAGATGTTTTCTATCAGGCAGCCCGATATAACCTCGCTCTTCAGGTAAAGTACTTACTTATTACCAATGGATTGGAACACCACTGTGTATCAATAGATTACTCGACCGGCAAAATCAGTTTTCTGGAAGATATTGTCTCCTTCATGGAAATGAAAGGATCTTAATCCTGGGTATGATTTAGATTATTACCATCTTGCCACTCTGGATTAAGCCTTCTGACCTAACCTTTAAAATGTATGTCCCTTGCGACAGTTTTATTGTACTAACCCTGACTTTCAGGTCGTTATCAATATCATTTAATTCCCCAAAAAACAGCCTTTTCCCTGAAAGGTCATACACATCATAGTAAATATCTCCTGAATGCTTATGGCTGAGAGTCAAAGTTACACTACCTGATGATGGGTTTGGAAAAATGGTTAATGGTTCATTGAATATTAACTGCATTTCATTCCTGTGGGTAGGTAATGAAGGTATATCAGCCAATAAAGTTCCATCTGCACCCCCAATAACTGAAATATTGACATCAAAAGGATAAGTATGATTCAGAACCGTATACAGGTCTTTATCAGTTACGGGGGGGACAAGGCTCCAGTCATTACCGTCAAAATATAATATGGTACCATTCCTGCCGACAGCCCAGCCTGTGTTTTGAGTATCAAATCCAAGAGAAAGGAGGTCATCAGTTGTAAGCGGGGGTATTTCGGTCCAGTCAATACCAGCAGTATATGCCATTAAACCGTTATTACCAACTGCATAAGCTTCAGTTCCATAGCGAAATGCTTTTACATCATTAAATTGAGCTGTAGATGTTTCATAGGCGGGGACCCAGTCGTCTGTAAATATCTTTGAATAAATGGCACCTTTAATATTGCTATCACTTCTTTTGGTTGTAACATAGCCCATACTTAAATCTTCGTTATCAACAATAATGGTTACTTCCCCAAATGAGGTAATACTATCAGCCGGCAACAGTAAAGATTGTTCTGAAACCGGACCACTATAATTAATTTGATTTCCACTGGTATAAGTTGTCAGATAATTGAGGGATGTAACCGGAGAGGTCAACTCATAAGGTGAAGTCCATAATGACCAGCGGTCATTTGCTTTTCTGTATATAACCACATCATAGAATCCTGGAATATCAGTTTCACGGTAACCAGATGCCCATACCTCATAATTGAGGGATTCAATAACATTGAAAGTAAAGCCCGGTACCTTAAGTTCATGACTCCATATACCGGCGTAATAATGCCATATTCCTTCTGAACCGCATGCAAAGTAACCGTTATTATCCTCTGTAAAGGATATATCCAATATATTGTCAGCCGTAAAACCATTAGAGATATTCCACTCATCATTCAAACCATGGTAAACGAAGCCTCCGGCAGTTGAAACATATGCTTCATTGTTAGGCAAACCCTGAACGGATGTAAAATATTCATCAAACAAACCCGTATAATCTGCTGACCAGAGGTTATTGTTATATTTATATATTACAGGATATTGATCCAATGATATGCCGATCGTGTTAGATACGCCAAAACCTGAATCAGCACTGGTAAAAGAAGATGTGGTATTCGGTCCATTTGGGTGTTCAACCCATAAGTCGCCATTAAAGTCAAAAGTAAATCCGTCTCCCTCAAGATTATGGCCGGTCAAACGGATCAAATCAGGGCTGAAAACCTGAATATGATCAGGTATTATTTCATAGTTCTCAAGACTATTATCAGGTATCCATAAACCATTTGAGAAGTGATAAAGTAATGGAAAAGAATAAGGTATTGGAACATTATTTTTAATACCAAATCCTGCGGCCCATCCTTCGTTAGCACTCATAAAGTCTGCACACATAAACATGGAATCAACATTCTGGTCAATCCATTGTGATCCATCATACTGAAGTATACCATCTCCAACGGCGTATGCATGATTGGTGTCAATATAAGTGATATCTCTTAACTGTCTGTTATCGGGAGTAGGGAGTATTGTCCAGTTGTTGCTGTTGTACTTCAGAATACAACCATTGCTTCCGCAGGCGAGGGCATCATTTGAATTAATCATATCAACCGCTGTAAGATTATAAGTTACCGGCGATTGCATTTTAATCCATTTACCGCCTGAAAATTTTAAGATTACGCCATTATCGCAAACTGCAATTCCCTCATCTGAAGAGATGAAGCTGATATCATTTATAAATTGATGTCCGTTTGTTGGAGTAATCCAAAATAATGTTTGTGCGAAACAATTAATGGAGACAATAAAAAGTGAAAGTAAAAGCAGACTCTTTTTCATAGTCTTTGTATTTTTGCAGTAAATATAACAAAACCTGTCAAATATTATAATCACCCCCGTTTAATTTTTTCATTTACTACTATGAGACCAAACAAAACCCTAAACATTATCGGTATAATTTTACTGATCATAACAAGTTTGAATGCTCTTGCAGCCGGATATTCAATGATTGTGGAACCTACAGGCAAAGACCTTGGAATGTCTGTTGAAACTGTTTTACAATATTCACCTTTTACAAGCTTCCTGATTCCGGGTATTACTTTATTCCTAACCATTGGTCTTCTATCAATAGTGACTATTTTTTTCGTTTTCAGGAGATGGAAGAATCATGACCTGATGATAATTGCACAAGGGTTTATAATAAGCGGATGGATTTTCTTTCAGGTGATTTTTCTGAAAGAATTTAACTGGCTGCACGCTGTAGTTGGATCAATTGGAATTTATACCATCGCCTGGGGATTCATAACCTATAGGAATAACCGTACAATATCCCACAGTGCCTGATTACATTAGAACGTCCCTATTATTGAGGTTTAAAAAACAAAGAATAATCAGCCCTGTTTAAATAGTTAGAATATAACTATGAAAAAAAAGGGTGTCTTATTTATCCTTCCTGCCATCCTTGTTATTATAATTTTTACAGTTGGATTCTTTACTTCTTCGTGGTATTTAAATGAGAAAGTGAAGGTACGTCTGGAGAATGAATTTAGCAAGCAGACTAAAGGACAGTACTCATTGAAAATAGGATCAATGAATATTAGTCTTCTTGCTGGTTCTATTGGGTTTACGAACGTTTCTGTTATTCCCGACAGTCTTCCTTCAAATCAGGCAGCATACAGAATAGCAGCAAAAAGAGCTGATTTTACAGGTTTAAATGTTTTAAGATTTATACTCAGGAAACGAATTATCGTTAACTCAATTGAACTTCAGAATCCTTCTTTAACCGTAACACAAGCAGAGCCAGGGCAGGATAAAGAAGTGAAAGAAGCGACGCCTTTTTCATTATATAATGTTATAAAAGTATTTGCCAATTCACTTAAAGTGAGAGAGATTCAAATCAGGAATTTTGACCTTAAACTTTATGCAAGCAAAAAGGACACTGTCCCTTCACTATACAGCAACAATAATCAGCTCAGGGTGATAAATCTGTTTGTTGGTCCAAGTACAAAAAAGTTACCCGGATTATTTGAAACAGATTCTATAGCATTGGTGCTTAATAAGTTTTCCTATGTCACATCTGATAGTCTTTATACCTTTCAGGTGGCAAGGATGGAAGTTTCATATCAGGATTCGCTTTTGCTTTTTGATTCTGTCAGGGTTATTCCTAATTATAGCAAAAAAGCTTTTGCCGATATCGCAGGAAAGCAGACTGACCGGTTCAATATATTTGCTGGCAAATTGGAGTTCAGGAGCATTGATTTGCGAAGGTTCTTTGAACATCATGATCTGATTGCACCAGCGCTGAATATTTCAGCATTTTCAATGGTAGCATTCAGGGATAAAAATGATAAAAGGGAATTCAAGCGCCCTTCTTCTCTTCAAAAGCTCATTCTGACAGCCCCGGTTTACATGAGAATTGATACCATAAAACTTTCAAAATCGATTATTGCCTATGAGGAAGTTGCACCAGGAAAAAAAGTGCCCGGGCGTATTACATTTAACGACATAAGTGCTAACTTTACTGGATTAACGAATGATTCACTTTTAATTTCAGCTGGAAGAAAACTTATTTTTAATGCTGAATGCCGGTTGATGGATGATGCCCCATTGAAAGCTACTTATATTTTCCCAATGGATACCCGGCAGATGGTTTTTAAATGTAGCGGTTTTCTTACTGGTTTATCAATGTCATCGTTAAATGGAATGCTTGAACCAACAACAGGTGTTTCACTGAAACAAGGTAAAATAGACACGCTCGATTTTAGTTTCTCAGCAGGTGAAAATGAATCAGACGGAAGACTGAAATTAATATACAACGGACTAAAAGTTGAATTGCCTGATAATGGTAATGAGAAATTAAAATTTAAAGATAAAGTGATGATTTTTGTGGCAAATAACTTTGTTTTAAAAGATAGCAACCCATCAGGAAAAAAAGAGCCAAGGATTGCCAGAATGCATTTTGAAAGAAATAAGCAACGATTTATGTTTCATTATACATGGCAAACAATCTTTTCAGGAATAAAAGAAACCGTTGGGTTTCCTGATATAAAACCAAAAAAGTGATTATGGAACAGGAAAAAAACGTTGTGTTGTACAATATTACATTAAGAATGGTATTACTTGCTTTTCTTATCGCCTTTCTTGTGATAGGTAAACCAATCTTACTCCCACTTTCTATTGCCATGCTTTTTTCATTTCTTCTGCTTCCAATTTCAAAGAAACTTGAAGACTGGAAATTTCCACGATCACTTGCAATCATTATAAGCCTTGTTATAGCTATGCTTGCAGTTGGTGGGCTATTGTATTTTTTTTATAAACAGGTTCTAATGTTTGTAAATGACTGGCCTGAACTAAGCAAGCAGCTGACTGCTAAAATCGATTCTATTTACATGTATATAGGGCAACGGTTCCACATTTCAAAATTTGAACAGCAGACCTGGATCAATGAAAGGATTAGTAGTGGAGGTGCATCAGCAGGGCAGTTTGTTTTAAGCATATTTACAGCGACCGGAAGTTTTATTGCTACTGTGGTGTTACTCCCTATTTTTATATTTTTCATGACATATTACCGGGATAAGTTCAGGCACTTTGTTTTTTTGGTTTCAAAAGAAGAAAAAGCAGAACATGCACTTGATGTAGCTAAAAAAATATCTACGGTTTCCCAGAAATATATTAAGGGACTCTTTATTGATATAGTCATCCTGTCAATTCTTAATTCTGTTGGATTCCTGATCTTTGGACTTGAACATGCTATTTTGTTTGGGGTATTGGCTGCATTCCTTAATGTCATCCCATATATAGGTGTTACAATTGGCAGTATCCTTCCAATTACAATGGCGCTAATAACGCATGATGGTTTTAGCACTGCAATTGGAGTGGCAGCGGTTTGTTTTGGAGTCCAATTCCTTGATAATAATTTTATAACACCAAATGTAATCGGCGGAAGTGTAAGCATTAATCCTTTTACTGCAATCCTTGCATTAACAACCAGTGCCATGATTTGGGGGGTAGTTGGTATGGTTATAGCATTACCATTTATGGGCATGCTTAAAGTTGCGTTTGACAATATTGACAGTATGAAACCAATTGGTTATCTGATTGGAGAGGAGGCCAATTTCTCACCCGATAACAGCTTCTCAAAGCGTATCTTTAGTCTGCGCAGAAAAATCAAGAAACCTGAAAGCGGTAAAAATTAATCTTTGAGTTAACAGCCTTTCACTCTTATCACATTTAAAACCTCCTGCAGGTAAAAACCCCTGTTGTTGTTTTGTTGTTGTATTCATAAATACTTCATTGATGGAAAATGATAACAAACCAGTTCAGGTTGGACCCAATACCTCCGGTGGGCACATTTCATGCTGGTTAGAGAACACAACAGGTCGTCAGTATCTTCCTCTGATTGCTAACTTAACTGTGGATGTTGTAGTGGCTGGCGGTGGTCTGGCTGGTCTTTCTGTTGCATATAACTGCATTAACCGTGGGCTGTCGGTGGTATTACTGGAAGACGGATTTATTGGAAGTGGTGAGTCAGGCCGAACAACTGCTCATTTAGCCAGTGCCCTTGATGACAGATTCTTTAGTCTTCAGAAAATATTTGGTAAGGAAAAGACCAGACTTATTTATGAAAGCCACCATAGAGCGATTTCATTTATTGAAGAAACCATTAAAAAGGAAAATATAGAGTGTGACTTCAAGAGAGTGAATGGTTATCTCTTTCCACATTCATCTGATTCAGTTGAAACACTTGAAAAGGAATATGCAGCTGCCACAGAAACAGGTGTTGAGGTTGAATGGGTGACGGAAGTGCCTGTTATGCGCATGCAACCTTTAAAGGCGCTGGTTTTTAGAAACCAGGGGCAGTTCCATCCGATGAAATATATGCTGGGGCTAGCTGACGCAATTACTTCTAAAGGAGGCAGGATGTACACAAGTACACATGTTGATTCTATTGATGATAAAGGGGTGACAACATCCGATGGGTTCAGGGTAACCGCCAGGCACATTGTGGTTGCTACAAACAGTCCGTTTGTGAGTAAATATATTCTTCCTTTAAAACAATATGCTTACAGGACTTATGCAATTGCTGCTTTGATAAACAAGAATTCAATTCCTCCCGTATTATGGTGGGATACAGGTGATTTGTCTGTTGACAAAGACACACCACCTTATCATTATGTGCGTATATCTCCTTATAACAGTGAATTTGATTTGTTGATTGCCGGTGGCGAAGATCATAAAACAGGTGTTATGGGCAACCTGTCAGAGTTTGACCGTCATGGTAATCTTGAACGGTGGACACGGGACCGGTTCAATATTGGTGAAGTTGTTTTTCGTTGGTCGGGACAGGTAATGGAACCATATGATGGTATAGCATTCATAGGTAAAAATGTGAGTGACAGTGATAATATTTATATAGTCACGGGAGATTCGGGGCATGGAATGACACATTCCACTATTGCCGGAATGCTTATTCCTGATTTAATTGAAGGAAAGGAAAATCCATGGGAAGAAATTTATAAACCGGGCAGATTTAATATTAAAGCAAGCAAAATAGTGTTTAAAGAAACAATCAGCACTTTAATGTCTTATTACAAAACACGCCCGGATCATCCAGGTTCAGTTTCACTTGCTTCAATTGCCTTGAATGATGCAGCAATAGTAGAATTTGATGGAGAGAAGGCAGGTGCTTACCGAGATGAAAGAGGTTTACTGCACCTGGTTTCAGCGACTTGTACTCATCTTGGTTGTACTGTTAGTTGGAACAATGTTGAAAAGACATGGGATTGTCCCTGCCATGGGAGCCGTTTTAGCGTTACCGGAGAAGTTATAAACGGACCCGCAAATTTTCCGCTTGAAATAATTGATGAAGATACAAGGATTTAGAAATAAATGGGTACGCGTTCCGCTAAAGATCTTAATGTGGATTCTGGTGGGAGTTATCACACTGGTAATACTGGTAGTGATTGCCCTGCAATTGCCTCCAGTGCAGAACTATGCTGCTCAGAGAGCTGTTGGCTACCTGAAAGAGAAACTTAAAACCGAAGTCAGCCTTGCTTCAATCAATATAGGTTTCCCAAAAACCATTAACCTCAAGAAGTTATATATAGCTGATAAACAAAATGATACCTTACTCAGTATTGATGAGCTTAATGTAGGTATTGATATGTTCGGTCTCCTTCGTAATAATCTTTTGATCCGCTCCATTGAGCTGGACGGTGTTACTGGCAGAATACAACGATTATATCCTGACACAGCATTCAATTATTCGTTTATTGCTGATGCTTTTGCCTCTCCTGATACTTCCACCACCCCGGGTGATTCAAGTGCCGCAATGGTGATAAATCTTAAAAGGATAAGGCTTACAAACATTAATTTTCAATTTAATGACACTATTTCCGGAACAAAGGCCGGCGTTAGGATTGGACAATTCGAAACCGAATTTAAAGAGTTTGACCTGAAAAAAATGCGATTTAAAGTTGATGAAATAGATCTTAAAAATTCATCAGTTGCATATCTTCAGACTCCGGCATTGGTCAAATCCATTGATACTGGAACATCTGTGCTTCCTGATCTGGGCTTCGCGAATCTAAAGATCGAGAATTTTAAGGCTAATTATAGCGGACCTGCTGCAGGAAATGCACTCCAGGCAATTATAGGCCAATTGGAGATACAAACTGATAAGATTGATCTGGTGAAGCAGCGCATCTCGGTTAATAAGCTATTACTAGCAAATTCTGATATAAGTTTCCAACAATCGAAACCTCAACAATTTGATACAATTATTGCACAGGTTGTGCAGGAACAGGGTGTTGAAAAAGAAATTGCAACTCCTGAGTGGGTGTTTACACTTGCTAACCTGGAGCTAAAGAATAATCAGGCAAGTTATGATAACGCTGACTCTGCTTCAAAAAAAGGAATGGATTTCAACCATTTACTCATTACAGAACTAAATCTTAAGTCAGATAATATTTATGTTTCACCCGGTAAGATTACACTTAACCTTACACATCTTGGTTTAACTGAAAAGAGTGGTTTCAGACTTGACGAGTTTTCCTCGGGTATATCGTATGATACAACAAATATCACGCTTGCCGGTCTCTCAATCAGAACTCCCAATACTACTATCAGCAATCACCTTGAAGCTGGCTTTCGGTCAATCTCCAAAATAGCTGATTCGGTTGAAAAATTACAAATAACGGCCAGTTTAACTAATACCAGGATTGGAATAAAAGATTTGCTCTATTTTGTTCCTGAGCTTGCTTCTAATCCTCAATTAAATATTACTGGTAATGAAGTAATTAGTATTTCAGGTGACATAAATGGCTCACTTGAAGAGCTCAACATCAGTGAGCTTAATATCAATAACGGCAAAACCACAAGTATTTCATTTTCAGGGCTAATCAAGGATGTTATTACTCCTGAAAGGATGTATGCTTCCATTAAAGGATTGCACATCAAAACATCGCGGAATGATATTTTATCGTATGCTGGTAAAGAGGTAATTCCTGATAACATTTCTATCCCTGAAGTTATCAACATTGATGGGTCTTTTACCGGCTATATCGCGAATTTCAATACAGACATGAACCTGAGCACAAGTTATGGTAATATGAGTGCCCATGTAAAAATGAATCCCTCCGGGGGAAACCATGTGATGCCCTATCAGGCAAATATCAGTGTTGACAAGATGGATCTTGGCAAATTATTGATGCAACCTGATACTTTAGGACCGGTAACTTTACAACTTCAGGCACATGGCATCGGTATGAAACCTGATAGTCTGAATTCAGAGGTCAGAGCAACAGTTGTTGAAGCGTTCTATAATAAGTATAATTATCATGACCTTAACATTGAAGGTTTTGTTGTAAACCGATCCTTCCATGGTGAAATATGGATGCATGATCCCAATCTTGATTTTGATTATACAGGATATGCGAATTTTAATCCCGACAGCCTTGCCGTTATTTTTGATCTTGTTGTGGCAGGGGCAGATTTACAGGCACTTAATCTGTCATCAGATATTTTCAGGTTCAGCGGCTCTGTAAGCTCCAATCTTGCAAAACGATACGGACCAAACCCATTAGGAAAATTAAAAATATACGATGTAAATGTGGTCAGGGAAAGCCTTGCTTGTCCGCTTGATTCTGTAATTGTTCAGTCATTGTACAGAAATGATTCTTCTATAATTACGCTTAAATCGCAGGTTTTAAATGCTGATTTCAGGGGTGATGTAGTACTAAAAGATCTTCCGAACACCCTGCTAAAGCATCTCAATGAGTATTTTGCTTTCATGAAAGCAGATTCAGTTATTGCAGTGAAAGATCTGGAGGATTCGGGGGATACCAAAAACAATACGCCAGGGGAAACCCCGGTAGTGCCTCAGAATTTCAGTTTCAGGATATCCATGGATGACCCTAACTTATTATGCGAGAATATAATTCCATCATTGAAAAACTTTGAACCTCTCACCATAAATGGAATTTATAACAGTTCAGAAAAACGTCTGGAAGCAAGGGCTGAAGTTCCAAGATTTGATTATAACAATGTAGTAATCGACAGCTTATATATTGACATTAAATCCAATCCACAAAAACTCGATTATGAACTTCATGTAGCTGAAATTTCAAACCCTACCCTTGCACTTGAATTATTTGATCTGACCGGCTCAGTAGCCGACAATAAGATTATGTATAAAATTAACGCTGCCAAGTCTGATACTTTCAATGTTTTGAGAACAAGTGGTGCATATACAAGAAATGGTGAAGAGTATATTTTAATAATGGATGAACCATTTATTCTCAATAATACTGCATGGAATATTGCACCCGATAATAAGATCACCTTTAATAAAAAAGGTATAAATGCACAGCAGGTAATTTTATCAGGTGAGGATCAAATGGTATCTCTCATAACTCAGCCGGGTGATGATGTTCCATTAAAAGTGGCTTTTGAAAATTTCAAGCTTTCAAACATTTCACTTATTGTAGAAAAAGATAAACCATTGGCAAGAGGAGAACTCAACGGCCATTTTATCCTCTTTAAAATTAATGGAGTTTCAGCTTTTACTTCAGACCTCTCAATTGATAGTCTGCGCGTTATGGATATTCCTGTTGGAAATATAAAGATGTTGGCCGATAACAGTAAGAACCCTCAGCAATTTGATGTTGACTTTAAACTTACTGGTTATGATAATGATGTAAAGGCTGGTGGATATTATCTTGCACATGACAGTATCGGGGAATTGAATATGAAAGTTGATATACCCCGTTTAAATATGGCTGCTATTGAACCATTTACATTTGGGCAGGTCAGCAGAATGAGCGGCTTCTTGAGCGGAGGTTTGACAGTGGGGGGAACCACTAACCAGCCAGATATAAATGGAAAGCTGCAATTCAATGATGTGGCATTCGTGGCGCCTTATGCCAATACATATCTGAAGGTCGGGAATAATGTTCTGACTGTGGGTAATAAGCGTATTTTATTTGACAACCTGACACTTGTTGATACAGTTAACAACAAAGCTGTTGTTAATGGTTATGCAGATTTTGCAGATTTTGGAAATTTGAGGTTCGATATTAGATTGAATACGGAAAATTTCCTTGCTATGAATTCAACAAAGAGCCAGGGAAATATGCCGTTATATGGAAAGGTTTTACTTGACAGTGATATTCATCTTACAGGTACACCTTCAAGTCCGGTGGTTGATATGAAGGTTCAGCTAGATAATGGAACTGAGGTTGTTTATGTAATGCCTGAAACACAATACAGTTTGAATGAAAGTGAAGGTGTGGTTGTTTTTACCGACAGCCTTTCATACAGGAAAGATATCCTTAAAACCGATTCAGTTGAACAGAGCAAGGCAACAGTGGAGGGGATTACTTTAAATGCCTCAATCACTTTTGAACCAGAAGCAATACTTAAAATGATGGTCGATCCTGTAGCCGGTGATTCAATGTATGTGAGCGGGGAAGGCACACTTAATTTCAATCTCGATCCCGGTGGACAGATGAACCTTACCGGCAGGTATGATATTAACGATGGCGGTTACAATATTACCCTCAATGAACTAATAAAAAGGCAGTTCTCTCTGAGCAAAGGCAGTTCAATAACCTGGACAGGTGATATTATGGATGCAATTGTTGATTTAACTGCTGTTTACAAAGTGAAAACATCGCCATTAATTTTAATGGAAGATCAGTTGGCCGGGGCTGATGATAGTGAGCGGGGTGATTATAAAAATCAACTTACTTTTTTAGTTTACCTTAAAATGACGGGCAATCTGTTAAAGCCCGATATTACGTTTGATATTGATCAGCCTGAAAACGAGAAGGGTGCTATTGGTGGTACGGTTAACTCAAAACTTAACGAATTGAAGACCGATGAAAGCCAACTTAATAAACAGGTTTTTGCATTGCTCACTTTAAACAGGTTCCTTGGACAGGATCCATTTGAAACAGGTAATGCGCCAATGACCGTTGAATCTGCCACCCGTGCCAGCGCCAGCAAAATCCTGACCCAGCAATTCAGCGCCCTTTCAGAGAAGTATATTAAGGGAGTTGACCTTGATGTAGGTGTAAATTCTTTTGAAGACCGCTCTTCGCAGGAAGGCAGGACTCAACTGCAGTTAGGTGTCTCCAAAGAACTATTCAACGACAGAGTCACCGTTCAGGTTGGCAGCAATGTTGAACTTGAAGGACAGCGTGCACGGCAGGATCAAACTAATAATATTGCGGGAAACATAAATGTTGAATACAAACTGACTCCTAATGGCAGATATCGTTTGAGAGGATTCAGGAGAATTGAGTATGAAAACCCAATCGAAAGCGAACTCATCAATACCGGCATTGGCTTCAGTTATTCCCGTGATTTCAGAAATCTTCGACAGATTTTCTGGTCAGAAAAGAAGTTGGCTGAACGCAGAAAGCAAATGCAGGAAAAGAGATTGCAAAAAGAGCAGCTGAAGGAACAAGGGAAACAAAACAATAATACAGATGAGAAACCTTAAGTACAGATCCTTGGTTTGGGTTGCCATGCTTTTTGCTGTCTATAGTTGCAGTAACATAAAATATTTGCCAAAGGGGGAACAGTTGTTTATTGGTTCAAATGTGAAAATAGATCCGAAAGAAACGGTTAAAAGAAAAGCCATTAAAGGAGAATTGGAAGATCTTGCCCGTCCAAAACCAAACAGCTCTATTCTTGGATTAAGGCCTAAGTTATGGTTTTATAATATTGCAGGGGAAGATGCTAAAAAAGGAATACGTAAATGGCTAAGAAATAAAATAGGAGAACCACCGGTTCTTCTAAGCCAGGTTGATCCCTACCTGATCAGGGACCTTATGAAGAGCAGACTCGATAACATGGGATATTTTAAAAGCCGTGTTAAACATGAAGTCAATTCAAAGAAGCGCAAAGCTGAAATCCTGTATACAGCCACAGTAAGTAAACCATATACATTCAACAACATTACTTATCCAAAGCCTGGTGATAGTCTTAATAAAGCCATAGGAGGCACTCAATCAGAAGCCCTTATTTACAAAGGACTACAATATGACCTAAATCTCCTGATTGATGAAAGAGCAAGAATTGATAACGAACTGAAAAATAAAGGTTACTATTATTTTAACCCCGATTTCCTTATTTATAGTGTTGATACCACAGTGGGAAACAGGCAGGTAGATGTGCGTTTAAGTGTTAAACCTGAAACTCCTGATAAAGCTAAAACTATATTTACCCTCAACAGGATATATGTCATACCACAGTATTCTCTTACCCGGAAAAGCCGTGTGGTTGAGAAGGACACGATATACGATCAGGGTTATTACTTTGTTGAACGGGTTAATAATTTTAGTCACAAAGCGCTGTCACGATATATCCGTTTAAAACCCGGGCATTTGTATAAGAAAAAGGACCACGATCTCACCATCAGCCGCCTTATGGGCATGGGTGTCTTTAAATTTGTCAGTATAAAATATAATGACACAACAGCCATTGATAGTGCCAGCAGAGTTGCCCACACCATTGACAGCACAAATAAAGTCAGACTTACCTATTTGCTGGATGCGAGAATCAATCTTACGCAGGTTTTACCCATGACACTTAAGATCGATATTGATTTTGGGACTAAGTCAAATAACTTTACCGGGCCATCCCTGACAGCAAGCTACAAAAACAGAAACCTTTGGCGAGGCGCTGAGTTACTTCAGCTTTCAGTTAATAGCGGGTACGAAATGCAGTTAAGCGGTGACCGTAAAGGATTCAACTCATGGGAAGTAGGAGGTGGAATACAATTAGTTACACCCCGTTTCCTTACGCCCTTTCCTATAAGGCACGAATCGGCGATAAATGTTCCCAAAACAAAATTTGATGTCAATTTTAAATCTTTACACAGGGTTGAGTACTTTGATATGAACGGGGTTAATTTCACTTTTGGATATATCTGGAAAGAAAGTGAAAGAAAGGAATATGAAATAAATCCAATAGCTGTCAATTTTGCTAAACTTAGAAACACAACTGTACTTTTTGATTCCGTATTACAAAGGAATCCTTATCTGCGAAGGAGTTTCGAAGAGCAGTTTACTTTTGGTTCCACTGCATCGTACACCTATAACACACTAACAGGAATTACTGAACGCGACCAATATTATTTTAATGCAATGATTGATCTTTCGGGAAACACGGCATCGGCTGTAAACCGGATCATCTCAGGTGAAAAATCATCTGATGAAAGGCCATACAGGTTGTTTGGCTCCAGATTTTCACAATATGTTAAACTTTCAACTGATGCGAGGTATTACGCCAATTATGACGAAAATAACAAACTGGCAGCACGCATAATTCTGGGAAGTGGTATTCCTTATGGTAATTCATCAATAATGCCATATTCAAAACAGTTTTTCAGCGGAGGGGCTAACAGTATAAGAGCATTTCTGCCCAGGTCATTAGGCCCGGGTTCCTATAGAATTCCAGATACCCTTGCCAATGGTTTTTTTGATCAATCGGGTGATATGAAACTAGAACTAAATGTTGAATTTCGTTTTGGAATTATAAGTGTTCTTAAAGGAGCAATTTTCACTGATGCCGGGAATGTTTGGCTTGCAAGATCTAATGCTTACCTGCCCGGTGGGGAATTCCGTACAAACCGTTTCTTAAAAGAGGTTGCAGTAGGCTCAGGTATAGGAATACGCATTGACCTCTCTTTTTTCCTCTTAAGGCTTGACATCGGAATTCCATTAAGGAAACCCTGGCTTGCTGAAAATGACCGCTGGGTGGTTGATAAAATAAGCTTAGGCAGCAGGAACTGGCGTCATGATAATCTGGTTTATAATATTGCGGTAGGGTATCCTTTTTAACAGGTATTTAAAACAGAAAAACGTGTCAGCAAATTAGGTTTAATGATAAAAATAAAGGCTTCCAAAAAGGAAGCCTTTCATTATTATCCATGAATGATGTATTACATACACTTCAAAACAGTCTTGATCTGATAGTTGGCTGATTCGGCAAACGGGCCAATTGCAGCTTTTTTATAGCTGGCACAAGCATTTGCGGTATCACCTTTTCCTGCAAGAGCATTGCCTATTTCAAAATAGAAACGAGCTTTCTTTTCAGGGGTATCAGTTTCAACAGTTAAACCTTTTTCGGCACTAGCCTGAGCAAGGTCGAATTTTGAAGTTTTATTAAGTGCAACAGCCTGAAGGTAATATATTTCAGGGTTGCTTTCATTATACTTTAATGCTTCGTCGAGCAAAGAAACGGTTGAATTAAAATCGTTCTTTTTAAAAGCCGTGTTAGCGCTTACAAGCAAATCATCGCTCATACTTTTACGGGCAGCCTCAACTGTTTTTTCATCATTGGTGGTAAGACCATGTTTTATTGCATTATCAAAAGCAAGACGCTTTTCAGCATCCTTATTCAACTTCTTATATGCAAGACCCATGTTAAGGTATGCCCTGGCAAAGGTGCTGTCAAATTCAAGTGCTTTTGAATAGCTGGCAACTGCTGCATCAAACTGGTTATTTTTATATTCATTTACACCTTTTGACAGGTACAGTTTTGGAAGCAGGTCATCTGTCTTTGCTTTTGTCGGAGCATCTTTATACTGAACAGCGTAGTCACGGGCCAGCATAAAATTAGAGATTGCTTCGTCAATCTTTTTCTCCTTATAGAGTGCAGTGGCATAATTATATTGAAGTGTTGCAATTTGCTGTTGTGCCATTTGTCCTATTGTATCAGCTTCCGGTCCAACCTTGGCTGCAATATCAGCTGATTCCTTCATAGCATTCACAGCACCCGGAAGGTCGGAAGTGGCCAATGATACGGCTTTATTATATGCATTTACAGCATCATCTTTTGTCTGGGCAAATGAATTGGTAGTATAAGCCATTGCTATAATTACGGCTAATAATCTGACAGTCATTTTCATTGTTTCTTGATGTTTTTTTTGATTTTTATTTGTCTCTCGTTGGCAAATATAACCAATTACGTGCCAAAGATTTTATAGTTCATACAATTAAATAACAATAAAAGTGACTTAACGGCTTTAGTATAAGCAAGAAGAAAAACAGAAGTGTACTTTTTTCGCACATTGATATAGATCATTCAATGAAATTTATTATACATTTGCATTGGCAAAACAAAATCTTTATGAAAAGCACAATCCTTAAGCTAGCACTGGCAGTGGTCATTATCGGTCTGGGCTATTTACTCTATGCATCCATTATGAAACCGGTTCGTTTTGAAGCCGAAGTAGCCAGAAGGAATGAACAGATTGTTAATCGCCTGAAAGACATCAGGACTGCTGAAACCCTTTACAAGCAGTTTAACAACAGCTACACTTCAAGCTTTGACACACTCACCAATTTCCTGAAAACAGGTAAAATACCTGTTGTAAAAATGATAGCAGATCCTAATGATACTACTTTTACCAGAAGTATCAGTGACACCGTTGGATACATCAACATTGCTGATTCACTTTATGGTAAACGTAAGAATTTTAAGATGGAAGATCTTGCTGTCATTCCTCATACTGATGGCAGAAAATTTGAAATCAAAACCTCTAAAATTGACAAAGGTGGTGTAATGGTTAGTGTTATTGAAATTCTTGTTCCTTACGAATATTATCTTTATGATATGCCGGAACAGGATGTAGTCAATCTTGCTAAACGTCAGGAAAGAATCAATAAGTATCCGGGCCTTAAAATGGGTTCACTTACCGAAGCATCAACTGACGGTAACTGGGAATAAAAATAATATGACCGGCCTTCGTTCAGCAGTTAGTTGTTACGACAAAATATTTGAAAAGGCCTCAAGTAATAAATACAATTTGTCCATCCGGTTGATATCGGATGGACTTTTTTTTACCATCTACGATACTGAAACTCACAAGTATATTGGCTTTGAGTCAGATATTATGACCGGCATCACTGAAGTATACGATAGCGTAAGAAATAATCAGTTGTTTGCAGGCCGTTTCAGGAATACTGTGTGCGTTATCCCTGCTTCCAAATACACTCTGGTGCCGGAAGCCCTGTTTCTGCCTGATAGGGCAACTGAATATCTCAGCTTTGTTCATGAAATACACCCGGGTGAAGATGTTAGCACTTCTAATCTTCTTTCAACCGATGCAGTGGTTGTTTATGCGTCTGAAATGGGCTACTTTGAGCTTATCAGGGAGTGTTTCCCATCTGCAAAAGTGATTCCAATGGTGACTTCTCTGATTGATCTTGTGGTGCCGGCGTTTCGAAATTCTGCTGACCCGGTGATGTGCATTCATCTCAACAGGAATGATTTTGATGTGTTACTTATTCAGAATGGGAATATGGTTTATTGCAATAATTTCTCTTATTCTAATGCTGAAGACCTTGTTTATTTTACCATTTTCGTTATTGACCAACTGAAAATCAATGTCGAAAAGGTAAAAGCATTCCTGTCTGGTGATATTAATGTTAAGTCAGATGTTATGCGGCTAATCAGGAAATATGTCAGGACAGTAAACATTCTTAATGTTGATAATCAGGCGCAGGTTAGTTATGCTTTGAATGAAATTCAAGTCCACAATTTTCCTGACCTATTTAATCCAAGATTATGCGAATTATAAGCGGATCACATAAAAGCAGACATATTAAGCCACCAAAGAACCTTCCGGTAAGACCAACCACCGACCTTGCCAAAGAAGCATTATTCAATATTCTTGCCAATAACTTTGATTTTGATGATATAATGGTGCTTGACCTTTTTGCAGGAACGGGAAGTATAACTTATGAGTTTGCTTCGCGGGGAGCACTTGGTGTGACCAGTATTGATATTGAACTCCGCTGTGTTGATTTTATTAGGACTACTGCAAAAGAGTTGGATTTTGATGCAGTCCTGGCTTTCAGGTCTGACGCTTTCAGGTTTTTACAGAACTCACAAAATAAGTATGATATCATCTTCTGTGATCCGCCTTATGATATGGAAGGTATTGAGATTTTACCACAGATTGTCCTTGAAAAAAAGCTTCTTAAAGAGGATGGCTGGCTGATAATTGAACACTCTGACCGCAGGAAGTTTGATGACAGGCCTGGCTTTATGCAGCATCGCAGATATGGAAGTGTTAATTTTAGTATATTTACAGATACACAGGAAGCAAAGTAGTATTTAAAAACCCGGAGTTCGATGTATAAAAGGGCTGTTTTCCCCGGATCTTTTGATCCAATTACGCTTGGCCATGAGGATATTATCAGGCGTGCTATTCCTTTATTCGATGAAATCATTATTGCAGTCGGACAAAATATTGAAAAAAAGAACCAGTTCACCATTGAAGATAGAGTTAGATGGGTGAAGGAAACGTTTGCTGATTGCCCAACTGTTAAAGTTGATTTCTATTCAGGTCTGACTGTTGACTTCTGTAAGAAAGTGAAAGCTAATTTTATTTTAAGGGGACTGCGAACATCAGCGGACTTTGAATTTGAAAGAACAGTAGGACAAGTGAATAAACGGTTATATCCGGTCATTGATACGGTATTCCTTTTATCAAATCCTGAATACACTTCCATTAATTCTTCTATTGTTAAGGATGTATATAAAAATGGTGGCGACGCCAGCATTTTTGTTCCTAAAGCTATCAGACTGCCTTAAAAACTATTGTGAATTACTATCCTCCAACATTATGCGGAGAGATGCATAAGTGTTTTGAAGAACTTCTTTCATTTTTGTATCAGGCACCCAAACCACTTCGGTGATCTCTTCCTCGGTTTGTGGAACCGGATCGGCTGTTCCGGTATAATTCATTTTGTACCAGTAAGTCCGTTTAAGAACTTTTTTTCCTTTATGATCGAAGATGTGAAAAGTTGAAGGTAATTCTCCGGTGATTGTTACTTCAATCAATCCTGTTTCTTCCCTGACTTCACGAACAGCAGCTTCAGCCTGGCTTTCGTTCTTCTCTATTTTCCCTTTTGGAAGATCCCATCTGCCGAACCTGCGTATAAAAAGACGCTCATTTCTTTGATTATAAACCACTCCTCCGGCAGCCTCTACATACCAGAACAAAGAAATAAACTCATCGAGCAATCTTTTTTCATTTTCATTGTTATATAGTATGACAGTTTGTTCGGTGCCGGCGTTTATGAAATCATTGTAAACTACTTTAATTGACTTACGTGTTGAAACCTCAAATTGACGTGCGTTTGCATATTTTGTGCCTTTCACCGGCTCTCCGGATAGTAGAATTAGTTTATCGAAGACAAAAACTTTGTACATTTGCTGCATGAGTAATAATGATACCATCGCGCTGGAAACAGCGGAATTTTTATTGCAAATAAAGGCAATAAAATTGGATAATAATAATCCGTTCACCTGGAGTTCAGGTATTAAGTCTCCGATTTACTGTGATAATCGTAAGATTTTGTCCTACCCAAAAATAAGGACATACATCCGTCAGGAATTTACCAAACTTATTCGTGAGGAGTTTGGTGAACTTGATCTCATTGCCGGTGTGGCTACCGGTGCAATTGCACATGGAGTTCTTGTTGCCCAGGAATTGGGATTGCCTTTCGCTTATGTAAGGTCCTCAAAGAAAGAACATGGTTTAACTAATCAGATTGAAGGAGTGGTTGAGTCCGGTCAGTCGGTTGTTGTTATTGAAGATCTTGTTTCAACGGGACAAAGCAGTCTGGCAGCTGTGCATGCACTTCGTGAAGCCGGTTGCAATGTCAAAGGAATGGTTGCTATCTTCACCTATGGTCTTGAGTCTGCTGCAAAGAACTTCAAAGAGGAGAATGTAAGCCTTTACACCCTCACTGATTACGATCACCTTATCAAGTACGCGCTTGATATGAAATACATTAAGGAAGCTGATAAACTGTCACTTGTAAGATGGCGTGAAAACCCTGAAGGTTGGGGTAAATAAATCAGTATAATTATGACAACATTCAATAGTGAGCAGGTTAATATTGCCCGCAATAATAGCCTGATATTCGAGTTTTTATCAGACTTCAATAACTTCCAAAGCCTCATGCCACCCCAGGTTTCTGATTGGCAATCCGATAGCGGGCATTGCAGCTTCAATATACAGAATATGGCAACCCTTGGGATGAGGTATGAATCAAAAACCCCATTTAATCACATTAAGATCGTATCAGAGGGTAAATCACCTTTTCAGTTTGATCTTCAGTGCTTTCTTGAATCTACAGCCGAAAATTCAACTGATGTGGAACTTCAGTTAAATGCTGATCTTAATATGATGCTTAAAATGGTAGCTTCAAAGCCTCTTGCAAATTTTATCAACATCCTTGCAAGGCAGTTAAAGGAAGTATGCGAGAAACAGTTACCCGAAAACCGGGAAAACAATCTCCTTTAAACCACAGGTATATTTCTTATTATTATCATCGCACAGTACCAATAAACCGTACCTGTCAATACCTTTAATCGTTGCCCTTACAATGGCTTCGTTTATAACGAAATCAGCGGCCTGGCCTTTTAAATAAAGTTTTGATAAATATTGGTCCATCAATATTTGCCGTTCACCATTTTTAAGTAATAAATAATAATGGGCAATACATTCATGCCATTTTGTCATGACGTTGTTAACGCTGAAATCTTTACCTGATATTTTTTTTAAGGAAGTTGCAAAGGGTGCAGAGTAAAACTCCGTTTGATTAACATTTAATCCGACCCCAATAATGCTGGCTGATATTTTTGATCCAATAATGTGGTTCTTTATGAGTATACCCGCTGCCTTGTGGTGATTGCAGTATATGTCATTGGGCCACTTAATATAAGCCTTTGCCTGAGGTACAAAATATTCCAGGGTATCTGATACTGCCAAAGAAACGACAACAGTTATAAAAAACTGGTTTTCTGCTCCCAAAAAATCAGGATTTAGTAATATTGTGGCAGTGAGGTTCTTATGAGGCTCGCTCTCCCATACATTACCCGATTGTCCAATACCAGCACTTTGAACCTCAGTAAAAATAACAGATCCTTCCGGGAGCATGGAAGTATTGAGCAGCTCTTCCATTAGCAGGTTAGTGGAGGCTGTTTCAGGTAGTTCTTTTAATATATATTCTGGAAAAACACGACTGATGTCCATATTTTAACTTTAAATCGGTACAATTGTTGATACCTATTTATAACACGGTATACCTATATGCTAACGCATTAAAGTATGCCTTAATAAATTGATTAACTTTGCAAAAGTAAAACTAAAACCAGCCTATGGCAGCAAGAAAAGTCAAAACAGCTTCAGAAATGCTTGCATCAATCGCAGCACAGGGAATATTCGAAAAGAAAGGTGAAGATGTGGTACTTATTGATTTGCGAAATATAAAAAATGCTGTAGCTGACTTTTTCATTGTCTGTCATGGTACTTCTCGTACCCAGGTTGAAGCAATTGCCGATTCAATCCAGATGGAAGTGAAGAAAGCAGTTGGAGCAAATGTTTGGAAAAAAGAGGGAATGGAGAATGCCGAATGGATACTTCTCGATTATGTTGATGTAGTCGTTCATATATTCCAGGAACCAAACCGCCGTTATTATCGCCTTGAAGAGCTTTGGGCCGATGCAGGCGTTAATAAATTAACACCCGAAGTGATAATACCTCAGCGCACTCGGAAAAACACATCAGCAGAAGCATAAGATCAAACATGGACCAAAACAATAGTAATAATCCTAATGGAAATAACGGCTCTAATAAGCCAAAAACAACCAAGCCTAAATTCAGTTTTTATTGGATTTATGCCGCTCTTGCCGTCATAATAATAGGTATGCAGTTGATGAGCCTCAACACAACAACCAAAGAAATTGGTTGGGGTGAGGTTAAAAGACTTCTTCAGACACGACAGGTAAGTAAAGTTATTCTTGTAAATAAAGAATACGCTGAAATTTATATCAAACCCGATAGCCTTAAACTGTCACGTTACAAAGATGTAAGGCCTGATGAGTCATTTATGAGTTCCACTTCTGGTCCTCAATATATATACAAAATTGGATCAGTTGAGAACTTTGAAAAGGACATTGACCAGGCACAGGAAGGCATTCCCGACCGTGTATATATTACCAATGAAACCCGGCGAAGCTGGAGTGATGCATTCACCTGGATTTTACCGTTGCTGCTTTTAGTAGGTGCATGGTTCTTCCTCATGAGGATGATGAGCCGTGGTTCTGCGGGTGGCGGACAGATATTCAACATAGGTAAATCGAAAGCCCAGCTCTTTGATAAAGATACGCATGTCAATATCAATTTCAATGATGTGGCCGGTTTGGAAGAAGCCAAAGTGGAAATCATGGAAATTGTTGATTTCCTTAAAAATCCTAAAAAATATACTACCCTCGGAGGTAAAATTCCAAAGGGTGCCTTACTTGTTGGTCCTCCGGGAACCGGTAAAACCTTGCTTGCCAAAGCCGTTGCAGGTGAAGCTAAAGTACCTTTCTTCAGTCTGTCGGGTTCCGACTTTGTGGAAATGTTTGTTGGTGTAGGTGCTTCCCGTGTACGAGACCTCTTCAAGCAAGCGAAAGAAAAATCGCCTTGTATAATCTTTATCGATGAAATTGATGCTATTGGCCGTGCCCGTGGCAGAAATCAGATTACAGGCGCAAACGACGAACGGGAGAATACCCTGAACCAGCTTCTGACCGAAATGGACGGTTTCGCAACCAATGCGGGAGTTATAATCCTGGCTGCAACAAACCGCGCGGACATTCTCGACAGAGCATTATTACGTGCAGGAAGATTCGACCGGCAGATCAATGTTGAATTACCTGATCTGGAAGAACGCAGAGCAATTTTCAGAGTGCACATGAAACCGCTTAAGTTCACCGAATCAGTCGACGTTGATTTCTTAGCTAAACAAACCCCGGGTTTCTCGGGTGCTGATATTGCCAATGTTTGTAACGAAGCTGCCCTTATTGCGGCTCGTCGCAACAAAACTGAAATTGAAAAACAGGACTTTATTGATGCCATTGACCGAATAGTTGGTGGTTTGGAAAAACGCAACAAGATTATTTCACCAAACGAAAAGAAGATTATTGCGTATCATGAAGCCGGTCACGCTACTGTAAGCTGGTTGGTTGAACACGCGCATCCATTGATTAAAGTTACAATTGTGCCGCGTGGAAAAGCTTTAGGTGCCGCCTGGTACCTGCCAGAAGAAAGGCAGCTTACCAATTACGACCAGATGTTTGATGAACTTACTGCAACCCTGGCAGGCAGGGCTTCTGAAGACATAGTCTTCGGGAAAATTTCAACAGGTGCATTGAATGACCTCGAAAAAGTCACCAAACAAGCTTATTCAATGGTGGTTTATTTCGGCCTTAACAAGCAGGTTGGAAATGTAAGCTATTACGATTCAACCGGACAGCAGGAATATGCTTTCACTAAACCTTATAGTGAGGCGACAGCTGAAGTAATTGACCAGGAGATAAAGAAGATCATCGACGAAGCATATGAACGTGCCAAGATGATTCTGAGCGAGAACAAAGATAAATTGGAGAAACTGGCTGAAATACTTCTGAAAAAGGAAGTAATCTTCAGAGAAGACCTCGAGCACATTTTTGGCAAAAGAGCCTTTGATGATTCGCATCTGGCAATTCCTGAAAGAACCGATAGTCAGGAATCTGCTTCAATTATTCCGTCAAATGAAAAGGAAAACTTATCTTTGACGGAGAAACAGGTTCCCGCATCGGAATCGTCCATGCCTAAAAACGATGAAGAGTAATTACAATCAGACGGATTCAATCAAGGACAGTACCACCCGTGAAAAGGTTTTAAAGAAAGTACGAAACGCATTGCTTGAACCGTCTGACAATCCTTTTCCTGATCTCGATATTGAATCTTCGGTATACGCTCCTATGGAGGAGGAAAACGATATTCAGTTTGCCTATGAATTGGTAAAATGGGGTGGTAAATTCATTTATTGTCAGTCACCCACCGACATGCTCAATAAAGTCAGGGCACTTTTTACAGAGAACAAGTGGAATGAAGCATGCTGCAATGAGGAACTTATTGCTGGTCTGCTGAGGCATGCTGGGATCAATACTTACGAGAATAAATCAGATACCGTATTTCATAAAATCGGAGTTACTTCTTGTGAATGTTTGATTGCCCGTACAGGAAGTATACTTGTTAGTTCATCACAGGATTCAGGTCGAAGAATACCCTTTACCTCTGACATTCATATTGTTATTGCATTTACTTCACAGGTTGTTGAAGATATACGACAGGGTATTGAATTTATGAGAAAAAAATACGGCCCACGTATGCCATCAATGATATCAATAATATCAGGGACAAGCAGATCAGCTGATATAGAAAACATTATGGTTCCGGTTGGTCACGCCGCAAAGGAACTGTATGTGTTTATGGCCGATGAAAACAGTACCGATAGTTAAAAAATGGAAGGCTGGACATGTGTTTATTCAGGTACACAGCTCCATGAAGCTGTGTTCATCAAGGACTTCCTTGAAGGTAATAATATTACCACAGTAATTATTAACAAGCAGGATTCACTTTACCTCATAGGGGAGATTGAATTGTATGTTTCTGTTGAAGATGCCTTTAATGCAAACCAACTAATCAATAAGTTAAAAAGTGAATAATTTTACTACCCGTACCATTACAGGTGCTGTTTTCGTTATTCTGATCATTGGCTCAGTCATTTTAAATCACTGGGTGTTTTCAGCCCTCTTCCTTCTTATTTCGCTTGGCGGATATTGGGAATTTACTCGCCTCGCGCGCGCGCTTAACGGCCGTCCTCCTGTTTTGGCCGGAATGTTGGTTGCAGGTTTGGTTTATTCCTTAATTACCTTCTGGAACTACGGGTTATTGCCTGATTATAGTCTGTATTTCCTGCTACTGGTGCCTGTAATCATTCTTTCTATAGAATTATACCGGAAAAGTGATACTTCACTTACGAATATAGCGATGTGTCTTATGGGAATTGTGTGGGTTGTTATTCCCTTATCCTTGTTATCCGGATTCTATAATCTTGCAGAAGAACATAAATGGAGAGAAACAGGCCTTTTGCTTGGTTTTTTCCTGATTCTCTGGATCTATGATTCAGGTGCTTATATTTTCGGATCCATATTCGGTAAACACCGTATGCTGGACCGTATCAGTCCTAAGAAATCATGGGAAGGTTTTGCAGGCGGAACCCTTGCCGGTTTACTTATTGCCTATCTTGTATCAGCATCATTTACCGAATTCGAGGTCTGGGAATGGATGCTGATAGGAATATCAATTGTGATTTTCGGCACTATTGGTGATCTAACCGAATCTATGTTTAAAAGGAATGCTGGTGTTAAAGACTCAGGTAAGATTTTACCTGGTCATGGAGGCATACTCGACCGGTTTGATGCAGTGTTGGTGGCTGCTCCCATTGTTTATATACTTGTTAGGTTGCTTCGTTTCGTAAATTAGACTATTTTTGCGCCGTAATGAGAATTCACAGGGAAGGTTTCTGGATTATACTTATCTCCTTTATCGTGCTGGGAATTATTTCGCCTTTAACAGGCTTAATACCTATGCCCTTATGGTTGCACTATGTTATATGGATAAGTCTGGCTCTTTTCTTTGCCTGGATCGTTAAATTCTTCAGATTCCCACGCCGTATAATCTCTCCCGACGAAAGTCGTGTGCTTAGTCCGGCTGATGGTAAGATTGTCGCCATTGAAGAAGTATTTGAGCCTGAGTATTTCAAAGAAAAACGCATCCAGGTTTCTGTCTTTATGTCGCCCAACAATGTCCATGTAAACTGGGCACCCATTTCTGGTACAGTGAGGTTCATGAAATACCATCCCGGAAAGTATCTGGTTGCATGGCATCCAAAATCGTCTACTGACAATGAACGGACCTCTATAGTGATCGAAAACCATTCAGGCGTGGAAATACTCCTTCGCCAGATAGCCGGTGCCCTGGCTCGTCGCATAGTGTGCTATGCAAGAGAAGGAAACAGTATAAGGCAGGGCGATGAATTTGGCTTCATCAAATTCGGCTCACGAGTCGATATCTTCCTCCCCCTAAATGCAGAAATAGAAGTCAGCATCGGACAGAAAGTCTCCGGAAAACAAACGGTTATTGCTTTCATTTGATTTGAGATTTGAGATTTGAGATTTGGGATTTGGGATTTGAGATTTGAGATTGAGATTTCAGATTTGAGATTCGAGATTTGAGATTCGAGATTCGAGATTGAAATTGGATTAGAAGGTTTCGGTTTCAATCTTTAAATTCAATGTTTGAATATCAAATGTTGAATGACGAATCTGAAATATCAAATGTCGAATAACGAATTTCGAATAACAAATCTCGAATAACGAATTTCGAATAACAATGATGAATAACGAATTTCGAATATCAAATGTCGAATATCGAATATCAAATGTCGAATAACGAATTTCGAATATCGAATTTTGGGATCTGGAATCCCTTTAACATAACTTTAACATTTCAAACCGCTTCAATATGTTTGTTCTGGTTTATCTTTGTGACTGAATTTTCTAAAAACTTAAACACTCATGAAAAAAATTGCAATCATTTTCTCTTTAGTAGCGTTCATATTCGCTTATAGCGCACCTTCAGTATCAGCACAGAAAGCTCCAAAGAAAGCCAAGACTGAAAAAGTAACAGAAACAAAATCAGCTACAGCAACAGATGGTAAGACTTGCGACAAAGCAAAAGCTGAATGTGGTGACAAAGCTAAGGCTGGCTGTTGCGCTGGTAAAGCTGCAACCCCTGGTTGCTGCGCAGGTAAGGCTGCTGCTGCTCCGGTTCCAGCTCCAACCCCCGCTCCTGAAAAGAAGTAAGGCATAATTACAGTATTGAAAAAGGTGGTCTATGACCACCTTTTTTTTTGTGGGGGAGTGGGTCTCACCTCCCGTTCCCACTCATAACAAGTGGGCTAATTCTTCAAGGGATGTTACGTAATAAGTGGCTTCTACCGGTGAGTGTTTATGGTGATGGTCTACCAATACCTGATCCATTCCGGCATCACGAGCACCAATTACATCTACTTCAACATCGTCACCTATCATAAGCGAATTTGCAGGATTAGCACCTGTTACATCAAAAGCATAATTGAAAATATTGATATCGGGTTTTTTATAACCGGCATCTTCAGAAGTAATGACTTCTGTGAAATACTTCCTTAATCCTGAACTTTCCAGTTTTCGGTGCTGCACTTCTTCAAATCCGTTAGTGATAATGTGAAGTGTGTATTTTTCTGAAAGGTATTTTAAAATATCACCTGTACCTGGGAACAAATGGCGCTTTGTAGGACTGATTTCTATATAATCCTTTGCTATGCTCTCACATAAATTGTTATCCGATATTCCAAATGTATCTAATGTCAGCGAAAATCGCTGAACATTCAATACTTCCTTTTCAATCGTCCCCTGCCTGTAGTGCTCCCAAAGTTCCAGATTTATCTTGTGATACCTGTTCATGAAATCATCAAAATCTGTAACACCCCTTCCCGGGAGATCATACTTTTGATGAATATCCATAAAGGTTTCACTGCTGTTCCTGTCAAAATCCCAAAGTGTACGGTCAAGATCAAAGAAGATATGCGTATACGTTTTCATGTGGCAAAAGTAGTGAAATAGTGATTAGTGACTCGTGACTCGTGACTAGTGACTAGTTGGTGATTAGGTATTAGGTACTAGGTATTATTATTAGGTATTAGGGATTAGGAGAAAGAAAAAAGTAAAGATATTCAACGCTGGTATTCAGGCTTTTAACATTTAAGAGTCCCTTACTTTTTCTTTTTTCCTTTTTCCTTTTACTTTATTTCTCACGTGTCATTAATTTTTTCCTTGACAAATGCATCTGAATTGTGATATATTTGTGCTATCAAATTGATATCACAATGGAAACTTTTGAACAAGAAAAAACCACTACCCCAATCTCAGGGTACATCATGGTTCCAGTTATTTTGGCGCTCTTTGCAACGGCCATTTACACTTTTGTTAATTACCCCGAAAACGCTGTGCTCAGCACTATAGGCGGCTTCGTATTACTGGCTGGCATTCTGCTTATTCCAGGACTTCTGGTAGTAAACCCAAATGAATCAAGTGTCCTGGTTTTATTTGGCGATTATGTAGGAACTGTTAAAAAGAATGGACTTTTTTGGGTAAATCCATTGTATAAGCGTCGCAAGATATCACTGAGAGCCCGCAACCTAAACAGTGAACCCATAAAGGTGAATGATAAGGTGGGTAATCCTATCATGATAGGCATTGTACTGGTGTGGAAAGCTGAAAATACCTTCAAGGCAGCCTTCGAAGTGGATGATTACATTCATTATGTTGAAATTCAGAGTGAAGCTGCAATCCGTAAGCTTGCCGGTCATTATCCTTATGATAATTTTGATGATGAAGGTGCTGAAATTACTTTGCGTGGTGGTGGAGAAGAAGTAAACCATGCCCTCGAACAGGAACTCCGTGAACGGCTTGAGCGTGCCGGTATTGAAGTGCTTGAAGCAAGAATCAGCTACCTGGCCTATTCATCTGAAATTGCCGGTGCAATGCTACGCCGCCAGCAGGCAACCGCTGTTATCGCTGCCAGGATTAAAATCGTTGAAGGTGCAGTCAGCATGGTTGAAATGGCTCTTAATCAATTATCGGCAAAGGGACTTGTTGACCTTGATGAGGAGAAAAAAGCAGCTATGGTCAGCAATCTTATGGTGGTGCTTTGTTCTGACAAAGATGCAGCGCCCATTATAAATGCCGGAACCCTTCATCAATAAATCCTATGCTCAGATGCTGAAAAGTAGTAATTGCTTAGCCTGAACGCATTCCCATTAAATTCCTTTTAAATGAGCCAGAAGAAACCATTCGTTTTGCGACTCGACGAGAAGACTTTAGAAGCAGTCGAGAAATGGGCTGCCGATGAATTCCGAAGTACAAACGGACAAATTGAATGGATCATCCATCAGGCCCTTAAAAAGGCTGGCAGGAAAAAAGGAGGAGATGCAGATACCGGTAAAAAAAATGTAGAATGATATTCTCTTTCGTATCTTTGATACGTTATTATATCAGTTATGAAAAAATTGAATGTCATTCTCCTGTTGGCCGTTTTTGGTGTTGTCAATAGTTGTTATCATGAACCTGAACTGTCATCAGATATCCCCCTTGTATGCTTTAAAACTGAAGTACTGCCGGTTATTCAATCATCCTGCGTGATGTCGGGTTGTCATGATGGGGGTGAAGAATTCTTCCTTGGCAATTATGATGCTATTGTTTCTAAGGTAACTGCGGGAAAACCAATGGCCAGTGAATTGCATAAAGCAATTGCTGCCGACCATAATTCATTGCAAATAATGCCTCCGAAGCCCAATGAACCTCTTAGCAGAAAGCAACTTGACAAGATCAGCCTGTGGATATTACAGGGTGCCCAAAATACATCATGCGATGAAGTTTGCGATTCAGTAAACGTTACTTTCACCGCTGACGTACTTCCCATAATGGAAACATACTGCAAAGGATGCCATAGTGGCAGCCAGCCCAGAGGAAAATTCCTGCTCACCGATTACCCTACTGTAAAAGCGGCTGTTGAAGGAGGAAGAATGATGGGTGCCGTGAGATGGCAAAACGGCTATCTTAAAATGCCTGAAAATGGTGATCAATTGTCAGCTTGCAATATTGCAATCTTACAGAAATGGATTAACCTGGGTATGTTTGACAATTAAGTAAGGCTCACTAGTCACTAGTCACTAGTTACTAGTCACTAAATAAAACAACAATGAAGAAACTGTACGGAATACTTACAATTGTGCTGCCACTCATAACAATCGCTTTTACGGGATGTTATTACGACAATGAAGAAGATCTTTATGTAGGAAGCACCACATGCGATACAACCAGTGTAACTTACACCCAGGATATTGTCCCCATTTTTGCTGCTAATTGCAATTCATGCCACAGTGGAAGTGGAGCTTCAGGAGGTATTTTTACCGATAACTATGAATCGGTGGTTCAAAATATCGTACGTATCCATGGGGCTGTAAATCATTTAGACGGTTTCAGGGGAATGCCCGACCAGAGTAGCCCGTTGCCTGACTGCGAATTATCGAAAATTAACGCCTGGATCAATCAGCAAACACCTCAGTAATTAACTTATTCCTCAGAATTAAACGCACAACTATGAACAGTAAAATTACATTGTCTATTCTGATGGTACTGACTTTCTTCACAGGAAGTCTTAAAGCACAAGACCTGATGGATGCGCTAGGAGGTGACAGCCTGACAACCGATTATACCTATGCTACTTTTAAGACATCGCGGATAGTGCTTGGTCAATCAATCGAAAATTCGCCAAAAGGAACACTTTTATTTATGGTTCAGCACAATTTCGGCAGTATAGACCAGGGTGCATATAATATGTGGGGACTTGATGCTTCCACTATCAGGCTGGGATTTGAATATGGTTTGACCAAACGCATGAGTATTGGTATTGGAAGAAGTTCATTTCAAAAAACGTTCGACGGATCAGTGAAGTATAAGGTTCTTATGCAAAGCACCGGGGCACGGAGAATGCCATTATCCCTGTCAGTGTATGGCAGTGGCGAGTTAAATTCAATGCGTTTTACAGATGAAGGGCGTAAAAATTACTTTTCATCCCGTTTAACTTATGTCGCTCAGCTACTTATAGCACGTAAGTTTTCACAGAAACTTTCACTACAGCTTACACCAACCTATGTTCACAAAAATCTCGTACCCGGTCGCGCCGACCAGAATGATATAATGGCCGCCGGATTAGGAGGAAGGTATAAGCTCACTCAACGTACTTCAGTTAATGCAGAATACTTTTACCTGCTGCCCGGCCAATCTGCCGACAACTACCAGGATTGTCTCTCAGTAGGCTTTGACATTGAAACAGGCGGACACGTGTTTCAGCTGCGATTAACCAATGCACAGCCATTGTTTGAATCAGCCTTCATCACTGAAACCAGCAGCAAATGGACCGATAAAGGAATCTATTTTGGGTTTACCATAAATAGGGTTTTTAACCTTTAATTCCAGATTCAGAATTCAAAATTCCTTTAGCCCTTAGCCTTTAGTCACTAGTCACTAGTCACTATTCCAGTCACTAGTCACTAAAAAACTTCCCCTGCCAGGTATCTCTCCTCTTCATTTCCTCAATAATCATGGTGGTTACCTGGTCGGAGCGGAGATTTCCCCACGGGGGAGTGACAAGATATCGTGGTGGCACTTCGCCGGTAAAGCGTTCTATAATGAATTCAGGATTAAGCCGTTCGGTGTATCTTATGATGAAATCTATGTAATCTTCAAGGGTAAACAGGTTGAAGGCTGACGGGTTTTTAAGGTAATCATGGGCCATTTGGGTGTTCTTTACAATTTGCAGTTGATGAAACTTAATGGTGGTGAGTGGCAGGGATGATACTTCTTCCACACTGTTGAACATCTCTTCACGACTTTCACCTGGAAGACCAAAGATAAAGTGTGCACCTGTTTTAATTCCCATTCCCGCAGTTTTAACAATGGCCTCGCGCGACTGGCTGTATGTATGTCCGCGGTTTATGCTTTTCAGGGTGTCTTCATTTATGGTCTCCACCCCATATTCAACCATAATGTAAAATTTCCGCGACAGTTCCGCTATCAGCGAAAGCTTCTCATCATCAATACAATCGGGACGGGTGCCAATGATGAGGCCAATTACATCCGGATGGCTGAGGGCTGCAGAGTAAACTTCACGAAGATGATTGGTGCTGCCATAGGTATTCGAGTATGTCTGCAGGTATGCCAGGTATTTAAGCGCCCTGCGATAACGGATCTTATGGAATTCAATGCCCTCGTTGATCTGCTGCTCAACAGGCTTAACCGAATCGCAATATGATGGGTTAAAGGCATCGTTGTTACAATAGGTGCAGCCACCCTTTCCCACCAGGCCATCGCGGTTCGGACAGGTAAAACCCGCATCAATGCTTACCTTCTGAACACGGCTTCCAAAAGTGCGCTTGAAGTATTCATTGTATGAGTTGTATGGAAGGTAGTTGCCTGAATTATTCATAACGCAAAGATAAGATTTTGAGGGGTTAGTATTCGGGGGTTATAGGTTTGTGGTTTGTGGTTTGAAAAGAATCTCTATATTTGGGCTATGAAATATATTATTATGAATCTAAAGACTATTTACTTTTTGCTTTTTTGCAGCTTAAGTCTTTCAATTACCAAGGCTCAGACACTTTTAGAAGAAAACCCACTTAAACTTTATAGAAAATGGAGTATTGTTGCAGGTCCTGTTATTTATAATAAAGCAAAAATAACTCCTCAGTATGGTGAACACTCATTTGTGAATAAACCTATTCCCGGTTATTATGCGGGTGTTGAATACGATTTCCTTAATTTAAAAAAATGGACCTTAACCACCGGATTCCTATGGTCACCGGAACCAGTATATAACCTCGAATATGTATTAAAGAAAGAGGATATCTATTGCAACTATGACCTGTATGATTATACCAGAGGGTACGCGATGTTATCGTTTTCTTTTCCATTATATGTTAAAAGGAACATTGAAATTTCCAGGCATTTTTACGTTCAACCTTTTACCGGTTTCAAGTTCAAATATTTCCCATCAGGATCAGCAGAGATGTCTGTGGCTGTTGTTAATGAAGATCATACCGAATCAAGAGAAGTCTTTGGCCTGCGGGCTGAAAGCCCCGATAATTCAATGCAATGTGCTTACGTGATTTGTATCGGGGGCTCTTATCTGATGAAGAAAGCACTTATAAAAGCGAACCTCGTCTATTCCATGAATTTTCAAACTCTGATGTCAGGAGAGTATTTGTTTGACAATCTTTTGGTTTCACCCCGGAGTCGCGGTTATTATGAGCTATCCGGTAATTACATAGGTTTATTGTTTTCTGTCAACTTAAAAAAAGGCAGATTGAGGAATTAATTATGATAAAAATAAAAAGGCTGCTTTTCAGCAGCCTTTTTTTTTTTTACTGTGAACTTATTTTGTAGCTGATTCCAGTCTCTTCATAATCGAGAATATGAATATCGCTGATAGTACACAACATACAATAAAGATTAACCATAATTGCCACAAATCGAGCTTGCCCCAGAAATTACTTCCGATGAAGAGGAATTTATTTCCAACTGCAGTTGCCAATAACCAGCCACCCTGCATTAAACCCTGGAAACGAGCCGGGGCCACTTTTGAAACAAATGATAATCCCATTGGACTAAGGAAAAGCTCTGCAATGGTAAGAATCAGGTAACTGCTGATCAGCCAGTAAGGTATTACCCTGGAAGTGTCAGGCACCGGGTTGTATTTGATATGGCCGTTCTCAACCACCTGCAGTTCGTGGGGTGAAACCAGCCCAATGCTGGCAATCAGTATTACCAGAAATCCTAATGCAGCAATAAACATACCTATACCGATCTTTTTTGGTGTTGAAGGCTCCATATTCTTGTTTCGCAGCCATGTGAATGCTGCCATAACCGGGAAGGTAAGCGACACTATAAACAGCGGGTTAAATGACTGGAAAACCTCAGGTGCAATTGGGTTTTTAGCTGAGTACTGTGAAACAAGGTAGTAAGTGAGTGCGCCGAATACTATGGCAAATGCGGCACCAATAAGTTTGTTTGTTTTCTTCTTGTTGAAAAGCAGTACAATACCTGCCACTGCGCCTATGAAACTTAAAATTGACTCAAGGTTGAAGAAAATATTGGTGAACGGGTCAACCTGTTTTACTGTGTAATCCCTGGCGAAGAATGTAAGCGTAAGCCCGTTCTGATGGAACGACATCCAGAAGAAGATCACTACAAAGAAAACAAGTATGAGGGATGATATTCTTGGCTTTTCCTCTTTTGTTGAAATAAGAAGCATAATGGCAACAAATCCTACAAAAAGGCCTACAGCCATTCCAAGTGCCAGGTCGCCCATTGCGAAATAGAAAATAAATGATGTAGTCAGCATAAGGCCGGCAGCAATCAAAAAACTAACATAATTGGTTTTAACCTTAGTGCCTTCACCGGCTGCTTTCTTTGCTTTTTCAACTGATGGCAGGTATTTATTGAAAATAAGGTATACCAGAAGCGAAATAATCATTGCCGTTGCAGCAATTCCGAAAGCGTAATTATAACCTTTGGCGAAAGCATCAATATACGACTGGGCAAAAGCACCCAAATCAGTAACTGTTGTGCCGGTAACCTTATTTGCCAATTCCTGGAAAGTGGTCATATCCTGAAGATTACCCTTCATATATGCATGGCAGAGTGCGGGTAAGCTGGCATCGTGCTGAAAACCCTGTGTTCCAAGAAACCAGTTCCTCATACCGGTTGCAACAAAAGGAGCAAAAAAGGCGCCTATGTTAATCCCCATGTAAAAGATCATGAAAGCTGAGTCACGTACTTTTGAATATTTGGGGTCATCATACATCTGGCCAACAACAGCCTGAAGGTTTCCTTTAAAAAGACCATTACCCAGAGCAATGGTAAATAAACCCGTAATAGTAATTGCCAGTGGGTTTCCGGGAACGGCCATTACCACATAACCGGCAAACATAATCACGAGACCCACAAGAATTACCGTTTTGTATTTGCGGGAAGCATCGGCAATAAGGCCGCCAATAAGGGCAAGGGCATAAATCCCGAAATAGAACCAGCTGTAAATACCTCCGGCCTGGGCTTCATTGAGACCATATTTCGCCTGTAGGAATAATACCAGGATTGCCATCATGGTATAAAATCCAAAGCGTTCTCCCATATTGGAGAAGAAAGCAATTAATAATCCCTTAGGATGTCCTTTTAACATAGTTGATTGTTGTGTTAGGTAATAATATTATCGGTTTGCATATTTCCTTGCACAAAAATAACCAAATTTTGATTGGTTTGACGGGGGGAAAGTGTTTGGATTGCTATTTGTAGAAATCGAAGTGAGAATGCTAAATTTTTACGAGAACCTGCAGTTTGATGTCGGATGTTGTATTTCCATTTGATGCCTCGTGTCCTGTCCCAATGCTTGTTTTTCCCGGATAATAACTGGTTGAGTATTTTAGCCATAAACCTAAATCTCTTGAAATTTTATAGTGCAGCATGATACTTAGCTTGCTTCCGCGATAATAATAGGCGGGAACCGACCATGAATAAAGCACATCTTTCTCATATGCGTAAATGCGCTCATCATAGGAGTCGGTATCAAATAAGGCATACCTGATGTTTACTGAATAATTCTCATTCACAGGAGTATAAATGAAATCCTGATACAGTAGATAGCCATTTGAGGTTCCCTTAACAGGTGATTCATTCACAAGGTATTCAATCCGGTTCCTTAAAATAAGTGTATGATACGGACAATACTGAAGGTTGAACCGAAAAGTAAATTTTGATATATCTATGGGATAGTCGATTGCGCTGTTATTATTAACTATTTCAGATACTGAAGAAGCATTTTGCATTCTATTTCTGTATGTGAATCGAAGTAATAGCTCATTTTTTGCGTACCAATTATACATAGCCTGTATAGCATAACTGCTGCCTTTTGAAGGTGCATCAACCCGGTATTTCAACCACGGAAAAGTACACTGACTTGCATAAGCCGCTATTTTCAGGTGCTTACCTATATTCGACGTAAAAGCAGCGTATAGTCCTTTTTGATTTGTGCTGCCTGAAGTTTCAGAAAATGGGTTACTGTAAAAATTGTAGTAGCCTGGTGAGTAATCATGCCATGAGATAGAAATGCTATAATCGGGCGATGGTAATAAATTTAAACCTGTTATATAAGCACCTGTCCCTTCATTGCCAGATGAATATTCTCCAAAAAGATGCAATGAATTTAAACGTATTAAAAAGTCGCTCCCATAATTGAATAGTGTTCCACCCTCAAAGTCAAACGCTTCGTAAGGTTTATTAGAAGTTTGTAAATCCTCAGAAAATTCTGTTCTGAAAAATGTACTGCCAATACTGACCATACCATGCGAAAACCTTAAATTTCCACCATATACCCTTACATCTAGCTTGTTTTTACGATTTATTTCATCTGCTGTCCTGTGTAATCCTGTTTCATTTAAACTGGTGAAATAAAGTGCAGTAGTCGTATCTTCTTCATAAATCCTGGCATCCTGTTTTGTTGATGAGTAAAATGGGGTAATTGAAAACCACTTTACCGGACAAAATGTTGCAGCTGCTCCATTCAGTCCCATTCCCTCATTTGTCCCTGTATTGGCTGAAATATTGTTCCCCAGGGGTTTATAGACCGGATAAGAAATATTTGAACCGGGATTGAATCCTGTATTCATGGTGAGTCCTTGTCCAAAACGTAAATTATAGCTTCCCAGGGCAAATGCCCTGATCACCTTCTTACTCTTGTAAAAGAAATGCCATGAATAAAAATCAAATCCTTTTGCCATCGATTCACCCGCATCCTTTTCCATTGAAACACCAAACCTTATCCTGTCGTAATAATTATAAGCATATTTCAGCATGATCCTGTCGGCATTTCCCGCATAGGGTGTTTGTCCCGCTGAGTCTGCATGATAGCCTTCAGGCAGAGAAAGATCCCTGCCATAACGGGCAATAATTGTATTTTTCCCTTTTTTAATAAGATTACTGGCAGTGATTACATTCAACTCTTCTTCAAGGTCAAACCTGATAAAGGGATTAATTTTAATGATCAACGTAGAATCAAACCCTTCAACCAGGTTCAGTTCATAAATGCTTGTCAATTCACCATAAGAGGAAATGTATTTTTTCAGATTATCGATTTGAGTGTCATTGAGCATCAACCTTTTCAACTGCCTTTCAGAAGCTTTATTGATGTTAATTCCACCCCTGCTTCCAAATAATCCCTGGTTCCTGATATCTGAAAAATCAAAAGAGCCATCTGTTTGAGTCACGACATCCTCTATCAAATATTCTGTTGTCGATTCGCTTAAAGTATCATTGACTGGCAACTCCTGTGAAAGAATTCTTCCCGAAAAGAGGAGAATGACAAAAATTAATATCTCAGGCCTAGTCAATCGCATAAGAAATAGAGGCTTGTGGACTGAAACCGAGTACCTGGTGGCGGCAAGTGCTGATATCAATGGTAAATTTCCTGACATTCAAACCAACACCAAAAGAAAATTGGGCTGGTTGGGTAGATATACCGGTCCTGATGGCCAGTGCATCGACGAGGTAATATTCGATCCCGGTTCTTATATTGATCTTTTCATCGATAAACTTTTCAACTTCAGAAGTTATTAAAAACTGCTTACTGGCATGATAGGCCAGACCAAAATTAACTCCAGAGGGTGCTCTTTCATCGGATAATTTTGCTATTCGGGCGTTCAGGGGGTTATACAAATGAGCACCAATAACCATTTTGGGTGACAGATTAGCCAAAAGGCCAGTTTCAAAAGTGACCATTTGAAACCTTCCATAAGGTTCACCTTTATTGATCAGGATATAATCGAGCTGTGCTCCGAACGATACGTATTTGCCAAATGATCTGGCATAAGCCAGGCCAGCCTTACTTTCGTTCCATAAACTAAATCCAAAGTGTGAAACATCAAAAGCTAAGGTGCCAAGTTTAGTTGGATGGGCAAATACGGCCGCTTTATAACTCAGTTCCTTAAGGGAATAGCGGTTTTCAAAATAAACACCAAAAAAAGATTGTTTAAGGGAAGCCAAGCCTGCCTGATTGTTGAAAGCTGACCAAACATCAGAAATTGCAACGGATGCTCCGCCAATAGAAGAAGACCTTGCACCGGTCAACTTTTTTTCCCCTCCGGCGAAGCATGAATTGAACGCTGTAAATAACAGCATTGCAAGCAGCAACTTTTTATTGACTATTAGCTTCACAAGTAAATGAGCGATGCAATTAATAAATTATCCAATAGTGATATAAAAGTATTACTTCTAATGATACCCTGTATCCTGAAACAGCGAAATTTTTAAAAATAATGGGTTCTATCTCAGAACCCTTGAGGATTTATTGCATACAACCAGCATATAACCTCCATTCAGCCTCCATTCAACCTCCATTTAAGCAGCATTCTTATAATGCATATTAAATGGAGGATAAATGCAAGGTAAAAGGAGGTTGAATGGAGGTTGAATGCAATAGTTCATTTATGGAACTGAAAGGAATTCTCATTATTTTTTAAATCTTTTGACAATTCGATCACAATTGACTCATTTGTTAAAGACTTTGATATATTTTATATCTTTACTTTCATGAAGCATATTATAATCTTAATCCTGTTATCGGTTTCACTTAAAGTGATGTCACAAACAGAAGTGCAACAAGCCAGTGCATTTGAAAATTACCGTTGCAAGCATGACAATTGGCAAAAAGTGATTTACAAAAGCAATGTCACTGGATATCATTACTGGCTAAATGATGCTGACAGCGATTACTTGTCTAAAAGGTTTTCCATCAGTGGAATTCCATTCTTTATTCTGGTCAGTAAAAATGGTGAAATAATCACAAACGAAGTCCCATGGCCAAGTTCAGATAAGATTAAAGATACATTGAATAAGTTGCTGGAAATGTCAAATGTGGTAAATTAAGTAGTTGCCTTAGGAATAAAACAATTGTCTTCTTTCGATATCTTATACATTTGCATGATGATAGGGTAGAATGTGAAGTCACTAAACCAGCTTTCAATAATTTAATAGTTAATTTATCTTTTGATGAACATCCAGGGTCAAATAGAAAACTATATAAACAGTCTGCCCGAACCAAAACGTGGTGAAATGCATGAGTTGCACCAGCGCACACTGGCTGTATTGCCCGGATGCAAATTGTGGTTCTTTGATGGCAAAAACAGTGAGGGTAAAGTTGTTGCCAATCCAAATATCGGATATGGATCACACACCATAAAATATGCCAACGGAGAAACCAAAGAGTGGTTTCAAATTGGCATAAGTGCCAATACAACAGGGATCTCTGTCTATATTCTCGGTATCCCTGATAAAACCTACTTAGTTCAAACTTTTGGGAAAAAACTAGGTAAAGCAAGTGTAACCGGATACTGCATAAAGTTCAAAACGCTTAAGGATATAAATATTGGTGTGCTTGAAGAGGCAATACAATATGGAGGGAGTAATAGCGGTTAATTTTCAATATAAGAAAGTCATTATTAAGGATTGAAAATGAGAACCATGTTGCATAAAGAACTTAAACCATGAAACAATTTTTTGATTTATTATTCTATAAATACTACCGGTTTCAGATTAGGGTAAAGAATGAGGATATAGCTGAGTACATTAGTACATTATTGGTTGCTTTTTTTACTTCTTTCTATATTATTGCTACCTTTCTGCTTCTGAAGATTTATTTCGGCCTTTTTGAATTTTTGTTTCATAAAAGAAATGGAGTTTCGATTATATTTGTGTTGTTTCTAATTTTTGGAGTGTATTATTTTAGAAAAAAAAGATACAAGTCAATAATTGACAATATGGATATTGATTATCGAAATAAATATAACTGGCTGCCCTGGTTATATCCCATAATTGGTTGGGGATTTCTGACAATGGCGTTTTTTTTAATTTGAAAATCCTGAATCTGAATCTGGAATCTGGAATCCGAAATCTTGAATTTAAATATCTTTGCATAAAACACCCGGTTTATGAAAGAAATCCTCAATTTTATATCGGATCTGAAAGAGAACAACAACCGCGAATGGTTTGAAACCAATAAAAAGCGGTATTTGGCGGTAAAAGAGAAACATGAAATCTTTCTGGATAAGGTGATTGAAGGTATCCGCAGCAGCGTTGACCCTCAACTGGGCGAATTGACAGGGAAGGACTGTGTGTTCAGGATTTACCGTGATGTTCGCTTTAGTCCCAACAAAGAGCCTTATAAGAACCATATTGGTGCGTATATTGCCCGTGGAGGACGCAAAAGTCCCAGGGCCGGTTATTACATCCACCTCGATCCGGGTAACTGTTTTGCCGGTGGTGGCATTTATATGCCGGCGCCCGATGTGCTGAAGAAGATCAGGAATGAGATTTATTTCAATACCGACCAGTTCAGGTCAATACTGGAATCAAAGGATTTTAAAAAGAATTTCACCGGGTTGTACGAAGATAAATTAAGCCGCCCGCCAAAAGATTTCGATGCCAACCACCCTGGCATTGAATACCTGAAGTACAAGAGCTACTTCGTTGAAAAAGCTTTCACCGATGAGGATGTAGTTTCAGATGGTTTCGTAAAAAAGGTGACCGATACCTTC
>DATGXS010000038.1:0-2783 GCA_035298745.1 Lentimicrobium sp. | reverse complement strand
TGCCAGCCATCACCATTCTTAGCAGTTTGTGGTGTCCAGTAATTCATTCCAAATGGCAATCCGATTGCAGGATAAGTGTTTCCGTTTGAAAGACTAAAATCGCTGAAAGTCCCTATCAATGGGTTAACATAATCAACCGGTTTAACATTAATTGATTGTGAAAATGCAATATTATGACTTATAAAAATTGCAACATAGGTTAATAGGAAACGTGATTTCATGATGTTGTTATTTTTCAATGACCGCTGTCATTAACTGTCAGCATGCAAATAGCGGAATTCTTTATTTTTTCAGTTTTGACTAACTTTCTTCTTCAAAATACACTTTGTAAAAGTGCAGATTCTTTTCCTGATCGTAACCTTTCTCAATATTATCCCTATTCCCGTGAATATAAATATGGAAGTTCTTATCAAGTTTGAGAATGCTTTTAAAGACTCGTGATTGCTTTTTTACTGCATGCTCTGAAATATCAAAATCGTCTACTATCTGGGTTTGTCGCTCTGCTTCAAAATCTCTGCGATATTCATTAAATGAAGAAATTACTTCTTTATCTGCAAAAACATCGCTTACGAATTCTTCCATTTTGAAGTTCTCATTTTCTTTAAAGAACTTCATTGATTTATTTAAAAGTTCGGCTTGTCCCGGACGGTCAATTTCAAATGATTCAGGTAATTTTTTATTCACAAACTCCCTGGTTAATTCAAGTGCTTCACGGGTTTTAAGATATTCGTCATTCCGTTCTTTAAGCTTCAGGAAATCATCGAACCAGTATCTGGTGTCGGTGCTTTTACCTGTAGTGTCAATTACAGCACAAACATAACCCTCTTCGGGCTGAGTGTTAAAGATCAGGCAACCTTTCTCCAGCTTATTAATATTTATACCTTCTTCCTGGTCAATCAGGTAATTATCGTCAGTAGGGAAAACCTTCAAATAAGTCTCTCTCGATTCTGACTTAAATATACCCAACGCTTCTGTTTCTTTTCCATCAAGAATCAATCCTTCAAAGAGTACCACATAAAACTCACCCGGTTTTATCATTGGATGGTTTGATTTTGCATACAGATGCCGGGCCAAATTCATAGAATTTTCAAAAAAGCTATCATTGTCTTCAAATATTGATGAAGCAAAATGATATACTTCATTCAGGTTCAGATCGCTTTCATGAAATAAATTATAATACTCGTTCTTTGAAAAAGGAGATAGGAAATAACGCCCAAGCAGTGTCATAACCTCATCTTTCAGGTGCAATTCACTTTTTGATAAACGGATTCCTTCTTCACGACCGGCATTTCCGGTTTTGTGGACTGCTATTCTGGCAATTGCAGCTTCACTTGTTATTATCATCTTTTTCCTTTAAGGGATATATGCTGCAATAATACTAAGGAAAATCGGTAACTCTGTTGTATTTTAGCCACTTTATTAAAATCAAAATTCATGAAGTTAAATCTCAGTACATTACTTACGATAATCTTTTTATCTCAGGCATTTCATTCAATAGCCTGCACTAACTACCTTGTATCAAAGGGTGCTTCAGCAGATGGAAGTACAATGATTAGTTACGCAGCTGATTCTCATATAAGGTATGGTGAATTATACTGGAGACCGGCGGCTGATTGGCCTGAGGGAACCATGGTTACCTTATATGACAGGGGAACTGCCAAACCTCAGGGCCAGATTCCGCAAGCAAGGCATACCTACCAGGTTACCGGTTTTATGAATGAGAATCAGGTGGCAATAGGGGAAACTACTTTTGGTGGAAGAGAAGAACTTGTTGATACTTCAGGTATTGTTGATTATGGAAGTTTAATGTTCCTTGCTTTGCAGCGGTCAAAAACTGCACGTGAAGCAATTCAGGTAATTGCAGAATTGGTTGAGAAATATGGTTATGCCAGCTCAGGTGAATCATTCTCTATAGGCGATCCAAATGAAGTTTGGATTATGGAGATTATTGGTAAAGGAAATAACCAATTGGTCGACAAAAAAACAGGACTAAAATATAATGCCAACAAAGGTGCTGTGTGGGTAGCTGTCAGAATTCCTGACGGATACATTTCAGCGCATGCCAATCAAGCCAGAATAAATATCTTCCGGCCGGAAAATAAAAGGAATTCTATTAGCAGCAAAAATTTTAAGCTAATCACTAACCCTGACTTAGATTTTATTTACGCAAGTGATGTGATAACCCTGGCCAGGGCAAAAGGATTCTTTACCGGCAAAGATGAAGAATTTAGTTTTAGCGATGTATATGCTCCACTTACTTTTGATAATGTGAGATTTTGTGAAATAAGAGTCTGGTCGGCCTTTAAAGAGGTCAATAAAGAGATGGCCAACTACTACGATTATGCAAAAGGAGACATCACTAAGGAACGAATGCCATTGTTTATAAAACCTGATAGAAAACTTACTCCCCACGATCTGATGATGTTCAAGCGCGATTACTTACAAGGGACAGATCTTGATATGTCGCAGGATATTGGTGCCGGTCCCTTTCATTCACCATACAGATGGCGACCGCTGACATGGAAATATAATGGAGAAGAATATTTTAATGAACGTGTGACAGTTACTCAACAAACCGGCTTTTCCTTTATAGCACAGATGCGCAGCTGGCTGCCCAATCATATTGGCGGAATCAATTGGTTTGGCGTTGACGATGCAGGCTCAACAGTATACGTTCCTTTTTATTGCGGAATTACAAAGGTTCCACATTCATTTGCCGAAGGCAATGGTGATATGCTCACCTATTCAGATGATGCAGCTTTCTGGGTTTTTAACAGGGTTGC
>DATGXS010000037.1:0-2963 GCA_035298745.1 Lentimicrobium sp. | reverse complement strand
CAAAATACCGATGGATCAAAAGTAATGGTTGCTGCCAATTATGGCGATACCGGTCAGGTGTTTACTATCAAACAAAATAACAAATACATCACCTATACCTTGCAGGGGAAGTCGGTGGTTACTATTGTTTGGTAATTGGTGTTGGTGATTGGTCCTTTGAGTTGATGGTTGGTGATTTGTCTGTCATTTCACTGTAACTCCGCTCTTTAGAGCGGAGATAGAAGTACTCATATACATTTTGGGCTTTAGCCCCAGACAACGTTTTTCTGGGGCTAAAGCCCAATGTTTTTAACATAGAGTCCTATCTCCGCCCTGAAGGGCGGAGTTACAAAAAAATAAAAGAGGCTGTCCCAAGAGACAGCCACTTTTATTCATTTGATTTTCCTTTACTAGTCACTAGTCACTAGTCACTAGTCACTAGTCACTAAAAAATCTATTCCTCTTCCTTCTCCTGTTCTTCGTAAGCCTTGAGGAGTGCAGTCTGAACATCACCTGGTACCTGTGCGTATTCGGCAAATTTCAGAGAGTAAGCACCGCTACCGCTGGTGAGTGAACTGAGGGCGGTTGAATATCTGTTCATTTCTGCTAAAGGTACTTTAGCTTTTATCTTCTGGTAGTTACCTTCACTATCCATGCCCATGATGATTGCCCGGCGGCCCTGGAGGTCAGTCATGATATCACCCATTCGGTCAGCAGGAACAATAACTTCAACATCATATATTGGCTCAAGGATCTTTGGACCTGCATTCTTGAAAGCTTCTTTAAAAGCCTGGCGACCTGCAAGTTTAAATGCCAATTCGTTTGAGTCAACCGGGTGCATTTTACCGTCGTATACGTTTACAACGATGTCACGGGCATAAGATCCGGTAAGTGGACCTTCTTCCATCTTTTCCATGATACCTTTAAGGATGGCAGGCATAAAACGTGCATCAATAGAACCACCGACGATACAGTTATTGAAAACGAGCTTTCCACCCCATGAAAGCTGATGCTCTTCAGTTCCGCGGATCGGGAATTCTTTCTGAGGAGTCATATCTTCTGAGTAAGGTTGAATAAGCATGTGAACTTCACCAAACTGGCCTGAACCACCTGATTGTTTCTTATGACGGTACATAGCCTTTGCTGGCTTTGTAATTGTTTCACGGTATGGGATTCTTGGAGCGTAATACTCGATAAGGATTTTCTCGATATTTTCGAGCTGCCATTTTGCGATGTTGAGGTGTAATTCACCTTGTCCACGCATAATGATCTGTTTTAATTCCTTTGAATATTCAACAGTAATAGTTGGGTCAACTTTCTGGAGTTCAGTAAGTGCTGCACCTAACTTTTCATCATCACTCTGGTTCTTTGGCCTGAGTGCCATACTGATACGTGGAGCAGGGAATTCAATGGGCTCTATAATATCAGATGAATTCTTCGGACTGTTTAAAGTAGTGTTTGTACGGCTGCTCTTTAATTTGATAGTTGCTGCAATATCACCGGCAATCACTTTCTCAAGTTTTTCGCGTTTTTTACCTGCAACAGCAAACAGCTGAGGAATACGCTCTTTTGAAGCATTACTTCCATTTACAAGGTCCATTGCTTCAGCGAGTTCACCTGCATAAACTTTAAAGAAAGAAATTTCACCCAAATGCTCTTCAATGGATGTTTTGAAAATTAGCAATGATGTTGGGTCGCTGGCATTATATGTGAGCTCTTTTCCGGAAGTCAGCTTGCGGTTTGGCAATTCATTAGGTGCCGGAAGATAACTTATGATAAAATCGAGCAAACGGTCAACGCCAATATTTGGTTTACCACCAATACACATTACAGGGAACATGCCGCGTTTCATGATACCAAGTTTTAACCCGTGTATCACTTCAGCTTCTGTAAGAGTACCTGCATCGAAGAATTTCTCCATAAGAGCTTCATCATTTTCAGCAGCTGATTCAATAAGAGCTGCATGCATTTCTTCAGCCTTATCTTTTTCATTTGCAGGGATGTCAAGCACTTCTGCTTTTCCACCGCCTGAAGGGTACTTCAGCATTTTCTGTGAAAGCACATCGATGATTGCATTGAATCCAAGACCTTCGTTTACCGGGTATTGGATAGGCACAACGCTTCCACCGAATTGGGCTTTAAGCTGGCGAACGGATTCTTCGAAAGAAGAATTTTCGTGTTCCAAATGGTTTACAAGAAATACTACCGGTGTTTTTGATTTGATGGTTTGCCTCCAGTTGATTTCAGTACCAACTTCAACACCATTCTGACCATTGATAACCATCAGGGCTGTCTCAGATACATTAAGTGCTGCGACAACTTCCCCAATAAAATCATCAAAACCGGGTGCATCAATGATATTGATCTTGTGACCTTTATGCTCCACATACATCACTGTTGATGAAACTGAATTCTGTCGCTCCAGCTCAATCTCGCGATAATCGGAAGTAGTGTTTTTATCTTCAACTGTTCCACGCCTGTTGATGAGGCCACCTTCAAACAGCACTGACTCAGAAAGGGTGGTCTTACCGGTCTTTGCTCCGCCAATAAGTACGACGTTCCTTATTTCATTTGTTTTGTAAACCTTCATATTTATAATTAATTACGTAATTTTTTACTGATCGCAGGGCGCAAAGATAAAAAAATATGGATTAAAAAAACATGCTGCCATGTAATTGCGATTAGTAACGTTCGTGCTATGTTAACAATATATCAAATTTTGTCAAACTCATAAACTGCTGTACCCTGTCGTACAGTTTACCGTTTTTGAGCTCAAGCAATGCTTCGGTGCCAAATTTTTCAACGGCAAATGATGCCATAGCAGAACCGAAGATGATAGCGCGTTTCATATTCTCGAATGAAATGTCATCAGTCTTTGCCAGAAAACCTATAAATCCGCCGGCAAAAGTATCACCGGCACCTGTTGGGTCAAACACTTCTTCAAGTGGCATAGCCGGTGCAAAGAATACTTCATCTTTATCAAA
>DATGXS010000036.1:0-1944 GCA_035298745.1 Lentimicrobium sp. | reverse complement strand
ATTTTTATCTAAGGAACACAGTTAGGAGTTAGAAAAATCTGAAACTGCTTATTCCTGTCATTTTCGTAATTTATCTCTTAATTTCTTTTTTGCGACATACAAATGAGCTTCTGTAGTTCTCATAGATATTTTCATCATGTCGGATACTACTTTTAAGCTAAGGCCTTCAATAACATTAAAAACACTTTTACACTTTGATAGGAGCCTATCTATTTCGTTTTCTATTTTTTCAATGCATAATTCAGAAGAATAATAATTAAGAAATACTTCATCAGTAGTATAATTTTCAATAGTATTCAGATCAAAGTAACAATCAAGAGAGCACAAACTATAATTTATGTATTTCGTTTTGAGAAACTTAACACAACTGGTGTAAACAGCCTTGTACAAATAAGCCTTTGTTGAGAACAAGAGGCTGGCTGAATAAGTCAGCTTCTTGTTTTAATCAGTGCAATTGCACTACTTTACCCTCTCCGGAAACGCAAAAGCCATGTCAGTGTGTATCTTCCAGGTAAGTCCTATTCTTCAAAACATCATTTTCCAATATATACTTCATCCTTTCCGGCTCTTCAAATAATGGGCTGTGGGCGGAGTTTTTAAAACTGTAAAAGCCTTTACGTGGAGCATCAATTTTTTCATAATACTCTTTTGAAAGCTGATAAGACACTGTATAGTCATATACTCCGTTTAAGAAGTAAACCGGTATTTTTAGCTCAGTTATTTTCTTCGTCAGGTCTGTTCTGACAAGTTTATCCCATAATCCGGCTGTTTTGGTATTGAAGGCTTTTCCCCGCCAGATGTTAATCCTCTCTTTCAAAGTTAGTTCACTGCACTGCATAACCGGTATTACTACCCCGGTAATAACCGACTTCATTTTATGCGTTGTACCAATGCCAAGCTTATGCATTGGAAAGTCGCGCATGGTATAGTATGAGGGAGTATTAAGATGATCTACCGGATATTTTCTGAATTTCCTGAGCATTGAAGAATCACCTGCTTTACGGAATTCATTGATCATGTATGTATAGGCCAGTTTTTCTGACTCCATCTGGTTGGATATCTGCGACATGGCAATATATGCGTGAAAAAGCTCAGGCGCTTTTGCAGCAGTCATAATGCCTGTCAGGGTGCCTCCTGAATGGGCCATCAGGTAAATCTTTTCCTGGTTAAATCTGTGGCGGAGATAGTTAGTGACTTCAATTGCATCATCTACAAACTGGTCAAATGTCATGGTTTTAAGTGGAATATCGGCACTATAGGATAAACCGGCTCCACGGTGTTCCCACCAGCACACAGTAAAAAGTTGTTCAAGTACAATGGGATAATGCCGGCTAATGGCATACTCAGGCATTCCAGGACCACCATGAATAAACAGAAGAACCGGTTTAGTTGAATCCATGCCACTGATAAACATGCCTTGTTTTGATCCATTTACTTCAATGAAACACTTTTCAGAGATGCTGCCGGGTATTTGACTTCCATACTTATCAAGAAAGGGTTTTGGACGTCCTGAACTCATTACCCATATGACTGAAACAATGATCAGGATACAGGATAAAATTATTATGATTGTTTTCATGGGATTTGAGGAATTGAAAATTGAGGATTGAGGATTTGAAAAATTCAGATTCAGATTCAAACACCTTGAACCATTTGAACACTAAAATGTCTGAACCACTGATTAAGCTGATTAACCTGATTAATCTGATTAACCTGAACCCTTTGAACACTTTGAACAACCTTGAACGCCGTAGCTTTGAACGCGAAGCTTTGAACAACTTTTGAACAACTTTCGAACGCGTCGCATTGAACGCGAAGCTATCGGTTCATCCAATTTTTAAAATCTGAAGCCCTGTCGATGCTTACAATTGTGTCCATTTCATCATCTGCCTGTGGTTGGACAACAACCTTTATCCTGCTTCTCGACCAGGCGAGCATACTCTT
>DATGXS010000035.1:0-31406 GCA_035298745.1 Lentimicrobium sp. | reverse complement strand
GATGGGCTGGTGCCAGTTGGCGTTAGCCAGGCATATTCTAAGGGATCGGTGCCTCCGGTTATTTGTGGTAGCAGGGTGAGGCTGTCCTTTTCACATACAACCAGATTTGTATCTATGGCAATTACCGGCAGTTCGTGGACTATGATGGTGCCGGGAATGAGAATGGGCTGAATCGTATCGCCTGACTCGTTGAGGAAATAAGTTACCGAGCTGTTGGGCTCCCAGCTTACATCGGCAGCTCCCTGAAGCAGGGTTTCAAAGAGCATACTGCCCAGTGAAAGAGAATCGGTGCTGGTAACTGGTGAAGTTCCATGCCATGCCAGTTCAACCCTTGAAGGTATGGTATAAAGCATAGCAGAAATGCCAGGGAATCCTGCACTGTTAGCATTGAAGTTGGTGCAATGAAGAATATTGTCGTTAAAGTAAAGTATTGCCTTCAGGTCTTTCATTCCTGTTACCCTTGCAATGCGGATATCGGAGTTTGCCGGTTTATAGAGACACTTGCGGTCGTTATCAGCCAGTGCCACCAAAAGAGATCCTTGCAAATTACCAACAATAACTGTATCACGGGTGGCGCAGCCAAATTCATCGGTTACAATTACATAATAAGTATTGGCAGACAAACCGGTGAATACACTGCTTGTTTGAGGTAATCCCCCCTCAAGTTGGTATGTGAGGTTAACACCCGGAGAAATCACCGTAATAGTCCCATCCCCGTTGCTGCCGGTTTCAGGGGTGGATATACTATTTACGGTTGGGCTTTCCACATTCAGTACTTCAACTGATACCTGTGCACTGATACAACCAAACTGGTCTTTCAGCGTGATATTATAAGTATTGGAAGTCAATCCGATAATATCCCCTGTTAAAGGAAAATAATCTATTCCATTGATGCTGTACTGATAATCGGTTATATTGCCTGTCTCAGGGGTAATGGTAACTTTTCCAATGCCCTGGTTGCAATGGTCATCTTCAGGCAGGGCATTGGCAATCGTGGGGGCGTTGATATCAGCGATGGAATAAGGACCAAACTGGTCTGTACAATTATTGCCATAATTCACAGTGGCAGTATAACCACCTGCTGGCACATTTAACAAATCATTGCCCACACCAGCCAGATTACCTCCCGCATCCAGCCATGTAACTGTAAAGGGATCAGGAGCTGTAAATACAATGCCAGTAATGGCACCGTTATTTTGTCCGCAGTTGGAGGGAGCAATATCAAGGTTAGTGATGTCCACAGTTGCGGCTGTAAATCGCGATACATTGATGGTGTCCCTGCCAATGCATCCATGATCAATCACCTTCACCCAGTATGTTCCCACATCGGTAACCACAAAGGTGTTGTCACCGGGAGTAAAGTTTCCGTTCCAGTTGTACTGTTCTCCTTCACCGGCATCAAGGGTTAAACTGATTGGATCGTTCAGGCAGAAGAGGGTATCCGGCCCTAAATCGGGGGAGGGTGACTTTACTATTGTAATATCATAAGGAATGACCTTTAGCAGGTTTCCAAAATGAATCTCTGCTGTAATATGGTAAGTACCGGGCCCTGAGAACTTATAAGAAGGGGTTAGTAAACTTGAAGTATCATTAGGAACGTTACCGAAATCGTTGAAATCCCAGAAAACTGAATCAATTGAGCCGTTTAGTTCTAATGAAAAATTAACCGGTTGATTCGAACAATATTGGTCTGATTTAATCACCGGGTCTTTAAGCCAGTCAGTAAGAAAATTTGGTAATGCTTGTTCGAATGTTGAATAATCATCATCAACCATAAACAGATCATTTTGCCTGAAATCACTGGCGGCTCCACTCAGATTTGGTTTGTGGATTACCGAGGTTCCGGTTCCCGGGACTCCTTCACCGGCATTTATATATATCTTACCATCTGGACCTAATTGCAAATAACCTTCAGCAAATTTTAGTGCTGAAGAAGTATCAAGGTCATATGAATACTTCGAAGCAAGAATTTGTTCAGGCGTGCCTGCTGACATATCATACTGATCCAATCGATAAAGGTCAGCAATATATAACTTTGAACAATCGGGTGAGAATTCAAAAGACTGGTGTTCGTGATTATTAATTTTTAAAGGTATTTCAAACATCCCTGTTTCCGAAACAATGCCTGTTGTATTATCGAAAGCAAGGACTTGCACTTTAGAACGAAGTACATTATTGACTTCGGTGGTTGATTTTTGTACAAACCATTTACCATCAGGAGACAATTTTGAATATGTATCATAATTAAAATATGCATTATCACCCGCAGTACTGATAATTGGGCCAGTTACACCTGAGGGCGTAATAAGATATGCATATATCTTATTGGTATTTTTTTGATGGGCAAGCACCCATACGTCCTTTTTATCAGAATGATGAATTGCAGTTATGGAAGTACAAAGGTATGCATCAAGTTGATTTCTCAAAACCGAATCACATACTTTACCAACCCCATTATTAGCTTGCATATCTATAACTGAATAGACAAGTGTATAAATAAAATCATTGGGAATGGAACCGGTATAAACATATGAAAAGAGGTAATAGAATCTCTCATTCTCAGGCATTGGGAAAGCAATCGGTCCTTGCCAGGTATTTGATCCGACATAATCCCCCCCTTGCATTATATTTCCAAACTTATTTAAAACCCTTTCCCCATCACCACAAAAAAGAAAGATACCATTGGAGTCACTGATGCTGCATGTTCCAGCCCAATTATACAATGGGAGTGCGGGAATTGCGATAGGAGGTGAGCCATAATTAAAATCAAAACCGGCATATCTGAAATACCATACATTAGCCCGCTTAGTTTGAGCATTGATGTTCTGAGCTAGCATAATAAAAACTGAGATCAGTATCAGAAATTTAAAATGTCGCATATGAATTAGAAAATAGTCACATCAAATATAAAAAAAATCACAATACAAAAAAAAAGCAGCCGCCTATAAGACGACTGCCCTGAATTTTTCTTAAGTCAACCTCACTCACTCTCCCTCACTTCTTCTCATCTGTCATATCATGACCTTCGGGATTCTGCTCGTTCATATTTTTTTTCATATCCATATGGTCCTTATCCATGTCGTTTTTCCCTTCAAAATCCCTTCCGCTGGGTTCATTCATTTCTGACATGGCAGTTTTATCTTCCGAATCATGGTTCCAGATTTCGGTTTTGATTTTTAGTGAACCATCATTCTGCTTTTCCCATATGGTGAGGTACTTGCCCTCAATATGCCTTGTATCACCGGTACCTTCTTTTGCAACATCCATTTTATAGGTGCCGATTTCGTTTACTACATTGCCATTTGACTCAACTGAAATAATATTGGGATTATAGCTTTTTATTTTCCACCCTGATTTGTCCATCTCTTCATTTGCTTTCCGTAATTCGGCAATTCCATGTATCATCTTGTCGTTATTAGGCAGTGAGATAACATCCTGCGAGTATAGCGACAAAATTTTATCGTTATCACCTTTAATCATGGCGTCAGCCATTTCTTTGTTGTACTTTTCAATTTTCTGCTTCACATCAGTGTTGTTCTGAGCAGCAACTGTTAATGACATGCCAACGATGGCAATTGCCATAAATAATTTGGTAAGGCTTGTTTTCATTTGTAGAGTTTTTAAGTTTTTAGTAGTAATTGTTTGATATAGTATTACTTAAACAAAAAACCCCACTATTAAGATTTATTATTCGTAACAATTTGCAAAATGATATTCTATAGGACGGAAATAATGTGATGTATGATCCATTGGGGGAATAGTCCTATCCATAAAATGCCTGAACCGATCATGACCAATACCATGCTTCCTGAAAATGAAACTGAGGCGGGTAGTTGTGTTTCCCCGGAAGGTGAGAACATTGTTGTAACAACTTTCAGATAGTAATATAATCCAATGACACTGTTAACAATCAGGCAGATTATTAATATCCAAAGTCCTGAATTTATGCCTGAGTATGCGAGATAGAACTTGCCCATGAAGCCTGATGTGAGGGGAATTCCGGCGAGTGAAAGCATGGTAATTGTGAGTATGATTGCAATGAGCGGCTGCTTCCAGAAGAGTCCTTTATAATCTTCTAAGTTATCGGCTTCGAAGTTATTGGATGACAAAAGTGTAATTACACCAAAAGCTCCAAGAATTGTAATGAAATAAGACAGGATGTAGAATATTGCAGATGACAAACCCTGAGCCCCCCCAACCAGCATTGTTATCAGCAGGTAACCCATATTTGAGATTGAAGAATACGCCAGAAGTCGTTTTATGTTTTGCTGCCTGATTGCAAGCAGGTTTCCAAGAAACATGGAAACAATGGCCAAAACACTTATAATGAATACAAAATTTACATTAGTAAAGCCATTAATTGCATAAAAGAACCTCAAAAGCACTGCAATTACTGATCCCTTTGAAACAGTCGAGATAAAGCTTGCAATAGGCACTGGTGAGCCTTCATAAACATCTGGGGTCCACATATGGAAAGGAACAAGGGCCAGCTTAAATCCAAAACCTGCCATCATCATTACAAATCCTGTGATAAAAAATAAAGAATTACCCGCACCGGCAGCAGCTATTTCACTGAATTCAAGGCTACCCACCTGAACATAAATGAGGCCCATGCCGAATAAAAGAAACGCAGATGAAACTGAGGCCAATACCAGGTACTTAACTCCGGCTTCAATTGATTTATGTCGTGACCGCCTGTAAGAAACCAGCACATATAATGAAATGCTCAGGGTTTCAAGACCCAGGAACAGTGTTATAAAATTATCAGCAGCTATTAACAGTAACGAACCCAGCACGGCAACAAATAAAATTACAAAATACTCCTCCTTTTCACTTTCCTGGTATAAAAGGTATCTGCGTGATAAGCCGGTAACTATCAGAGCAGCAACCAATGTTATAATGGAGATTATAACGGTATAACCGTCAATTATAATTAAAGATGATATCCGGTATGGGATAGGATGCAGTTCTGAAAGGTTTGTAGTTGGAATAATGATCAGCGACAGAAGGGCCAGTAAAAAAGCTGCTACTGAAAAAACGTAGATGATGTTAAAATTCCTGACCCATGCTATGGTTATCATGATGATAACCGGTGCGATGGCAGTGATCAGGAATGGTGTGAGATAATAAAAATCAATCTCTGTCATTTTTCAGGTTTTTTTACAAATTCAGCTGTTTCATGGCTTTTATCCAATTCATTTGGTTCCGGACTTTTAATCAATTCCACAGTTTCAGGTCTTTGAACCGGTTGCACTGTTTTTTCAGGATGCATTTCATTCAGGACTCTTTCAACAGAATTGTTGGAAGTTTCAAGAACCCTTGCGGGAAATAATCCGAGATAAAATATGGCTATAACAAAGGCTCCATAAATTACTTTCTCCCGCAAATTGAAGTCGGGGATATTCCAGGTAAATTTCTCTTTTCCAAAAAATACTTTTTGAACAATACGCAGCGAATAAACCATTGATGCAATTAGACCAACACTGGCCAGAACAGTCATAAGAATGTTTGCCTTAAAGCTTCCAAGAAGAATCAGGAATTCGGCAATAAAATTGCCAAACCCGGGTAATCCCAGGGATGCAACCGAAAAGACCAGACCCATAGATCCCATTACAGGAACTACATGCCATAATCCACCCATTTTATCCAGATCCCTTGTGTGTATCCGTTCCTGCAATTGTCCGACTAAAACAAATAAAGCCCCTGTGCTTAAGGCATGGGCAATCATTTGTACGACGACTCCCTGCAGGGCAGGTATATTAAATGAGAATACACCGAGCATGATGAATCCCATATGACTAACGCTGGTATAAGCTACGAGGCGTTTAAAATCAGTTTGTGCGAAGGCCAGTTTGGCACCATACAGAATACCGACCACCCCCAGTGCCATGCCGTAAGGGGCAAACAATACGGATTGTTCAGGGAATAGTGGCAGAACAAACCTAATCAGTCCGTAAGCTCCGGTTTTAAGCATTAATCCTGCAAGTATTACACTTCCGGCAGTTGGCGCTTCAGTGTGGGCATCGGGCAGCCAGTTATGGAAAGGCACGACCGGCAACTTGATGAGGAAAGCGGCAAGAAAGCCTGCCATTATAAAAAAACCGGTGCCTGATGACATGACTGTACCTGCCAGGTGCTGGTAATCGAAAGAATAAACACCGGTTTGATGTCCATTTATAAAATATAACGCCAGTATAGCCAAAAACATAAGCAATCCGCCCGACTGCGTGTATATGAAAAACTTGTACGATGCATAAATCCTGTTCTCATGACCCCAGATACCAATAAGAAAGTACATGGGCACCAGCATCATCTCCCAGAAGAAGTAAAACAAGAACAGATCCAGTGAAAGAAACACGCCACTTATACCGGCCAGTATCCACAATAAATTGAAGTGAAAGAACCCTACCCTCTGATTGATTTCCTTCCATGAAATTACCACCGAGATAAGTCCTAGAAAGAGCGTGAGCAACAAAAGCAAAAGGCTTAAACCATCCATTGAAAGGTGAAGGCTTATGCCGAATTCAGGAATCCATGCGGCCTTGTATTCCGGTATTTGCTGAACTGCCTGCAATGGGTGTGACTGTAGAATGCCATTGTTATTCAATACACTAATGCAGAGGATCAACAGATCAGTTAAAATAGCTGTAATCGCTATTACCCTTGGTAAAAGATTACTCCAATGTCCGGCTATCCATGCCAATATTCCGGCAATAAGAAGAATCATTAAAAACCAAACAAGTACCATACTGTCAATCTTTAAATTTTTACCTGATCAAAGGTTAATATCGTCATTATCACTACAATTCCAATGGCTATAGCTACCACGTACCAACGCAGAAGACCGTTTTGCGTAACACTCAGCAGTTTGTTTATTTTGATGATCATTCTTGAAATTTGCTTACTCACAAGGTCAAAAAGGTCATTCCGGTCAATTTCCGACAACCACACAAAAGGCTTCACAAACAATAAATCATACAATCTGTCGAATTGCCATCCATGGAGGAAGAACCCGTTTATTTTGCTATGGCTGAATGACTCAGCAAATGATGATTTGCGGTAAAATAAGAGGTAAGCAAGATAAATGCCTGAAAGAGATATGAGCGCTGTTATAACCTGAAAAAGCACTTCAGTTGATCTTTCAGCTGTGACTTCAATGCCCGGTAATACATGATGTAAGAATCCGGTGAATAAATGAATTCGTCCCAGTGATTCAGGCAGTTCTATAAAACCTGCTGTTAAGGAGAGAATTGCAAGAATAACCAATGGAACTTTCATTAATTTACCCGGAGTTTTTGAGGGCATCGTCTTAATTTCACCAAAGAAGGTAATAAAGACCATCCTGAAGGTATATAATGAAGTTATGAATGCACCCACAACACCACCTAACCACAGAAAGTAGCTTCCTTTATCGGAAGCCCATGAAAACCAGAGTATGGCATCTTTACTGTAGAACCCTGCTGTTATTAGTGGTAAAGCACTCAAAGAAGCCGAACCTGCAAGAAAGGTCCGGAAAATTACCGGCATCCTTTTCCTTAGTCCGCCCATTCTGAAAATATCATGCTCATCATTAAGTAAAAGAATAACTGCACCCGCTGAAAGAAATAGGAGTGCTTTAAAGAAGGCATGAACCATGAAATGGAAAATTGCTGCCGACCAGGCACCAACCCCTAAGGCAAGAAACATATAACCTATCTGGCTTATGGTTGAATATGCCAGTATTCTCTTTAAATCATGCTGTGCAGCTGCGGCAAACCCGGCCATCAATAAAGTGAGTGCACCAATTACAGCCACCATCGACATAATAACAGGTGAAAGAACAAAAAGAACATGAGTCCTTGCAATCAGGTATACACCCGCCGTTACCATTGTGGCTGCATGGATTAACGCACTAACCGGAGATGGGCCTGCCATAGCATCGGGAAGCCAGGTATGTAAAGGTAATTGTGCTGACTTTCCGACAGCACCGCCCAATAACAAGATTGAAGCCCAGAAGGCAACATTATTCCCGGCACTCCATTCTGATAAAACCCTGGTCATTATTTCACCAATATTCAACGTTCCCAGCGTGGTAAACAACAACAGTAATCCCAGTAACATGGCAACATCACCTATTCTGGTGACAATGAATGCTTTTCGTGCCGCATATCCATTTAACGGTTCTTTATACCAGAATCCTATCAGCAGGTAACTGCATAATCCTACGCCTTCCCATCCAAAATACAAGAGTAATAAGTTATCGGCAAGGACCAGGATAAGCATAGAACTTACGAAAAGGTTCATGTAGGCAAAAAACCTTGCATACCCTTCGTCTCCTTTCATAAATTCAATAGAGAACAGGTGGATAAGAAAACCCACAAAAGTGATCACGAAAATAAATACCATGGAAAGGGAATCAAGCCTTAAGCTGAAATCAACCTCCAAATCACCGACTTTTAACCACTCCCATAACTTTATTGAAACAGATGCACCATCAGCAAAATCGTCCAGATAACTGAACCCAACTACCAGTGACAGAACAGCAGCAAGGCCAACGGTAAATGTACCTGTGAAAGCAATCATCCGGGATGATAACCTGCTGCCTGCAAGTGCCAGGATCAGAAATCCGGCAAATGGAATTATTGGAATCAAACCTAATAGCACATTCATTCTTCCTGGTCTTTCAGTTGATTTAATTTGTCAACATCAATAGTCTTGTAATGATGGAACATCTGAAGGATGATAGCCAGTGCTACCGACACTTCAGCCGCAGCCACTGATAGGATGAAAATAAACATCACCTGCCCGTCAACTTTCCCCCAATGTGATCCTGCTATTATAAATACAAGTCCTGCGCTATTGAACATCACTTCAATAGACATAAGCATAAAGAGTATATTTCTTCGTACCATTACGCCAATAAGCCCGGTAAAGAAGAGCATTGCTGCAAACAAAAGTTGAATTTCGACTGGTACTGTGATCATGTTTTATTTATAAAGTCGTTAAACTGTTTTCTCATCAGCTAAAGGAACTTCTTCCCTGTCCAGGAATCTGTGCAACACCTTCTTTTTCTGCTTACCCAAATGATATGCACCTACAATGCCGGCAAGTAATATCATTCCCGCAATTTCAACCCCCAACAAATAAGTCGTAAACAATGAAATACCAACTTCTTTAGGTAAAATGACTCTACCTGCCGACACTCCCATATCAGTTATTTTCAGCATATAAATGAAATCGGCCAGCAGAATAACTGATAACAGGGCCGGTAAAATCCACATGCGGGGATGAAGCCATGACTTCTCAGTTTCTTTCTCGATCCCTACATTAAGCATCATTATCACAAAGATGAACAGCACCATAATAGCACCTGCATAAATTATTACTTCAAGTGCTGCGATAAAAGGAGCACCCAGAATGTAAAAGATTACTGAGATAGAAAGAAGTGAGAGTATCAGAAACAATAAGGCATGAATAGCATTCCTGCCGGTAATAGCCATTACAGTTGAAAACATTGCCAATGCTGCAGCTACATAGAATATTGTGTTCATAAATAATCAGATATATCTTTCATAAATACTCTCATGGCATTAAACCGCGCACATCAACCGGGCCTGATTCATTTTCACCATCACCTTTAACTTTCACACCAGCATCAACCCCTGCTTCATTATAGAAATTGTATCCATGGTATTTACCCTGACCATCAATAAGCAGGTTTTCCTTTTCATAGACCATATTTTGCCTGATGTACTCACCCATCTCAAAATCAGGTGTAAGTTGGATGGCATAAGTAGGACAGGCATCTTCACAAAAACCGCAGTATATACATCTTGAAAAATTGATCCTGAAAAACTCAGGATACCTCCTGCCATTTTCATCTTCGGTTGCCTGCAGTGAAATGCAATCAACAGGACAGGCAACTGCACACAAATAACAGGCTACGCATCTCTCATTTCCATCGGGATCCCTGCTTAAAATAATCCTTCCCCTGTACCGGGGAGGCAGGTTTGGCTTTTCTTCGGGGTACATTACTGTTTCGCGTTTCCGGAAAGCGTGAAGAAAAGTTAGCCATATCGTTCTTATAATACTTAACATATCTCCGTCTATTGAATTGATAGTAAAATACCTCCTGTTACCAGAATATTCAGCAGGACAAGAGGAAGCAAGATCTTCCATCCCAGGTTCATCAGCTGATCGTACCGTGGCCGGGGAAGCGATGCCCTGAGCAGTATAAAAAAGCAGATAAAGAAGAAGGTTTTCAGGAAGAACCAGGCGGCTGGTGGCAGAAAATCAGGTCCCAGCCATCCACCAAAAAACAAAATGGTTATTAGTGAAGATATAAGGGTAACGCCAAGATACTCACCTACAAAGAACATCCCGAATTTCATTCCGGAATATTCTGAATGATAACCCGCTATTAATTCACCTTCCGCTTCAGGCATATCAAACGGAAGCCTGTGTGTTTCAGCGATTCCTGCGATAAGAAAAATAACAAAACCCACAAATTGAGGAACCACGAACCACATATTTTTTTGGGCTTCAACAATCTCCCTCAAATTAAAACTATCAGCCATCAGCACAACACCCATAAGAGATAAACCCATAAATACTTCATAAGTAAGCATCTGTGCAGAAGCCCTCATAGCACCTAATAATGAGTATTTATTGTTTGATGCCCAACCTCCAAGTACAATACTATACACCCCTAAGGACGAATTGCCAAGGAAAAACAGCAGTGCGATATTAGAGTCAAAAAGATAGAACTCAGGAGTAAACGGAATAACGGCAAAAGTTATCAGAATGGTAAAGATCAGTATTCCCGGGGCAATGACAAATACGGCTTTATCAGCAAACGGTGGAATCCAGTCTTCCTTGAAGAATATCTTTATAACATCTGCCAGCACCTGACCCAGCCCAAAAGGCCCTACCCTGTTTGGCCCATATCGGTCCTGCCATAATGCAAGCAACCTTCTTTCCACATAGATTAATCCCGCCGCGATGGTGAGCACCAAAAACAATATCCCTGCTATAATATATCCGTAGTCCACGCTGTTACTGTTTTTGTTTGGTCAAAGTAATCTTTGCAGGCAATTCGAAGTATTCCATTCCCGGAAGATTTACGGATAAACCTAAAATTCCTGAAGGAACACCGGTATCAATTTTAACAACAACTTCAACCAGTGTATTCTCTATATGCAATTTTGTTAATTCACCATCTGATTTACCTAGTAAAACAGCATCCTCACTATTAACAATTACAAAAGGCTGCGGTATCCTTTCAGCAACAGCCGGAGCCATAGAACTTAATTCCTCTGATCCGAAAATCTGATATACCGGTACCACAAGCCGTTCATCATTTGCAGATGAAGACTCAATTTGTGAAGCAACAAAAGATGTTGCTGAATGCTCATCCCTTGAATTTTCTTCTATCAATCTGATACCGGGATCACCGCCTTTCATGGAACCGTCCGGCCTGTCGAGATAAAAATTCATGGCCTGGTATGAATTCCAGCCGGGACGCCAATAATACGGGACCAGCGAAGAAGGTTTGGTTTCGGTAGTTCCCTCCATACTGAACGTCAGTGGTGAGTCAGGATCATCTGGTGGTTTTTGCTCATGCACATTCCGGTCAACTGTAATTGCAGTCCTTCCGCTGAACCGTTTTGTTTGCCTGCTGATCTTTTCATTATAGATTCTGAAATCAGCATCGGGCAAGTACTGTTTTATTTTTTCAAAGACGGGCATTTCACTTGTCATATCGGCAATTACATCATCAAGTGTTTCCCATCCGTTCAACAGTCGCCAGCTCTCAAGGGGAGAATTCCCCGGAGGTATAGCCTTATAAAACCGTTGAGCCCTGCCTTCATTATTAACCAATGTCCCTTCTGATTCGGCAAAAGTACCAACTGGTAAAACTATATGGGCTTTGGAAGTAGTTGCATTTTGCGTATGGTCCAATGCAATGACTACCTTACTTTTAGCCAATAAATTGTCAATCTTCTCTTTACTGCTCCTTCTGTAAAGGTCGTTCTCCAAAACGACCACGGTATGCCCCTCACCTTTCTGAACAAGATGAATGGCTTCGTCAAGTGCTTTTCCTTCCATCATGGCAAGTCCCATGGAGTTGCTTTCAGGCAATACAATGCATAAGCCGGTATTCTTGCCGGCATTGGCCAATGCAGAGGCCACATCAGCTGCAGCCTGTACCACAGCCGCCGAACCACTATGGACACCGGTAATAACGACAGGATTCTTCGCATACTTTAGTTGTTCCACGATTCCTGAAACAAGATCATTATCTGCCGCCGGATTATAATCTTTAACCGATTCTGAAACGGAATTATCACCAGAAACTGCTGCTTGCTCTTTGCCGGATACTGATGCAGGCTCTTTTACTGATATCAAACCTGCGATTTGGAATCCGAGGCTGGCAATGTCGTCAGGCTTTGCTTTAACATTAAAGGCTGAAATATCATCAAGTTTTGTTGAGTATGGAGCAGCATTTACAATAGGACTGCGTTTATCCTGTATATGGTCGCGTACTGCATTATCCAGCCATTCAGGAATACCTGCCTTAACAGCTGATTGTACGGGGACAGTCCTTGAAGCCTGCCTCACCGCGAGTGCAATCATCGGGGCTGTATTGGTAATGTCTTCACCCATGATTATAATGGCATCTGCTTTTCCGATTTCGGAAAGTGAGGGTGAGTAAAAAGGACCATCTTTAATAAGATTCAGGGCAAGTTTTGTGAGTGAATATTCACTTGATGAAACCCCACTGTAAAAGTTATCCTTTCCAACTAACTTCAACAATGCATAATTTGATTCCAGAGATGCCCTTGGCGAACCAATTCCAATGATTTTTTCATTGTCCTTTATGAAGCTTTTCAGGATTTGTTTTTCTTCAGCAGCACTGATAATTTCGTGGTCTTCATAGAGCGACAATTTAACCACCGCAGTGTCAATCCTTTGATCACCATTTACAAATTCATAACCAAACCTCCCCCTGTCGCACAAAAAATAACCGTTAACAGCACCATTGTAGCGGCTCATGATCCTTCTCAATGATCCGTAGCGCTCGCTGGCAATAATATTACAACCAACACTGCAATGCGTGCAGATTGATGGGGTATTGGTTAAATCCCACTTACGGGTATAGTGCTTTCTGGATGTTTTGTCAGTGAAAACACCTGTAGGGCAAACTTCAACAAGATTGCCACTGAATTCATTTTCCAATACACCATCTTCATGTCTGCCAAAGAATACATTATCGCGTGAAGCAAATACGTCAAAGTCTTTTCCGCCTGCATAATCTTTGTAGAAACGCACACACCTGTAGCATTGAATACAGCGGTTCATTTCGTGGTGGATAAATGAACCGAGATATTGGTTATTATAGGTTCTCTTTTTAAAATCATTGCGACGGTATGCATGTCCCGTCATCACAGTCATATCCTGCAAATGGCATTCTCCGCCTTCATCACAGACCGGACAATCGTGGGGATGGTTAAGCATGAGCCCTTCAACTATTGACTTCCTGAATTTTTTGGCTTCAGCATCCTCAATAGATATAATGAGCCCATTGGTTATAGGTTCCATGCACGACATCACTATGCGCCCCCTGGTATCAGATCTATCCTTGTATTTTTTAACGGCACATTGACGGCAGGCACCAACCGAACCCATAGCAGGATGATAACAGAAGTAAGGAAGGTCATAACCCAATGCAATGCATGTTGCCAAGAGGTTATCACCGGGCTTAACAATATGCTCCCTGCCATCTATCACTATTTTTATCAAGCCTTCTTCCATGGACAGTGTTTTTCATGTATATGTCTGACAAAATCGTCATGAAAATGCAACAGGCCGCTCTGAAGTGGTTCCATTGCACCAGGTGCATGAGCACAGAAAGTATTTCCCGGCCCCAGGTATTTCGTATGGTCTTCCAGTATCTGTAAGTGTTTCTCTGTTCCCCTTCCATCTTCTATAGCGCCTAATACTTTTTCAACCCAGGGCAGGCCTTCACGGCATGGGGTGCACCATCCGCAACTCTCAAGGGCGAAAAACCTTTCCACATTCTGAAGAAATTTCACCGGACAAGTTTTGTCATCAAGAATGATCATAGTGGCTGTTCCAAGCCGGCTTCGCACTGATGCCATGCTCCTGAAGTCCATTTTTACATCTATCTGATCACTCGTTACAAAATCGGTGGAGGCACCACCGGGAATTACGCCGCGCAATTGATATCCATCAAGCATTCCACCGGCATAATCCTCTATGACTTCCCTCATGGTAATCCCTAATGGCAATTCCCATAATCCGGGATTCTTTACCCGTCCGCTGACACCATAAATCTTCGTACCGCCTTCACCTGTTAAACTGAGTGCTTTAAACCATTCTGCGCCATTCTGTACCAGGTGTGATATCCAGGATAATGTTTCAACATTATTTACAACTGTCGGCTTTCCAAACAAGCCACTAACAGCAGGAAAAGGAGGCTTTGCGCGGGGAATGCCCCTTTTGCCTTCAAGCGAATTGATCAGTGCAGTTTCCTCGCCGCAGATATATCTTCCGGCACTTACATGAAGATGGATGTTAAGATTAAAACCGGAACCCAATATGTTATTCCCAAGATAACCTGCCTCATAGGCTTCTGCCAATGCCTTTCTGAGGACAGTTTCAGACTTTTTATAAGCCCACCGCAGAAAGATGAATGCTTCAGAAGCCTGGATTGCAAACGCTGAAATAATCATCCCCGTAATCAGTTGATGAGGATTATATTCCATCAGGTATTTATCCTTGAAAGTACCGGGTTCCATTTCATCTGCATTGCAAATAAGGTATTTGGGATATGGGGCACCTTCGCCCATAGGAACAAATTGCCATTTTGAACCTGTTGGGAAACCCGCTCCTCCCCTGCCTAAAAGGTTGGATGCTTTTACCAGATTAGTTATATCGGCAGGCGCCATCTCTTTTAGTGCCTTATGAACAGCATCATACCCACCTGTCTTTTTGTATCCATCCAGGTAAAGCGGTCCTTCTTTCTTAATATGTCCTGTTAAAGGTTTCTCCATTAAAAGTTAAGTTCCCGGTTGTGAATCGTGTGTTCTGAATTTATTTATATCCATCAAGCAAATCATCAATATTTTCAATTGTGAGCCGGTTGTATAAGTCGTTGTTGATCATCATTGAAGGTGCGTTATCACAATCACCCAGGCATGAAATCGGCAATAAAGTATAGCGGTTGTCGCTGGTTGTTTCGCCGAATTTAATACCCAGTTTGTTAGAGATATAGTCATAGATACTTTCGTAATCCATGATCATGCAGGTAATCCCGTCGCAGATTAAGATTACATTCCTCCCTACCGGCTGGCGGTACAATCTGCTGTAAAATGTGGCAATGCTGTCGACTTCATCAACCGACATTTCAAGGAATTCTGCAATATCACGGATAGATTCGTCTGACAGCCAGCCTTTATGGTTTTGAACTATCTTCAAAGCATCTATCACTGCTGCCTTCTTATAAGGGAAAGCTTTTGCTTCTTCAAGTATTTCCTTTTTTTCGTTGTCTGTTAGCATTATCCAATCATTTATCTGTCAATATCAGCAAGTACAAAATCCATGGCACCAAGTATCGACATCAGGTCGGGAATTGTGTAACCCCTGCTGATCAATGGCACCATCTGCATATGTGGGAAAGACGCAGTACGTATGCGGTTTCTGTATGCTGAAGTGTTTTTGTCACTAATCAGGTAATATCCATAGCTTCCTTTAGCCCCTTCAATAGGAACAATGGCTTCTCCTTCAGGAATAACCGGCCCCCAGGTAACACCCAGGAAATGGGTTATTAAAGTTTCAATATCTTTCATTGTCCTTTCTTTCCTTGGAGGAGTTGCCAAAGGATGATCTGATTTATAGGGGCCCGAAGGCATATTATTTATACATTGTTGTATAATTCTCAGGCTTTGCCGCATTTCTTCCATTCTTACAAGACTGCGATCATAACAATCACCGTTCTTACCTAATGGCACGTCAAAGTCAAACTGGTCGATACCGGAATAAGGTCTCTTTTTCCGGTAATCAAAATCAAATCCTGTGGCTCTTAAACCTGGTCCGGTTATTCCCCATTCAATAGCTTCCTGAGCTGTATATACACCAATTCCAACAGTTCTTGCTTTAAAAATGCTGTTTCTGATGATTGCCCTGTCATATTCTTTCAGGCGCTTGGGCATATAATCGACAAATGACTGCATTGCTTTTTCCCATCCATCGGGCAGGTCCTGGGCAACACCTCCTATCCTGAACCAGTTAGGATGCATTCGGCCACCTGTAATTGCCGCAGTAATATCGAAAACCTTCTCACGGTCATTGAAAGTAAAGAATACAGGAGAGAGCTGGCCGAGGTCCTGTGCATAAGTTCCCAACCATACAAGATGATTTTGGATTCTGTATAATTCAGTCATCATAATCCTTATCACCTTTGCCCTGTCGGGAACCTCAATACCGGCAAGTTTTTCAACCGGTAACAGGTAAGCAAGGTTATTCATGACCCCTGCCAGATAATCAACCCTGTCAGTATAAGGGATATAAGTATGCCACGACTGGCGTTCGCCCATTTTTTCAGCACCCCTGTGATGGTATCCAATATCGGGCACAACATCAACAATATCTTCGCCGTCAAGTTGAAGGATTAACCTGAGTACTCCATGCGTGCCCGGGTGCTGCGGGCCCAGGTTAAGAAACATGAAATCGGTATCTTCACTCTGGCGTTTCAGTCCCCAGTCTTCTGGTACAAATTTCAGGTCTTCCTCTTCCATTTCCCGCATCTGTTCATCCAGTGTGAAAGGGGGTTGTTCAGTTGCCCTTGCGGGATATTCCTTACGAAGGGGGTGTCCTTTCCACCACTTAGGCATTAAAAGCCGCCTCTGATGCGGATGTCCTGTAAAAGTAATACCGTACATGTCGAAAGCTTCGTTTTCATACCAGGCAGCCGAAGGCCAAATACCTGTTATACTTTTTACAGAAGGATATTCACCTGTAGTCGCAATTTTAAGCCTGATATCTTCATTTCTGACTAATGAAGTCAGGTGATAAACAATAGTGAAATCAGATGATGGTTGTCCATTGAAGTTCACCCTTTTTCTTTCATCTACAGCACATAAATCATAGAGCATGTTATAAGGGTCACTAACATCATACTTCAGGAACCTGATAACTTCTTCAGCATGCCCCTGGTCAATCCACAGTGTAGGAATACCATCTGCAGTGGCCTGTTCATGCAGGATAGACGATTCGCCGAATCTTGATATTAATACCTGTGAAATTGGTTGTTGTTCGTTCATCTGTATCAATTCATCACATTTCGTTCATTGGCCTGATATTTCCCATTCGCATACGCTCCTCATTTTTAAGGTCACGCATACTGGGAAATGAATCTCTTTTTACTATATCTTGTGATCCAATTGCCCAGCTAAGGGGTCTTTGCTCCTTACCAATGGAATCGCGTAACATCAGAAGGCCTTCAAGAAAGGCGTCAGGCCGTGGAGGGCAACCTGAAACATATACATCGACAGGGAGGAATTTATCAACGCCCTGTACAACACTGTAGATATCATACATTCCACCGGAATTTGCGCAAGAGCCCATTGAAATAACCCAACGAGGTGCCATCATTTGCTCGTACAGGCGTTTAATTACCGGAACCATCTTAATAAAGACCGTACCAGCTATCACAATCATATCAGCCTCACGGGGGGTTCCACGAATTACCTCACCGCCAAAACGGGCAATATCATACCTGCTGGTGAATGAAGTTGCCATTTCAACAAAACAACATGATAAGCCGAAAGCAAAAGGCCAGATAGAGTTCTTCCTTCCCCAGCCAATCATATCATCAAGAGTAGTAAGAATAAATGACTGTTGTGCAGCTTTATCACCTGAGCCCTCAACTGATGACAGGTTATAAGAGGCAGCCTTTATAATGGAATCCGAATCCTTTATACCATAATTCATTTGCCCTTATTTTTAGCTTTAAGTATCTTTTTTCCGTCAGGGCCAAAATTCAATGCCCCAATTCCCAATTCATAAATAAGCACTGCAACGAAAATCAGTATGAAAACAGCAACGCCCAGGTAACCCTGCAATCCCAATTCCCTGGCTGAAACTGCCCATGCAAAGATGAAAGCAGCATCAAGATCGAAAATCACAAAGAACATCGCTATAAGATAGAAATGGGATGAGAACCTGAGTCGTGCATTACCGGTAGGCTCAACTCCCGATTCGAAGGGTTCACCGGTAGCTTTTTCCTTATGACGTTCGCCAAGAAAATGTGAAAGCCCTATCATTATCACAGAAATGAAAAAAGCTATTGCCGAATAAATAATCAGGGGAGTAATTGAAAACATAAAGCCTCCATAAAGATATTACTAACCCCTGAATACGAAGATTAGTTCACGTAGTACAAAAAAAGCCACCTGGCAGGATATTTAAAGAGACTCAACTAAGCATTCAAAGAGAAATATTGGGGATTCATTTTATCGCACATTGCTATAAACTTATCACACTGTTGCTTCAGCCTTGGTACAAACTAACCCCTAAGGAGCAACTCCAGACCAATGCTGTAGCGATACAGAGATAAAGTTGAACCAAAGGAAGATGAAACTAAGTATTAATTCATCACTGGTTTATTCTCATTTTCAATAGGCTGGCAATAAAAAAACAAAATAAAAAAGGCCAACAGGTTGATGGAGGTAATTTTTTCAAAAAATTGCATGAAATTTTAACAAAGGTCTTGCGTGGAATAATAAACTTCTTATCTTTGCAGCCTCAAATGAACATGGTTCGGTAGTTCAGTTGGTTAGAATACGTGCCTGTCACGCACGGGGTCGCGGGTTCGAGTCCCGTCCGGACCGCTTAAAAAAGCCCTCACTGGAGGGCTTTTTTGTTTCCTGCCAGAGCTGCTGTCGCCATATGCTGGCGTTATCAAGTCGGTTGCATATTTTAGCGCGATATATCCTCTCAGCCAGAACATAACCTCACAAAACACACTAATTAATTGATTCCGAATGAAAAACGTCGGGCAAGTCCATTTTTTGCTTAAATTTGTTATTAATCAAATATCTACACGTGGAAAAGAATGATAGAGTATTGCCGGATTTACCACAGGCAACTGAACAGGATTTTCCAATTGTGGGAATTGGAGCTTCACGGGGTGGGCTGAATGCCTTTAAAAAATTCCTGAAAGCATTGCCTGAAAATTCAGGAATGGCCTATGTTATTGTTCAACATCTTGACCCTGATTTTGAAAGCATACTACCTTCACTACTATCAAAGGCTACTAACCTTCCCGTAAACCTGATTGAGAATGATATTCACCTGGCACCTGATAACATATATGTTATACCACCCAATAAAACCCTCACTACTTTTGATGGTGTTTTAAAGATCACACCTCGCGAAAACCTGGCGACCAATGCGCTGATTGATGTTTTTTTTACTTCTCTGGCTGAAGTACATCAGGCCCTGGCTGTCGGCATTGTGCTTACAGGTACAGGAACTGATGGTACCCGGGGACTGGCAGCTATTAAGAAGTATGGCGGTATTACTTTTGCCCAGAATGTTAGCAGTGCTGTTGCTGAAGGTATGCCAGGCAGTGCAGTTGATGCCAACGTTGTCGATTTCATTTTACCTGTTGAAGAGATTCCGCAAAAACTGATTGATGTTTTTAAGATACAGGAAGATAGAATATCAGAAATTTCAGGTGTTAAAGAGAAACTGGTTTCAGCAAATATCATTCTCTTGTTGCAACAGCATTTTAATATCGATTTCACGCATTATAAGCAAAAAACGATACAGCGAAGGATTGCAAGGCGTATTGCAATAAGTAATCAAAAGAATATTGAAGAGTATTACTCATTTGTTTCAAATGATAAAGATGAACTCTCTCTCTTGCATAAGGACCTATTAATACCGGTTACTTCTTTCTTTCGTGACCCTGTTACTTTTGATATATTGCAAAACGAGATTATTCCTAAGATTTTCGATTCAAAGCAGGATGATAAACCTGTTAGGATATGGTCTGCAGGCTGTTCAACAGGACAGGAAGCTTTTTCACTGGCTATACTGATATATGAATACCTGCAAACATACACAGATGACAGACAGGTCCAGATTTTTGCAACTGATGTTTCGCAAAGTGCAATTATTTATGCCCGTAAAGCAATTTATACCCTCGATGAGATCTCAATGTTATCGGACGAGAGGAAAAAGAACTATTTTACCAGAAAATCTGACCATCATTACCAGATAATAAAGCCATTGCGCGAAATGTGTGTTTTTGCAGAACATAACTTTTTAAAAGACCCTCCTTTTTCAAATATTGATCTGCTGAGTTGCCGTAATGTTCTCATTTATATGGAACCCTATCTGCAAAAAAAGGCCCTTACAGCCTTCCATTATGCATTGAATACAAAGGGATTTTTCCTGCAGGGTAAATCAGAAACCACAACTCATTCACAAGAACTTTTTACTGCATTCAATACGACTGAAAAGATATACACAGCCAACCCCATTGAAAAGAACATGTTTGATTACAGCAGCGAACGCAAAGTTGAAACAATTGCACGACAGAAATCGCTTAAATCGCTGAATTCGCATTCTGATTTTCGGAAAGTTGCTGAAACGATTTTGTTGAAAGAATACACCCCGGCAAATGTAATCATCAATAGCCAGATGGAAATCGTCTACATACATGGTGATATTAGCCCCTTCCTTGAACCTTCTCAGGGAAAAGCAACATTTAACCTGCTGAAAATGGCCCGTGAAGGCCTTTCATTTGAATTGCGAAGCACTTTACATAAAGTCAGGACTAGTAATGTTGCCGTTACCAAGAATGACATTCCCATGATGAACAAGGGAAATCTGATTCATGCAAGCATTGAGATCATACCACTGGAAAATTGCATTGACCCATACTTCCTGATAATTTTCAAACAATCAAAATCTAACGCAGCACTTACTCAACCCGGTGGTGAAGAATCAAGAATTATTGACGAATACCTGGCAAGGATATCGCAATTGGAACAAGAACTGGCCCATGCACGAGAAGATATGCGATCAATAACCGAAGACCAGGAAACGGTGTCAGAAGAATTGCAAAGTGCCAATGAAGAAATGCTTAGCAGCAATGAAGAACTGCAGAGCCTCAATGAGGAGCTGGAATCGTCAAAAGAAGAACTAATTAATTCCAATGAAGAACTAAGGATTTTAATTAACCAGTTGCAACTGAAAAACAAGCAAATTGATGCTATCAACAAATACACTGATACCATCATGAGTACGATCAGAAAGCCTCTTATTGTGATAGATTCAGGTTATAATATAAAAACCACAAACCGAGCCTTCAACGACAAGTTCGAAATTAACCTGGATGTTTCAATGCAAGGCTTTTTTGAAATTAATAACCAGTTGTTTAATATTCCGAAACTCAGGGTTCCTTTAGAAAAATTCGTCGTTCAAAGAGCTATAGAACTTGAAGACCTGGAATTTGAAATGAAGGGTATATATAACAGGAATTTGGTTTTTCAGTTAAATGCAAGCAAATTTACCAGCCCTACTGAAGAACGTTTGATTCTGCTATCATTTATTGACATCACTGTCCAGAAACTGAATGAAAAAAGAATAAGGGACTTCTCAGAAGAACTTGAAACAACGGTAGCTGAACGTAATCATAGTATCTCATTAATTAATAAGCAGCTTGAGCAATATGCCCATACAACTAACCATGAATTTCAGGAGCCATTAAGAAAACTTGTTACTTTCTCGAAATCGGTCAGGAAATTTTATGAAGGGAATTCACCTGAAAGAGTTAGTGAGTTTATTGGGAAAATAGAACTTGCAGCTACCCGTATGTCAGTCTTGATAAACGATATGCATAACTATGCAAGCGTTAGTCATCACCAAAAGCTCTTTCAAAAAACCGACCTGAATCAAATAATCAAGGATACACTTTTTGATTTTGAACTACTTATTGAAGAAAAGAAAGCGAAAATAGTAGTCAAAAACCGGCTTCCTGAAATTATTGCTATTCCTTTCCAGATGAATCAACTATTTTATGATCTTTTGAGCAATTCGCTAAAATTTATAAGAGATGGGGTACCGCCTGTTATTAGTATAAGTTCACACAAGCTTCCAAGTGCTGCACTCAAAAAATTTCCAAAGCTTAACCCAAAAAACACTTACCACCAAATCAACATTGAGGACAATGGTATAGGATTCAATCAAAAGTATGCTTCACAAATCTTTACAATGTTTCAACGGTTGAATTCTGCTTTTGAATATCCCGGTACAGGTATTGGTCTGGCCCTGTGCAAGAAAATTGTAGACGATTACCATGGCCATATTTTTGCTGAAGGGGTTGAAGATTCGCGTGCGGTTTTCCATGTGATTCTGCCGGAAATACAACCTGAAAAAATATAGCTGCTGTCATTTGGTGAAGTACTTCTTAAGAATTTCTTCAAGCATTTCAGGTGTAAGTGGCTTATTCAGGAATTCACTTACTATACCCGTTTGTAATGCTTTCTCACGGTCGGATGGGTTCAGGGAAGTAGTCAGCATGGTAATTACTATCCCTGAACGAAGTCGTTGATCCAGTAATTTATACTCCTCCAGAAACTCAAAACCATTCATGCGTGGCATATTGATATCCAGGAAAATAATATCGGGCAATGGATATTCCTCAGTTTGTCCCGATTGTCCCGCTCTGTGAATATACTCGAGTGCTTTAGCCCCGTCGGTTGCAATCTTGAGATTATGACAGATGTCAGCTTTTTTAATCGTGTATTCATGAAAATAGTTATCCGATTCATCGTCATCTACCAGAAGTATGCAATTGACTTTCATGCTAGTGTCCCCTTTTAATTGTGATAATAGGAATGCTAAAGTAAAAACTGCTACCATTTCCGGCTATCGATTTAACCCAGATACGCCCACCGTGTAATGTTACTATTTTGCGACAAATAGCCAGGCCAATTCCTGTACCTGGATATTCAGCACTTCTGTGAAGGCGTTGAAAAATAACAAAGAGCTTTAGCAAATGCTTTTCATCAATACCTATTCCATTATCTTTAACGCAAAATACGTACTCCTTGCCTTTCTTTTGAACTGAAATATTAACCTCGGGAATTATATCAGGTTTATGGAACTTTATAGCATTAGATATCAGGTTTTCAAGTAATTTGATCAACTCAACTTCATAACCCCTGACAACAGGCAATTTCTGACAAGTTATTATTGCCTGATTTTCCTGAATGACATGATCAAGTTCTTTAATAGCCTGATTTAATATTTTATTCATGTCAACAGTAACAAAGCGTGTATTTCTTCCAATCCTTGAAAAGTCAAGCACATCCTTAATCAGATTCTGCATTCGTTTTGTAGCGGTAAGAATGAACTTAACATAAAGCTTTGAATCGTTGTCAGGTGTGCTATACCTTTCAGTCAGCAGCCCGACGAAATTAGTTATTGTGCGCAAAGGTTCCTGTAAGTCATGTGCAGCAATATAAGCAAACTGTTCAAGCTCTTTGTTTGCTGACTCAAGTGCCCTGGTTCTGTTGCTGACCTTTTCTTCCAACTGTTGATTGAATTCCTTTAATTCGGTACTCTGATAGTGAATCACCTCAAGCATTTGATTAAATGCTTCTGTAAGCAGGCCAATTTCATCATTTGCTGACTTAATTGCCCTTACAGAATAGTCTTTTCTCTCTGAAACCGCTTTAGCCGTTTCTGCCAATGAAAGAATAGGCAATGATATATCCCGCTGCACCGAACGAGAAAAAAAATAAGTCAGAATAATTGATACACCCACAATAATCGACATAATAAAAGAATACATGACCAGTCGATCGTTCATTTCATCCAAATCCGACCTGATATACAAGGTACCTAAAAATAAATCACCTTTGATAACAGGTTCAAAACCTTCAAGTCGTGATGCCTTAAAAACATAGCCCGGCTCACCTGCTATATAGGGAACATACGTGTCATGATCATTTGCATTATATTTGGCGAAAAGCTTACCTGTTTTATCGTAGAAAGATGCCGAAACAATATGTGTTTCTGATGCCAGTGAAGCCAGAATTTGCTCTGCATCTTCCTTGTCATAAAAGGCAAGTGCCGCTGTACCATTATCAGCAACAATCCTTGCTATAGTTGATACATAATCGACAGTAGATTCTCTGAATTTATATAATTCATAGAAAAAGAAAGTGATAGAAGTAACAAGAAGGATTGTTCCACTTATTAAATAAACAAACTGTCTTAATTTTCTTTTTATGGGTAAATCCCTGAACTTCATATACCATGGGTTACTTTTCATTAATTAGTTCAGCCAGACGCAACATCTTTGAGCTTATTGCCAGGTTTGCTGATTTTATAGAGGCCAGATTAATTTGAAGCTGAATCTTGTTTTTCCTCTTGACAAATCGAATCATACCTCCTTTGTCTAAAAAATCAGCAGAACCATCACTCACAAGAAGCACAGGCTTTTGACTAAAGACTGAATCAATCAGGTTCAGGTCAGTTGTATCATTCTTATTAATAAACAGTATATGGCATTTTCTGATTTCCGAAATGTCATTATAGCGACGTACCACTATGAAATGACCATTTCCTTTTTCACCCGAAACCACCTCCTTTAAATCATCCCCAAAAGGATTTTTACCTAAAATTCCTATTACCAATGGTTCGTAGGGACTCTCAAAAGCATTTGCAGGCCATTGTATGAACTGGGTAAAATTATAGAGAAAAGCAGCTTTTACCCTATAATCAGCGTGACTCTGGGATTTTACTGAAATACAAAGCAAACCCGCAAGTATTAGCATCATGTGCTTCCTGCATTTGTTAGTAACGGCTTGCAATTTTAGTGTAATATAGCTCACTTAGGCTGATAATTGAGTCCAGTTGTGATTGAAACACAGTAACTTATATAAAGTTTAAGAAGTCAGGTCAATCAATATTCAGTATGAACAGAAATGAGTATAAGCTTATTATCAATAAATGCAAAAGTCCTCATACGAGGACTTTTGTAAAGAGATTTCAGGAATTCAGCTTACAGCTTACTTTTGTGCAGATAGTTGGTTAGTCACAATTGTAATATCAAGTACAAAAATATTATCTATGGCTTTATCACCAAGATTGTCAAAGAATGAGTTTGAGCCATATCTCACGTCAAATTGCGACCTGTCGACCTCAAGTTTTGAAGTAAATGTGCTGCTGTTTACCTTGTTGATGACAGCTGTAATTTCTTTGGTTTTGCCTTTTATGGTTATGTCTCCTGTTACTGTAGCTTTATTGTTATTGAATTTAGTGCTTTTCTTCACTGTAAAGGTGGCTGTTGGATATTTTTCAACACTAAAAAAATCATCTGATTTAAGGTGGCCAACAAGCTTTGCATTATAATCCTTGTCATCAAGGTCGAGATCGGTAAGAGAATTCATATCTACCACAAATGTTCCTTTTACAATCTGGTCATTCTTAACTTCCATCTGGCCGCTCTTCAGTTTCAATTCACCATGATGTGAATTACCAACAATCTTTTTGCCTGTCCATTCAACCTTTGATTTAATGGGATCAACACTTAGCTTCTGGCTAAACGCCTGTACTGATAATATTAATGTGACGGATAATAATATTCCTATTGCTTTCATTTTTACGTTTTATGATTGGTTAATAATTGTTTTCCTTAACGATACAAAAGTACTTTACTCAAAAATCATGCAGTTGAGGAATTCGGAAAAGGTGTTGTGTATTTTGGAAAAGTACAATGCCTGATAAGGGTCTGCTCCTTTTCCCTCCGGTTCTGCAGCATGACTGTTGCCTTTTTCATACATTTGCGCCCTAAACCTGACTTCTTCCATGATAAAAAATTACCTTTTACCGGCGATTATCTTTCTATTGCCTTTTGTTACTATTGCCCAGGAACAAGGGCAGTATAAGTTCACATTTGCAGGCTTTGTCAGAGCTGACGCTCTTTTTGACACCAGACAGACCGTAGAAGCCCGGGAAGGTTATCTGCTTTTTTATCCCAGGAAGCCGTTATTTGATTCAGAAGGAAAGGATATTAATGCACTTCCTGCTTTCAACCAATATTCGATGACCACACGATTATCGGCAAAAGTTAATGGTCCGGATTTATTGGGTGCAAAGGCTTTTGCATTTGTTGAAAGCGATTTCACTGGTGCTTCAAATGCTGAAAATAACAGTTTAAGGCTCAGGCATGCTTATATGTCGTTACAATGGAAAAACACCAGGCTTATCATGGGACAATACTGGCATCCCCAGGATATTCCAGAAATGATCCCCAATGTGCTTGGACTTAATACCGGTGCTCCTTTTCACTCATTTAGCCGTCAGCCTCAGATTAGGGTAGATCAAAAGCTGGGAAAATTAAATCTCGTTGGTGTAGTTGCATCTCAGCGTGACTATGTGAACAAGGGACCAGTAGGAAATAGTTATGAATATATGCGCAACAGTGCCGTACCTAACCTCCACAGCCAGATCCAGTTTAAGGCAAGCAAACTGTTTGCAGGGGCTGGAATTGACTACAAGCGGCTTAAACCGCGTATGGTGACTGACAGCGGATTCATCAGCAATGAATTGGTTAACTGCTTTTCATACACCGGATTTCTAAAAGCTGATATTTCAAACTTCACCGTAAAAGCCCAATACACATTGAACAGGGCACTCAACGATCATCTCATGATGGGAGGTTTTGGTGTTACCACCACAGACACCCTTACTGATCGTCGCGAATATGCGCCCCTCACCTACCATTCTGTCTGGCTTAATATCAATTATGTAAAAGGCAATTGGCAGCCATCGCTTTTTGCAGGATACACAAGCAATATAACTGATGATGAAAAATTCACCGGCCCTGTTTATGCCCGGGATGCCGATATTGAATATGTTTACCGAATTGCCCCAATGTTGACTTTCATACAAAATAAGTTCAATTTTATTGTTGAACTTGAATACACAGTGGCCAAATGGCAAATGGATGAAACCTCTTTAATGCTTATGAAAAACAGAGATACAGGTGTTTTGAGGGCTGGCATAGGTGCAATATATAGTTTTTGAAAAGTGAATAAGAAGTTGGTCGATTAACTATATTTACGCATATTAATCAATCAACAAAATTGTCATGATCTTTATCATCCTTGGAATCTTAGTACTGATAGTTGGCACTATCCTCGTAAAAAGTGAACCACGTTTCAAACCATTTATTGGAACAATCCGGATAGTCGGAACTGTCATCATTCTTATCGGAATTGTATCGGCTGCTGTTGTGCAGATTGAACCGGGAGAAGTAGGTGTTCAGAAACTCTTTGGAAAAGTAAGCAACAATACGCTTAGCAGTGGTTTAAACGTCATTAACCCACTGGTAGAAGTGGTTGAATTTGATATTCGTACCCAGAATTACACCATGTCGGGTGTTAACGATGAAGGTGAAAAAGTAGGTGACGATGCCATCAGGGTGTTATCAGCTGATGGACTTGAAGTGGTAATTGATCTCACTGTTCTCTACAAAGTAATCCCATCAGAGGCACCTCGAATTTTAAGGGAAATTGGCACTGACTATCGCAATATAATTGTAAGACCACTGTGTCGCACCAAGATTCGTGATAATGCGGTTTATTATGATGCAGTGGCATTATATTCCGTCAAAAGAGATGAGTTCCAGACTAAGATTTTTAAATCAATTGAGACTGATTTCAGGAGAAGAGGTCTTGAACTTGAACAGTTACTGGTTAGGAACATCACCCTGCCTGCATCTGTTAAAACTACTATAGAATCCAAGATCAACGCTGAACAGGAAGCCCAGAAGATGACATTTGTACTTCAGAAAGAAAAACAGGAAGCTGAACGTAAGCGTGTTGAAGCCCAAGGTATTGCAGATTATCAGAAGATCCTGAGCACCGGCCTCAGCGATAAACAGCTGCAATACGAAATGATCAAAGCTATCGCCACTTCTCCCAATGCCAAACTAATTTTCATGGATGCAAAAAAACCTGCTTCCTTGATTGTGGATGGGAAATAAAAAAAACAACTTTTGAACTATCTTGAACAACTTTTGAACAACATTAACTATATTGAACTAAATTTTCTTTGTCTCATGGCTTCAAACAACAGAACGGCTGTTGAAACGGACACGTTCAGGGAATCAATGCTGCCGAGCATGGGGATGATAACACGGTGATCGCAAAAGTTAATCCAGCTTTTGGTGAGGCCGTCTGCCTCGGTACCCATAACAAAAGCTGTTGCTTCAGAATAATCGTGCTTATCGTATTGTGAGGATGCTGTTAACTCCGCTGCATACGAGGTGATATTCATTTTCTTTAACCATGCCTGCGCTTCAGAGGAGCTGCAAGCTACTACCTGCCTTGAAAAGACACATCCAATAGATGACCTGATAACGTTTGGATTATAGATATCGGTCAGTGGGTCACATATGATCACTGCATCAGCATTAACAGCATCAGCTGTACGTAATATTGCTCCCAGGTTGCCGGGCTTTTCAACGGACTCAAGAATGACAATGAGTGGTTCTTTCTGTAATATTAAATCATCCAAAGTTAAATTCTTAGGTTCAAACAAGGCAATAAACCCGTCAGAGCTTTCCCTATAAGCGAGCTTCTCAAACACAGGTTTACTGATTTCAGTAATTCGTGTATCTGATGTAATTTGCGACAAATCAAGATCAGCAACCTCAGGGCAATAAAAAGCTTCCCGAAGTAAATAACCTGCTTTAAGAGCAATTCCTGTTTCACGGAAGCCCTCCACAATCACCAGGTTCTGTTTCCTGCGTTCACGTGATTTCTCCTGAAGAAGGATTAGATTCTTTATTCTGGGGTTTTGAAGGCTGGTGATTTGTTCCATAAAAAAGGAAAAAGGAAAAAGTAAAAAGGTTAAAAGGTTAAAAGTATGAAGTAAAAAGTAAAAAGTAAAAAGTAAAAAGGAAAGAGTAAAAAGGAAATGTAATTGTCAAAATTACTCACCGGATTTATCGGTACTTTGCCTTTATAGCCTTTAGCTCTAAACATTTAGCCTTAAGATTTTCTCCATCGCCCTTCCCTTGGCTAATTCGTCAACCAATTTGTCGAGGTATCTGATCTGTTGCATAAGCTCGTCCTGGATTTCTTCTACGCGGATTCCACACACTACGCCCGTGATCTTTGATGCATTTGGATTTATTTGCGGGGCTTGTGCAAAAAAATTCCTGAAATCGGTCTTATTGTCGATCTGTTGTTGCAACGATTGTCCATCATACCCTGTTAACCAGCATATAATCTCATCGACTTCTGCTTTGGTTCGGCCTTTTTTTTCTGCTTTTTGGATATAATATGGGTATATGTTTCCGAAAGGAGTTGCGAATAACTTTGAATTATCCATGTGCCGGTGTTTATTTAATAATTTCCTTCAACCAATTGCGAATTATAGTAAGCTGAAGGTCATCAGGATTACGCAACTTCACATGCCGCATTGATTTCCCTGTGCCTTCCAGGAGATGTGCATTTTCTTTTATCCTATCGTGTTTAAAGAAACCAAGGGTAAAATAAGTTTTCTCTGTTTTAAAATACACAATGTCAGTATTTCTTGAAAAAACAGGCCTGCTCCATTTAATGTTTTCAATTATATCAGGTATTTCATCATGAATAATATTCCTGATTTGCTCCATCAACTTCCGTTGATCTTCAGGAGCTTTGAGAATATATTCTGTAATTTGCTGATTCATTCTTTATTCTTCCTTTTTGTACTGCCCAACGTTGAATTTATATACTTCACTTAAGTAATTCAGGTAATTTTTGATGTTTATCAGCACGTAAGAAACATCCTTATTAAGATGATCGGGCAATGGGATAATTTCTGATTTATTTGCTTTCTCAGAAATATTATCAAGTCTATAACGGTATTCCTTAAGGAACTGCAGGAATATGGCAATTTCTTTTTCACTGTATTTAACTTTGTATTTGTATATCTGCTCATACAAAGCATCCACCTCTTCCTTTTTATTCCCATTATACTGAGCGTTATCAATCAGCTCTCTGATAGAATCCTTCTTTGCTGATAACTCATATTCAAGATCAGAAAACAATGTAACCAGGTCATAATACTTATTTCGCATAGTTGAATTCAGGTCCATAATAGAGTCCCTGATATCATAATACTCCATAATCAAATCGCTGTTGGTCTCCGAATCTCTGGTCCTTTTATACTTCTCCTGATAGCCTGACAGAATACCACTGACTGAATCACACTTTGTTACAAAAGCTGACACCTCCTCATCGGTAGCTGTTGACAGGTTTGAAGGAATGGCAGGCAACATTTTAAATAATTTATTCTGATCATATACCTGAGCGTGACAAAAAGGGAATGATATTAACCAGCAGGTGACGGCCAGTACGAATACTTTATAATTCATGGATGTGCTTTAAAGGATAGTACGATAGTTTTCAACAAATATAATAAATTGAACAAGTTGACCATGGTATTGTAAATCTTGCAAATTAAACCAAAAACCATACTACTAACCTCTATTCAGAAGTAGTTTTTTAGTGATGAACCACAACCTTTTTTACTGCATAATATTCTGTATCAGAATATTTTAATAAATAGACTCCATCCGGCAACTGACGAGTGTCAATTGTATCCCCTCTGAATTTTGGATTATCATATAAAACCTGGCCGGTAAAACTTAATAATTGAATCTTTGAATAGTCGCAGTTTTTTAATGGCACAACAGATATTTGATCACATGCGGGATTAGGATAGACAGAAATCAGCTTATCTGCTTCTAAATTTTCAAGACTTTCGAAATACCCACCCATATCAATTAACCCGAAGATCCACCCTTCCTTATTTGTTTGGATTGAATCACTGGCGAAAGTGAATCTTAATATTATAGTGTCAAATGATTCTTCCGAATAATAATTTCTAAAATATAGATTCATGTTCTGCCAATCATAGGTTGTACCTGAAAAGCCAGGTTTGCCCAGGCTTAGTACAGTATCATTTACGGAATAAGACTCATATTCAATTTCAACAAGTGGATCTTCAATGATATTAATAAAGGGTGAACCGTTATGAGAAACCTCAATAGTACCGCCATCTATTTCTTCATCACTATCAATCATATATATGAGGTTCACACCCATTCCCCAGTATCCGCCACAATTCTCTGCAGCTGTAAACTGAGAACAGTTCAACATTGAAAACTCGAATGTCGATACATTATTTACAGGATAAGGGTTTACTGTGTCAGTTATGAAAGCTTTTGGACCTTGATAACCATTGTTGAACAACATTTTTTGCGCCTCACCTCGTTGCCAGACATTATTTGACTGCGAAGTATCAATTGTGAAGAAGTAAAA
>DATGXS010000034.1:0-113421 GCA_035298745.1 Lentimicrobium sp. | reverse complement strand
TGTCCACCTCTTCCCATTCCGAACAGAGAAGTTAAGCCCATCAGCGCCAATGGTACTGCCGTTCCGGTGGGAGAGTAGGTCGTCGCCAATCTTATAACACAAAAGGCTGCTCTTCGGGCAGCCTTTCGTGTTTTTATGCCTCCCTCCTCCCCTTCTTCTTTGCCTACGCAATTGGTAGCTTTAATATTTTTCAATACATTTGCCTCACTTAAAAAAATACTGATGATCCTTATAGCTGATAGTGGAACCACTAAAACAGATTGGCTCCTGGTTAATAATAATCAGAATACTTTTATTACCACCGGCGGAATTAATGCATATTATATGTCCTCTGAGATGATCGCTAATATGCTTTCAAAGGAACTTATACCACTAATTCAGGCTGAGAAAGTACTGTCTATTTACTTTTATGGATCAGGTTGTTCTACTGAATCAAAATGCAATAAAATCCGTGATATCTTTTCTACTTTATTTAAGAATTCTACAATAGAAGTTAACCATGATATGCTTGCTGCCGCCAGGGCCTTATGTGTGAGTAAGCCCGGAATAGCTTGTATTCTTGGCACAGGCTCAAATTCATGTGTTTATGATGGAAAAGTAATTACAAGACAAATGGTGTCACTTGGCTATTTCTTTGGTGATGAGGGTAGTGGAACACATCTTGGCAAATTGCTCATTACAGATTATCTCAGGGGCGAAATGCCAAAAAATATTAGTGAACTGTTGAACGAAGAATTTAATCTCTCACTTGAATATATTCTGGATAATATCTATAACAAATCAACGCCAAGCAGATTCCTTTCATCCTTTGCCCCTTTTATACAAAATAATAGTCAGGATCCCTATATTCGAAAATTAATAGCATATTCATTTTCAGAATTCCTGAAAGTTGGTGTTATGAAATTTACTGGTTACGAGAAGATGGAGGTAAGTTTTGTTGGTTCTGTTGCATTCCACTTTCAGGACATTTTATTAGAAGTCATGTCATCCAAAGGAATAAAAATTGGCACAATCCGGAAATCAGTCATAGAAGGTCTCAAAGATTTTCATTTAACACAGTCAGCCAAATAAATTTATATCCAGTGGTAGATCATAATATGAAACTTCGCGTCTCTTTTTTAAGCATTTTAACCTTTTGCTTTATATCGTTGGCATATGGTCAACAAGCTGATAAGATAAAACAGCTCGACACATACCTGGAAAAAGCACTAAAAGATTGGGATGTCCCTGGTATGGGAGTGGCCATTGTTAATAAAGAAGGTGTAATTTTCTCAAAAGGGTATGGAGTTAAGGATATTAAAATAAAAGAACCGGTTGATGCCAATACATTGTTTGCAGTGGCTTCCAATTCTAAGTCATTTACAGCCTCATCTATTGCTCTATTGGTTGACCAGGGAAAACTTTCATGGGATGATAAGGTAATTGATTATCTTCCATGGTTCAGGATGTATGATCCATATGTTACTGCTAATATGACAATCAGAGATTTACTTTCTCACAGGTCAGGCTTAGCAACGTTTAGTGGTGATCTGGTTTGGTATGGGACAAATTATACATCAGAGGAGGTTGTTAAGAAAGCCCAATACCTGAAACCAGTCTATGGATTCAGGACAACATTCGGTTATTCGAATATTATGTATCTCACTGCAGGACTAATAATTGAAAAAATAAGTGGCCAATCATGGAGTGATTTTGTAAAAACAAACTTCATTAATCCGCTGGGTATGTCATCTACGCTTACGTCCATTAAGGAATTTACTGATAAGACCAACCTTGCACAACCTCATACTTCATCGGGTGATAAAACCGTAAGAATTGACTATCTGAACTGGGATAATATTTCGCCAGCCGGAGGAATCATATCGTCAGCTAATGATATGGCCAAATGGATACAGTTTCAGCTTAATACAGGGAGGTGGAATGGCACACCATTAATTTCGGAAAAAGCACTTAATGAGATGTGGTATCCTCAAATCATGAACACTGTTACAAAAACAAGTAGGGAGTTCTGGCCAACAACCCATTTTAAAGGTTATGGCATGGGATGGTCAATAATGGACTATCATGGCAAAAAAGTAATGTCACATTCAGGGGGCTATGATGGAATGATTTCATATACTGCTTTCTCACCTGAAGCCAATATCGGACTAGTGGTTGTAACAAATAAAAATTCAAGTCTTTACCTGCCTGTTATGTACAGGATACTTGACACATTTATGGAAGGAGATGATGCAGAACTAAAAGATTGGAGCGCTATTTTCCTTGAAAGAGAGAGAAAGATGAAAGAATACCAGGCTAAAGAGGAAAAAGAACGTGTTGAAAAGAGAGCCTTATATACAAAACCAAGTGCAGATCTGAATAAGTATACCGGCACATACAAAAGTGTGCTCTATGGTGAAGCCAATGTAACATTACAAAATGGAAACCTGTTTATTCAGTTTGTACCAACTAAGATGTTCCATGGAAAGCTTAATCATTGGCATTACGACACTTTTACTGTCGAATTCCCAGAAGTACCATCTTTACCTGAAGGAACTGTGAATTTTGTATTTAATGCATCTGGTGATGTAGAGCAGATGCGAGTGGATATTCCAAATCCTGATTTTGATTTTACTGAACTGGAGTTCAGAAAATAGTTCATCTTAAGGGCTTTTGTGCAATACCCTTAGTTGTATAATTGTGCGGTATTCGAATCCATAAGAGTTTATCAGGAAACTTAAATAAGGCTTCTTAATTACTCTGCTTTAAATACTAATGATGCTGAGTTAATGCAATAACGTAAACCCTTTGGTGGAGGTCCATCATTAAACACATGGCCCAGGTGACCACCGCACTTTGAACAAACTATTTCCGTACGTATCATTCCGTAGCTCTTATCAATGTGCTCATCAACTGCCTTTTTTGAAGAAGGTTCTGCAAAACTTGGCCAGCCACATCCTGCATCATATTTTGAATCGGAGGTAAAAAGCGCCTGACCGCATGCTGCACAATAATAAGTACCTTTTACAAAATGCTGGTCGTAGAGTCCGGTGTGTGGGCGTTCAGTTCCTTTTTGCCTTAAAACAGAATACTGTTCAGGTGTTAGAACTTTCTTCCACTCCTCATCACTCTTAAAAATCTTCTCGGTTAATTTGTTATCGTTTTGCATTGTTCTGTCTGTTGTATCCTGTCCACATGCAGTTATTGCCATTGAGAGCAGGAAATATATAACAATGAGCTTTTTCATTTTGGTATCTGTTTCAGGCATTTTACTATATTCTATTCTCATTAATTCTATAAATAATGAGACCAGTGAATAATATAGCAAAAATTATTCCCTTAATTACGGCGTAAACAAATATCAGATAGCCATTGTTTGCTTACTCATCGCTAACTATGAAGTGAATTGTGACCTATCCAATCAGGATAGGTGATGTTTTCCAGAAAAAGACCACAGGCGGGAACGGATTGGCCGGCATCAGAACGGGTACCTTGCTCAAGTAAATGGCGGAAATTTTCAAGCGATAATTTTTCTTTCCCAACATCCACAAGAGTACCTACCATTGCCCTCACCATGTTGCGAAGAAATCTGTTAGCTGTAGTTTCGTAGATCAGAAAGTTATCCCTTTCTATCCATCTGCTAGCAGTTACAATACAATTGTTGGTTTTAGTCTGAGTGCCTGATTTTGCGAAACAAGTGAAATCATTATAATTTTCTATCAATTTTGCGGCATCATTCATCAGGTTAACATTTAACGGTACTGTCAATCGCCAGGAAAGACCTATAGCGAAAGGGTCATAGTTTCTGCAAATGAAATAGCGGTAGGTCCGATCAATAGCTGAAAAACGGGCATGAGCATCAGGTGGAACTCTGAATGCATAATGTATTGCCACTGAATCAGGAAGAATATGATTTAAGCGATATACAAGCTGCTCTAATTCTTCAGGATGAAGTTCCATATCAATATCGAAATGGGCAAAATAATTCCGGGCATGCACACCTGTATCTGTTCTACCTGCTCCGGTTAATAAAACTGGCTTGTTTCCATTGAGGCATGAAAGTGCCTGCTCAATTTCCTGTTGTACGGAATGTGCATTTTTTTGAGCCTGCCACCCATGAAAAGTGCTGCCATTATATGCCAGTTTAAGAAAGTACCTGAATTCTTCCATGTTACAAATTTAGTGAATCCATGTAATATAATTCACTTTCTTTCTACACACCCTGATAATGCTTATATAGTGCGTTTTCTACATATTTAATTTACTCCATACTTAATGCAAACCTAAAGAGCTTCATTTTAGAATCGTTATAAATTAGTTATAATCAGGCAAAAAAACTGCTCATTGTTAATCAATTCACAAAAGATTTTTTAAATTTGACGTAAGATTCAACAGAATCTTTAGTCACACTCAACAAACTATTATTTCATTTTTAATTAACCAATGGAGGAAATTAAATGACAACCGAATTGCTAGTAAAAGAACTTGTCGAGAAAAACGGCAGGTGTCGCAACAGCCTTATGCCGGTACTTCAGGGGATAGTGCAAAAAGAGCACTACCTTTCAGAAGACGCAATGTTAGCTGTTGCAAAAGAGTTAGATCTTTCTGCAGCAGATGTCTACGGAACAGCATCATTTTATACATTTTTAGATACTGTACCAAGAGGCAAGAACATTATCAGGGTATGTAAGACCATTACCTGCCACATGAAGGGAAAAGAAGAGATCATTAACGCAATTAGTAACCATCTGAAAATTAAGGTAGGTGAAACCACACATGATAAAAAATTCACCTTACTAACTGCAAATTGCCTTGGTTGGTGTCACAAAGGACCTGTATTGCTCATCAATGATGATGTATATCCTGAAATCACTCCGGCAAAAGCAATTGAGATTCTGCAATCATACGCTAAAGAGCAGTAGCATCATCACCCTTAAAATCAGTATCAAATGGAAAGCAATCTTAAAAAAGTCGATATAATTTTCGAGGAAGATAAATCCTTCTCCCCGATTGGAATCTTAGAAAAAACTATAAAAAGGTCAGCCGATGAAATAATTCTTGATCTCATTGATAGTGGCCTAAAAGGCAGAGGTGGTGCCGGATTCCCCACTGGCCTTAAATGGAAATTTACACGTAACGAAGACAGTGATGTAAAATATGTCATCTGTAATGCTGATGAAGGAGAGCCCGGGACATTTAAAGACAGGGAAATACTTGACAGAGTTCCTGAGAAGATCTTTACTGGTATGGCAATTTGCGGATATGTCATAGGTGCAAAAGAAGGTTATATTTACCTGAGGGGTGAGTATAATTTCCTTTTAAAAGGCTTGAACTCAAAACTCGATAAGTTCAATAACGAGCTGAAACAAAAGCACATAGATTTTACAATCTTTCTTAAAAGCGGTAGTGGAGCATATGTTTGCGGTGAAGAAAGTGCATTGTTTGAATCAATGGAAGGGAAACGTGGCGAGCCACGTAATAAACCACCGTATCCAACAGTAGCAGGTTATAACGGAAAACCTACTGTAATTAACAATGTTGAAACTTTGGTTTATACAACCATGATCTGCCATATGGGTCCGGAACAATTCAAAGCACTGGGCACAAGTGATTCAAGAGGATCAAAAGTATTCAGTGTTTCAGGGGATACACCCATTTCAGGGATCTATGAACTTGAGCTTGGAATGCCACTCAACAGATTCGTTGAAGAATTTGGAGACGGAGATACTAAAGCAGTTCAGGTTGGAGGTGCATCAGGACATTGTGTACCGCGTAAGAAATTCAACGACACAATCATTGGTTTTGAAGGTATACCAACCGGAGGCTCAATGATGATCTTCAACAGTTCACGCTCAATGTATAATGTTTTGCATGATTATCTCGAGTTTTTTACAGAAGAATCATGTGGACAATGTACGCCATGCCGTGTTGGTTGCCAGCAGCTTCTTAAAGGAATTGAAGCTGTAAAAAGAGGAGAAAAAGCTCCCTCCTATCTCGATGACCTTAAAAACCTTACTAACACTATGAAATTAGCTGCGAAGTGTGGTTTAGGACAGTCCGTCGGCAATCCTTTTAATTCCATTGTCGATAATTTCAGAGAAGAGATAATTTATTAAGCACCTCAAAAAATGGAAACCATGAATAAGTATTTAGTAAACCTAAAGATAAATAACATGCCCGTTTCTGTAGAAGAGGGCACTACAATACTTGATGCTGCACGTAAGCTCAACTTAAGAATTCCAACACTCTGTAATCACCCCGACCTAACGGTTGCAGGCAACTGCCGTGTTTGCGTGGTTGAAGTTAAAGGAGCAAGATTATTGTCGGCTTCATGTGCAACTCCTGTTTCAGAAGGAATGGAAGTATTCACCAACAGTGAAAAAGTTCGTATAGCTCGAAAGCATATTGTTGAATTGCTTCTGTCAGAACATAATGCAGATTGCACAAAGTGTTTTAAAAATGGACACTGCGAATTGCAGGACCTGGCCAGTGAATACAGGATTGGTGATCATGTATTCCTCGATTTGGTCAAACCGGCAAGCAAGATACAGGATATCTCATCTCCTTCTATTGTCAAAGACGACAGCAAGTGCATAAAGTGCCAGCGGTGCGTTCGCACATGCCATGAACTTCAAGGTGTTACAGCATTAGCAGTTGTTAATAAAGGTGATCACCAGAAGATTTCAACATTTCTCAATAAGCCTTTAAATGATGTTGTTTGCTCAGCTTGTGGCCAATGTATAAACCGCTGCCCAACCGGTGCCTTGACTGAACACAACTACATTGAGGAAGTTTGGAAAGCAATTTATGATCCTACCAAATTTGTTGTTGTTCAAACTGCACCAGCAACGCGTATAGCACTTGGTGAAGACCTCGGACTCCCTCCGGGTGAAAGAGTTACCGGTCAAATGGTTTCAGCATTGAAGAAACTGGGATTCAATAAAGTATTGGATACTGATTTTACAGCTGACTTAACAATTATGGAAGAAGGAACAGAACTTCTTACCCGTTTGAAAAAGGCATTGGTTGATAAGGATGATACTGTTTCTCTTCCTATGATGACCTCATGCTCACCAGGCTGGATAAAATTCCAGGAGCATATGTACCCCGAACTCCTTAACAATCTTTCAACCTGTAAATCACCGCAACAGATGTTTGGGGCTCTTGCAAAGACATATTATGCAGAGAAAATAAACATCAAAGCACAAGATATGATAGTGGTTTCTATCATGCCATGTGTTGCTAAAAAATTCGAATGTGAAAGATCTGAAATGCGCGACAGTGGATATCAGGATGTTGATTATGTATTGACAACCAGAGAACTAGCCATGATGATCAAACAGGCAGGTATTGACTTTAATAAAGTTGAATCAGACCACTACGACAGTATTCTTGGTGAATCAACCGGAGCAGCTGTTATTTTTGGCGCAACCGGTGGTGTAATGGAAGCTGCCTTGAGAACTGCTTATGAGATAGTAACAGGACGAGAGGTCCCATTCACAAACCTGAACATACAACCGGTACGTGGAATGGAAGGTATTAAAGAGGCTTCAATCAAGATCAAGAATGTAAAACCTGAATGGAGTTTCCTGGAAGGTGTTGATTTGAATGTGGCGATTGCTCACGGATTAGCTAATGCCGGAAAATTAATGGAAAAAGTGAAATCTGGTGAAACAAACTACCACTTTATTGAGATCATGGGATGTCCGGGTGGATGTCTTGGTGGTGGTGGACAACCAATCCCAACCTCACCAGAGATCAGAAAAAAGAGAGCTGAAGCAATCTATAGTGAAGATGCCAACATGCCGCTGAGGAAATCACATGAGAATCCTGAAGTTGCAGAAATCTACTCAAAGTTCCTGGGTGAACCTCTGGGTCATAAATCACATGACCTGCTTCATACACATTACAGGCCAAGAAAACGTTACTAAATATTGGCCTACATGCCATATAAGCACTGAAAATGGAGTACAATCAGGTAAAAAAGAGTGTTCGGTGAACACTCTTTTTTATATCTATAAACCTGCATGTATAGCGGAAGACGTGGGTATTTTGTTATTATTTTCACATTGTTATTTTTTTCACAAATCTCATTGTAATTAGGAAAATAGTATATACCTTTGCACTACCATTTGAACTGATCCTGCACCATATGGTGCCTAACTATTAAATAATGAAAATCAGGGAAGTTGTAGATTTGTTGAATGCTAAAGTGGTTTCAGGTCAAAACCATCTGGATACAGAAGTTGAGTTTACTTTTGCTTCTGATCTGATGAGTGATGTACTGACAGTTGAGAAAGATAATATATTGCTGCTAACCGGTCTGGCAAATTTACAGACCATTAGAACGGCTGAAATGTCAGAGATCAACAACATCATATTTGTGCGCAAAAAGAAAGCAACCCCCGAAATGCTCCAATTGGCCGAGGAAAATGAAATGATACTGGTTGAGTGTGACTACTCCATGTTCAAAGCATCCGGCCTACTTTACAAAGCAGGTATGAAGCCTGTGTATTAAATTTAAGCACGATGGAATTCGAATTCAGTGTTGAAGGCGGTAATTTTATAAAAGCTGGTTCTGCATCGAGCCAGCTTAAAAAAATACTGAAACAACTGAACGTAGATCCTAAAATCATTAAACGTGCTGTTGTTGCTCTTTATGAGGCTGAGGTAAACATTGTTGCCCATGCATACTCAGGAAAGGTATTCATACACATTTCAACTGACAAGATCAGCATGAAACTATTGGATAAAGGACCGGGAATTCCTGATATTGAACTGGCAATGCAAAAAGGTTACTCAACAGCTTCAAGTGCTGTCAGGGAAATGGGCTTTGGAGCCGGTATGGGCCTACCCAACATAAAAAACAATACCGACATATTGAATATTTCATCTGAAGTTGGAAAAGGAACTCTGGTTGAAATGACAATAATGCTCAATTAGACATCGAAATGGAAGCCAATTTTCATCATGCATTAAAAATTCGTGAAGACCTTTGTGAAGGTTGTTCACATTGCATGAATGTCTGCCCAACAGAAGCACTCAGGGTTAAGAATGGCAAAGCTGTTCTTTTTGCTGATAAATGTGTTGACTGTGGTAAATGCTTCCGCGAATGTCCTTCCAGTGCTATTATCATAGATCATGATGATTTTAGCCACATTTTTGAATATAATTACAGGGTTGCATTAATCCCTGCTGTTTTTTCAGCTCAGTTTCCAGAAGAAATTTCTCAAAGGCAAATTTTAAGCGTTTTGTTGGAAATTGGTTTTACCCATGTTTATGAGGTTGAAAACGGTGCTGAGGTGCTTTCAGAAGCAATTCAAAAATATGCTGATGAACACAAGGATATAAGACCTATTATTTCTTCTTTCTGCCCTGCTATAGTCAGACTTATTCAGGTTAAATTTCCGGCACTTACTGATAACATTATGTTATTAAAGCCACCTCTTGATATTGCGGCAAACTTTATCAAGAAAGAAATGATTTCTAAAGGAATTCCTGAAAACGAGATTGGCATTTTCTATGTAACACCGTGTGCTGCTAAAATTGCTGCTATTAAAGAACCTGTTGGAGAGACCTCCTCCCCTATTACTGGTGCTATCAACATGGACTTCCTCTTTAATAAAGTGTATCATCAGGTAGCCAGGAAATCAAATCAATCCTGCGCTGTTCCCGTTCTTTCAGAACTTTCAGAAAAAGCAAGGAAGTGGTCATTAACCAACGGAGAAGCTCAGCATATAAAAGGACGGTGTCTTGCAATTGATGAAATACACAATGTCATTGAATTTCTGGAAAAAATTGAAAATGATGAAATCACAGACATTGATTTTCTGGAATTACGAGCTTGTGATGAGAGTTGCGCGGGTGGTGTTCTTGTTCATGGTAATAGATTTCTTACTGTTGAAAGATTGAAAAATAATACTTTCAATCATTCCAACACCGATATTAACAATCATCACCCAGATGCCTTCAGACCAATAATCGAAGAAAAGGAATTTTTAATGGAAAATATTGGAATTAATTCAGTTAATCCAAGATCCATTATGATCCTTGATGAAGATATGGCCGAAGCTATGAGGAAAATGGATAAAGTCAATCAGGTTATCAAAATTTTGCCAATGATTGATTGCAGTTTATGCGGCGCCCCAACCTGCCAGTCTTTTGCACACGACATCGTAATGGGTGAAGGTGAGCTTAAAGAATGCGTTTTCATTCAGCGCACTATGGAGCAAAACGGTGAACTAACATCAGAAGAAAGTAATAAAATTCTCAGAAATATCTGGGGGTTTGAAAAAACTAATAAATACAGGAAAATAAAGTCATGAAAGTAAAGGAATTAGCTGAACAACTGAAACTAAAAGTTGTAAGCGGAGAAGCCGGCCTTGATAATGAAATTACCGGAGGTTATACTTCTGACCTGTTAAGTGATGTAATCGGTAATGCAGACCAGGGAAATATCTGGATCACTCTCCAGACTCATAAAAATGTCATGGCCATTGCATCTTTAAAAGACTTGTCTGCAGTACTGATAGTTAATGACCATCAACCTGAACCTGACATGATAGCTCAAAGTAATGAAGAGCATATTCCGGTTTTGATTACCCCTGAACCGGCATTTATCATAAATGGTAAAATTTTTAATTTCATCAATATATACAGCCAGTTCGAATAGTTGTCATGAGATCATTTTTAGCTGACTTACATATTCATACTATCTTATCTCCATGCGGAACGCTGGAAATGAGCCCAAAGAATATTGTTGAAGTGGCTTTAGAGAAAAAACTTGACATAATCGGTATTACCGACCATAATTCAACCAGACAGTGTAAAATAGTAATGAAAGAGGCAGAAAACAAAGGATTAACAGTCTACCCAGGCGTTGAAGTGACTACCAGGGAAGAAATCCATTGTCTGGCTTTTTTCAGTAATCTTGAAGAAACTGAAGAATTTCAGTTATATCTAGACGAGCAATTACCCTTTATCAAGAATAACCCTTCATTATTTGGTGATCAGGTTGTGGTTGATGAAGAAGAAAATATCGTTTTTGAAGAAGAAAAGCTTCTAATCTCCGCCATTCAATCGAGTATTGATCAGGTGGAAAGCGAAGTTCACAGGTTAAACGGGATATTTATCCCTGCACACGTAAATAAAGCAAAAGATAGTTTGCTCAGCCAACTAGGTTTTATCCCTAAAGGACTTAATGCTGATGCTTACGAAATTAACAGGCATATTTCAAAAGAATCCTTCATTGAAAATAACAGGTTGAATAGCTCAACCACAGTAATCAGGAACTCAGATTCACACATGCTTGATTCAATTGGCGAACAAGTGTCAACTTTTGAAATGGAGTCAACTGATTTTAATGAGTTCAGGCTTGCATTAAAGAATCAATCAGGAAGAAAGGTGGTTCTGAAATGAGAGATCTGTCAATGCATATAATGGATATTGCACAAAACTCTATAACTGCTAAAGCAACTAAATTGAGTATGAATATTAGTGAGGATTTAACTAATGATACATACACAATTACTATTGAAGACGATGGTATAGGAATGACCCGGGAATATTTATCAACTATTTCAGACCCTTTTGTAACCTCACGCACCACTCGCAAAATAGGCCTGGGCATTCCTTTACTAAAACAAAACGCAGAACGAACCGGCGGAAAGATTGAAATTGAAAGCGAACCGGGAAAAGGAACAACAGTAAAAGCAATTTTCAGCTTATCACATCCTGACCGTCCACCACTTGGAGATATTGCAGGAACTGTTGTACTTTTATCAGTAGCTAATCCGGAAATTGAAATTACCTACAACCATCATACGGATATTGGTGATTATCAATATAATACCAATGAAATTTCAGACAGTCTTGAGGGTGTTTCAATAAACAACCCTGAAGTGTATAAATTTTTAAAAGAAATGATCAATGAAAATCTTGAGGAAATCAGATTTTCAAAATAATACTCAAACATTCAAACACTGATAATCAAATCATCATGACACAAGTTAAATCACTGGCTGACCTTCGCAGGATTAAAGAGAATCTGCAGGGGAAAATGGGTTTAAGGGAAAAGAGCAATGACCCTGAAAGCCTGGTACAGATCAGAGTTGCAATGGCAACATGCGGAATAGCCTCAGGGGCTAAACAGGTGATGGAATTCTTCATTGAAGAACTGGATAAAAGAAATATCCAGGCGGTTGTAACACAAACCGGTTGCATGGGATACTGTTTTGCAGAGCCAACAGTTGAAATCACTTTACCAGGCCAGGCTCCTGTAGTTTATGGTTATGTTGATGTCAACAAAGCTGATTGCCTTATCGAGAAATACATTAAGAATGGTGAACTCGTTGAAGGTATTATCCCCGTCAATTATGAAACTATTCAAAACTAATAGGAGGTATTATGGCAAAATATAAAATGCATCTCCTGGTATGCGGAGGAACAGGATGTCATGCTTCTCAGAGTGATTCATTACTTAGTAACTTAAAAACCATTATCTCAGATAAAGGTCTGGATAATGAAGTTCAGGTTATTGCAACTGGCTGTTTCGGTTTTTGCGAAAAAGGCCCGATTGTGAAAGTAATGCCTGATAATACCTTTTATACTCAGGTACAACCGGATGATGCTCGCGAAATCATTGAAGAGCATGTGATTAAAGGTCGTAAAGTAAACCGTCTCTTATATATTAATCCTGAGACACAGGAGCATATTGCTGACTCAAAGCACATGGGCTTCTATAAAAAGCAGCTTCGTATTGCTCTCAGAAACTGCGGATTCATAGATCCTGAAAACATTGATGAATATATCTCACGCGATGGTTATGAGGCTTTAGCAAAATGTCTTACCGAAATGACTCCACAACAAGTTATTGAACTGATGAAAAAATCAGGTCTCAGAGGTCGTGGAGGTGGAGGTTTCCCAACGGGATTAAAGTGGGAAATTACCAGTAAGTCAGTAAGTGATATTAAATATGTTGTATGTAATGCTGACGAAGGTGACCCCGGAGCATTTATGGACCGCTCAATTCTCGAAGGTGACCCACATTCAGTAATTGAAGCAATGGCAATTTGTGGTTATTGTATTGGTGCTGAGAATGGTCTCGTCTATATCAGGGCTGAATACCCCCTTGCTATTGAGCGCTTAAAAATTGCAATCAATCAGGCTCGTGAATATGGTCTCCTTGGAAACGGAATTCTAGGAACTAATTTTAAGTTCGATATAGAATTAAGATATGGAGCAGGTGCATTTGTATGCGGTGAAGAAACTGCATTAATTCACTCGATGGAAGGTAAACGTGGCGAACCAACAATGAAACCTCCGTTCCCTTCTGTTTCAGGATATTTCGAAAAGCCAACCAACGTTAATAATGTTGAAACTTTTGCTAATGTACCGGTAATTATTAATAAAGGTGCTGAATGGTTTGCAAGCATTGGTACCGAAAAATCAAAAGGTACCAAGGTATTTGCTCTTGCAGGTAAAATCAACAATGTTGGCCTTATTGAAGTGCCAATGGGAACTACCTTACGTGAAGTAATCTTTGAAATAGGTGGTGGTATAAAGAACGACAAGAAATTTAAAGCTGTTCAAACTGGTGGTCCTTCAGGAGGTTGCTTGACTGAGAAGCATCTTGACACCCCGATTGATTACGACAACCTCATTGCAAGCGGCTCGATGATGGGTTCTGGTGGTATGATCGTTATGGATGAAGACGATTGCATGGTTTCAATGGCTAAGTTTTATCTGGAATTTACTGTTGAAGAATCATGTGGTAAGTGTACTCCATGTCGTATTGGGAATAAGCGCCTTCATGAAATCCTTGGTAAGATTACTAATGGTAAAGGTACTAAGGATGATATCGACAGATTGAGAAATTTAAGTCTGGTGATTAAGGATACAGCATTATGTGGTTTAGGGCAAACTTCACCAAACCCGGTACTTTCAACTATGGATAATTTCATGGATGAGTATCTTGAACACGTAACTGATAAGAAATGCCGGGCCAGCCAGTGTAAAGCTCTTATGCAATACTCAATTATTGCTGAGAACTGCTGTGGTTGTACTGCATGTGCCAGAAATTGCCCCGTTAATGCAATTGCCGGTGAGCGCAAAGGTGTTCATATCATCAACCAGGAAACATGTATCAAATGTGGTGCATGCCTCGAGAAATGTAAATTTAATGCTGTGATAATAAATTAATCTCTGACGACAATGGAAACTATCAAAATAAATATCGACAATAAGATCGTTGAAGTTGAAAAGGGAACAACCATCCTGAATGCAGCAAAACAATGTGGCATTAAGATTCCTACCCTATGTCACTTACATCTGCACGATCTTAATATTGAAAATAAACCTGCAGGCTGCCGCATATGTGTTGTTGAAGTTGCAGGAAGAAAGAATCTTGCACCTGCATGCGTTACTGAATGTATGGATGGTATGGTTATCAATACCCACAACATTAAGGTACTCAATGCCCGTAAAACTGTTCTTGAGCTTATTCTGTCTGATCATCCAAGTGACTGTCTTATCTGCTCAAAGAGTGGCAATTGCGAACTGCAGTCAATGGCTCAGGAATTTGGTGTTCGCCAGATTTCTTATGAAGGTGAAAAATCAACTTATCGCCCCGACACCTCCCCTGCTATCATCCGCGATGTTGACAAATGTATTATGTGCCGTCGTTGCGAAATGATGTGTAACGACGTTCAGACAGTGGGCGTTCTTTCTGCTGTCAACCGCGGCTTTATGTCGGTTGTGGCACCTGCATTTGAAATGAATCTCGATCATAGTGTTTGTACATATTGCGGACAATGTGTTGCTGTTTGTCCAACAGGTGCTCTCACCGAGGTTGATCATACTAATTCGGTTATCAGGGCATTAGCTGATCCTACCAAGACTGTTTTGGTTCAAACTGCTCCTGCTGTCCGTGCTGCTTTAGGTGAAGAATTTGGAATGGAAGCCGGTTCTTTGGTTACAGGAAAATTAGCAGCGGCTTTAAGGCGTTTGGGCTTCAATTTCGTTTTTGATACTGATTTTGCTGCTGACCTTACAATCATGGAAGAAGGAACTGAATTACTTGACAGGTTGAACCGTCACTTACAGGGCGACACTACTGTTGCACTTCCTATCTTAACTTCATGCTGCCCCGGATGGGTTAATTTCTTTGAACACCAGTTCCCTGAAATGAGAAACATCCCTTCAACAGCACGCAGTCCTCAGCAAATGTTTGGTGCAATTGCCAAGACTTATTTTGCCGATAAAATTGGTGTAAAACGTGAGAACCTTGTTGTAGTTTCAATTATGCCTTGTTTGGCAAAGAAATATGAGTGCCAAAGGGATGAATTTAAGACCAATGGAAACCCAGATGTCGATTTCTCAATTTCTACCCGTGAATTAGCTCATCTGATTAAACAGTCAAACATAAACTTCGCTGAACTTCCTGAAGAAGATTTTGACCATCCATTGGGCGAATCAACAGGCGCTTCAGTAATTTTTGGAACTACCGGTGGTGTTATTGAAGCTGCAGTTAGAACAGCTTATGAAGTGCAGACTGGCAAGAAATTACCGAAAATAGATTTTGAAGAATTACGTGGAATGGAATTCATCCGCGAGGCAACTATTGATTTTGATGGACTACCAATCAGAATAGGTATTGCTCATGGTCTTGGCAATGCAAGGAAATTACTGGAAGAGATCAAAGCAGGTAAGTCACAATACCATGCTATTGAAATCATGGCTTGTCCGGGCGGATGTATTGGTGGCGGTGGTCAGCCATTGCACCATGGTGATTCATCAATATTGAAAGCACGTCAAAAAGCACTTTATTCTGAAGATAAGAATAAAGTTCTTCGCAAATCACATGAGAACCCTTACATCATTGAATTGTACAAAGAGTTCCTTGGTAAGCCTTGTGGTGAGTTATCACATCATCTGCTTCATACTCATTATTTTGACAAGAGTGTTGAAGTTAGTGTAGTAGAATAAGTTCTATATTTGAAACAATAAAAGAAATTAAGATCATGGCAAATATAAAGTTATCCACAAGCAAAATTGATGTACTCAAGGATGTTTGTAAATCATTCAACAATGATAAGGGTGAGCTGATCAATGTACTGCATAAGGCACAGGGCATCTTTGGTTATCTTCCTGCTGAAGTTCAGGAAATAATAGCAAAAGAGCTTAATGTCTCTGTTGCTCATGTTTATGGTGTGGTATCATTTTACTCATTCTTTACAATGTTACCCAAAGGCGAACACCCGGTTTCTATATGTCTTGGAACCGCTTGTTATGTAAGAGGTGCAGAGAAAATCATTGATGAGTTCAAACGTATACTGAATATAAATGTAGGTGAAACCACCGCTGATGGAAAATTCTCACTCGCCTGCCTTCGCTGTGTGGGTGCTTGTGGACTCGCACCGGTTGTACTTGTAGGAGATAAAGTTTATGGACGTCTCTCTCCTGAAAGTGTTAAGGATATACTTACAGAGTACACAAAATAAATGCTTATAATGTAATAGTGTGATGTGAAAAAGGCTGTCTGAAACTGACAGCCTTTATTTTTTTTGAAATACGACCCTTTTTAGTCTTTTAGAACCTCGGTAACAAGATTAGCTGCTTCCTGCAAAAGTGTCGCAGAATAAACGCTGAGCCCTGAATTTTGAATGAGCACCTTTGCTTCTTCAGCATTTGTCCCCTGAAGCCTCACAATAATAGGAATATTAATGTTCCCAATGTTCTTATACGCATCCACAATGCCTTGTGCAACTCTGTCACACCGGACTATTCCACCAAAAATATTTACCAGAATAACTTTAACATTTGGATCTTTTAAAATTATCCTGAAAGCCTGCTCAACCCGTTCTGCATTAGCAGTACCACCAACATCTAGGAAATTTGCAGGTTCACCTCCTGATAACTTAATAATATCCATGGTTGCCATGGCAAGTCCAGCACCATTGACCATGCAGCCTACGTTACCATTTAATTTGACATAATTTAAATGGAATTTTCCAGCTTCTACTTCTGCAGGATCCTCTTCAGTTAAATCCCTCATTGCAGCATAATCCTTGTGACGGAATAATGCATTATCATCAAGGCGCATCTTACAATCGGCTGCATAAATTTTATCGTCAGATGCCTTAAACAAGGGATTAATTTCAAGCATAGAAGCATCAGTTCCTATATACGCTTTATAAAGATTTTTAACAAATGAAACCATATTTTTCAAGGCTTCACCTGACAAATTTAAATTGTATCCAATTTTTCTACATTGAAAATCAAGTAAGCCTGTTTTAGGATCAACTTCTTCCAGGAATATCAGATGAGGTGTTTCTTCTGCAACTGCTTCGATATCCATACCTCCTTCAGTAGAATACATAAACATTACTTTGCCTGAAGCCCGGTTTAAAAGAATGCTCATATAGTACTCCTTTGGTTTACTGGGCCCTGCATAATAAATATTTTGCTCAACAAGCACCTTACCAACCAATTTACCTTCAGCCGAAGTTTGAGGTGTAATGAGTTTCATGCCTATTATCTGAGAAGCCAAAATACCAACTTCTTCAAGTGATTTGGCAATTTTAACACCTCCCCCTTTCCCACGGCCTCCTGCATGGATTTGCGCTTTAACAGCAAAATATTCTGAACCTGTTTCTGCTTTTATCTGTTTTGCAGCAGCTGTAGCTTCATCTGCATTGTAGGCTACAATACCCATGGGAACCGGAACATGGAAGGATTTGAGAATTTCCTTCGCCTGGTACTCGTGTAAATTCATTTTTTCCTTGTTTAAGTTGGTTATTTTTAAAACAACGTAAGAACAATGAACTTCATGTTGAGTTCAATCGATACCTACATTTTAATTGTTTATGATCATGTAATAAATATGGGCATTGATGTAATGTAGATATAGTTGCTTATCTACATATTTGCAAATATGGAAAATTACAGTGAGATAAACGAAAATTTTTCGAAAATTGATGATGCAATCAATAATATTAAGCAAGGACAAGCCTGGCTAAGTGGTGAATTAGGTTTTAATGTTGTTCAACAGAACCCTGATAATAATGTTCTTGTAGTTGCAATGCATAAAGAATCTGAATTCGAATCGTTTCAGGCTAACAATGCTTTGATTGTAAAAGTCATCCACGGAAAAATAAGGTTCCGGATAAAAGATAAAATTACAGAGGTTGAGTCGGGCCGCATGGTCATTCTTATAGAACACACTTTTTATTTAATCGAAAGCATAGAAGAGTCAGTTTTTCTTCTCATGACTTTCAATAGTCTTAAAAACAATAAAAACTATTGGCTATGCTAAAAATAAAACTCTCGATTTTAAAATTGACGATGAAAATTATTGCTCTCGTAATGATTGCAATGACATTCAGTTCTTGTGAGATAATAGGTGATATTTTTAAAGCAGGCATGTGGACCGGAGTCATTATAATAGCCATCATAATTATATTGCTCATATATATTTTCAGTCGTTTTAGACGAAGGGAATAACTCGAGTAACCTCTTTTTCAGTTACATAACGCACTTATTATAGCTTTTCAAAGAAAATTATGTAACAAGTTACAGGGAAAATATAACACCAGTTCCTTCAGACACTCCTACCTTTACAAACTCCAATATAGTTTTGGCTTAATAACTGAATTATAAGCAGTTATGTTATCAGGGATATAGATATTTCTAGCCTCAATTGAACTATATATTACTTAATTATAAAAACCAAAACTTATCGAATGGATCTTGACGGTGTAAAGTATCTGATTGTTGGAAGTGGATTTTTTGGAGCAGTATTAGCTGAGCGAATTGCAAACGTACTCAATGAGAAGGTTCTCGTTATCGAGAAAAGAAACCATATAGGTGGTAATTGTTATTCTTTGGATGATCCGCAAACCGGAATTCATTATCATCTCTATGGAACGCATATATTTCACACTTCAAATAAAAGAGTCTGGGACTATATAAATAAATTCACAGAGTTCAACGGCTATTTCCATCAGGTATTAACCAAACATAAGGGTAAAGTTTACCAAATGCCTGTAAATCTTGAAACAATAAATAGTTTTTATAACGTTGAGCTTAAGCCTTATGAAGTACACGACTTTCTTCAGAAAGAAATAGACAAAGAGAATATCGGTGAACCTTCAAATTTCGAAGAGAAAGCTATTTCTATGATGGGAAGACCATTATATGAAGCTTTCATACGAGGTTACACGCTTAAACAATGGCAAAAAGATCCTCGTGAAATGCCCGACAGCATCCTCAAGCGTTTGCCTTTTCGTACTAACTATAATGAAAGTTATTATTTTAGTCGTTGGCAGGGTATACCTGTTGATGGATATGGGGCAATTTTCGAAAAAATGCTCAAATCTCCAAATATTGAAATTAAGCTCAATACAGACTTCTTTGACATAAGGGAGAAAATAAGCCAGGATACTCAGGTTATATACAGTGGACCGATAGACCAATTTTTTGAATATAAATTTGGCAAACTTGAATACAGGACTTTAAGGTTTGAAACTGAAATACATCCGGTTGAGGATTTCCAGGGAACATCAGTTATGAATTATGCTGATGTTGAAATTCCGTTCACCCGTATTCACGAACCACGACATTTACATCCGGAGAGAACTGACTATCCAAAAGATAAAACCATCATCATTAAAGAGTTCTCTATGCTTGATGATGGCACAAATCCATACTATCCTATAAATGATACCAGAAATCAGGACCTCATCCTTAAATACCGTAACGAAATACAAAATTTAAAAAATACAAAAATCAGCGGTAGGCTGGGAGAATACAAGTACTTTGATATGCATGATACTATAAACCATGCCCTTGAAATGTTTGATGAAATTTCTGCGAATAATTTCTCAAAACATGAAAATACGCTTAAAAATGGTAATTCCAGGTAATTATCTGATTAACAAATTTTAAATACAGAAAAATGAAAAACAATAATAATAAGAATAGAATAGAGCATCGTGGTTATGATAAAACTGCTTCTAAAAACTTCGACCTTGAAATGAAAATTGTCAAAAATTCTTACCGGGCAACCCATTCAACGGAAAAAGAGTCAGATTTGACGAAATTCATTAAATAAGGAGGAGAAAATATGAATCAAAGGAATAGAAAATCAATAACCGATTTAAATCAAACCGATCAATATAAATTTCAGTTAACCAGAGCACTCGACGGTAATAGTGCAACAAGGGGATTTGAAAAACTTACTGAAAAACAGATTTCAAATGTGATTTGTTTTTCACACCTCAGGTGGAATTTTGTTTTTCAGCGTCCTCAACACTTACTCACACGGTGGGCACAGGATGTTAATGTTTACTACTTTGAAGAGCCTGAATTTGGGGATTATGAGAGTCTTTCTCTAAATGAAGTTAAAGACGGAAATGTAACTGTTTTAACACCAATGTTAAAACATGGCATGAGTGAATTGGAAATTAATAAATACACCGAAATCCTTCTGCTTAAATTCATTAGGATAAACAGGATAACAGATTACATTTCATGGTATTACACACCAATGGCGATCAATTTTACAAAAAACCTCACTCCTACACTCATAATTTATGATTGCATGGATGAATTGTCCGGTTTCAAGGGTGCACATCCCGATCTTACCAGAAATGAGAGACTTTTGATGAAAATGTCAAATGTAGTATTTACCGGCGGTCATCACTTGTATGAGCATAAGAAACATCTGCATGAGAATATTTATCCTTTTCCAAGTAGTATAGATCAGGAACATTTTGAAAGTGGACTTGGAAGTCCTGATCCCTATGATCAGAAAAATATTCCACACCCACGGGCAGGCTTCTTTGGTGTAATTGATGAAAGGCTGGATATTGAGTTATTGGATAAAGTAGCATTGGCAATGCCTGATTTTCATTTTATAATGATTGGCCCGGTAGTTAAAATTGACCCAATAACTTTGCCCCAACACTTCAATATTCATTATTTAGGTCAGAAAAAATATAAAGAATTACCTGCATACCTGGCCAACTGGGATGTAGCAATATTGCCTTTTGCAAAAAATGATAGTACCAAATTCATCAGTCCAACTAAAACACCAGAATATCTGGCCGCTGGCAAACCGGTAGTGTCAACATCTATCAGAGATGTTGTAAAGCCATATGGCGAAAAAGGTTTAGTTCAGATTGCTGATTCTGTCAGATCATTTGTTGATGCCATTAGATACGCTCTTATAGAACGAGAAGATAAAGCATGGATGAAAAAGGTTAATGATATGCTTAAAACCAATTCCTGGGACATAACCTATGATAAGATGCGAAAAATAGTAGGTAAAAGTCTCATGCAAAAGGATAAGATTGCAGATGATCTTTTCCAATTGAATCTCACACCCAGTTTAAATAAGCTTGGTATGAGGGAATTGAAAAACTTAAATAATGAAACCACCTGAAATTGAAAATTCACTTGTAGAAATATGGGGTGGGGTTGAATGTTCGGTTGTCAGAATATATGACACTGTGCATGATCAACTATCCATGAACGGTCATGAAGATAGAATTGAAGATTTGGACTTATTTGCAGGTCTTGGTATAAAAAAGCTGCGTTATCCTCTTCTCTGGGAGAAGTATGCCAGTCAAAAAGAACTCTTCTTTGAACTTCATGACAAACGATTTGAAAAATTAAAATCACTTGGTATAACACCAATTGCCGGATTGCTGCATCATGGAAGCGGGCCTTATGAAACAGATATGCTTCAGCCTGACTTCCCTGAGCTGTTTGCTGAATATGCTTTTAATATAGCGAAGCATTATCCCTGGATTGAGTATTATACTCCTATTAATGAACCATTAACGACTGCCCGATTTTCAGGCTTGTACGGCATCTGGTATCCGCATAAAAAAGAGGATTATGATTTTGCACGCATGTACCTTAATGAGATGAAAGGTATAATACTTGCAATGTCCAGAATAAGAGAAGTAAATCCGAATGCAAAATTAGTTCAAACAGAGGATATTGCCAGAATTCATAGTACTAAAAAACTTACTTATCAGGCAAATCTTGAGAATCAAAGGACCTGGCTGACATACGATATTTTGTCTGGTCATTTCAACCCCTCCCACCCTTTCTGGAGCTATTTTTTGGAAACAGGAATCTCCCTTGAAGATTTGCAGTATTTAAACGAAAATCATTGTGTTCCTGACATCTGTGGATTTAATTACTACGTCACAAGTGAACGTTTACTTGATGAGCGTATTACAGAATATCCTGAGTCATGTGTGGGGGGAAACGACTTTCATGATTATGCTGATGTAGAGGTTGTCCGTGTTGCTGAACATGTACCGGTTGGTATCGAAACCCTATTGAGGGAAGCATATACAAGGTACAATTTACCAATCGCCCTTACTGAAGTACATCTTGCATGTACACGTGAAGAACAACTTCGTTGGTTTAAGGAAGCCTATTCTGCTGTTCTCAAACTCAAAAAAGAAGGTATAAGAATTGAAGGTATAACTGCCTGGTCTCTCTTAGGGAGTTTTGATTGGAATACTTTACTGCAATTAAAGGGGGCTTATTATGAATCGGGCGTTTTTGATATCCGTTCAGGCAAACCCAGACCAACAGCTTTAGCTTATCTCATTAATAAGATCTCTAATCAGCAAACTGATTACGACGATATTACACTAATTCCAGGATGGTGGCGAAGAAATGTCAGGATTAAATACCATATTCCTTATAACCTTGACAACCAGATAAGCAAAGAATACAATGAGTATCATAATAGCCGGCCATTACTGATTTTTGGTAAAGGAGCAATGGCATTTGGACTGCGACAACTATGCCAATTAAGAGGCTTGCCCAGTATTATGGTTGCGAAAGAAAATGTCACTTTCATCAATGAAGATGAAATTTTGAAAATGGTTAATTTATATAACCCATGGGCTATAATTAATACTGCAGGTTTTTCTAAAATTGACGAAGCTGAACTCTCACCAGTAAGTTGTTACAGGCAGAATACAATTTTTCCGAGAATACTTGCCGGTATTTGCTTCTCCAAAAGCATTAGGTTACTTACATTTTCAACAGATCAGGTTTTTAATGGCAAAAAAAAACAACCATATATTGAGGCCGATAAAACTGATCCTATTAATGTATATGGAATGACCAAAAAGCTAGCAGAAGAAAGTATTCTAACAGTGAATCCTGATGCATTGATTATACGAAGCAGTTTATTGATAAACCCATTCAGTAGCGAGGATTTCTTGTACCAGATTCTTTTCAGCAATGAAAAACCTCAGAATAAATATCTTTACTCTGATATTATTGTTTCACCAGCTTATCTTCCTGATTTAATCAATACTTCTCTGGATCTTTTAATCGATAAAGAGAATGGGATATGGCATATATCAGGACCACAGGCTGTTTCATACTATGATTTTGCAAAACTGGCTATTGACATTACAGGAAACACCGACACAAAAATTCACTCGGTGCCTTCAATACGTTTATCCACACATGCACGTCGTCCTTCATATTCTGTGTTGAGAAGCTCTAGTGGTATTGTTTTACCGTCTATTGAAACTTCTATTTCAAACTATTTGATTGAAGTTGAAAAGAACTATAGGGCATAATTCCGTTAAGTTATAATCAACTACTAACTTCGAAGATCTAACGTATGAGAAAATTCATGTTTGCCACAGGTATTGAAAACAGTTATCCAACTATTGAGTTGCCTGATGGAACAATCAAACGTGTTGATGAAATGGAGAAATCAAGCCACTATCAATACTGGGATACGGATTTCGCATTAACTAAAGAATTAGGAATCAATGTTTTGAGATATGGACCTCCTTTTCATATTGCAAGCGTTGGACCTGGGGTTTACAATTGGAGTTTCACAGACGAAACATTTAATGCCCTTAAAAAACTGGGTATCACCCCCATTGTCGATTTATGTCATTTTGGGGTTCCTGACTGGATTCAAAATTTTCAGAACCCAGGATTTCCAGAATATTTTGCTGAATATGCTTCTGCATTTGCTCAAAGATTTCCATGGTGCACTATTTATACTCCTATCAATGAAATATACATTGCAGCAACATTTTCAGCTCAATATGGATGGTGGAATGAAAGACTCTCGGCAGACAAATATTTTGTAAATGCTTTAAAAAACCTCTGCAAAGCCAATATTTTGGCTATGAAGGCAATTATGAAAATTCAGCCTGAAGCTGTTTTTATTCAAAGTGAATCAGCCGAGTATTATCACCCTGAAGAACCGGCATGCCTTCCTTTAGCCAACCTTTTGAATGAGAAACGCTTTTTATCATTAGATCTGGTATATGGACATCCTATCAGTGTACCAATGTATGAGTACTTACTTGAAAATGGAATGACTAAAAATGAATACCATTGGTTTATGAACAATGCAAGCATGATCAGATGTATAATGGGCAACGATTATTACATCACTAATGAACACCTTGTTAGAGCTGATGGATCAACATTGGCGTCTGGTGAGATATTTGGTTATCACGTAATCACCCATCAGTATTTCAGACGCTATAATCTACCAGTTATGCATACAGAAACCAATATCCTTGAACCATTATCAAGTGAATGGCTTAAGAAGCAATGGACAAATGCGTACCAGCTTAAATCAGATGGGGTCCCTTTATTGGGATTCACCTGGTATAGTTTGACTGATCAGGTTGATTGGGATACAGCCTTACGTGAAGACAATGGAAATGTGAATAAGCTCGGATTATATGATCTTGACAGAAAGATCAGGCCTGTTGGAAAGGTGTACAAAAGGATCATTGACCAGTGGTCAGATATACTTGACCAGGAACCTTATGGATTCCATATTTAAGTCTGTAAAGTAATCCAATACAGAAGTGCCTGAGTTGAAACCTTGCTAAGCTTTCCTTTCATACGATATTCATACGATATTCAAACGTATATCGTACGTTTCTGATCGTATAATTTTCGTATAAAGTTTGTTTATTAGTAGCATAAAAGGAAAGCTTTGTTAAGTTTCTTCTGTGACTTATTACCTTATGAATACTGCTTCAACTCAATCATAGGACACTTGTAAAAAGAAAAGAGGCTGTCAAATAATTGAAGCCTCTTTTCTTTAGTGAACTGTTAAAGTCTAAGTGGATTGTTTATGATTGGAATTCTTTTAATGATTCCATAAGTTTTTTCCTTGTAAAGAAAATTCGACTCTTTACTGTACCTATTGAAAGGTTAAGATTTTCAGCTATTTCTTTATACTTATATCCGGCAGCATGCATTTCAAACGGCATACGCTGATCTTTCTCAAGTCTTGAAATACCTGCCTTAATTTCTTTGGTTGAAATTTCTGATTCAGGAGATCCAAAATCTGATTTCTTTGGAATATTCAGATAATACAAATCCTCAGAGTTATCAACTATTGTATTAGCCTTTTTATTTCTGCGGTAATTATTTATGAAGGTGTTCTTCATTATAGTAAAAGTCCAGGCTTTCAAATTGGTTTGATCGGCAAACTTATCTCTATGCATTAGGGCTTTTAAATAGGTGTCCTGGATCAGATCTTTTGCTTCTTCTTTATCATTTGTCAATGTATATGCGAAATAAAAGAGATGATCGTGAAGACTTATTAACTTGCTGCTAAATTCCATGATATTAATTTTAAAAGGGTTACTGATTTGTTTGAATTGGTTTACGTGAACGAATGAATAAGCTGAAGATCAATATTTTAAAATGAACCAGCTCTGCATTCAGTTGAGTTAGTTTAGTTTTGTTTGGTTATCACAATCCAAATAAAATCTTAAAAGAGTTAGAAATTATTTTGCAATAAAAGAGCTTATTTTAAAGCATCCTTAATACTTTTTGCTGAATCCTGATGTGTAATTAACACAGGAAGAGTCTTGGCAGCAAAGGCTTTGATATCAGCATCTTCACCATTTTCGGCCTGTTTCCTGAATTTGTCAACATCCTTATCATGGTCATCTACCATTTCCTTGATATATTCTTTGTCAAAATCAGCGCCTCTTTTTTCTTTAACATCATTTATTTTATCCATATGTTTTTCATCGAGGACAGCTGGCAGGGTTATATTCTTTTTTGCTGCTAAAGCTTTTAGTTCGTCATTAGCCTTTGAGTGGTCTTTTACCATCATTGCTGCAAAATTTTTCACCCTCGGGTTTTGTGCTGTTTGTTGTGCATATTTTCCAAGTTCAACTTCCATTAAACCACCATAGGCTGCTTCTTCCATGAAATCCTGATCATTGTTCTGATCCATATTCATTGCGCCATTATCATTTGAATTCATTGCAGTTGAATCATTTACATTATCCTTATCTCGGCTGCCCTGATTATTGCACGATATAACTCCCAGGGAGAAAAATACTGCCAGGATAATTTGGAAAATAGGTGTCTTCATACGATGTGTAGTTTTAAGTTTAATACTTCTCTTTAAAATTATTTATTGGGGATGTGAACAATTAATTTGATTCTACAAAAGTGATTACGAATGCCCGCAAACATGTTATACGATTTTCACGAAATGTTACATCATTAGCAGTGATGTTTTAACAAGTTACATATAATAAGGTGGTAGTATGTTAATCAATTGCTTGACTTCATTGGTCATTCAAGCTGATACGTATTACTCAACCGAGCATAGCTTGATCATGATATTATTACGAAAGCTGATATCTGATTTTCTATAATCATATGTTTATCCTTACTTACAGATTCGGCCATTTGACGCATATGTGAATAATGAAACGAAAGCTAAAAATTATATAACGTTTTACTATTGGCAGTCCTTCATCTTTGTAATCCCTTTTCAGGAACAGAAATCAGAGACGTTTTATAACCTTAAACTACCATGGACGAAAGAAAAGATGGAATAAGATCAAAAATGATGACTGGTATGTTCAGGGATCGCGCGAGTGCTGAAAGGGCATATAATTATATGTACGAGCGTGGGTATAGGGATGATGACATTAATATCATGATGTCAGATGATACCAGGAGACAGTACTTTAACAAAGAAAAGGCTGACAATCATGAGGAAACAAGCTTTGGTAACAAAGCATTAGAAGGTGCAGGCGCAGGATCAGCTATTGGAGGTGCAGTAGGTGCTGCTGCCGGAATCATTGCCGCAATAGGAACGAGTATTGCAATTCCTGGTTTAGGCTTAATTATAGCTGGTCCTTTAGCCGCAGGATTAGCTGGTGCCGGAGCTGGTGGAATAACAGGTGGTATAATTGGTGCTCTGATAGGTGCCGGCATCCCTGAAAATAGGGCAAAGAAATATGAGCAGGGTTTAAAAGAGGGTAATATAGTATTGGCTGTTAGACCAAGAAATGATCAGGATGCCAATTATTTGGAAGATGACTGGCGAAGAAATGAAGCAAGTGATATTGAAAAGTAAAAAACCATACTAAATAATTAAACTAACCATAACAATCATGAAAGACGAAAAAAAGAATACCAAAAAAGGTACTAAGGCCGGTGGAAAAAATGTAAAGTTCGAAGAAACCTACGAAGGTCAGATGCTTCTGAACTCAATTAGTGCTGCTTTTTATAAGGTTCGCAAGGAAAATCAATACATTGGAGAAACCCGGATTATGAAAAACCTTACGAAAAAGAACAGCCAGGTGTCGCAAATAAAGAAAACTGACCAGGAACTTGAGAGATATTCTGGCAAATCTATGATTAAAACGGAAAAGAATGTTCAGGAAAATATCCTCGCACAGATTTACAGGAAAGAAGGATACATCAGAACATCTCCTCCAAAGAATTAAAGAATGGATATTAACATGATCCATTCATTAGAATAGAAAGCGGGATAATACCCGCTTTTCTATCCTGTTAAAATTAACAAACTATAAAACTGCAGAAAATGAAAACTTTATTGATCGTAGTCGCTCTGTTACTTTTTGCTGTTTGGGCTGTCAGCTTTATGGTTTTTAAAGCATCAGACAGTATCCATCTACTTCTGCTAATTGATTTTCTGATTTTATTAAAAGCGCTTAAACCAGAAAGAGAAGAAAGGATAACACGCATCACAAGTGAACGCAACTTTATAAAATAGTGAGGTTGTTAGTGAAAGAAGAAATTACGAAATCCTTCTTGGGGAGTAACCAAATTATTACAAAAAGCACTCTTCTGCATTTGAGAGTACCTTTTTCTTTTTTTTTGCTTCCTGTATTTCTATTCGCACTTAGCGACTGTCAAAATATTGATATTCCCAAAGCTATACTATGTTTCATAATTCTTCATTTCTTAGTTTTCCCTTCCAGCAACGGTTATAACAGCTCTCAGGATAAAGACACCACAAGTATTGGGTTGCTGAAGAATCCACCCAAGATAACCAGTGATTTATATATTCTGACAGTAGTCCTTGATCTTCTTGCAATTACTCTTGGATTATTTTTATCGGTAACATTTTCAATCCTGTTGGCAGTATTCATTCTAATGTCACGTGCGTATAGTTACAGAAAGATCAGGTTGAAGAAGAATCCCATTTATTCCTTTCTGATTGTTGCTTTTTTCCAGGGCGGTTTTATATATCTTACTACTCGGGTTGGCGTTTGTGATCAGAGCATTTTTAAGTTATTGTCATCTGGCTCTGCGATAAGAGGGATGGCTATATCTTCCCTTTTTATAGGTAGCATATACCCATTAACCCAGATTTATCAGCATAGGTCAGATCGTTTGGATGGTGTAATCTCGCTCAGTTTTATTCTAGGTTATACGGGTTCCTTTCTATTTTCACTTATATTATTTACAGGAGCAGCTGTTCTGATGTTCTTTCACTATTATGATATGAATTACATTAAGGCTTTTGTTCTTTTTTCAATCATAATGATACCAGTAATTGTTTTCTTTATTTATTGGCATGTTAAAGTTAAGCGCGATAAAGGTCAGGCGAACTATTTTAATTCAATGCTAATGAATTTCATCACTTCATTATGTATGAATACATTCTTCCTCATTTTATTATTTAAATGAATACTGTTATCCCTGTTTCATCAGTTATTGCATCAATAGGAACCGCATCACCGGCAAATAAATTTAAGCAGGATGAAGTGCTGGAATTCATGAAATCAACTTATGGAGATGATCAGGCAAGAAGAAAATTGAGTGTTGTTTCAAGGCAAAGTGGTATTGAATACCGAAATTCAGTAGTACCGGATTTTTCTCTGTCGTGCACTGACCCAGAACTATTTGCTGATCACACAACACCCGATATAAACCAACGCATGGATATCTATAAGAAGAATGTCCTTCCTTTATCTATAGAGGCTATTGAAAAAGCATTCAACAATATAGCATCGGTGATTACTGTTAAGGATATTACACACATAATTACTGTTTCTTGTACAGGCCTTTTCTCACCGGGTCTTTCTACTCTGATTATCGAACATTACCATTTGTCTGATATTACATTTCATACTGCCATTAATTTTATGGGGTGTAATGCATCGTTTCCCGCACTTCGTTTAGCTGATCTTATAGTTAAAGATAATATGAGGGCGGTTGTGCTGGTATTATGTGTTGAACTCTGTACAATCCACTACCGACCAAAAGATAATAACGATAGCATACTTGCCAATACCATATTTGCAGATGGCGCAGCTGCAATGCTGATTACTTCTGCTGACCGAATGTCAGGGACATCACTTAACAGATTCTATAAAATCAGAGCTTTTAATACACTTACTCTAAACGAAGGAAAGTCACTGATGGCCTGGGATCTTAACCCAGTGAACTTCGAGATGGTATTAAGTGCTGAAATCCCTCACTTCATTGCACAGAATCTTAAATACATAGGTGAAATTTTAAAAGCAGAGTTTCAATTATCTGATTTTGATCATATAAAATGGGCGATTCATCCCGGGGGCCGAAAGATCCTCGACGCGTTTATTTCAGAAATGCACCTTAATAAGGAAGATTTGGTTGAATCATATACAATTCTGGCTAATTATGGGAATATGTCATCAGTAACAATCATCTTTATTCTGAAAGAGATACTTGAAAATTTAACAATCTCAGGTGACATTATTGAAATGGGTTTCGGTCCCGGAATAACCATTGAATCAGCCTTACTCAGCATTTGAATCCGCGGCAATATGGCCATCAATTTTAACAGAAGATCCACAGAAAAAGAGCTCATTGATTATCCAGCGGATAAAACCGAAATAGTCAAGAATTTGAAAGAACTTGACACTTTTAACAAGATTACTGGAAATAACCTGGTTGTATTAAAAAAGATAGAAAACCTGATTACTGACAGGAATAAAAAATATCATTTGGCAGATCTTGGGTGCGGAGGTGGACAGTTTCTGCTTGATGCTTATGAATACGCAAAAAAACATAATCTTAATCTTAAACTAACCGGAGTTGACAATAACAACATTGCCAGTAATTATTTTAAAGAACGTATTAAGAATATACCAGAAATAATAAGCATTGAATCAGATTACAAGAACTTTCTAAACGAAAATAAAACCGGTATTGACTTCATTTATAGTTCATTATTTTGTCACCACCTAAATAATGAAGAACTTCTTGAGCTAATTAATCAAGCCTTTGAACTTAAGGCAACATTAATAATTAATGATTTGCTCAGAAGCAAGGCTGCTTATTATGCAGCTAAATTACTTACAACATTGTTCCGGGGCACCCGATTAGCAAGAAACGATGGTCCTCTTTCTGTTTTAAGGGCATTCACTGAAAAGGAAATCACTGATTTAACAATAAAAGCTAATTCATGTAGCTCTTTCTTTTACCGGATTTCTTTTTTCAGATTTCTTTTAATCATTAAACCATGATTGAAATGACTGATGTTTTGATTGTTGGAGCAGGTCCATCTGGACTTATGCTTGCGTGCCTGTTACACGATCACGACATTAACTTTATCATTCTGGATAAAGCAACAGATGTTAAAAGAAGTTCCGGTGCATTGGTTATTCATGCATCTTCTATAGAGTTATTTCATCAGTTAGGTATAATTGATAGTGTGTTATCAATGGCAACCAGGGTAAACACAATTAGTTTCTCTCTTAAGCATAACCCTGAAAAAAAGCACTCAGTCAACATCAGTTCTTTGTCTGGAAAATACAATTATCCATCTATAATATTGCTTGAACAATATAAACTGGAAGGAATTTTACGAGAATATTTATGGAATCGGGGTAAAAGAATTCAAAATACACTATTTCTTAAATATCAGACGGAAGGTAAAACTGTTAATGCGATTGTGACTGATTCAGACGGAAATAAAACTATTAAATGTAAGTTTCTTATTGGAGCTGACGGAAAAGAGAGTCTGATCAGATCTCTTGCCAACATTCCTTATACTAAAGAAAGTGATGAACGCCCAATTTTTATTTTTGACGTCATAGGAAAATCACCTGCTGCAATAAATGAGATGTTTTTTTCTTTCTCCAAAAAGAAATCTTTTGGTTGCTTTCCATTAAAATCGGGCGTAATCAGAATTGATGGTTACATCCCTGAAATAAATCACGTTGATGAAATTACTCCTGAATTAATATTCCCATATCTGCCTTCTGAAATAGAAATCGATTCAATAAAATGGTTTTCAGTATTCCACGGTAATCATCTCTTGTGTAAAACTTTCTCTGCAAACAACATTTTTGTTATAGGTGATGCTGCTCACACGCATAATCCGGTAGGCGGTCAGGGTATGAATTCGGGTTTTCAGGATGCATTAAATCTTGCCTGGAAACTGGCATTTGTAATTAAAGGTACAGCAAATAACAAATTATTAGATACTTATAGCGAAGAGCGAAAGCCAGTTGTTGAAAAGATCATGAATTCCAGCCGGCGTATTTTCAGATTAGTGACAGCAAAAAAAAAGTCGATAAACTTCATAAATCAAATATTTTTTCACTCTGCAGTTTCATTGATCAGCATTTTGCTAAAAAATCGTCACTTCAGGCAGCAAATCTTCCTTAATGTATCGCAATTATGGATAAAGTACAAAAGCTCATTGGTATTAAAAGGGAGTATAAACCGCAGGCTGCGACCCGGCATGTTATTCCGAGTAAGTTTGATTGAACATGCCATAATTAAGTCGACAAATTTCAGGCTATTGGTCTTTAAAAAAATCGAAACACTTCAAAACTATCACGAACTTAAATCGTTTCCAATAGAAATAACTGAAGTTACAAAAATTGATAATCCTCGATTATTTCATGAATACCATATAAGGGAAAATACTATTCTTTTGCTTCGACCAGACAATTTTATAGTTTTTGTCACATCAGAACTGGATATCGGGAAACTTCAATGTTATTTCAGGAGACTTATGTGATATGAAAAGATTCCTGTCGGAAATTGAAGATCTATCCTGGTTACCCCATTGGTTGAGAAGGTACCTGACTGATTATCTGCAGTTCATTTTCCGTCACTTTAACTTATATGCCCCTGTAACATCCTTTCTGCATGATATATTAATTCAAACACGGCAGAAACAATTGGTTGATCTCTGTTCAGGTAGTGGTGGCCCTCTTCTGCAGATCCGGAAGGATTATTTCAGAAAGTATGGGTCGGTCCCATCTATTCTACTAACAGATAAATACCCAAATACAGTTCTAAACAAACTACTTGCACCTGGAATAATGTATAATCCGGACCCAGTTGATGCTAAATCAATACCAGAGAATCTTAAGGGTGTTAGAACAATGTTTTCAAGTTTACATCATTTCAGTTTACCAGAATTAGCTCAAATCCTTAAGGATGCTGTTGCTAAAAAACAACCAGTAGCTTTTTTTGATAGTGGAGACAAAAACATATTCTTTATCATAGGCATTATTATTATACATCCTATCTTGCTTATTCTATTGACGCCATTCATTAAACCCTTTTCATTCGGCCGGCTGATCTTTACATATATATTTCCACTTGTAATTATTGGAGCAGTTTGGGATGGCGTTGTTTCAATCATCCATCTTCACTCCTTTTCATCATTAAAAAACCTTATTGATAATCATGAGCTGAATAAATTTCAATGGAAGATCATCAAATTAAAAAATAAACTTGGAATGAGCATTAATAGTCTGATTGGTATTCCATTAAATACGATATCAAAATGATGTAAACTTTATGGGTTATGATATAACAGAATGTCGTGGGTAAATGCAGAATTTTGAAAGAAACCTACTTGATGACCCAATCATGTTATTAATAGCGTTTTAATCAATTACAATTTAAAAAATACTAAAGAAACCGATCAATGACTGCCAGACTAATTTACCCGGTGATGGGACTAACCAAAATCAGGCTCATAGTGAAACGACATTATAAATGGCTTGTTGAACTAGTAGATGCTGAATTGATGCTGGAAGTAAGAGAAGAAGACTTCATACTTGACCAGCAGTCATAAAAATGACCTTCCTAACAGACAACCCTTGAATGTTAAAAGGTTAGCATTCAGGGGTTTTCTTATTTCAGCTAATTAAGGCAAATGATTCCAGAACAAGAAGATTTAATTACCAAACGTCAGATAAAAGCAGCCCTGAAAAATTCACAGGTCAGTGCTTCAGTTGTTAATTTAAGTTACACTAACGATACAATTCCTGGTATAACCCGTAAAAAGAAAGATGAAAAGTTCATCTATTTATATGAAGATAAGCCAGTTAAAGATACAGAGACTCTGTTAAGGATTAAATCACTTGCAATACCACCAGCCTGGGAAAACGTATGGATCTCCCCACTTTCAGAAGGACATTTACAAGCAACAGGGTTTGACTCTGCCGGTAGAAAACAATACAGATACCACCCGCTTTGGAATAAAATAAGGAGCCATACAAAATATTACAGGATGCTGGAATTTGGATTGCGACTTCCAATGATACGTGAGAAAATTGATAATTACCTGTCTCAGCCTGGTCTCACTAAAGAAAAAGTATTGGCGGCTATTTTAACAATACTGGATTCAGCATATATAAGGATTGGGAATTCAATTTATGAGAAGCTTAATGGGTCATATGGTTTAACTACATTAAAAGATAAACATGCTAAGATTGAAGGATCAAAGATTATATTCAGGTTTATTGGTAAAAAAGGGATTAAAAATAATGTAACAATAAGGAATAGAAGGCTTGCCAAAATAGTTAAACAATGCAGGGATATTCCGGGACAACACTTGTTTGCTTATACTAATTCTGAAGCTGAAATAAAAAAAGTAGATTCAGGTATGGTAAATGAGTTTATAAAGCATATTTCTGAAACGGATTTCACAGCTAAGGATTTCAGAACATGGGCAGGAAGTATAAGTGCTATTAAAGCTTTTAAAGATCTTGGCACCTTTTCTACAAAAATTGAGATGAAAAGAAAAATCAACCTGATGTATGATATGGTTGCTTCTGAACTAGGAAATACAAGAAATGTATGCAAATCACACTATGTAAACCCACTGATAGTAAAGCTTTATGAGGAAAAAAAATTAATGCGTTATCTGAATTCAAAAGATCAGAATAAAGATCCTCTTTCTTCACAACTTAAATTTGAGGAACGAATTTTGTTAAATATTCTTAGGAAAATTTGATTTTACAACTCGCTGATTATCAGACGTGAGAATTATGGAATATAAAGAAAATATCATGTAACAATTAGTCAGCGCGAACATTTGATCTTTGTAAACTCGAAAATCAATTAACTTAATTATAACTCAAGGAGGAATAAAACAATGAAAAACATAAAAGTAATAGCAATTATAACAACGGCCGTTTGCGGTTTTTATCTTACGTCTGTTGGTCAAACGACCACAGGTTCAGATAAGAATAAGCAATCAACCACAACTACGTCGACCGGGTCTGACAAAGATAAGACGACTACGACGACGACCACAACGCAAACTACAACTCAATCATCACAACAGCAGAGTGATGATGTTTCTTTAAACGCCAGTCCCACTGTAGAAAAATCTTCGCAAGGAATCAAAATGCAGGTTTGGGTACTTCCCGAAAATGAAAATGAATTCGATTCTAAAAGTTCAGGTTCTGATGAAATGAAGAGCTCGGGAACTTCTGGTAAAACAGGAACTTCTGGAAGGACTGGTACTTCAAGTACATCAGGCTCAATGGGTTCAGGTAGTAATTATGGTACAGGAACTTCTGGTTCAACCGGCACTTCAGGTACTTCTGGCTCTAGCACGTACGGAACAGGTACAACTGGCACGGGATCGACTGGTACATCAGGAACTTCAGGTACGACCCGTTCGGGTAGCACTTACGGAACTGGTACAACCGGTACAGGAACTACTGGTACAGGTACAACTGGCACTTCAGGAACTGGCACTTCAGGTACAACCCGTTCGGGTAGCACTTATGGAACAGGTACAACCGGTACATCAGGTACAACTGGTACAACAGGTACATCCTCAGGAACTGGTAGCAACACTTATGGTACTGGTACAACCGGATCAACCGGAACAACCGGTTCAAACACATACGGTTCTGGAACAACTGGTTCAACCAGCGGTACAATGGGTGCCGACAGGAACCAAAGTTCATCAACTACAAGAGGTACAACCAGTGGTACAACTGGTACAACCTATAATAACAACTCTTCTGATTTAAAAACCGGTACATCCGGCACAACCGGAACAGGTACTACAGGTACTAGTGGTACTATCGGACAATCAGGTACAACCAGCACAGTTGGTACAAGCGGTGGATCAATTTCTTCTGACGATTGGAAAGCTCAGAATAATCAGGTTGGACCTAATTCTTCAGCATCAAACAATGAAAAGAGCAAAGTATTTGTTAAGATCATTGATGAGAAAACCGGTAAAGAAGTAACTGCTGATCAAATTGAGATGAAGGTTACTACCCCTAGCAAGAAGAGTTTCACAACTGATCTTCGCGAATCAGGTAATCATCATATGGGTGAGTTAGCTTTAACAGAAGATGGTACCTATAATATTCAGGCTACTATTAAGACTGAAGATAACAAGAGTGTTGTTATCCCATTTACTTATGATAATGATATGACTTCACAGAATGCTTCAGGTTCATTCGATGATGATGATTCAAAATAATCTTTCTCAGGATTCTTAAAGAAAATCAGATCTTTAAGAGTAATAACTTCAACAAGGCCGGAAATGATTCCGGCCTTGTTTGTTTTAAATACTAAATTTGTGAAATAAATTCACTCTTAATGATTGAAGCAACAGGAATATATAAATCATATGGTGCTTTACAGGTCCTTAAAGGAGTAGGGCTGAATGTAAAAAAAGGAGAGATTGTTTCTATAACAGGTGCATCAGGAGCCGGAAAATCCACCCTGCTTCATATTCTAAGTACACTTGATCGTCCTGATAAAGGAGAAATAATAATTGAAGGAACTAACATAAAAGAGCTGCGTGATCAAAAAATATCAGAATTCAGAAATCGTAAAATTGGATTCGTTTTTCAATTTCACCATCTTTTGCCTGAGTTTACAGCTCTTGAAAATATTTGTATTCCTGCCTATATTGCCAGAGAGAGTGCTACTAAAGCAAAAGCAAAAGCCCTTGAATTACTGGCATTATTAAAGTTATCTGACAGAAAGGATCATAAGCCATCAGAACTCTCAGGTGGAGAGCAGCAACGTGTTGCAATTGCCAGGGCCCTGATAAATAATCCAGCAGTAATTATGGCCGATGAACCATCGGGAAACCTTGATAGTGTCAATGCCAGGCAATTGCACAGCCTGTTTTTTGAGCTCAGGGACATATTTAATCAAACCATAATTATTGTTACACATAACGAAGAACTGGCTGAAATGGCTGATCGCAGAATTTACATGCGCGATGGCCAGATTTTTAATGAATCTGGGTCGTGATCCCTCAATATATTGACATTGCGAACGTTATTAGATTGCTGCCACTTGAAATAACAAAATGAAACAAAATAGCTGTACACTTTTTCTCACCCTATTTCTGATTATTTCCCTTCCGTTTATATCGCGGTCACAAGTTGTTGATAAAACCAGATTAGTCGAATTTGAGGATGCGATTACAAAAGGAGAAGCATTTCTTCAGGCTAAAGATTATGCCCATGCCAAGGCTGAATATCAGAAAGCTCTTTCAATTGACCCCCAGGCAAAATATCCTAAAGATAAACTGGCACAAATTAGAAAGGTATATACAGATCCAAAAGATGAGGTCGATTTTAATAATGCAGTGGCTAAAGGTGACCAGTACATGAATTCCGGTTATTATGAAGAGGCTAAAAAAGAGTACACTTCAGCACTTGTTATTAAACCTGATGATAAATTAATAAAAGAGAAGATAACCGCAGCAGATAAAGCATTTACTGAAAAAAATAGCAAAATAAAGGAGTTTGAAGTAATTGTTGCTGATGCTGATAAATTATATGCAGACAAAAATTTCAATGATGCTTTATTGAAATATCAGCAGGCAGAGCTATTGAATCCTTCAGATATAGAAACCAGGAATAAAATTGCTGACATCCAGAATAAACTGGCTGTTGAAAAAGGAATTGAAGAAAAATATAATTCTGAATTAAGTGTTGCAGATGAAGCATACATGAACAGGGACTTCACGCTTGCTAAGAAAAAATACGAGGAAGCTTCAAAAATAAAACCATCAGAAACATATCCAAAGAGCATGCTCGATAGGGTTAAAGAATCTATTGCAAAACAGGCACAGGATAATATTAATAATGAGAATCAATTAGTTGAGAGATATAATAATGCAATTACAACAGGTGAGCAGCTAATTAAAGACGACAGGCTAAATGAAGCACTTCAGTCATTTACTGAAGCCAGTTCAATTAAACCAGATGAGAAGTATCCACAGGAAAAAATTGAGCAAATCAATAATATTCTCAATAAAAGAAAAGAAGTTGAGGACGAGCAACTAGCGACCCTCAAACTTTCAGAGCAAAAGAAACAAGATTCAATAAATTCTGCCAATGAAGCTCAAAGGATCGCAGAGGAAGTACGAAAATCTGATGAATTAAAAAAAGAAGCTGACAAGCAGAATGAGCTTGAGAGTCAAAGACTCGCTGAATTGAAAGATGAGGAGGAGAAACAAAATGAATCGGATGCACAAAAGCAGGCAATACTAAAACAGGAAGAAGAAAGAATCTCAATCTTAAATGATCAGAAATTAAAAGAAGAAAGAGAACAAGACTCGCTAAATGCAGTTCAGGCTGTTGTCAGAGCCGAAGAAGCAAAATTGGCTGAAGCTAAAATAAGGGAAACTGAAGAAAAGAGGGAGTTGGAACTTGCTATGGCTACTGAAACTGATAAAGCGTATTATGAAGCAATTGAGGCTGGAAATAATTTATACACTCTTCAGGATCTTCCTTCAGCTCTGAAAATGTACGAAAAAGCCAGCGGGCTTAAGCCTGCTGAGAAATATCCCAAAGACCGCATCATCTATATCAACAACATTTTGCTTGAAAGGTTAAAAAACAACCTGGAGTCATATAATAAGTACATTGCTGCAGGTGATCTGGCTTTCCAGTCAAATGTATTTGATAAAGCTCTTGAAGAGTTTCAAAAAGCGGTTGAGGCAAGGCCTGAAGAAAAATATCCTTCAATGATGATTGACCGTATCAAGAAATTAATGGAGGACAATGCATTAATTCAACTTTCAACTGATGCAACAATGCTAATAGATGCCCAGGAAAAAAGATTCAATTTCAAACCTGTTGACATGAAGCTGCGTAAAAACAATTACCTGCTCATTAAAGCGAAGAAAACATCAGAAAAAGCGCCTAAAGTGTTTATCAATTATGGGAAAGATGATGCAAAAAGTGGCGGTTTTGTTTTAAAAGGAATAGAAAGTGATGAATCATCAGATTATTTACTCAGAATTAGCATTCAAGATAAGTGGTATAGGGTTGATAATAACTGGATTAGCTTATATCCTGAAGGTGGAGACATAGAAATTACAAGTATTCAGATTTCTCAGGGAGATATTCAAACTCTTAAATAGATTTCGTTTGGAGATTCATGTTTAATTTGCCACATTTGTAGCTGATTAAGCATTCAATAAAATGGAACGGTATTTTGAGTTTTTCAGAAGGAATACGATAGGTTTTGACCAACAGTACAATACACCTTACGGAAAGAAAACGATTATATATGCCGACTGGATAGCCAGTGGAAGATTATATAAACCCATCGAAGATAAACTCAGTTTTGAAATAGGTCCTTTTATTGGAAATACACATACCGAAACAAGTGAAACGGGGACTTCTATGACCCGTGCTTATCATCACGCCCACAAAATAATTAAACGTCATGTAAATGCTGGTCCTGATGATCTGATCATCACTGCCGGTTTTGGAATGACTGGTGTAATTGTAAAGTTCCAGCGCATGATGGGACTTAAAATGTGCGGACAACTTACTGACAACAAATGTTTTAAGGAAAAAATCAGGCCAGTGGTTTTTGTCACGCACATGGAACATCATTCAAATCATACTTCATGGTTTGAAACTATCAGTGATGTTGTTGTACTGCAACCTGATAAAGACTTGCTGGTTGATCCTGAAGAATTGAAAAAGCAATTAGAGATATATAAAGACCGGCCAATGAAGATAGGTGCATTTACAGCCTGCTCTAATGTAACCGGTGTGAGAACGCCTTATTATAAACTTGCAAAAATAATGCATGAGTACGGTGGTTATTGCTTTATTGATTTTGCAGCGTCTGCTCCTTATGAGGACATAAATATGCATCCCGAAGATCCAATGGAACAATTAGATGCTATTATGTTCTCGCCTCATAAATTCCTGGGAGGTCCGGGTTCTTCCGGTGTACTGGTTTTTAATAAAGCAATGTATCATAACCGAACTCCAGATCAACCTGGTGGGGGAACTGTTGACTGGACAAATCCATGGGGTGAGTTTAAATATGTTGATGATATTGAGGCTAGAGAAGATGGAGGGACTCCTGGATTTATGCAAGCTATCAGAAGCGCCCTGTGTATTGAACTGAAAGAGATTATGGGCACTCATAATATGAAATTGAGGGAACAGGAACTCCTGAAAATCGCATTCAGTGAGATGGCTGAAATCCCTGGTCTTCATATTCTCGCACCGGAGCAAACCGACAGGCTTGGCGTTCTTTCATTCTATTTTGAGGATATTCATTATAACCTTGCCGTTAAATTACTCAGCGACCGTTTTGGAGTTCAGGTAAGAGGCGGTTGTGCTTGTGCAGGAACATATGGCCACTTCTTATTGGATGTAAGTTATGAATATTCAAAAGAAATCACTGATCTCATTAATCATGGTGATTTATCAAAAAAACCGGGGTGGATTCGTTTATCATTACATCCAACAATGTCAAATGATGAATTATTATATATCCTGAATGCCCTTAAAGAAATCAAAGTGAACCACACTCAATGGGGTAAAGATTATATCTATAACAAGCACACAAATGAATTTAAGCACTATCTGGATTCATCTGCTATAGATGATAGAGTAAATTCATGGTTCAACCTTAAAGAGGAAGTTAGAGATGTGATTCCAACCACAATCTGATTGAAATTACTTTTATTGTTTGTTTCAAATTAGATAACAGGGATTACTTTTTTGTTAGTGTCAACAATGTAATTTCAGGAAGAATACCTACTCTGCCAGGATAAGCAATATGACCCAGACCAAGGTTAACATATAATTGAATAGATCTGTCATTGCTAATTTTTTTAGTATATAGTCCTCCCCAATTCTTATAAACATACTGCGACGGGCTCCATTTAATACCAAATCCTTCAAATCCAATTTGCATTCCATGTGTATGACCTGAAAGTGTTAGGTCGAATCTTGGATATCTTTTAACCACTTCAGCTTCCCAGTGAGTTGGGTCATGCGACATCAATACACTAACATCAGTATGAGGGGCATGCATCATTGTCAATTGCATATCACCATATCGGTGAAACCTTGCTGTTGCACTCCAATTTTCAACACCGGCCAGCAGAATAGTGCTTGTGCCAATAGACAACACTCTGTTCTCATTACGCAGTAAGGTCCATCCAATCTTCTTATAGAAGTTTTCTAATCGCTTAATATCATTTTCTTTAGAAAGTGAATCAGGCCATGGTACATAATCACCATAATCATGATTTCCCATAATTGCATAAATCCCATGCTTCGATTTTATTTTTCTAAGTGAGATATCAAATCCTGAAGTTTCATTAGAACTAAAATTAACCAAATCACCAGTAAACAAAACCAGGTCAGGATTAAGTTCATTAATAATTTCAACTGCTCTTTCAATCGGCTTAGTGGTCATCCAACTTCCAAGATGAACATCTGATATCTGGACAATCCTGAACCCTTCAAGATTTTGCGGGAGATCATTAATTTGTATTTCAACCTCCCTGGTTTTAAATTTTGAAACCCAATGAATACTGCCAATAAACAACCCCACAAATGCAATTCCACCAATAATTATCGCCATTCTCTTTAAAAATTTTTCAAGTAAATAATAAAACCCGCCCACATTGATCCTGCGCTTTAAGACCTTCCTAATTATTTCAAGAATGAGAGGTGGAATAAGTAGAACAAACATAATGGACTTAGCCAACAATGACATTACCCCGTATCCAACTATATAAGTCTGCCAAAACCGTCCCCAATTCTGAAGTGGCACAAATCCTGCTATCAAAAGAAATATAACCATTAAAATTACCGGCAACCACCAAATTATGATAAGTACATCCTTAAATTTCTCACTTAGAATTGGTTTAGCATCTCTAATGAAATTAAATGCCAGGTATTCAATTACGAGAAAGATTCCCAATAATGGAATTCTTCCTGAATATTGAGGAAGTGACTGTTTTAGCAGAAAATATAATAAAATAAGGAAAACAAGGGTTATGATGCCTGCCTTGTATTTGTTTTCCTTTCCCTTTATTCTCAAACCTGATTATTTTTTTGACAATTGGATTACAAAGATAGTGGTAATTATTTGGCTCTCAACCTCAATGCATTAGCTATTACTGAAACTGAACTAAAGCTCATTGCAACAGCTGCAATCATTGGACTTAAAAGAATACCAAAAAACGGGAATAATAAGCCGGCAGCAATTGGTACTCCAAGTATGTTATAAACAAATGCGAAGAATAGGTTCTGCTTTATATTTTTCATTACAGATTTACTTAACTTTTTAGCTCTTACTATTCCATTAAGATCTCCTTTTATCAAAGTGATTTCAGCACTCTGCATGGCGATGTCAGTTCCAGTTCCCATTGCAATACCAATATTGGCCTGCGCAAGAGCCGGTGCATCATTAATTCCATCTCCTGCCATTGCTACAAATCTTCCTTTTTGCTGAAGGTCTCTTATTTTCTTATATTTATCATCAGGCAGGCAATCAGCATTATAATCCCTTAAATTCAGTTCTTCAGCAACTGCTTTAGCTGTATACTCATTATCACCGGTTAACATAATAACTGAAACACCCAAATCCTGCAAATCAGAAATCGCCTTTTTTGATGTTTCCTTTATACTATCCGCAACGCTTATTAAACCTTGTATTCTATCTTCATAGATCAGGAACATTACTGTTTGACCCTTTAACTGCCAATCCCTGGCTTTATCTATTGTATTTTGATCATTAATTACATTAAAATCCTCAATCAGTCTCGAATTACCAAGACCTACTTTCTTAGCATTATAGATTCCTGTCACCCCTTTTCCCGGAATTGATTTAAACTGCTCTATAGTAACAAGTTTGAGGTCTTTTTCTTTTGATCCCTGAACAATCGCTTTTGCAATAGGATGTTCGCTATTGAAATCCAGTGAGGCAGCTAACTGAAGAACTTCTTCATCAGTAAACTTACCTGATGATGTAAATGCTTTAAGCGCCGGCTTTCCTTCAGTAAGAGTGCCTGTTTTATCAATTATTAAAGTATCTATTTTGTCCATGTCTTCTATGGCCCGTGCATCCTTGACAAGGATACCAGATTGAGCACCTCTCCCTGTTCCAACCATAATTGACATTGGTGTTGCTAATCCAAGCGCGCAGGGACATGCAATGATAAGGACTGAAACCGCATTGACAAATGCATAGACCAGGGAAGGCTCTGGTCCCCAAATTGCCCAAATGGCAAATGTTAAAACAGCAACCGATATTATTATCTGAACAAAATATTTAGCTACTTTATCAGCCAAACGTTGAATTGGTGCCTTAGAACGACTCGCTTCATTAACCATTTCAATGATACGGGCAAGTAATGTGTCATTTCCAATCTTTTCAGCTTTAAAAGTAAAGGCAGTATTTTGGTTTATTGTGCCACCTGTAACTTTATCACCTAAACTTTTTTCAGCAGGTATAGACTCACCGGTAATCATGCTTTCGTCTATTGTAGCATCTCCTTCAGTAATAGAACCATCTACAGGAATTTTTTCACCCGGCTTTACCTTCAGTAAGTCACCAATATGAACATGTTCAAGAGGTATTTCCTGTTCATTTCCATTCCTGATAACACGGGCAATAGGTGGTACCAGATTAAGTAGCGATTTAATAGCTGTGTTCGTTTTTGAATGTGCTCTTAGCTCTAACACCTGCCCCATAAGCACCAGTGTTAATATAACTGCGGCAGCTTCAAAATACAAATGGACATTTCCATGCATATCCCTGAATTGAGCAGGAAAGATTCCTGGGAATATTAATGCCACTACACTAAAAAGATAAGCTGCACCAACTCCAATTGATATTAGTGTCCACATATTAGGCGTTCTGCGTAATACAGAACTATAACCTCTTTTGAAGAACTGCCAGCCAGAATAGAACACAACTGGTGTTGTAAGAAAAAATGATACCCATGCAATTGCATTCCTGTAATTCATACTAAATGAATTAATGCCTGGAATCATATCAGACATGGCCAGGAGGAAAACAGGAAGTGTAAGGGCGACTGAAATCCAAAATTTACGGGCCATTGATTTATATGCTTTATCATCCTCACTGTCTGTCTCCACATTTACAGGAACAAGAGCCATTCCACATATTGGGCAATCACCAGGTCTATCACTTATTATTTCCGGATGCATCGGGCAAGTATAAGTCGTTACCTTACTCTTAATGAAACTTTCCTCTTTCTTAAGATGCATGCCACAAACAGGACAATCCCCTGGTTGATCATAGGTTTTATCGCCTTCACAACGCATTGGGCAATAATAACGATCACCTCCTACTGGCTTCTCCTGCTCATTAACTGTTACAGCTTTTACTGCATTGTAATTTCCATTGTTAACTATATTAATCGGCCCAGCAATGACATGATTGAGCTGTACTGATTTATCCATGTTTCTTGATTCAGCATAAGCATCATGACTTGTAGTGTTGTCTGCTGAGGCAGAAGAGACGAGGAACATATTGCAAACTGGACACCTTCCGGGTGCATCATAAGTTTTATCGCCTTCACATTTCATAGGACAATAAAAGAATGTCTTCTCCTGACCTGCACGCAAACTTTCTAATTTGTCGATTGGAGCCAGAAACATACCACAAACCGGACAGGTACCTTCTGATTTATAAGTTTTGTCACCTTCGCATTCCATTGGACATGCATACCTCATTGGAATATTATTTCCAACTGGTATATTATGATCCTGATTTATCTGTTTGTTATTGTCTTTATTAGGCAGGTTTTCCATTACTCAGTTTTTATATACTCAATATGGTTTTGATAGGCAGAGAAGTAATCAAGTTTTTAATAAACAGTTTAATAAGATTTAAGTTGAAACTATAGAAGTACGCACTTGATGAGCATAAAATTAAAAAAGAAAACCCCGTAACAAAGTTACAGGGTCTTTCTTTTTGTCGGGGCGAAAGGATTCGAACCTTCGACCCCCTGGTCCCAAACCAGGTGCGCTAGCCGGACTGCGCTACGCCCCGATGATGTACTATTTGGCTTTGCGGTGAAGGGGGGATTCGAACCCCCGGTACCGTTTCCAGTACGACAGTTTAGCAAACTGTTGGTTTAAGCCACTCACCCACCTCACCAAACAGGAGTGCAAAAGTACGAAAGGAATGCTAATTACCAAACATTTTTGAAGAAATTATGGAAAATTCAATAAAAAAAGCCTTAAAGAAGATCTTTAAGGCTTTAATAATTCCTTTTAGCCACTCTTCTAATGGATTTCTATTCCTTTTGCGGGTACCCCAGCACCTAAAAACCTACTGATTTTTTCTAAAAGCGTAGATTTGTCAATTGGTTTTGCAATGTAATCGATACAACCTGAAGCATAGCAGAGCTCTACTTCATTATCGTAAACATAAGCAGTTTGTGCAATAACAGGAAGTTCTTCCCTAATACTATGAATAGCTATAGTGGCATCGAAACCGTTGATTCCTGGCATATTGATGTCCATTAAAACAACATCTATATTTTTATTCTCCCTAACAAGGTTTATTGCCTCCTGTCCTGAAGATGCCCAGAAAATTTCAGCATTTGTATGACGTAAAATGGTTTTCAGATAAAGGAAACTGCAATCGGTATCTTCAGCGATAAGAATGCATTTACCACTCCAATCATAGACTTTGCTACTGGTATTACTTTGAAAATCTGTAAAGAGTAGTTGCTTCATGGGTGTTATTAGCTTGGCATCAAGATCGTTCTACGAAATTATATCAAATCTTAATGCAATTACCGTTTTGTTTACTTTTTATCTCAAATTATCCGAAAAGTAACTACTTAAATTCCAAAAAAGAGTCTTTTAAGGAGAAATTTGCACTAAATTGATCAGTTGCTTCTTTAATTCCGACTTTTTAGTACCTTTGCAATCCCAAAAAGATAGCAGGTAGATTTTACCTTTAAAGCTTCTTTGAAGGTCCGGTAGCTCAGCTGGATAGAGCAGCAGCCTTCTAAGCTGCGGGTCGTGGGTTCGAATCCCGCCCGGATCACAAATTATTATCACATCTTAATCAACTGATTGAAACTAATCAGGAATGGTTACAAGATTCCTTTCTTCCCTGCTTTTTAATCTCGCAAGAATAATAAGTTTCTTGCCATTTTCCTGGTTATATGCTATTTCCCGGTTCGTTGCTTTCTTTCTTCGACACGTAATAGGATACCGCAAGAATGTGATCATACAGAATTTAAGCAGGTCATTTCCAGAATATAAATACAAGCAGATTTCATCAATTGCTAATGACTTTTACCTTCATTTCTCGGATGTATTTCTTGAAGTCGTCAAGAGTATATCGTTACAAGGTTCAAATTTCAAGAAACGCTATAAAATTGAAAATCCAGAATTAATCCTGAATTACTACCAGAATGACAGAAACATAATTGCCCTTACAGGTCATATTGCCAACTGGGAATGGATGAGCATAATACCATCACTGTTCCCCTTTGCATGTTATACGCTTTATAAACCATTAAGGAGTAAGATTGCTGAAAATCTGATGACCAGAATAAGGCATCGTTTTGGAATGAAGTTGTTACCTATGTCAAATGCTGCCCGTTATATTCTCAGCAACAAGAATAGTAAGGCAATGTACATTTTTATTGGTGATCAATCTCCTCATAAAACCGAAAATGATTTCTTCGTTCAATTTCTTCATCAAAAAACAAGTTTCTTTAATGGAGGTGCAAAATTGGCGCGGGCCACACAGGCAGCTATTGTTTACATTTCAATCAAAAAGGTAAAAAGAGGATATTACTCTGTAAGCTTTATTCCAATTGAAGTACAGGGGACTTTCAAACATGACGTACAATTAAAAAACACCTCATCCAAAAATAACTTTGAAGAAGAAGTAATACAATTGTACGCCAAATTGTTGGAGAATGATATCAAGGCTAATCCGGTTCATTGGTTATGGTCGCATAAGCGTTGGAAACATTGAAAATTCAGTAGTTTGGAAACCTTCAAGTCACTAAAGCACAGAAATTTTAAATTATTCTTCTTTGGCCAGATAATTTCTTTACCAGGAAACTGGATTCAGAGTATTGCTATGGGGTGGCTTGTTTTCAGATTAACTGATTCAGCATTCCTATTGGGAATTGTCGGGTTTGCTTCGCAAATTCCCGCTTTTTTTATCACTCCACTGGCAGGTGTTTTTGCCGATAAACTTGAACGGCGTAAAGTTTTATTGATAACTCAGGTTGTCTCAATGCTTATGGCATTGTTTTTAGCGACTTTAATCTTTTCAGATAATGTTTCAGTTCCTTTAATTATTTCTGCCGCCATTATCAACGGCATTGCCAATGCTATCGATAATCCTTTCAGGCACGCATTTCTGGTAAATATGATAGAAGACCGGACGGATCTTCCGAATGCCATAGCTTTAAATTCCACAATGTATAATTCAGCACGGTTTATTGGACCTCCTATTGGCGGCTTTCTAGTTGCATACGCTGGTGAGGGGGTTTGCTTCCTTGTCAACGGTTTAAGCTATATTGCTGTAATAGCATCACTGCTGTCAATGCGTTTAGTGAATCAGGAAAGAAAAATAGATGACTCCTCTGTATTCACTGAACTAATAGGTGGCTTCAAGTATGCATGGAATACTAATCATTTAAAGGTACTCCTCATTTTAGTTATTATTGTAAGTCTTTTGGGATTGCCTTTCCAGGTTTTTCTCCCGGTATTTGCCAAGGTTATTCTAAGAGGTGATTCACAGACATTGGGGATTTTAACCGGAGCATTAGGCGCGGGAGCACTGACCGGGGCGTTAATGTTAGCAAACAAAGCATCAATTAAAAGATTTCCTAATCTCATTTTTGTTACAGGATTGCTATTTGCTATAGGTTTGGGGACATTTACAGTATCTGAGAACCTTTTTATATCATTACCAGCCATTATGATTACCGGTTTTGGTATGGTTACCCTTTTTGCGGCTTGCAATACACTTCTTCAAACGATGGTACGTGAAAATATGCGGGGAAGGATTGTTGCCTTATATAGCATGTCGTTTATGGGCTTCACACCCATTGGCAGCATCCTCATGGGAAGCATCACCGAAATTGCTGGTCTTCAGCCGACCTTGTTAGTGGCTTCAATCCTTTGTCTGCTGATTTCTGTCTGGTATTATAAACACTTGCCTGATATTAGGGATGCCCTTGCTAAGTATTAAAAAAAAAAGAGGCTGTTGTTAAGAACAGCCTCTTTTTTTATCAATCGGAACTTTTACTTAGTAACAATAAACCTAACGGCTTTTTCATTATTCAAGCCTTTAGCTTTTAAGATGTAAAGCCCCTGAGAAAGATTGCTAACATTTATACCATATTGACCGGTATTATTATTTAGTTCAATTTTCTTAATAAGGTTTCCAACAATATTGTAGATCTCAACAGTCTTGATATTGTCTGCTTTACTTATATACAAAGTTGAATTAACAGGATTTGGATATAGTGAAAATTCAGTCAGTGGCAGATTCTCAGTACCAACATTTAAAATGGTAGTAAAGACAATTTCAGTATTGAGTGTTGGAACTGAATTATTGTTCTCAACAGGAAGAATATTCAGATAATACCTCTGTAAATATCCAAGATTCGGATTAGGGGTAATGGTTATTTGTGTTTTTGCAGAATTAATTGTTGCAGTAAATCCAACAGGTGTGCCAGTTGCATCTCCAAGTCTGAAATTGATCAAACTACTGACATTTGCATTGGTTATTGCAGCTCCACCTATCATCCTTACAGCCTGTGAATAATTGATTACTATCGGTTGATCAACAGGAACATCAATAGCATTATTAGGAATACTTGAACTTAGTGTAGCACCAATTTCAGTAGAGTAAGCTGTTTGTAGAACATCCTTAGCACTTTCTTGGAGGAATATGGCTACCATAAGATCATCCATTTCTTCTACATTAGTCGATGACATGTCTACATTAAACTTCAGGTTGATAGGCTGTCCGGCAACCAGGTTAACTGTAGTGCCATTTCCATCAGGAACCATGTCCATCATTACATGGTGGAACTCTGTTTCGCCATTTGTTGCAACATTTTGAGTAGTAATTCTCTCAACAATTCCTATTTGAACCTTTACATTACTGTAACTTGCATAAGGAATAATGTTTGCATCAATGCTAACAATATTACCCTGAATTTCATGGGTTGATTCAATTCCATAATTACAAATTGCACCAGAAGTAGCATTATATGCGTTATTTATTTGAGCAGAACTTGGTTGACCAAGCTTATTTCCGTCAATAACCAGCTCGGGAACTGCATTTACACCATAATAATCGCGACGTGTTCCACCTTCTGGAGTATAATAAGGATCGCCTGATCCAGGCCAGTTCATCTGATACTTGATTAATGTTAAATCATCATCAGTGTGCTGTGCGAGCCATGGATTAAACGTTCCATTATTAAAACTTGCACATGGCGAACAGGTTGAACTTGTAAATTCCTCAAAAAGAGGTTTGTAATAAACGATATGATCAGGAATCGAAAGCGCTTTTGTAAGGGTATCATTAGCAGGAATGTCATCAACAGGTTGACCGTTTACATTTGAAACCCAGATGTTAAGTGCATAATCACCTTCAGGAAGATCCATCTGGTCAGGAGAAGTATAATTACCTGAACCACCGAGTGGGATATTTAAACCAGTCATATTCGTAGTGTGAATATCACCTTCGTCAACTCTCCAACTTACATCAATTGAATTGATAGGAGTTGTACCAAGATTGCAATATTGACCCTGAATTGTCTGAGGACCTATGAAAACAGCAGGAAGACTTACACTGCTGATAGCACCATCGAGTGTGGTTGGTTTAATAACTTCAACATCATCAATGTACCAGTTCTTCATTGTCTGGCTACTGCCGTTAAGTAAGAAACTTAGTTGAAATGTAGCTGACCCAACATTAGCGTTGCTAACAACGATTATTTTACCTTCAGCTGGAATGCTGGTGGTTGCAGGTGTTGTCCATACATTGTTCCATGAACCACTTGAAGAACCTCTGGTTTCAACCGAAAGGTTAACAGCTGTAGATCCACTGTTATGTTCAAATTTGTGTTTAAACCTGATGATAATTGAGGTTGCACCCGTTGTATTTATTTGCGGAGAAATAATACGCAAATTAGTTGTTGGGAACACCGGATCGTTATCAAATTGAAGTTCTGGTGCTGTACCACCTGCATTAGAAGAAGCTGGTGCTGAAAAATTAGATGCATTTCCAAAGATAGTCCATCCTGGAACAGGTATCGTTCCTGAACTAAAGCTCTCCTGGAAAAGTACTTGAGCCTGAGCACCACCAATTAGCAGAGCTCCAAAGATAATGAGTAGAAGTTTTTTCATACGTGCCTGATTATTAATTAATTGATTTATTTTATGGATTAAACGCCCGGAGTATAAAAATATGTATTTTTTTAACTATTTCGATTCTTAAAAGGTATTATTTATGCTTACGATTTTACCTGTGTAGATTGAGTATCTACTTGTTAACCGGTATGTATATATTCCAGAATCAAGATTGTTAGTTACAGAAATGGATGTGGAGCCTGAAGGGATCACTATTTCTTCTACCATCGAACCTTTGTTATTAAAAACCTGGAAAATATTTTTACCCGTTAAGTTTTCGGGAAGTATAATGTTGATTTTATCAGTCACAGGATTCGGATAAATCTTCAAATCTGACATGTTTCCATCACTAACACCAACACCTGATAAAGTAGCATAACAAGCCTGGAATATATCTTTTGATACATTATCCTGAATAAAGATTGCTACCTGTAAATCTGATAACTCCTCCACATTAGTGCCTGACATGTCAGCTGAATAACTAAAAGTAAAAGGTTCTTGTGCAGAGATTGAACTGATAGATGTACCATAAGCATCAGGAAGCATTTTCATCATAACATGATGGAATTCAGTTTCACCGTTTGTTGCAACATTTCCTGTTGTTACTCTTTCAAATACAACAATATGCATCGAGGCATCAACCATGTCTGCATAACTTATAAACTGACCGTTAACATATACCATGTTACCGTCAATGGTGTAGTAGGTAGCCAGGTCAATAAAAGCAGGGGTATCTTGCGCATTTGCGAATGCAGTATTAACACCTGTACTTGTTGTTGCAGCATTTTTTCCATCTACATAAAGCATTGGGACACCATTAACTCCATAATATGCACGTCTGACACCACCTTCTTCTGTATAGTAGGGGTCTCCGTTGCCCGGCCAGTCCATTTGATATTTTACATATACCAGATCTTCTTCATTTGTAGATAGAAAAGGATTAAGTACAGTATTATTAAAACTGGCACATGGTGAGCAGGTAGAGCTGGTAAATTCCTCAAACATTGGTAGTCGTTCAACAGTTTGAGTAGGAATTCTTAACACTTTGATCAAGGTATCATCAGCAGGATTAAAATCAGGTGTATTAATAGCATTCACATCACTTATCCACACTTTAAGATTATGAACTCCAACTTCAGGTGTAAGAGGATGGGTACTGATAAATTCATTAGTACTTCCCATTGGTATCTGCTGTCCTGTAATGATATCAGTATTAATATTTCCGTTGTCCAACTGCCAGTTAATTGAAAATGAAGTTATTGTTGTTAGTCCCATATTGGCCATTGTTCCCATAACATCCCTGGTTCCTGTGAAATAAGTAGGTACATCAAGAGCAATTAAGGAACCATTAAGTTCACCTGGTATAGATAATATTATATCGTCAATTGACCATGTGTTGATATTATAGCTGGCACCTGAAAAGAAAATACAAAACTGGAAGGATGAAGAATTAACATTTGGTCCAGTAATTGGAATTATCACAGTTGAAGCAGGAATACTACTGGTTACCGTTTGAGACCACGAAGTAACCCAATCACTTCCATTTGACCTTGTAGCAACACCAATCTGATAGGACCCATCATAGTGATCAATGAAATGCTTGAATTGAAGCAGCAGTGTATTGCTTCCTGTTAAATCAAGCTGGGGTGAAATTAGTCTTGTAACATCAGAAAATTGAGGTGACCAATTAAAAACTACTTCAGGAGCAAAACCACCGGCATAACTTGATTGCTCTATTCCCCAATTGGTGGCATGAGCATCAATAGACCATCCATCAGGAGGAAAATTGCCATTGAACTCCTCAATTAATACTTGTTGAGCACTAACAAACAATACAAAATTGAGGAACAAAGAGAGTAAAAGTCCTTTTTTCATAAGTTGGGTTTTAACTGCAATATGTTTTCCTGTCAAATATACATATTCGTATCACATATTCACCGTATTAAGGCAAGTTTTTAAAAAAATTGTCTAATACGGTGAAAATATCCCTTCCTAATTTCCAACTGGTTACTTAATAAAGGAGTGTTCGATTAAAATCTTGATTGAACACGATTCCAATCAATAATATCCCAGTAACTTTTTACATAATCAGGCCTCCTGTTTTGATAATCCAAATAGTAGGCATGCTCCCAGACATCACAGGTTAATAATGGTGTGAATCCGTCTGTCATTGGATTAGCTGCATTTGAAGTTTGTCTGATGCTTAATTTTCCTTCATTATTTTTCACTAACCAGGCCCAGCCAGATCCAAAGAGTTTAACACAAGCATCAGAGAACAATTCTTTAAATTTTTCAAGTGAACCGAAATCACGTTCAATGGCTTTAATGAATTCACCTTGTGGTCCTGATGAGCTTTTTCCCAATGATTCCCAATAAAAGGTATGATTCCAAACCTGAGCCGCATTGTTAAAAATGCCACCGTCTGATTCCATAATAATTTGCTCAAGTGTATAACCATTTTCAAACTTGCTTCCCTTAATCAAATTATTAAGGTTGTTAACATAAGCCTGATGATGTTTTCCGTAATGATAACTAAGAGTGTTTGCGCTGATTACGGGCTCAAGTGCGTCCTGTGCATAAGGCAGAGGAGGTAATTCAAATGTCATAACTGAATATTTAGGGTTAATAATTATCAAACTGGTTATGCCATTAAAAATTGAATATCTTCTCCTGGTTTAAATTCCTGTGGTTCCTCGTCATATTTAAACACTCTTAACGGCCTGTTGCCTTTTAGAATTAATCTTTCGTTCTCATATAATAAGAAGGATGCTTCTCTTAATCCGGCAACATAAATATTCTGATTTGCTATAAGGAACTCCTCAATTCTTTGCTCCCTCGTTTCACCACCATGATTCTCAGGATGTGCATCCAGATAATGTGGATTGATCTGAAAAGGAATTAAACCCATACAATTGAAACTTAACGGCTCAACTATTGGCATGTCGTTCGTTGTTTTAAGTGAGGGACAAGCCACATTTGAGCCTGCACTCCAGCCCATATATGGAACCCCTGACAGCACTCGTTCTCTGATGGCATCCATTAGACCTTGTTTTTGCATTTCTCTGACAAGCTGAAATGTATTACCGCCTCCAACTGCAATAGCTTCAGCATCATGAACAGCCTTAAGAGGATCTTTTTCATGATGAATAGAGTATATTTCAAATCCTAAATTCTTGAATACATTATTGACCTTTTCTTCATAAGTATCATAACTAAATGAAACACCGGCAAATGGAATAAACAACACTCTTTTTATATTTCTTGATGCAAGGAAATTTTTAATATGCGGCCGTGGCCATCCAAGATATTCTTCACCGGGGTTTGTTGAGTTGCTAATTAACAGAAGGTCCATGATTGCTGGTTTATTTTAGTGATTACTGATTATTGCAAATATACGTCACAATATAGGATTTAACCTGACAGAAAGAAGAATTAATTCAATTCTTTTAATGAGAAATATGATGTGGGAACTTAGTGTAAATCCTTATTTTTAGTGCTTTTTAGCATTTTTTTGAAGCTGATTGTCTTCACCAGGTTAATAAAATCATTGAAACCGTCTGAAATGGCATCCAGAGATTTATCAACGAAAGGTTGGGTAGAAGATTTCGTATAATATCTATAAACTGATTCAAATTTTGAATACCACCTGTCGTTGTTGGTATAACTGTTAAGCATAACTCTCACCTTAAGATCAGGCGTTTCGTTTATATCACGAATACCAAGGTTTCGAGCAACAGCTTCCTGTAAATTTTCAGCTTCAATTGCTAAAACACCTTCCTGCTTAAGTTTATCCAGTAGAATAAGTGCTTTATCAGGTTCTCTTTTATTGAGCATGTAACCAATTGCATGCCTGATTAAAGCCTTATCATTTGATTTTTTAGCCAGATCAAAATAACCAACGTTACCAATTTTGAGACTATCAAGATGATAGTATGAATAAAGTGCCTCAGCTTGTTGTATCAGATCAGATGATTCTAAATATTTTTTCTCCCTAAGCAATGAAAATGCTTCATTAACCATTGAATTCCAACGCAATGCATATTTATACTCATCAAGGATACTGTTAATTGGAGCAGTTGTTAACCCACAGGTTGCTTTTAAATAAACAAGTTCTCTTGCTTTGTCTGAAATAGAAAGTCCTTCGTTGAACTTATTATCCTTAAAATTAATTAAAACCTGGTTCATGAGCGAATTGAACTCGCCTTTTGCCTGGTCACAAAATGTTTCACCTGCAAGTTGTGTAAGCTTATTATGCTGCAGTATGATTTCAGGTAGCCTTTCCAGACCAAGTCGCTCTGCCATATTAAAAGCATAATTGGAGTAATAAAGAGCACTGTCTATTTGTGAATCCCAATACTCAACCTTTCCTTTAGCAAACAGGTTGTTTAACCAGGGTATACCTTTTTTGTAAATTAAGGTGTCAAGAACTGAAGTATTATAAATATTGTATTTTACTGCAAGTTCGCGTGCTTCCACTAACTTATCAATATCTTCATTATTGGCTTCAACGATATCTTTTATATCATCAATAATGCCATTAAATTTTAATGAAGCAATACTTGACATCAGAGTATCAATTTCTGATTTTTCAGGATAAAAGTCAGGAAAACCTTCGGCAAATTTCCTGGCTATCATGAGTTGCTGATATGCTGCTTCGTGATCACCTTTCGCTATGAGCTTATATACCGCACTTAATTCCTTATTGTATAAGGACCGCACTGCTATATTTAAACCATTCTCAGCTCTGTATTTTACACTGCTATCATATCCATTCAACAATTCAAGTGCTGTTGTAAATTCAGTTAGTGCCTTGTTAAAATCATTGGATACCAAGGCATTATTTCCCAACTGTGTATGAATGTCAGCCATCCTAATGTATACTTCCCTGAACGGTCCAAATTCCTCATTAGTAATTCCATACTTATTAATAAAATTCTCAACTTCAGTAAGATAACTTGATGCCAGACTCACAAGGTTCTTATCCAGTGACTTTTGTATTATTTCAGTGTATGAAAAAATCAAGCCTTTCCTTGCCTCGGCCAACTTAGTTTCGATATTTTCCTTTGCGGTTCCATATGGATTTAAATTTTTGAATTTCCGAGCACCGGTTAAAAGGTCAATTGCCTCTGCATATCTTTTTTCCAGAAGAAGTTTATTGCTTTCATAGAGATATCGTCTCAGTATTTCTGTAGAAACTATTCTGAAATCAGGCGACTTTTTAATTCTATTAACAGCAGTTTGCGAGATTATTTGCTTTGCCTCAAGAAACTGTGAAGCAACCACTGTATTCGAAAATAACTTGTAAAAGAATGGGCTACTATAATAATCAACCTGTTGTGAAAGCTTATTTGCGGAAAGTACACTTTCAATATAAGAATAACTTAGCGTAATATATGGATTACCTATTATTAACGGACTCTTTTTGTTTACAACATAATCATTAAATTCTGCAAAATTGTATCTAAGTATTCTCTTTCGCTCTTTGTTTTTCAAAGGGTCTGCACCAGGAACAATTGTAGAAACGTTATCAAATGATTGATCCAGTAAATAGAGGCCTCTTATACCTGTAATGTAAACTCGTGCAGCATCGAATAGTTCAGGAGTTGTCTTTCTTGAATTCTGAACCTCCTTAAATAAAGTATCAATTAAAGAAGACGAGGAATAATAATCTCGAATGGAAGCAAGTTCAAGCTCAAGCTGACGAAAATCGTCTTCTGAAAAATTTATTTCATCAATGTTGAGGTTGATTCTTGTTCCTTCCTTCCAAAGCGAATCAGGGAATGAGCCAATCATTGCTATATCATTCTCTAAATTAACAGCCAGCCTGCGTTCAAATATGATTCCTTCAATAGGATTCTCTAGTGTATAAGAAATTTTGAATTCTGCCGGTTTTAAAAGTGATGCAATGTCATAGTCCCTGATCTTATTATCTCCCTTAATATTAAGTGTTGATACATCAAGAAAAATATACAAGGAATCATTCTGACTATAATTAATGCTTACCCTGTATCGGAATGAGTAAATGAGCTTTGTTTTGTCAGGAATTTTTAGGTGGGCAAGTGCCAGCTGGTTCAAAACCTTGTTATTGGCAGTGCGCTGATAAGGTATGAACTTGAAAACATAGGATGATGTGTCAACTCTCTCAAAGATTGTCTGTGCAGTTAACTCACCAAATGAGCAAATTATATATAGAAGAAAAAAAATAAGGCGATTCATCAGGTAAAACTAGTCGCGCAAAAATAGGTAATTAGTGCTTAAAACAGGTCTGCGATTTACGAATTAAATTGTCTATTTAAGCTGGGTCACAATCATTTCGGTCCTTCTGTTTAAAGCCCTGCCCTCTTCAGTATTGTTTGAAGAAAGAGGTTTTGAGGAACCATATCCAATAAATTTTAGTCTTCTCAAATCAATGCCGGCTTTGATCAGATAATCAAAAACTGACCTGGCTCTTCTTTCTGAAAGAATTTGATTGTATTGAACTGACCCCTGATTATCGGTATGTCCGCTTATTTCAATAGCCATCCCCTTATTAACATTAAGCAGGCGAACCAGATGATCAAGTTCGGCTTTTGATTCGGGAAGTAAGTTAAAACTGTCAGTAGCAAAAAAGATATTTCTCAGAATTATTGATTCTCCTTCTTTTACGGGTTTTAATGGAATATCTTTTCTGAATGGATGAATATAATTCGTCTGCCCTTCCATTATCATATGAGCAGAATAAAACAAATACCCTTCTTTTTCAACATTTAATGCATAATTATGCCCTTCGGGGATAACCAGCAAATACGAGCCATTGGCGGCATTTGACATTGAAGAAATAATGGTATCTCCAGTAACAGGATCCAAAAGTTTTACAGCAGCCTGTAAAGGTTTCCGGGTGATACTGTCATACACTGTGCCTTTCATGTATGAAACTTTACTTGGTTTAGCATTTACCGGAAGTTCAAATTGGTATATATCCTGATATCCAAATCCGTTTTCACGCGTTGAAGAATAATAAGCATATTTTCCTTCATTGTCGACTATCATGGTAATCTCATCATCATCAGTATTAACAGGATAACCAAGATTTACAGGATTCGTCCATTTGCCTTCTTTCAATGTTGAATAAAAAAGATCACCCTCTCCCATTCCGGTATGTCCCTTTGAAGAGAAATATAATGTTACTGCATCAGGATGAATAAATGGGCCACGTTCAGACTCTTTCGTGTTAATTATTTCGCCCGCATTAAATGGAGTCATCCATTCACCATTCTCCATGAGTTTTGTAATCCATATATCACTTTCACCATACCCGCCAGGTCTGTTACTAACAAAATAAAGCGTTCTTCCGTCTGATGAGAAACTTGGCTGCGATTCCCAGCCTCTGGTATTAACCACCGGACCGAGGTTTACCGGTTCACCCCATTGATCTCCGTTTAATCGTGAATAATATAAGTCACAACTGCCAAAGCCATCTATATTGTTACAACCTGAAAAAAAGAGGTATTGACCGTCAGGAGAAACAGTCATAGCACCTTCATCTCCTGTTGTATTAATTGGCGGACCAATATCAACAGAAGGTGACCAGGCTGAATCACCTATGTTAACACTATAAAAAAATTGTTCATCTTTCCTGTCACCCGTTGTCATTCTGCGGGTAAAATACAGTTTTAATCTGTCAGGACTAATGTAATTTACAAATTCAAAACCAGCAGTATTTATTGCAGGACCCAGGTTTTTTGGATGAAAAGGAACTGGATTTTTAATTGCATTTATTCTGAATAATGCTGAACTGAGGTTCTTTTCAAGCCGTTCCTTTTCCGCAGGCCTAATTTTTGGATATTGGCTGTACTTGTTGTAATATTTTACACTTTCTTCATACTGATGCGTTTCAAACAAGAGATTCCCAATAATATAGTTGCCCGGAACAAAAAAAGTGGAATCTATTGCCATCGCTTTTTTGTAACTCTCAATAGCTTCAGCTTTCATACCTCTGAATGACTGAATATCTCCAGCCAACAACCATGCTTTTATGTAATTATTATCAGCCCTGATGGCTTTTTTCACTTCTTCCAATGCTTCATCAAAGGCTGAAGCGTTGTAATACTGAAGAGCTTTATTATGGAATTTTGCAGCCTTGCTTTCATTGGTTCCTTGTCCTGAAACAATGTTATTCAGGAGAACAATTAACAAACTAAGTAGTGCAACATACCTTGTCATTTGTGATAAGTCAGAAATATAACGAAACAACTACTTAATATCTTTAACATCAAACCTGAATAATTTAGCGTCATTAACAGGGGTCTTCTCTGATGATATAATAAAAACTCCATTTCCAGTGTATGTAATGCCTTCAGTTTGAGAACCAATCAGTTTACAAAAATCTATTTTTCGTTTATTTCCGCCAAAAAAGTCATTCCTCCAATAGTCATCTAATAACCAAACAAAAGGTACGTAATTTTTATAACCGCTGAGTATAAGTTGTTTTGATTCCTGATCAATTGCTGCCCCGGTTATTAAACCATCGGCATTAAATTCATCTAATGGATAAATGAGATAGTTTCCTGGTATTTTTGGAACAGCATACATTTTACTAGACAGTGAAACCCAGTCTTTTGTGAAAATAAACAGACTGTCTCCGAATGAAATCATTGCTTCACAATCATAGTCATTTGCTCTGTTTCTAACAGAAAAATCAGTTTGGTCACCATAACTGAAGTGAATCATAAAAGCTGCTACTTCAGTATTTCCATATTCAGCTATCTGATTTTTTGGAATTTTATAAATTACCAGATCCTTTCTGGATCCCAAATTATTACCAAAATCACCTATATAAATAAATTGATCATCCTGATCAATATCTTCCCAATCAACATTAGTTGCATTTCCTACACTGATTTTTTGAATGATCTTACCACTTTTCGGATCTAACCTGTATAGTATATTTCCACCATCACTGTCATTATGTGTCCAAAAACTATCTCTCCATAGAATAAGTCCTGAAGTCTCCATTACCGAATCAGGGAGATGTTGCACCAAAACCCGTGGCCTGTAACTTTTGGGTGCATAAACACAAGAGCCATCATTAATGATGGCTTCGTGGTCAAAATTCTTTGCTTCTGGATCGGTGCAACCAATTTTCTGGCTTAAGGCTGCTAATGGCAGCATGAAGATCAATAAAACCATCCAGAGGCGCCCATGCATATGCAAAACTTATTATTTATAGATCTCCTTTTTGAATGCCTTCATAGTATTAGTTAACAATCCAACAACTGTCATTGGTCCTACTCCACCGGGCACTGGTGTGATATAGCTGCATTTGGAAGCAACACGATCATAGTCAACATCACCAACTATATGGTATCCTTTAGGGGACTCATCAGGAATGCGGTGAATTCCAACGTCTATAACGACAGCACCTTTTTTAACCATGCTTTCTTTAACGAACCCTGGTTTTCCAATAGCAGCAATCAGTATATCAGCCTGTGCCGCGAGGTCTTCCAAATTATGAGTCATACTATGACAGAGTGTAACAGTACAATTTCCCGGATAACCTTTACGGCTCATTAACAAGCTCATTGGAGTGCCAACAATGTTGCTTCTCCCAAGTACAACACAATGTTTGCCTGCAGTTTCAATTTCCATATGCTCCAATAGCATCATAATACCTGCTGGTGTTGCGGGATGGTATGCCGGTAAACCAAGTACCAGGCGACCGATATTCACAGGATGGAAACCGTCAACATCCTTTGCAGGATTTATCATTTCGAGTATGGCATCGGCATCAAGATGCTCCGGAAGCGGTAGTTGGACAATGAATCCAGTGATATCAGGGTCCACATTAAGAAATTTCACAACTTCTTCTAATTTCTCCTGAGTAACATTTTTAGGAAGCCTGTATACACTGGATGTAAATCCAACACTTTTACAAGCTCTTTCTTTTCCATTGACATACGATTCACTGGCAGGGTCATCACCAACAAGAACTGCTGAAAGATGAGGTGGATCACCACCTGCATCAATTATATCTGCTACTTGTTTTGCCAGGTTTAACCTGAGTTCTTCGGCGATTTTTTTACCATCAATAAGTTTCATTCCCTGAGTTATAATTAGCGTTTTCTTCCTGATGACATCCGCTGCATATTTTTCATAGCATTAAGCGCATTTTTTCCACCACCGCCCGATACCAGTTTCATCATCTTTCTTGTATCATCAAATTGCTTGATAAGGCGATTAACTTCAGCAATGTCAGTCCCACTGCCAAGCGCAATACGCTTACGGCGGCTACCATTGAGTAAAGCCGGAGTTTCACGTTCTGCAGGCGTCATAGAACCTATAATGGCTTCAATGCTTTTGAATGCATTGTCATCAATATCAATATCTTTGAGAGCTTTACCCATTCCCGGAATCATGCCAATCAGATCTTTAACATTCCCCATCTTTTTGATCTGCTTTATCTGGGAAATAAAGTCGTTGAAATTAAACTGGTCTTTAATAAGCTTCTGCTGCAGACGCTTAGCCTGGTCCTCATCAAACTGTTCCTGGGCACGTTCAACAAGTGAAACAATATCACCCATACCCAGAATTCTGTCGGCCATACGCGAAGGATAAAAGAGGTCAATTGCGTCCATCTTTTCTCCAAGACCTACAAACTTGACCGGTTTATCGACAACCGATCGTATTGTTAGTGCAGCACCACCTCTTGTGTCACCATCAAGCTTTGTAAGCACCACACCATCATAGTTCAGCCTGTCATTAAAAGCTTTAGCAGTATTAACTGCATCCTGGCCTGTCATTGAGTCAACCACAAATAATGTTTCGTGAGGATTAACGGCTTGTTTAATAGCTGCAATCTCCTTCATCATTTGTTCGTCAACCGCCAAACGTCCGGCTGTATCAATTATAACTGTATTAATGTCATATTCCTTAGCATGAGCAATAGCCTGCTTTGCAATTCCAACCGGATCGGTACTTCCTTCAACTGTAAAGACTTTTACGTTCACCTGTTCTCCAAGAACTTTCAATTGCTCAATAGCAGCAGGCCGGTAAACGTCACCGGCAACAAGAAGTACCTTGCGGTTACGCTTATTTTTAAGATAATTTGCCAGTTTTGCAGAAAAGGTAGTTTTACCTGATCCTTGCAAACCGGCAATAAGAATAATTGAAGGATTGCCTTTCAGGTTAATATCTGCATTTTCACCACCCATCAGGCCGGCAAGTTCATCATGCACAATTTTAACCATTAACTGACCCGGAGAAACAGCAGTGAGTACATGTGCACCCATAGCTTTATCTTTAACCGTATCAGTAAACTGTTTGGCAACTTTATAGCTTACGTCAGCATCAAGGAGCGCTTTTCTAACGTCTTTGAGTGTTTCAGCTACATTTATCTCAGTTATATATCCTTGCCCTTTAAGGGTCTTAAACGCTCTGTCAAGCTTATCACTTAAATTCTCAAACATAGTTTTCTCTAACTGTTTCTCTTGTATTGATGTGCAAAATTAACAATTTATACGATATACAGGTTTTTAACCAACCCATGTAAAAGCGATAAAACCAATTTCACACTTACCTGTTAAATTATAAACAATACACATTTACGGGGGAACTAATAAAGGAAAACTTTTAATAGAAAATCCATAAAAGGGATTTAATATACCTGTTTAGTCAACTGACTTCTCTATATTTGCTAATCCAATTAAGTTCAACTAAAATAATAAAAACATGAAAAAGTTCTTTACTCTTCTTGCACTCGTTGTAATTTCTTACTCATCCTTTGCTCAGTGGATTCCACAAGCTTCTGGTTTTACAACAGCCAGTCGTGGAATTCAATACATGGATGCTGTTAATGATCAGGTAGTTTGGGCTTCTGCCTATGATGGATCAGGAACAGGTGCTACAATCAATGAATTTACAAGAACTGTTGATGGTGGTGATACATGGGTTCCGGGTGATGTTCTCGGAGGTACAACTTATGGAATTGGTAACATTTGCGGTATAAGTGCTGATATTGCTTATGTAGCATTATATAAAGGCTCTGGCAATCAGGATAACACCTGCGGAGTTTATAAAACATCGGATGGCGGAGTTACCTGGACACAATTACCTGGCGCTCTGCAAGGTTCTGCTTCTTTCGCCAATAATGTATATTTCTGGAATGAACAGGAAGGTATGTGCCACGGTGACGTAAGAGATAATTATTTTGAAATTTATTACACTACAAATGGTGGAACAACCTGGACAAGGGTTCCCGCAGCAAATATTGCAAACGGCACACCACTCTCTGGTGAAGGTGGATGGACTTCAGTTATTGAGGCTGTTGGTGATAGTACAATAATCTTTGGCACCAATAAAGGACGTGTACTGATCTCTCATGATCGTGGAATAACCTGGAGAGCTTCTGTAACTGGAATAACAGCTGTTACTAACGGCGGTATCAATGAAATTGCTTTTGTTGACGAAAATCATGGACTCGTTGCTCAAACCGCTACAACAGTAGCTGTTCGTCGTACAAATGACGGTGGATTAACATGGGAACCTGTAACTCCTACAGGTGCATTCCTCACAAATGATCTTATTGCAGTTCCGGGAACTGAAAGCACTTATGTTTCTACAGGTGCCGCTACCGATTTATCAGGAATATCATTTAGCTATGATGGTGTTAATTGGGAATATTTTACTGACACTGAAGGAATCCAGTTCCTTGCAGCTGACTTTATTGATCCTTTTACAGGTTGGGTTGGCGCATTTAATGAAAGTGCTACAGTTGGTGGAATGTACAAATTTAACGGAAGCCTGATTCAGCCAATGCCTCCTACAAATCTTACATATGAAGTTACAGGTCAGGTTTTTGTTAATTTAACCTGGAATTCACCTGTTGATCTCGGCGGTAATTTACTGGGATACAATGTATGGAGAAATGGCACTATTATCCAGTCTTTAATAACTGACACTACTTATGTTAATGAAGTTACTGTAAATGGCGGATATAGTTATATGGTAACTGCTGTATATGATAACGGTGAATCAGAACCTACCAACACGGTTGAAGTTGAAATCACCGGAGTAGGAGTTAACAGCCCTGATTTAATTGAGAACTTAAGGGTATATCCAAATCCAGCATCTGATATTATTAATATCAAAGCTGATGAAAGTATCATAAAATTACAACTGGTAAATATTGCCGGCCAGATTGTTTATGAATCTAATGCTGTTGCTTCAGAAACAGTTATCAACACTTCTGACCTGACCCAGGGTCTTTATATGCTGAATATTACTTCTGACAAAGGTACAGTAACGCGTAAGATCAGTATAAGGTAAGCTGATTTCAATTCTCAAAAAAGGCTGTTCTTAAAGAGCAGCCTTTTTTTGTGGAAATTCCACACTTTGTTTCCCACAATGTGTGTATACAAAAGTGTTGACTGACGTTTTTTCAATGAATTTCAGCCATTTTTTTACATAATCTTAATATCCTCTTTCACAATTTTATCATTTAAAATATTGGCAGCAAATTTGACATTATAGTCTTGAACACAATAAAATCAGTGACATGGACTCATGCAAGGTTTATACCGAGATTGGCAGGATGGCCTACGCTGTCGCAAAGGCAAACGGAGAAGTAAAAGAGAAAGAAGTTGAAAATGTATTTACCTTCATTGATGAGGAGATGGAATTGATGCGGAATAATGATGTAATGGTTGTTGGCGAGGAATTTACGAAGCTCCGCAGAAGAAATGCTTCTGCTAAGGAAGCCTTTTCAATGTTCGTTAATTTTGTGGAAAATAACCTGCTACATCAGAGTATAAAAAACATGTGTATAAGGTTAGCACTAAAGATAGCTGACACAGATGAAAGTGCGGATGAAACTGAAACTGCTCTCATAAATAAACTACGACAGAAACTTCAATTGACCTAAAGAAATTATCAGCTTAATTGAGCTAAAGAAATATCAACTCAACTCCGCATTTCCTTTTATAAGTAGAAAAAGGTACAATTACTAAAAGAGCATGGCTCAGTAATTGTACCTTTTTCATTATAAGATTGCACCTGTTTTTTACCTGGTGAATTCTGTTTGTATGGTGATGTAGTCAGGATAGGCTATTGGAGTACCGCCCACATAAATTGTAGGTTTGGCCTTCAAAGAAACTCTGGTGGGTTTATTACCAGCTCCAGCCAGGTTCATTCCAAAATTAGCTAACGACTCAATATTCCTTGATTCAATAACTTTCATCAGATCAACCTTCATTTCCATAGGAAGTGTTGCTGTTCCTCCGTTAGCCGGAATTGATATCTTTTGTTCTGTAATGCCCGTTAATACCTCGAGATCATCGATTAAAAGAATCCAATCCAGTTTACTCATACCGGCAGGTTTTGCATTGGGATTTTTTGCTTCTACATTTAGTGTGAATGTCAGAGGCAAAGAACCTGTAGCATAGGCGCCAGTAACTTTAGCAACATCAAGAACCGAAAAATCCTTGTAACTATTTTTATTTTGAACTCCAACACCTGCAATTTTTGCGTTTGTAAGTGTTGAAAGCCTGAACTGGCACTTCGTAAGCATAGCCATTTGACTAGCCTGTTCAAGAATATCACAGCTATTCATAATAAATGCCGTGGTAAGTACAAGCAGAAAGGTGAGTTTTTTCATTTATATGCGTTATTATTGTTTTTGCATACGTTTACGATCATGTTCATCAAGAATTATTTTCCTGATTCTTAATGATCGCGGAGTAACTTCAAGATATTCATCCTTTCCAATATACTCCATTGATTCATCAAGAGAGAATTTAACAGCAGGAACAATAAAAATCTTGTCATCAGATCCTGAAGCACGAACGTTAGTTAGTTTTTTTGTTTTGGTGATATTTATTAACAAGTCATCAGGCCTGATGTGTTCACCAATAATCTGACCGGCATAAATATCTTCATTTGGATGGACAAAAAATGTACCACGATCCTGTAATTTATCAATTGAATAAGCGATAGCAAGACCGGTTTCCATTGCAATTAATGATCCGTTGCGCCTACCGCCAATTTCACCCTTCCATGGCTCAAAAGCTTTAAATCTATGCGCCATTATTGCTTCACCTTCAGTTGCAGTCAGAACATTGTTTCTAAGCCCGATGATACCCCGGGATGGAATTGAAAACTCAAGGTGAATCCTGTCAGCCTTTGTATCAATAGATACTATCTCCCCTTTTCGTTGAGTTACAAGCTCAATTACTTTTCCTGAAAAAGCTTCAGGAACATGGACTGTTAAAAACTCAACCGGCTCATGATCAATTCCGTCAATATTCTTAATAATCACCTGAGGTTGGCCTAATTGCAATTCATACCCCTCACGACGCATGGTTTCAACCAGTATTGAAAGATGAAGAATACCACGGCCGTATACAATAAGCGTATCAGGCGAGTCGGTTTCTTCTATTCTCATGGCAAGATTTTTTTCAATCTCTTTAAAAAGTCTTTCCCTTAAATGCCTTGAAGTCACAAACTTTCCTTCTCTTCCAAAGAATGGTGAGTTGTTAATGGTAAATAACATACTCATGGTTGGCTCATCAATGTTGAGCGGTTTTAGTGCTTCAGGTTGCTCATAATCAGCAATGGTATCCCCAATTTCAAAATCATCAATGCCAAGAATTGCACATATTTCACCAGGATATACTTCTGTCTTTATCTTCTCTTTCCCTAAGCCTTCAAAAGTATACAGTTCCTTAATTTTACTTTTAAAAGCACGACCATCCTGTTTTATTAAAGAAACATTCATACCACCGCGAAGCATACCCCGCGATAATCTGCCAACAGCTATTCTGCCAACATAGGAAGAATAGTCAAGCGATGTTATCTGTAATTGGGTATTTCCCTCGGTATATTTAAATTCTGGAATATGTTCAATTATCGTATCAAGAAGATATGTGATATCAGAAGCAGGTTTCTTCCAATCATCAGACATCCAGCCTTCTTTACTTGAGCCATATACAGTAGGAAAATTTAACTGCTCTTCAGTTGCATCAAGGTTGAACATCAAATCGAATACTGCCTCATGCACACCTTCGGGATCACAATTTGGCTTATCAACTTTGTTTATTACTACTATAGGTTTAAGATTTAAAGCAAGAGCTTTCATAAGTACGAACCGTGTTTGAGGCATTGGTCCCTCAAAAGCATCTACTAATAATAACACACCATCGGCCATGTTAAGGACACGTTCAACTTCACCACCAAAATCACTATGTCCGGGCGTGTCAATAATATTGATTTTATAACCTTTATATCTGACTGAAACATTTTTTGATAAGATGGTAATTCCTCTTTCCCTTTCCAGTTCATTACTATCAAGGATTAACTCTCCCATATCCTGATTGTCCCTGAATAACTTAACCTGGTATAAAATACGATCAACCAAAGTAGTCTTACCATGGTCAACATGAGCAATTATGGCTATATTCCTAATATTCTGCATTAATAAATATAATTAGATGTAAATGAATTTGCAAAGGTACGCATTTTAAGCCTGTGAATTGGAATGATAAACTTCCGGCAGCCATTTGTTGTTTAAATCAATCTCAAAAGGATTGCGGATGAGAAGGGGATGGACCTTAGAAGAAAATTAGAAAAGCTTTCCTTTCAAGCTATTTTTATGCTTTTTTTATACATTGTTTATACGTTCTGGATCGTATGAATATCGTATAAATAACGTATGATAATCGTATGAAAGGAAAGCAAAACTAAATTTCTTCCTTAACACTTCCACGATCCATCTTATTGGGGGCGTCACTGTTACTATTACTGTTTTATAGCTTGAGTTTGATTTCAGAATGAATATTCACTTATTTTGTATAATACAAATTGAAACATCATGTCACAGATATTTCCTTTCTCACAGGCAACATCAATTGCATTCAGAAGTATGGTCACAATTACGGGATCGGAGGTCAACCTGAATATTGATATGATTTCAGACAAAACCGGGGCTTCCAGGCATCATGTTGCCAAAGTTTTACAGCGACTGGCTCAAACTGGTCTCATTGGATCTAAACGAGGCCCAGGAGGCGGATTTTTTCTTAAAGCAAATCCCAACAGCATTTCTCTCCTCGACATCTATGAATCTATTGAAGGTAAATGGCTGCTTGAAAATACTAAAGGAAGTAAAGGTAAATCATTGGCCCCAGAACCTTTTGACCGACTGTCGGATGAATTGTCCTCACATTTCATCACGTTTCTTAAATCGCATACCTTATCAGGATATGCAAATGAAAATAAAAGCTGAATTTCTGATTTTCAACCAACACTGATCCACAATTATCCTCATAATTGATCTTCTCAAATTTTTTTGTGAGAAACTATTGCAAGTTAGATAATTGTTTATACATTTGCGTATTCAAATACCGAAATACCCAGTGGCCAAAATTATTAACATATCAGAGGCAGCTTCCATAGCCGTGCACAGCATGGCAATGATAGCTAACAGCAAGGAAATGCTTAATGTGAATCAGATAGCTGACCGCACAAGATCATCAAGAAACCACCTGGCAAAGGTTATGCAAATCCTTGTTAAGAAAAACTACCTAAGCTCCGTCAGGGGGCCAAATGGTGGGTTTACTCTTAAAGCTGACCCATCAAAAATCAACCTCCTCGAAATATATGAACTAATGGATGGTGAACTCCAATCACATCACTGTGGCATAGAAGATGGGAAATGTCCCTTTGATACCTGTGTGTTTGGAAATATGCTGAATCAGTTTAGTAAGGATTTTCTTGATTATCTGAAAAATAAAAAATTATCTGACCTTATTTACATTAACAACTAAAATGAAACGTACTATTATTAAAATTGACGAGGACTTGTGCAACGGTTGCGGACTTTGTGTTCCAAATTGTCATGAAGGTGCATTACAGGTTATCGATGGAAAAGTAAGATTAATCAGCGACTTATTTTGCGATGGATTAGGTGCTTGTATTGGCCATTGTCCGGAAGGCGCAATTACACTCGAAGAGAGGGAGGCAGAGCCTTATGATGAAATCAGAGTAATGGAATTAATGGTTCCAAAAGGAAGGAATACAATTTTAGCACATTTGGAGCACCTTAAAGATCATAATGAAACTGAATTGCTCAAACAGGCTATTGACTACATTAGGTCAAATAACATTGATATGAGCCCGAAAGAAGAGCCGGCTTTGGAAGGTACAGCAACAATTGCAGCATTTTCATCAATAAACCAGGCAAGAATGGCTTCTAAGCCAGTATCTGATGGTTGCGGGGGAGGATGTCCCGGTTCTAAAGCAATGAGCTTTGATATCGATATGGATAAAGTTAACCAAAATACAATGCCTTCAGGTGCTGATGCACCGTCTGAATTACGGCAGTGGCCTGTTCAGCTTCACCTACTCAACCCAATGGCTGGTTATTTCAAAGGTGCTGATGTGGTCCTGGCAGCTGATTGTGTTGCTTTTGCTATGGGCAATTTTCATAACAAATTTTTGAAAGGCAAAACACTTGCTATCGCGTGTCCAAAACTTGACAGCAATAAAGAATCTTATGTTGAAAAACTAACAGCAATGATAGACCAGAGTAATATCAATACGCTTCATGTTGTTACCATGGAAGTACCCTGCTGTTCTGGCCTTGTACAATTAGCTATGATTGCCAGGCAACAGGCATCAAGAAACATTCCGATTAAAAAAACCATTATTGGCATACAAGGTGATGTACAATCTGAAGTTTGGGTATAAGATTTTATAAACTATTTAAACAGAACTAACTAATTTATAAGCTATTAAAAATATGGAATCAACTAAATTCATGACCGGTAAGTCGTTCAAATTTGAAAACGAGATAAATTATTCAGAAGGTGGCATTGTAAGTATGCGCGTTATTGAGCAGCAATCGGGAAATGTAAGTTTATTTGCCTTTGACAAGGGGCAAAAATTGAGTGAACACACCGCTCCTTTTGATGCAATGGTTATGGTGGTAGAAGGAACAGCTGAAATAGTAATTGGAGGCAGTCCAAATGTCCTCACTACAGGAATGACTATCATTATGCCAGCTGGTATTCCACATGCGGTTAATGCTCTTGAACAGTTTAAAATGGTACTAACCATGATCAAGAAGTAAGTAGCGCCTTTTTAACTTACTTATGAAGAAACTTCGTAAATACCATAAATGGCCATCTTTAATAGTTGGCCTTTTTATTCTGCTCTTCTGTGTATCAGGAATTGTAATGAACCACAGACCCATCTTCGCATCTCTTGATTTTCCAAGATATCTGCTACCTGGTAATTATCACTATAAAAACTGGAATCTTGCTTCTGTAAAGGGATTTCAAAAAATCTCAGACGATGAAATGCTCATTTACGGTAATACAGGTATTTGGAAAACAGATAAAGATTTCAAGTTTTTTACTGATTTCAATGCAGGTTTTCCAAAAGGCATTGACCATCGTAAGATCTTTTCAATAAAACTTACAACAAACGGACAATTGTTTGCAGGAACGCTTTTTGGATTGTACCAGTATGATCAGAGCATTCAAAAATGGAAACACATTAATCTGCCTGATGAAGATGCAAGGGTTGTAAAACTTATAGAAAAAGATAACAAGCTCTTCATTTTATCCCGTTCTGATCTATGGACAATGGACCTTTACAAAAAGCAAGGCATTGAAACGATAATAATACCTGCTCCTTCAGACTATAAGGGTAAAGCCGGACTTTTCAGGACAATGTGGGTCATACATAGTGGCGAAATCTTCGGGTTAGTTGGGAAAATTGTAGTTGATGTTGTAGCATTAGCAGTCATTTTTATGACTCTTACAGGATTCTTTTATACATTCCTTCCTAAATTTGCTAAGAAGATACAAGAAAAAAACAGAAAGCGGCTGCAAAAATTAAACCGCACAACAATTAATTGGCATACCCTCATAGGAGTATACGGTATTCCGGTTCTGATCATAACAGTTGTCACAGGTATGTTTTTGAGGCCTCCCCTGCTTATACCAATTGCAGGTAAGCAAGTAACTGCTATACCGGGAACAGTCCTTGCTAGTGAAAACGTATGGCATGATAAATTGCGTGACATCATTTATGATACAACGGGGCAACAATTTTATTTATCGACCAGTGAAGGTTTTTTTGCCATCAGAACAGATGGCTTAAAATACAGCACCAATGATATTCAGGTCCAACCTCCGGTTAGCGTGATGGGTATAAATGTACTTGAAGATCTTGGTAACGGCCATTTCCTTGTGGGATCATTTAGTGGGCTATTTGAATGGACTCCATCACAAAATCTGGTAACTGATGCTATTACCGGACAGCAAATTACTTCATACAGCCAGGGAAATCCATTCGGGTCAGTTGCTGTTGCAGGTGTATATATGGATAACAATAAACCAGCTGGTATTTTGAATTACGATTCAGGTTGGATGAGTTTTGGACCATACAATTCGCCTGAAATGCCAGAAGTAATAAAGGAGCAACCAATTTCATGGTGGAATCTTGCATTGGAAGTACATACAGGTCGAATATTTGAATTTATTTTCGGTATGTTTTACATACTTTATGTACCTTTAATGGGTATTCTGGTTTTACTCATTATAATTACAGGTTTCCTGATGTACTGGAAATCAAAGAAGAAAAAAACTAAAGCAAAAAAACATGGAAATACTCAACTTGCGGGAAGCACCAAAGGTTCCTTTTAATCGTGACGGTCATATTCTTTGCAGCAACAAGAATATCCAGATTGTTCACCTTGTATTAAAACCAGGCGAAATCATCGATAAACATGTTAATGAAAACGATGTTATATTTCATATTCTGGAAGGTAAAGCTTTATTATATACGAATGATAGTCATGCTCTGGTGTCAAAAGACGACTGCATAATGGTTGAGGGCGGTATCAGCAGAGGATTCGAGAATGTTTCAGTAGCTGACTTTAAAGTCCTATTGATTAAATTTATGGCGTAAAATTTATCTTTGAAAGTGATATTTCTGCCGTTATCTTTGACTGTCTTTTTTCCGTTAAAGCTAAAACCGGATTTAAATGAGCAAACTCTACTACTCTGTTATACTTCAGTATTTTAAGAAAACCTGCATTTTCTTCCTGTTTTTTGTGATATTCATTAATAATGGACTGGCTCAAAACAAGGTTTTAACGAATCACCCTGCTTTAAAGTCAAAAGATTACCTGCGATCGGAAGAGTTTGTTTCTGCACGTGCTGACCAGAACGGGAGTATGCACAATTATATATCAACTCTTCAAAAAGTAAGGGATTCATTAAGATTGAATTCGTCAATAAATATTGACAATAACAGATCAGTAAGAAATAGCTACCGATATACTCAATGGTATCCGCTGGGGCCGTTTATAAATAAGGATACAATAATAGCAAAACTGGGACAAGCATGTTCAATCTGGGTAGATTCAACAGACTTCCAGACAATATATGCAGGAAGTAATACAGGTGGACTATTTGGGACATATGATGGAGGAAATAACTGGATTCCACTTACCGATAATTATGTTACTACAGGGGTTTTAGCTATTGATGTTGACCCTGATGATAAAGAGCATATCTTCATTGGCACAGGGCACTGGGGTTTTAATAGAGCCTATGGTGAAGGTGTTATGGAATCAAGAGATGGAGGTCAAACCTGGACCCATACAAGTTTGAACTCAGGCATTATGACCGCAGGCTTTCTTGTCCACGATTTGAAAATTAACCTTAAAAACCACGATACAATTTATGCATTGTTAGATGCTGAATTTAATAGTAAAACCAGCATTTACAGGTCAACAAATAATGGTCAGTCGTGGGAAGAAGTTTTTACACGTCCAAAAGAAGAGTTGTTTGATTTTGTAACTACCCCTGCCCGTCCTGATGTGGTTTTCGCTGTTGGCAGCTTATTTCTGAGAAGCGATGATGGTGGATCAACATGGAAAGACCAAACCGATTTATTCGAGCTAAAGCCAAACCATAAAATTGCGCGATTAACCCTGGCTATGACCGATAAAGAACCAGGGTACATGCTTGCATTCCTTGAATCATACGATACGGTTAATCCGGGTAGTTATGATCACCGGTTCTACAGATCTACCAATGATGGTCGTTTTTTCAGGCAAATTGGAATTGATTATACTCCAATGGCCAGTTATTGGAAGATGGAACTTCAGATATCACCAAGTAATCCTGAGGAATTTTACCTGGGCGGGGTATGGTTTTTTAAGTATAAGTCATATACTGACACAGCCCGGTATATTGAATATTCTAATCACAAGTACCATAAAGATGTCAGGGACCTGCTTGTCTTTGAAAAGAATGGTCAGGACCTGGTTTTTATGGCAAATGATGGCGGCGTTACGAAGTCAGTTGATGGAGCCATTAAATGGATAGATATTACTAAAAATGGATTTCAGGCTACCCAGTTTCACAATATTTGCACTAGTGATAAAGGATCCATGGTATACGGAGGTCCTCAGGACGGCAATGTATGCTTCTATAATTATGATAATGGTGCATGGACTACTGAAACACATATGGCCGATGCTTATGATGGAATGGTTGATTTTGACAGCCCTAAGTATGTTTATATTGTTACACTGCCACCCAAACAGAACAGGAAGAACATATTTTTACTAAAATCAGACGATGGTGGGTTGAGCTTTGATTATAAAGGAGTTCCCGACACTACTGAGAATGGCAGGAACAGCAAACCCGTTGCCATGCACCCCACTGATCCTAAGATCATGTTTGCCGGTCTAACCAATGTCTGGAAATCAACCGACCGTGCTGAAACCTGGCAAAAAATCAGTAATTTCAGTCAGTTGAGCACCAATAATAATAAGTTACAGTGCATTGAAGTAGCACCTTCAGATCCTGATGTCATTTGTGTCAGCTTCGAAAACCCAAACTGGAATGGTAATCTTGATAAATTAATGATCACTACCGATGGGGGAAATAAATGGACTGATATTACACCTACAGGAAATTATTCTGTTCAATTTGCCGCCATTACTGATATTCTTATCCATCCCAAAAACCCTGCGGTTATTTATTTGTCACTCGACAGAAACTGGACTGATCGCAGAATCTATGTATCACACAACGGAGGTCGCACATGGGAAAACTTTTCTCAGGGCATACCAACCGTCCCAATCAACGCGCTCAGATATTTTGAAGGTGCTGATTATGATATTCTTTTTGCTGCAACTGACGTTGGTGTTTATTACAGAGATGGCTTAATGGACAGCTGGCAACCTTTTGGTTCAGGGCTTCCTTTGACAATTATTTCAGATATTGAGATTAATTACCAACGTAAAAAGTTAGTTGCCGGTACCTTTGGCAGGGGGTTATGGGAAGCTGATATTTGTCTTCCATTGGATGAAAATTCCACCACATTAACAGGTACCGTTGAATGGCCGGAAGGAAAGAACATTCTGGGTGATTTAATATTAATGCCTGGCAGCAAAGTCACAATGACAGGTAAAATTGAAGTTGGCGAAGGAAGAACTATCAAAGTACTACCAGGAGCTCAGTTAATACTAAGTGGTGCCACTTTAACCAACAACTGTAAAAGCCTCTGGCAAGGAATAAAAGTATATGGTAATTCTGACTATGATTCGGGAAAACCACAGGGTAAGCTCACCATGCTTTATGCATCTTCTATAGAAAATGCTTACAAGGGAATCGATATGATAGCTATGGATGAAAATGGAATCATCGATTCATTAAGAGGTGGTGGAATCATTTATGCTAAAAAGGCATCATTAAAGAACAATCTGTTATCCGTTGATTTTAAACCAACCAAAGGTTTGAACCCTTCTAAATTTATATTGACGGAATTCTCTGTCAAGAGTCAGGTATGGCCCGCAGATACGATGGAGAATTTAGTCAAGGTTAATTCAAATACAGGGATCGCTTTCGTGAGTTGTATATTTAGAAATGATATTCCATTCACCGAACTTTCAATTCAAAACAGAGGGACCGGACTTGAATTATTTAACTCCTCGGTATTACTTTATAAAATAAATTCCGATTCTGTACCAATTGGCGTAGCATCAAAACCACTATTCTATCAATTAAGGACAGGGATTAATGCATCGGTGACTTCTCCAGGTTATAGTTTGTCGTTAAGTGAAGTGACTTTAAAAAATAATTTTACAGGGTTGATTGCCTCAGGTTATGGTAATATTGTGATTACAAAGAGCTCATTTGAACTATCGGCTTTCAAGAGTATTGACATGTTAAATAAGGAAATTACAGGACTTTATCTCGACCATTGCCCTGTTTTCTCGATTTATGGTAATACTTTCAAAGGTCCAACCTTACCTGGTTTTAATAACTCATTGGCTGGTATGGTGGTTAATAATTGTGGAAACTTCAATAATCTAATTGCCGATAACACTTTTAAAAATCTCAATTATTCAATACTTGCTCAAAACAGGAATAGAAGCAATACTGGTGAAGAGGGATTACGGTTCTATTATAATAAGTTCTTTAACAATGAGTATGATATATGTGTTACCACCGACAGCCTTCAGCCAATGAATGGCGTTGCATTCTACCAGGGCACAATTGGCAACATGGTGAATGATCCGGCAGGGAACCATTTCAGTTATAATAAGATTCACAGAACCAGCGACTTCCATAATGAAGGAAAATCTGTAATTTATAGTCATTATTCAAATTCAAATATTGAGACCAATCAGATTCCTCTTCTCTATGCAAACATGTGGCTAATGCAGTCTGTATATCCTATACCCGACAGTGCATATATACCTCAATGGTTAAATTCAGATAGCAGTTCATACACAAGTCAATTAACCTGGTGGAGAGAAAACTATAACTATAACTTTCAAAACTTCCGGTCGGTTTTGGATGGTGGCAACACCAACGACCTGATGAACGAGATACAGAACGCTGGATTTTATGATGCCCCTGAATTATATAAAAAACTCAGAAGACTGGATTCAAATCTTTCAACTGAGCTTATCAAACAACTTATTAATAATCAGGAATTCCCAAATACAATGCTCATTGATGTACTGGTGAATAACCCGGTAATTTTCAGGAATGAGGATGTATATGTTATGCTTAAAAGCAGAAGACCAGAACTACCTGCATATATGTTTGAACGGTTAATCAACGGACCATTTAATTATAGCAGAATTGAATTGATTGAAGCAGCCTGCCATAATGCTAAAGCTGTTCAGGATTTCTTCATTATCTTAAAATCAAACAGCCTTGGATTACAATATAACCAGTCGGCTTGCAATTTACTTAGTCAACTGATCAACGATTTTCAGGATCATTATGCGCTTAGGATTGAGAATATCTTTAATGAGTATTGTAATATTGAAAACGCACCCGGGAAATTAGAAGCATTGAAAACAGATTTTCCTGACAAGCAGGATGACATTGACAAAATAACAATCTTGTTCCAATTAAGCACTGAACTTAAAACAAGCCATACTGACACGCTAACAGGTTATCAAATTAATTTACTTAACGAATTGTTAAATGATGAGTGTACCTTCATCTATGCGCATAATATTTTAAAACATTATAATAAAGATAATTACACTGAACCATATCTTCTTCCTTCCGGAAATCCTTCTCTTCCGACCTTCAATCTACCAGTTGTAACTATAGACGATCATTCCTTCAAGATATACCCACAACCTGCAAACGAATTCTTTATCGTTGATTATGAATTCAAATCAGGGCTATCAGGTGCCATATTGGAAATTTCAAACCTGTTAGGACATAAGATGACTGAGATTCCGTTGGAATCCTCATATGGTCAGAAGTTGGTAGATGTGAATGAATTTTTGCCTGGCATGTATATACTCCGGTTAATTAATAATGGATCGGTAGTTGATCACGCTAAGATTATGGTCTTTCATTAATATTTGCATAATCACGGAAAACGTTTGATTAAACAAATATTGATTCATATATTTGACACGAAGAGAAGTTATTTAACCTTTTTATGAAGAAATTTATAAGATTCCTCGGTCCCCCAGATAATTGGAGACTGCCTGCTATACTTTTATCAGGAACAATTGTAGGTATATTGATACTACTTATCTATACTTCAAGGGCACATTCATACCTTTCAGATGATCCTGCCACGTGCGTCAATTGTCATGTCATGTATCCTCAGTATGCCACCTGGATGCACAGTAGCCATAAAGATGCAGCCAATTGCAATGATTGCCATGTTCCGCATGATAATTTTTTCAGGCATTACTTCTTCAAAGCAAAAGACGGACTCAGGCATGCAACTATATTTACAGCCCGGGCCGAACCACAGGTAATTCAAATAAAAGAAGCGGGTATTAATGTAGTGCAGGAAAACTGTATACGGTGTCATCGTGACCTCATAGATATGGTTAGTATTGTTAGGGTTACCGGTGATAACCATAAATCTGGTGAAGGTTTCAGGTGTTGGGACTGCCATCGTGAAACTCCTCATGGAACGGTTAACAGTCTGGCTGCTGCTCCCTATGCACTTGTGCCAAGAATGAAGTCAGTTATTCCTGATTGGATGAATAGATTTCTTGATAAAGACACTAAAACAGAAAATAAATAATCAACATAAAATCTAGTAAGAAATGAAACCTGTATCAGAAATTACCAGAAGGAAACCATGGGTAGCATGGCTTATTTTTCTTGGAACTGTAGTAGTTGTATTTATCCTTGGGTTATTTGCTTCTTCTATTATGGAAAGAAGAAGCGAATCAAAACTGTACTTTCAAATGGTTAAGGAAATTCCCGACTGGGAGCCTCGTAACGAGGTATGGGGTGAGAATTTCCCAAGAGAGTACGAATCATACGTCAACACCCTTGATACAACCTTCAGGAGCAAGTATGGCGGTGGAGCTACTCGTGATGCATTGAATGAGCAACCTGAAATGGTTATTTTATGGGCAGGATATGCATTTTCAAGAGAGTATAAGCAATCAAGAGGGCACTATTATGCAATTAATGATATCAGAGAAACCCTCAGAACTGATGTTCCGCAGCCTGCTACCTGCTGGACTTGTAAGAGTACGGATGTGCCACGACTAATGAATGAAATGGGAGTAGAAAATTTCTATAAAGGAAAATGGAAAGATTTAGGACATGAAGTAGTTAATAATATTGGTTGCCAGGATTGTCATGACCCCAAGACAATGAACTTACGTATAACCCGACCAGCGTTAATAGAAGCATATCAGCGTCAGGGAAAAGACATCACCAAAGCCACCCATCAGGAGATGCGTTCATTGGTTTGTGCTCAGTGCCATGTTGAATATTACTTTAAAGGTGAGGGTAAATATTTAACCTTCCCATGGGACAAAGGAATGGGTGCTGAAGATATTGAAGCTTATTATGATAGCGTTAAACATACTGATTTTATCAATGCTTTAAGCAAGGCTCCCATCATCAAAGCCCAGCACCCTGATTTTGAGCAATACACTACCGGAATTCACTTTGATCGTGGAGTGTCATGCCCTGATTGTCACATGCCATACAGACGTGACGGTGGTATGAAATTTACTGACCATAAAATTCAGAGTCCACTCGCAAATATTGCAGGTTCTTGCGTTGTTTGCCACCGTGTATCGGAAGCCGAGTTATTAAAGGACGTAAATGAAAGGCAGGACAAGATTTATGAACTTCGCCGTATAGCAGAAAAGAACCTTGCAAGGTTACATATTGAGGCCAAAACTGCATGGGATAATGGTGCAACCGAACAGGAAATGGCACCTATTCTACAACTCATCAGACAGTCGCAATGGAGATGGGATTATGTGGTAGCTAGCAATGCAACAGGATTTCATTCACCGGCAGAAGCCCTGAGGATCTTAGCAACTTCAATCAATAAATCACAGGAAGCAAGAGTATTGCTTAATTCAATCCTTATAGCCCACAATGTTGACATTCCCGTGCAGGTTCCGGATTTTAAATCCAGGGAAGAAGCACAGAAATATATTGGGCTGGATATGGCTGCACTGAGAAAAAGCAAGGATGAGTTCATTAAAACAGTATTGCCTGAATGGGCTAAGAATGCTGTAAATGAATCAGGTAAAATAATTAAACCGCAGTAAGGCTGGTTTTATTCCTCAAAAAAGGCCTGAATAATAAAACATTTCAGGCTTTTTTTGTTTATAGTGAATTCAATTTTTATAGTATGCGCTGCATCCTGAGAGAAGAAACAGATCCATATTTTAATATTGCGGCTGAAGAGTATATTCTAAAGAACTCTACGGAAGATGTTTTCATGATCTGGCGGAATGATCCTTCGGTTATTATCGGAAAACACCAGAACGCTTTTGCAGAAATTAACCATGAATTCATTAAGAAGAAAAAGATTGCAGTTATTAGGCGTATTTCAGGGGGTGGAGCGGTTTATCACGACAAGGGCAATTTGAATTTCTCCTTTATATCGCATGGAGAAACTGAAAAGCTTATTGATTTCCACAAGTTTACTCTGCCTGTTATGCAAGCACTTCAAAAGCTTAATTTACAGGTTGCAGTGGGTAACAGAAATAGCCTGTATATAAATGGCTATAAGATCTCAGGCAATGCTGAGCATGTTTTCAGGAATAAAGTACTTCACCATGGAACATTGTTATACAGCACTGAACTAAATGCACTTGACAGAGCGATTCATCCGCCGGTTTTGACATTTGTTGATAAAGCCGTAAAATCTGTCAGAAGTAAAGTCGCCAACATTTCAGAATTTCTTGATAATAATATGACCATTCAGGAATTCATGGAGTACCTTTTAAGCGCAATGACAAAAGCATTCCCTGGTTCGTATATTCAACCATTGACAAAAAGGGAGATTCAGGAAATAGCAATTATACGGAATGAGAAGTATGCAACATGGGCATGGAACTACGGTTATTCGCCAAAATTCAGCTTTTCTACTTCCTTCTTATATAACAAGATTTTATTTCCGGTTATTATAGATGTCAGTGATGGGCATATCCAGAATATCAGTATCATTGAAGCAGAGGATTCAGAAGCTGAAGAATTATTTGACTTAGTCACTTGTTTAAAAGGACTGCCCTTAAAGGAAGATGTAATCAAAGAATCACTTAAAGCCCGGTTTTCGTCATTTGATATTAAGCACATTGTGAGTGCACTGTTTATAGGCGGTACTGCTGAACATTTGCAAAATATGAATGTTTAGAAGGCAGATAAAAATGCAGACTTATGAAGCAGGCACAAGAAATATTCGATAAATTATGGGCTGACTATATCACCCAAAACCCGGCAGCTAAGAAAGTATACGATTTGTTCATAGAACAGGGTGAAGAAGTATTAAATGATCATATTGCTTTCAGAACATTCAACGATAAGAGAGTAAATATAGATGTAATGGCACAGTTGTTCATCGAAGCAGGTTATGAGTATAAAGGTTCATACAATTTCGAGGATAAAAAACTTGATGCCAGACATTATGAGCATAAGGAATTCAGGGATGCACCAAGAGTATTTATCTCAGAATTGAGAACTGAAGAATTTTCCCCATTTTTACAGGAAAAGGTTAAAGAGATCCTTGATAACATTCCGGAAGAATTTTATAATAAAGGAGAACTCATTTTCAAAGGTAACATTTGGGGCACACCATCGTATGAAACCTACGTAAAACTTCGAGATGAATCAGAATACGCAGCCTGGGTTTATGTTTACGGTTTCAGGGCTAACCACTTTACTGTAAGCATAAATGGTTTAAAGAAATTTACTTCAGTGGAAGAAGTTAACCAGTTTGTTGAGAAAAACGGTTTCCGTATCAACGATTCAGGTGGCCGTGTTAAAGGAACTCCTCAGGAATTACTGGAACAGTCAAGTACCATGGCTGCCAAATTACCTGTTCAATTTATTGAAGGTGTTTACGAAATACCTTCCTGCTATTATGAATTTGCCAAAAGGTATCCTGATAGTGACGGAAAACTTTATTCAGGCTTCATTGCAAAATCAGCTGACAAGATCTTTGAAAGTACAAACTTTTATCAGGGAAATTAAATACTTTCCTGTTTTCAAGTGTTTTTGGCCGCATTTCCCATATAATGGAAATGCGGTTTTTTTCTGCCGCATTTAAAAATGCTAACTTTGAAGTCCAAAATGTAGTTCTATTTTAACCATATGCCTGCTATTATACCTGTCAATAAGTGGAATGAATTGAGAACTAAACTCAACGGTGACCTTTATACCGGTGAGATGATGCGTATTCTTTATGCTACTGATGCTTCAGCTTACCGCGAATTCCCACTTGCTGTTGCCAGGCCAAAAGATGAAAACGATATCATTAGCCTGATTCAGTTTGCAAAGAAGATGAAGGTGACCCTTATTCCAAGGACTGCAGGTACATCACTTGCCGGACAGGTTGTAGGTAATGGAATTGTGGTAGATGTTTCAAAACATATGAATCGTGTGCTTGAAATCAATGCACATGAAAGATGGGTGCGCGTTCAGCCAGGCGTTGTGCTTGATGAATTAAACAAATTACTCCTACCCTACGGTCTTTTCTTTGGGCCGGAAACATCAACCTCTAACAGGTGTATGATTGGGGGAATGGTGGGTAACAATGCTTGTGGATCTCATTCTCTGGTTTATGGGAGCACCCGTGACCACACCCTTGAAATCAGTGCTTTACTTAGCGATGCTTCAAAAGTGATATTCAAGAAGCTAAGTGTGGATGAATACAACGAAAAATGCAGGCAGCAGTCGTTGGAAGGAGATATTTACAGGAAAATAAACGAAATATTAAGTGACGAATCGAACAGGAAAGAAATAAGGAATAACTATCCTGATCCCCGTCTTGAAAGAAGAAACACAGGTTATGCCCTCGATTTGTTGCTCGATTCCAATACATTCATCGAAGCAGGAGAACCTTTTAATTTTTGTAAAGTACTGGCTGGTTCTGAGGGTACACTGGCTTTTTCAACTGAAATAAAACTAAATCTTGTCCCATTACCCCCACATGAGAATGCTCTTGTTTGTATTCACTGCAGGTCCTTGGAAGAAGCATTTAAAGCTAATCTGATAGCGTTACAACACAAACCTGTTGCAATTGAACTCATTGACCATTTTATACTTGAAAGAACCAAAGAAAATATAGAACAGCGTAAAAACCGCTTTTTTATTGATGGTGAGCCTGCTGCTATTCTTGTGGTTGAGTTTGCACATGATTCTAAAGATGAAATTCAGCAAGCTGCCATGGAATTGGAACATGACATGCGGGCAAAGGGATTTGGATACCATTTTCCTGTGGTTTATGGTAATGACATTACTAAAGTATGGGCCTTGAGAAAGGCAGGATTAGGCCTGCTTTCAAACATAAAAGGCGACAAAAAACCAGTTGCAGTTGTTGAAGATACGGCAGTATGGCCTGAATACCTTCCTGCCTATATGGATGATTTTGCAAAGATGCTAGAACGGCTTGGCCTGTCATGTGTATATTATGCACACATTGCAACAGGAGAGCTTCATCTCAGGCCTGTTCTTAACCTTAAAGACCCTCATGATATTGAACTTTTCCATACCGTTGCCCTTGAAACAGCAAAACTGGTTAAAAAATACAAAGGCTCACTGAGCGGAGAACATGGCGATGGAAGGTTAAGGGGCGAATTTATACCTCTGATGCTTGGCGAACATGTGTATAAGCTCCTGAAGGAAGTAAAGCATACATTTGACCCTGAGGGAGTTTTTAATACCGGTAAAATTACCGATACCCCTCAAATGAACACCAGCCTGAGGTATGATGCAGCACAGGGAACAAGAGAGATTGAAACAGTATTTGATTTCTCTTCAACCATGGGAATTATAAGAGCCTCTGAGCAATGTAATGGCTCAGGTGATTGTCGCAAGAGTGAACAGTTTGCAGGCACAATGTGTCCAAGTTACCAGGCAACCCGGGACGAAAAGGATACTACCAGAGCAAGAGCGAATATCTTGAGGGAGCTTCTTACAAGAAGTAATAAAAAGAATCCATTTGATCATAAAGAGATCCTTGAAGTGATGGATCTTTGTATTTCATGCAAAGGTTGCAAAGCTGAATGTCCTTCAAATGTTGATATGGCTAAATACAAGGCCGAATTCCTCCAGCATTATTATGATGCCAATGGAACTCCGCTTCGTTCACTTTTAATTGGAAACATCACTAAATTTAACCAACTGGGCGCAATTGTCCCATCAGTTTACAATGCATTTCTGAACAATAAAGCATTTTCAGGTTTACTCAAAAAAAGCATTGGCTTTGCGCAGGAGCGGTCAATTCCGTTGTTGCATAAATATACCTTAAGGAGGTGGTTTCATAAACATCAGAACAGTCAACCAGAAGGCAGAATTGTCTACCTTTTTGCAGATGAGTTTACTAACTATAATGATGTAACTATCGGAATCAAAGCAGTAGAAGTCCTTAATATGCTTGGTTACAAGGTTATAATACCAAAACATGCTGAAAGTGGAAGAACATACTTAAGCAAAGGTTTGGTAAGAAAAGCAAAGAAGCTGGCCAACAAGAATATAACCCTGCTTTCAGATATAATATCATCCGATACACCCCTTGTAGGAATTGAACCTTCAGCTATTCTGACTTTCAGGGATGAATATATTGATCTTACATCAGGAGAACAAAAGAAAAAAGCAATAACACTGGCTGCCAACAGCTATCTTTTTGATGATTTTATAATGCGTGAAGTTGTAGCCGGGAGAATTACTTCAACACTATTCAAAGGATATGACCGGTCAATCCGACTGCATGGCCATTGTCACCAAAAGGCTTTAGCAACAACTACTTCAACAAAACAAATGTTGTCATTGCCTACCGGATATAAGGTTGATGAAATTAAATCGGGTTGTTGTGGTATGGCGGGATCTTTTGGGTTTGAAAAAGAGCACTATGAAGTTTCAATGAAAATAGGTGAACTTGTATTATTTCCCGAAATAAGGAAAACGGATGAATCTGTGACAATAGCTGCTCCGGGTACCAGTTGCCGGCATCAGATTAAAGATGGAACCGGAAAGACTGCCTTACATCCAATTGAAATCTTATGGCAGGCTTTAAAAGATAAAGAGTAAGAAAGATAGATCTGGTTTATGGAAATACCTCAGTGGCAGGAACGGACATTATTGCTTGCAGGTCAGGAAAAGCTTGAAAAATTACACAAGGCACATGTACTCGTTTGCGGATTGGGCGGAGTTGGTTCATATGCTGCCGAACAACTTGTAAGGGCTGGAATTGGACAATTGACAATCGTTGATGGTGACACAATACATGAAACCAACCGTAACAGGCAACTACCGGCAATGGTAAGTACTCATGGTGATTTTAAAGCGGTTGTGGTTGCCGAACGTTTACAGGATATAAATCCGGACCTGAAACTCATGGTCATTCAGGAATATATTAAAGACCAGCGTTTGGTTGATATACTTGAAAAAGGCTATGATTATGTAATTGATGCAATTGATACATTATCTCCCAAAGTATACCTTATTTATCATTCGGTAAGACTAGGTATTCCCCTGGTTAGTTCAATGGGCTCAGGCGGCAAGTTTGATCCTTCACTTATAACCGTAAGCGATATTGATGATACATACAATTGCAAATTAGCATATTACATGAGGAAGAGGCTGCATAAACTGGGAATCTGGAAGGGATTCAAAGCCGTATATTCTCCAGAAGTTGTGTCACGCGATGCGGTTGCACCACTTGAAGGTGAATTAAATAAAAAATCTACCGTTGGAACTATATCTTATATGCCAGCAATGTTTGGCTGTTATTGTGCATCGGTGGTTATTCGTGATTTGATGGCAAAAGAGTAAAAATAAAAGAACTGGTTTAACCGGTACTGTTAGTTATCAACAATCAATTGGTTATTAATTATTTCTTAATTGCAGAAACTGCAGGTGAATATTTCATATTTTTACTGAAATCAATCATATTAATAACCGGTTATCAGTTAAAACCAGATGATTAACGCATCAAACATGATAGATTATTCAACCGGAGAGACCGGATTCCTTAAATCTGATGCTATTTATAATATCCAAAGCATTTTTGGAAGCACTTTACAGGCATCAGTAATAATAACTGATAGTGATGACCAAACGTTAACATCACCTTATTTACTTCCTCCTTATTTAAATCCTTCAACCGGGATTGCAAGGTTATGGAATTGCTGCGAAAAGACAATTAGTGACATTAATCACTCTCATCGGGCGGAAAGAAGTCAAGTTACAAAACGGTGTGACTGTGGTCATGAAATCGCTTCTATAGCAGTTCAGATGATTGGTGGTATGAAGATCAATATTAATATTATCCAGTCAATTGATGAAAATAACCACGAGCAATTCTTAAAGTCGTGTACACTTCTTTATCATCAGTCAGAACTTTTCAACACTATTCTCCAGGAATCAGTCACTTCTTACAAGAATAAAATTGATGATGACAGGCGTTCAGCTGAAGAAGCTCTGATCAAGGCTAAAAATGATGCAGAAGAATCAAGCCGCCTGAAATCATCATTACTGGCAAACATGAGCCATGAACTAAGGACTCCAATGACGGGTATACTAGGTTTTTCAGAAATCTTACATGATGAATTAGAGGAAAGCCGGTTAAAAAATATGGCATCAACAATCTATAAATCAGCCAATCGTTTGATGAGTACTCTTAACTCCATAATGGATCTTTCAGCTATTGAGTCTAACCGGACAAATCTCAATTTACGATCGGTAAATGTGAAGAATGTATTCATGGCATTGCTTCGGAATGCATATAACGTAGCCAATGATAAAGGTCTATATATCAGGACTGCTCTACCTCCAAACATAAATGTGATTGCAGATGAAAAATTACTTGGCCAGCTATTACATCATTTGGTAGATAATGCAATCAAATTTACTGTCGATGGCGGTATTTCAATCAGTACCTATTCAGGGTTGAAAGACACTGCAGATGTGGTGATTAAAATCAGTGATACAGGAATTGGTATCGCTCCTCAGCATCATAAGCTGATTTTTGAAGAATTCAGGCAGGTGAGTGAAGGATTGTCACGTACCTTTGAAGGAAGCGGCTTAGGACTTTCGCTGGTTATGAAAATAGCCAAACTTATCAAGGCCAGGGTTTGGGTTGAAAGTGTTCCCGAAAAAGGTTCTGACTTTTATATAGCGTTACCATCAGCGGGGTTAGCTTCAATTGAAGTCCCGGCTGTTGATGAAAAACCTGAACCAATTAATACCGTCAGATTAGGTCGTGGCAGTGTTCCTGAAGTACTTATTGTGGAAGATAATGAGATTAACCGTCGTTTGGCAGCTTTGTATCTCAGGGAAATCTGCAATATTGAAATGGCTGAAAACGGGTATATTGCAATGACCAAGATTAAGGCAAAGAAGTATGATGCGATACTGATGGACATAAACCTTGGTGCAGGCCCCAATGGTATTCATATTGCCCAGGAGATCAGGGCAATGGAGCATTACAAAGACGTTCCTATTATAGCTGTAACTGGATATACAATGCAGGGTGACCGTGAAAAACTATTATCAAACGGCTGTACACATTACGTTGCAAAACCCTATGATAAACAAACGCTAATAAAATTATTCTCAGGTTTATTGTATAAACATCCGGTGGCAAGTTAACAGCAGTGCCGTGAATCACATCCAACTTCAGATTTGTATGGTACTGCCTTCTTCAGCAATTATTGTTTCAGGGAACACTTCGCGTGCTTCGTTAAGCATAGGTTCAAGATCTTCATAACGAGCTGAAAAATGACCAAGTATAAGTTTCTTTGCACTTGCCTTTTTCGCAATTATTGCCGCCTGCACATTTGTCGAATGCATCTTTTCAGCAGCAGCATCCGCAAGATTATGCATAAAAGTTGATTCATGGTATAGTACGTCGCAACCTTGTATATAATCACTCGTCTTTTCCGTATAAACAGTATCAGAACAATATGCAAATGAACGAGGGTAATCAGGTGAGGTAGTTAATGCACTGTTAGGTATAATTTCACCATCTTCAGCAACAAAATCCCGTCCCCTTCTTAAGGAATCATAGTAAATAATTGGAATTTCATAATGATCACAGGTATTCTTGTTAATATGCCTTGGTTGTTCAACTTCACGAAAAATGAAGCCTGTTGTTGGAATCCGGTGCTGAAGTGGAAAGCTGCTGACTGTAATCTTTCCGTCGTCATAAATTATTTCTTCACGTTCATCCTGGGTTATAACGAAATGCAGGGGATAATATAATCTTGTTTCGGATGCATCGAGTTGAAGTTCTATAAGTTCTTTTAACATTGGCGGACCATAAACGGTCAGTTCCTCAGTCCGCCTTAAAAGATGCATCGTTGAGATCAAGCCAATAAGACCAAAAAAATGATCGCCATGTAAATGACTGATAAAAATATGTTTAAGCCTGTTAGATCTGATTTTTAATTCACGAAGCCTGAATTGAGTACCTTCTCCGCAATCAATCAGAAAGAGCCTGTTACAGTGATTAATTAACTGTGATGAAAGGTTTCTGTTACTTGTCGCAATAGCAGCACTGCTTCCTAAAATTGTCACTGAAAATTCTTTCATAGAGTCAGAAGTAAGAGAGTAACTAAGTTCTAAAAAATTAATTATAAACTGAAGTGTTAATTAGAATTTAGGTGATACAATATTCTAATAAACAAAAAGATCCCCGGAAAGGGGATCTTTTATATAGATTTCAGTCAGGATTTATTCCTCTTCTGATTTCTTTTTAGCTGCAGCTTTCTCTGACTGTTCCATATCAGATTTCAGGTTAGCAAGAGCTTCAAGGTCACCAAGAGTAGTTTTCTCGAGGTTATCTTTCAACTTTTTAACTGCGCGCTTAGTGGTATTCTCAGCACTTTCCTTGGTTGCAGAAGCTTCCTTGTTCTTTTCAGCAGCTACATCCTGGAAAATACGTGAATGAGAAAGGATGATTTTTTTGTTCTCTTTTGAGAATTCAATAACCTTGAATTCCATAGTTTCCTCAACCTTAGCAGGTGTATTGTCTTCTTTTACAATATGACGCTGAGGAGCGAATCCTTCAACACCATAAGGAAGAGCAACAACCACGCCTTTATCACTGGTACCTGTGATGGTTCCTTTGTGAACTGAGCCAACTGAGAATACTGATTCAAATACATCCCATGGATTCTCTTCAAGCTGTTTGTGGCCGAGGCTGAGCCTGCGGTTTTCAACATCTACATCAAGAACGATAACATCAATCTTCTCACCAATCTTGGTGAATTCAGCAGGATGTTTAATCTTCTTTGACCATGACAGGTCAGAGATGTGAATAAGTCCATCAACACCTTCTTCAAGTTCTACGAATATACCGAAGTTGGTAAAATTGCGAACGGTTGCAATGTGTTTAGAATTGAGAGGATATTTCTCACGGATGTTAGTCCATGGATCAGGAATGAGTTGTTTGATACCGAGTGACATTTTGCGCTCGTCACGATCAAGAGTTAAAATTACACCCTCAACTTCATCACCTACTTTAAGGAAATCCTGAGCTGTGCGGAGGTGCTGTGACCATGACATTTCTGAAACATGGATAAGACCTTCAACTCCAGGAGCGATTTCAATAAATGCACCGTAATCAGCAATAACAACTACGCGGCCCTTAACTTTATCTCCAACCTTGATGTTTTCATCGAGTGAATCCCATGGATGAGGAGTAAGTTGTTTGAGACCAAGGGCAATACGTTTTTTATTTTCATCGAAATCAAGAATAACAACGCTGATCTTCTGATCGAGTTGTACGATTTCTTCAGGATGATTGATACGGCCCCATGAAAGGTCAGTGATATGAACAAGACCGTCAACACCACCAAGGTCAACGAATACACCATATGAAGTAATATTCTTAACAGTACCTTCAAGGATCTGGCCTTTTTCAAGCTTGCTGATAATATCAGCTTTCTGATGCTCGAGTTCGTCTTCAATAAGCGCCTTGTGAGAAACAACGACGTTTTTATATTCCTGGTTAATTTTAACTACCTTGAATTCCATTACTTTGTCAACATAGACATCGTAATCGCGGATAGGCTTAACGTCGATCTGTGAACCTGGTAAGAATGCTTCAATACCAAATACATCAACGATAAGACCACCTTTAGTACGGCACTTAACATAACCATTGATAATTTCTTCTTTTTCGAATGCCTGGTTAACACGCTCCCATGAACGGAGAATGCGTGCTTTTTTGTGTGAGAGGATCAGCTGACCGCCCATGTCTTCCTGACTTTCCACATATACTTCAATGGTATCACCAACCTTGAGGTTTGGATTGTACCTGAGTTCTGATTGTGGAATAACACCATCAGATTTAAATCCGATGTTTACAACAACTTCACGACTGTTCATGGCAACAACAGTACCATCAATAACCTCATGCTCAACTATTGAGCTAAGAGTTTTGTCATAAAGTCCTTCTAATTTATTTCTTTCGTCGGCAGAATAATTTTCATGTTTTTTGCCGATAGCATCCCAGTCAAAATTCTCAAGAGAAATCTGAGTTACAAGAGGTGCTTTGAGTTTTTCAACTGTAGGTTCATCATCATCTTCTAAAACAACAGTTTCAGGAGTTTCAGTGGCTACAACTTCAGTTTCAGAATCTTTGCCTGCAGAAATGTCAGCTTGTTGATCAATGTCGCTGATTTGTTCTTCTGATGCTTGTTCTGCGTTTACTAATTCATCATCATTGACGTTCAATTCGTTGTTCGTCATCTAATTTTGCTTTGTGGTTCTTGGTAGAACCGGGTTAATACTCAGTGAATTACATGTTTCGCCAGACAGGTACTACACATTAAAAAACTATCATGCGAGCCGACAAAACAGGGGTGCAAAGGTACTAAATTTTCATTAACACCAACTACTCAATCAATTAAATTTCAGTTAGAAAGTTCGGTTTTCACCAATCATTTTGTCGTAGGCATCGTCATCAGCTTCCCAAAGTTCTATCTTCATGCCTTCGGGATCAATAATATGGGCAAACCGCCCATAATCAGTTTTTTCTATAGGACTTAAACGATATACACCTTTTTTAGAAAGTTTGGCAAGAATGGCATCAAGATCATCGACCCTGAAATTAATCATCATTTCTTTGTTAGAAGGTGTAAAATACTCGCTTGCCTGTGAAAAAACTGACCAAACAGTAAATCCCTTCTGTTCTGGATTCTCACTATTGCGCCATTCAAAGCTGGTACCATACTCATCCATGTTAATACCAAGAAATTCAGCATACCATTCCTTTATCCGGTCTGGATTACTGTATTTAATGAAAATACCTCCTAATCCGGTGACTCGGCCTTTTGATGTTTTATTATCCATGGCTATAGCTAAACTAGCGTTTTTTCTGCTGTTGTTGTTTTGCCATATCTTCTAACCTCTTCTGGAAATTAGATTTTTTTACCGGCTTTTTCTTGTTTTCAACAAGCTGAGCATGTAGTTTCTTTTCATCAACAAAACGCCTGATAAAGAACATCTGCGCAAAAGTGATAAGGTTTGCAAGCAGGTAGTAATAACTCAAACCGGCTGAATAACTATTGAAGAATCCAAGGAACATGATTGGCATCAGGTACATCATTGTTTTCATACCTGGCATCTGGTTCCCTGTTGACATCATATCATTATTGATCTTAGTATAGATAATGGTTGAAATTGTCATGAGTAAGGTAAACAAACTCACATGGTCACCATAAAAAGGAATATTAAAGGACAGGTCTAACACCGAATCATAGCTTGATAAATCCTTTGCCCAGAGGAATGGTTCCTGCCGTAACTCAATTGATGCAGGAAAAAACCTGAACATTGCAATCAAAATCGGGAATTGAAGCAACATTGGAACGCAACCGGCCATTGGATTAACACCTGCTTTCTTATACAGTGTCATAGTTGCCTGCTGTTTTTTCATTGCATCCTCAGTTTTAGGATACTTTGAATTTATTTCATCAATTTCAGGTTTCAGCAACCTCATCTTGGCTGAAGAAATATATGTTTTATAAGCTATTGGGAATAAAACTATCTTAAGAAGAATAGTCAGGATAAGAATGATGATCCCATAATTGAAATTGAAACCTTCAAGAAAATTAAATACCGGGATTACAGCAAACCTGTTGATCCACTGCATGAGAAAGAAACTCCATCCCAGGGGTATCTGCCTTTCCAGGTCAAGATGATACTTGCGGAGTACATTATATTTATTGGGTCCGAAATAGAAACCAAAATCAAATGTCTGTGCTGCAGGTGATTTTAACGGCATTGAAAAAGTACTTGCCATTGTTTGCAGATACTTGTTTTCAGTTTCAGGATCTATTTTCTTTTCCATTGAAACATTCTGGAAAAGACCGTCAGCAATAAATGTATTTGAAAAGAATTGCTGGCTGTACGACACCCATTTAACAGGTGTAGGGACATTCTCACTAATACTTTTACGCTCACTTAAATTGTCAACTTCTTCATCTGCATGCCTGTAATAAACAGTTGATGTATTTCTTTCATTTTTAACATTCTTTTCCTGCCTTAACAGCCTTGTCATCCAGTCAATATTGATATCTTTCGTGTTGGAAGCAATAACACCCTCCATGTTTACGAAATTGATCTTAAAGTCTACAAGGTAATTATCTCCCTTAACAGTGTACAGGTATTCAATATAATTTTTGCCGGTTGAATTTGAATCAGTAACACCTGCATATAGTCTCATCGCAAACGTCAAAGAATCAGAGCCGCTAACTTTAAGTGTATTGTTATTCTTTTCAGCATTCTTAGGAAAAACAGGTTTAAAGTATAGATCACGGGTATTTATTGTATTCAATCCTGCAAAGAATGCGAGATTAAAATCAGATGAATCCTTGTTAAACAATATAAGTGGCTTTCCATTATAAGTACTATATTGCTTAAGCTCAACACTTCCTATCCTACCGCCTTTATTTGATATTCTTAGTTTTAAGAAATCTGATTCAATGATAACTTCATCATCTGTTCCTTCAGCAGCTGAAGCAAAAGCACCGAATTTCTCAAAATTCTTTGATTTCAAAATGGCAGAATCAACTGGTGCTGCCTGCTGAAGTTTATTTTGCGAAACAGTATCGGTTATTGCGACCGACTTATTGACAGTATCTTTTAGTTTTTGGACTGCGAGTAATGAATCCTGGGTTCTTTGCCTGGCTGCAATTTCTTCTTTTGACGGTGTCATCATGATTGAATAACCAATCATCAAAGCAAAGATCAATAATATTCCAATTATGGTATTCCTGTTCATTTCTGGTATTTAAGTATTATTTCAGGCCGCAAATTTAGGTAAAAGGGACATAGTAAACTCATTAGAAGGAACGTATACCCCTAATTATTAATAAATAATCAAAAACAGCAATGTACTTTATTTTTCAGCGTATTCAATTGCTGCTTTAATAAAGTCAATAAATAAGGGATGTGGTTGTGCCACAGTACTCTTGTACTCGGGATGAAACTGAATGCCAACAAACCATGGATGACCTGTTAATTCAACTATCTCAACAAGATTATTCTTTACATTCATACCAACAGGTACTAACCCGGCTTCAGTATAACTCTTCAGGTATTTGTTATTGAATTCATAACGATGCCTGTGTCTTTCATCAATTTCTTCTTCCCCATAAGCTTCATAAACTTTCGTACCTTTAACTATCTTACAGGGGTATGAACCTAAACGCATTGTGCCACCTTTGTTAAAAATCTTCTTCTGCTCATCCATGATATCAATAACTGGATAAGGAGTATCAGGATTCATCTCAGTTGAATGGGCATCTTTTAAATTAAGTACATTCCTGCCAAACTCGATAACTGCACACTGCATCCCAAGACATATACCAAGAAAAGGCACATTATTTTCTCTTGCGTATTTTATAGCGGTAATCTTTCCTTCAATTCCACGGTGACCAAAACCAGGGGCAATAATTAACCCGGCAAGTCCTTTTAAGGAGTTAACGTTAGAGTCAGTAATGCCTTCTGAGTGGATTGATTTGACATTTACTTTACATCTGTTAGCTGCTCCTGCATGTACGATAGCCTCGTTTATAGATTTATAGGCATCTTTTAACTCAACATACTTGCCAATTAATCCAATAGTAATTTCTTTATCCGGATGCTTTATTTTATTTACAAACTCTTCCCACTTCTCAAGATCAGGCTGTCTGTCCTTTGGCATTCTAACTTTCTCAAGCACTTCTATGTCGAGCTTTTCTTCACGCATTAATAATGGAACCTCATATATTGTACTAGCATCAATTGACTCAATAACAGCGGTAGGATTAACATTACAGAACAATGCAATCTTATTCCGCATGCTTTCACTAAGATGTCTTTCGGTACGGCAAACAATAATATCAGGCTGAACTCCCTGTTCAAGCAGAGTTTTTACAGAATGCTGTGTGGGTTTGGTTTTCAATTCACCTGCTGCCTGCAGGTAAGGTACAAGGGTAAGATGTACTACAACACAATCGGTTCCCATTTCCCACCTCATCTGACGAACTGCTTCAATATAAGGTAACGATTCAATGTCACCCACAGTTCCACCAATTTCAGTAATTACAAAATCAAAGTTTGCAGTTTGGCCTAGTAATTTAATCCTTCTTTTAATTTCGTCAGTAATATGAGGTATTACCTGGACCGTAGCACCGAGGAAATCACCTTTTCTTTCGCGGTCAATCACGGTCTGGTAAATTCTTCCGGTGGTAACATTATTTGCCTGAGAAGTAGGAATACCAAGAAAACGCTCATAATGGCCCAAATCGAGGTCAGTTTCTGCACCATCATTGGTCACATAGCATTCACCATGTTCATAAGGATTCAAAGTACCCGGGTCTATATTGATATATGGATCCAGTTTTTGAATGGTTACAGAATACCCACGAGCCTGAAGCAGTTTGGCAAGTGATGCAGAAATTATTCCTTTACCCAAAGAAGATGCGACACCACCTGTTACAAAAATGTACTTGGTAGTAGTTGTTTGTGATGATTTCTTATCCATTATATCCTTATGAAAAAATAGTAAATATCCTTCAGTAAAATTACCAAAGGATGTGACATGCAAAATTACAAACCTGATGAAGAAGTGAAAGTCTTAAGGAACAAAATTAATTAAAAATATCGGAAATTAGTCTTCCTTTTGGAGACTCTTGAGAATAGTACGCTGAATTTCCATCTGGTTGTATGGTTTTGCAAGGAAATAATCCATTCCGGCAGCAAAACTGCGTTCTTTAAAAACTTCTTCAGAATAGGCAGTGAGAGCAATGACTGGAAGATTAGGTGTATGGTTTTTAATTGCAACAGTTGCGTCCCATCCGTTCATAACTGGCATATCAATATCCATTAGAACTACATCGTACTCATTTTTCATACACTCCTCCACAGCTTTTTTCCCATTATCGACAATACAGTAATGCCAGCCCAAACGCTGAATCAGAATACCAATTATCTTCTGGTTGAGCAAGTTATCTTCAGCAATAAGCACCTTTATGGGGAAATTCATTCAGGGGTTAGTTAGCGTTATGTGACAGTTAGAGTTGCTATTAATCCAAATTATTCCAAAAGGTAATACGATAAAACAAAAAAAGGCAGTAAAAACTGCCTTTTTCTTATTTTAGAATTATTTTACTGTCCAAGATAGGATTTAAGCAACTTACTTCTTGAAGTATGTTTTAATCGTCTGATTGCTTTTTCTTTTATCTGCCGAACCCTTTCACGGGTTAAGTCAAATTTAGCACCTATTTCTTCAAGGGTGAGTCCATGATTCATTCCAATACCATAGTAAAGATTAACAACATCCCTTTCTTTTTCGGTAAGTGTGGCAAGTGAACGCTGTATTTCCCTGGCTAATGACTCTTTCATCAGGCCAGCATCAGTTACCGGAGTATCTTCATCAATAAAGACATCAATAAATTTCATGTCTTCATCTTCTGATAAAGGAGCATCCATTGAAATGTACCGGGTAGATATCTTTAAAGCAGCATCTATTTTATATTCGGGTATTTCAAGAGAATCAGCAATTTCATCTGATGAAGGTGTTCTTTCATATTTCTGCTCAAGTCTTGAAGATTCCTTTTTAATTTTGTTTAATGAACCAACCTGATTGAGAGGTAATCTTACAATTCTTGATTGTTCAGCCAGTGCCTGAAGAATACTCTGACGTATCCACCATACAGCATAGGAGATAAATTTAAATCCCCTGGTTTCATCAAAACGCTGAGCGGCTTTAATAAGACCAAGGTTACCTTCATTAATAAGGTCAGGAAGGCTTAATCCCTGGTTTTGATATTGTTTTGCAACCGACACAACGAAACGGAGGTTTGCCTTGCATAATTTGTCAAGCGCCTTTTGATCCCCTTGCCGTATACGTTGTGCTAAAAGCACTTCTTCTTCAGCACTAATCAATTCTTCTTTACCGATATCCTGCAAATATTTATCAAGAGATGCAGTTTCACGGTTAGTAATTGATTTAATTATCTTAAGTTGTCTCATAAATTCGGGGTTTTCCGAGTATTTTCCCAAATACTCTATTCGTGGTTTAATAACAGTTTAAAGGCATTTAAAGTTCAATAAACTTTAAACGAGGGAAAAGAGGCAATTCATATATATTGCCTCTTTTCTGTTTTATAATCTCAGAGGCCGAAGCCATAATAAGCACGGGTTCTGTTTGGATATATCCCTTCTACAAGAACCCCGCCTTTTTTGTTTCCAAGGGCTGAAGCCACATCAGCCTCAGTCTTAATGTCTTTTCCATCAATCTTTGTAATAATAAAGCCTTCCCTTATACCGGCATTTCTTAGTTTACCGTTACTGAGTTTTGCTATTTGTATTCCGTGATCAATCCCTAAATCTTCTTTTGTCTTTTCAGAAACAGGATTGAAATCAGCACCTAAAAGTGATTGAGCATTGAATTCTTCACGTTTGGCTAAACTGGTGGAACCTTCACTATTCTTTAGTACAACGTTGAAATTCATGTCTTTATTATTCCTTCTAACAATCAAATCAACTTTATCGCCGGGATTATGCTGACCAACAACTTCGAGAAGTTCAGAAGGTGAATTTACTGAAACATTTTCAACTTTCAAAATAACATCACCTGATTTTAAACCTGCTTCTTTTGCAGCGCCATTATCAGTTACATCGGCTATATATACACCCTGAATATCATTTATGCCTGCTTCTGTTGCAAGTTTATTATCCAATTCTCTTATGTTAACGCCAATATAAGCTCTTTGCACCGTTCCGTAATCCCTCAGGTCAGCAGCCACCTTGCGTACAAGATTTGATGGTATTGCAAATGAGTAGCCTGCATAATAACCGGTTCCTGAAGCAATGGCAGCATTAATACCAATTAATTCGCCTCTGGTATTAACAAGGGCTCCACCACTGTTTCCCCTGTTGACAGCCGCATCAGTCTGAATGAATGATTCAATTGATGAAGCAGAGCCATCAGTAGAGCCGCCAAGTATATTAATATTCCTTGCTTTTGCACTTACAATACCGGCAGTGACTGTTGAAGTAAGATTAAACGGATTACCTACTGCAAGTACCCATTCACCTATCTTAAGGTCATCAGAATTGCCAAAAGTCATATAAGGAAGTTCGCTGGCATCAATCTTTATTAAAGCTAGATCTGTAGATGGGTCGGTCCCTATAACTTTGGCTTCATAGGATCTTTTATTGTTAAGGGTAACCTCAATTTTATCCGACTCGGTAACAACATGGTTGTTTGTTACGATATAACCATCAGGACTTACAATAACTCCTGAACCAGAAGCAATCAGCGGTTGTGGAGTACCTCCCTGATCACCAAAAAAATCCCTGAAATCAAAGAAATAGTCATAAACACTACTTCTCTTATTATCGTATTCAGTTGTAATATGCACAACGGCATGAATAGTCTGATCAGCAGCAACGGTAAAGTCCGGAAGGGTCATTGGAGAAGTAACCGGGTCACTGGTAAGATATCCCGGAACCTTATTGTCGAAGTTCTTTGTGTAACCTGAATTGTTATCATCAAACATTCTGTCTGCACCTAATGCAATGAGGCCACCTGTGACAGCGATGATTAACCCTGTACCAATTTTCCTTAGATAAGTTTTCATAGTAGACTTCTTTGTAAGTTAAGCTAATAATTTGTTTTTGCTATATACAACGCAATTTAAATACCATTCTTTTGGAAGTGAAGTTAAAAATTGTTAACCCTCATCACTTTCATAAATAAACACAAATTGCAGCATACAGTTAGCTTTTTAACTGATTATCAACGCCCGGATAAAAAGAAATCGTATTTTTGAAACGCGTTATTACAGTACACATTTTGTGCCATTTTGTCAAATAAACTTATCATACTATGACACCCTTCTATAAATTTCATGGAACAGGCAATGACTTTATTATGATAGATGGATTTACAACCAATCCTGTATTGACAACCCTGAAGATCAGAGAGGTCTGTAACCGGCGTACCGGAGTTGGAGCAGATGGTCTGATCATTATTGCCCCTTCCACAGTATATGACTTTGAAATGATTTATTATAACTCTGATGGCAGTAAGGCTTCAATGTGCGGCAACGGAGCTCGTTGTGCGGTGGCTTTTGCACAAATGCTTGGCATTGCCACAAAAGAAATGACTTTTCTGGCCGGTGATGGTGAGCATTCTGCCACTGTTGATAAAGGTGAAGAAGGTGTGTGGCATGTGGAAGTGACTATGACAGATGCCAGTTTTCCTGATAAAAAAGACGATGGATATTATATCAATACTGGTACCCACCATTTTGTAAAAATAACCGACAGTGTCAAAAACGTTGACATTATGTCTGAAGGACCTGTCATCAGGAATGATAAGCGGTTTGCACCTGAAGGTGTGAATGTAAATTGGATTTCAATTACTCCGGGTCATATTACAATACGTACTTACGAAAAGGGAGTTGAAGAAGAAACATTGTCATGCGGAACCGGAGTTACAGCTTCAGCCCTGGTGGCGGGATCTCTCACTTATGATACCGTGTGGAATGTTGAAACAAAAGGGGGAACGCTTGAAGTTACTTTTGTAATTAATGATGACTTCTTTAGTGAAATAAAATTGAAAGGCCCGGCGAAATTGGTTTTTACCGGCGAAACGATCATTTTCTAATGGCATAAAGGCAATAATTAATTTCATGATCGGAAAAAATATAAGTTTACGGGCATTAGAACCTGACGATGCAGCCTTGATTTACCGTTGGGAAAATGACCCCGAATTGTGGCAAATAAGCAACACCATTGCCCCCTATTCTCATTTTGATATAGAACAGTACATCCTTAACTCAGGTGATATCTTTACATCAAAACAACTCCGGTTAATGATAATACTCACTGAAGATCCGTCAGTTACAATTGGGGCAATTGATTTATTCGATTTTGATCCTTTGCATCGGCGGGCTGAACTTGGCATCCTCATTGATAATGATTACCGTAGAAAAGGATATGCACAAGATGCTATTGAACTCATAATAGACTATGCATTCAATACCCTTAATCTTCATCAGCTCTATTGTCACGTTCCTACACATCGTGAAATTAATATACATTTGTTCAGCAAATGTGGATTCGGGATTACGGGAACGCTGAAAGAATGGCACTGGTCACAAGATAAATGGACCGACGAATATATTATGCAACTAATACATTAAACCAGTTTCAAATGAGGGAAACTTATCACCCCGGTTATAGCGGGAGAAAAGCTAAAAAGAAAAACAACCGCTTTTTATGGTTTTTTATTCTTCTGCTTGTTATTGCAGGTGGAGGTTTTTATGTCTATCTGCTCTTGTTTGCCCCAAATGTTTACACTCCAAAAAACCAACCAGCCAATCTTTATATCAAGACTGGAAGCACTTTTGAGGATGTAAAAAAATCACTCTATTCGCAGGGCCTGATTGTTCATCGTAAAAACTTTGAACTTGTTGCTGATCTGAAAAAATACAATAATGTTGTTAAACCAGGTCATTACCTGTTAAAACCTGATATGTCCAATATTGAACTTGTTAATAAACTCAGGGCTGGTATTCAGGACCCGGTTGAAGTTACATTCAATAATGTCAGGTTCACTGATCAGCTGGCAGGAAATATCTCCAAACAAATAGAAGCTGACTCTTTGTCTCTTATTAAACTGATGACTGACACTGCTTTTCTCGATACACTTGGTGTTACTCCTTTGAGTATATTCACCGTGGTTATTCCAAATACCTACGAGTTTTACTGGAATACCACTGCCCGTAATTTCCTTAATAGAATGAAGAAGGAATCAGATAAATTCTGGGGAGGTAAACGTGAGCAGGAAATGAAGAAACTTAACTTCACCAGGCTCCAGGTGATAACCCTGGCATCTATTGTTGATAAGGAAACCAATAAAGATGATGAAAAGGCGAGAGTGGCCGGTGTCTATATTAATCGTCTGAACAAAGGTTGGCTGCTTGAAGCTGATCCGACTTTAGTGTTCGCCCATGGTAATTTTGAAATTAAAAGGGTTCTGAATATTTACAAACAAATTGATTCCCCATATAATACATACAAATATCAGGGGCTTCCTCCGGGACCTATATGTTTGCCATCAGTATCGTCAATTGATGCTGTTCTCAACCCGGAAATCCATAACTATATGTTCTTCTGCGCACGTGAAGATTTTTCAGGATATCATTCATTTGCAACCACTATTGAGGAACACAACGTTAATGCATGGAAATACCAGCAGGCATTGAACCAGCGAAACATCTTAAATTAGCAATATCTCATAGTTCTTTACCATTCTATTCATGAGAAAAGCATTTAAAGCATACGATATCAGAGGGATATTCGGTGTTGACTTTAATGAAACTGACGTATACCGTATCGGTTTCTTCTTGCCCGGTTTGCTCAAAACCTCCAAAGTACTCATTGGCATGGACGTCAGGCTATCGTCAAAAACCATATGTGAAAATTTGTGCCGTGGAATTACAGATGCGGGTTGTGATGTAGACTTATGTGGATATTCAACTACTCCGATGATATATTGGGCCACAGCCAGATATGGCTACCAGGCATCGGTAATGATAACTGCTTCTCATAATCCTGCTAAATACAACGGACTGAAGATTTCAAGGCGGGAAGCACTTCCTGTTGGATATGATACCGGACTTAGGGATCTAATGCATCTTGCAGAAGCTGGTGAGAATTCTCCGGTTAAAAATAAAGGTATCATAAATCAATTTGAATTTAAAGCTGATTATCTGGCATTCCTTAAGCCTTATATTCCTGATTTAAGTAATTTTAAAATCGCTGTCGACTGTTCAAACGGTATGGGCTCATTGCTCATCAGAGACTTACTAGGCAACAGCCCGGTTTATTTGTATGATACACCTGATGGCACTTTTCCCAACCATGAACCTAATCCGCTTGAACAGGAAAATGTTCGTGATCTCTCCCAGGTTGTAGTCGATGAATCATGTGATGCAGGCCTTATCTTTGATGGTGATGCCGATAGGGTGATGTTTGTTGATGAAAAAGGTACATTTATTCAGCCTGACATAATGATTGCTATTCTTGCTGACTATTATGCATCTAAAGGACTGACAGGCAAATGCCTTCAAGATATCCGTACTTCAAAATCGGTAACCGAATATGTTGAATCGCGCGGTTTTAAGATGCACACATGGCGCGTTGGCAGGGCCTATGCTGCTCTAAAACTCAGGGAAATTGGCGGACTGTTTGGTGGTGAGCTTGCAGGTCATTACTACTTTAAAGATTTCTATTATTCTGACTCTGCTTATCTGGCTGCCCTTATTTTATTGGGTGAAATAAAAAATGCAAAGGAAAACGGCCTGAAATTTTCTGATATGGTGAACCGCATAAAAGTTTACCATGGCAGCGGTGAAATAAACCTGCACATCGACGACAAGGCCAAAGCTATGAAAACAGTCATTAATGAGATGAAGGCTTGTGAGAAAGCATTAAAAGTAATGGACTTCGACGGTTACCGTATTGAATTTACCGACTGGTGGTTTAATATCCGCCCTTCAAATACTGAACCTTATCTGCGTCTCATCGTAGAAGCCCGAACAAAAGAAATGCTCGACAACCGACTTGAAAAAATTCTATCTATCCTGGAACCTTTTAAAGTTCCTTATGCTCAAGGTCATTGATAAAAATAAATACACTGACAACAATAAGGTCGCTGATTACCAGAAGATTATTGACGACATGGTACTGACGATTTTGTGTCTGACGACTATTAGGTTACTGTAGACTGCAATTGTAGTGATGAACATAGCTCACTGACGACTATAAATCTGGCATTAAACAATGACAATAATATCCTCACAAAATAAAGCACATAGAGATTCAATTATTTCACTTCGAGTGTCGTCGATAGTCTTAACCGTTCTTATTACGTTGAGTCTAATCCTTTTGATTTTATTACCAACACAAGCAAAAAATACTTCCAACTTTCCCCAATCACCCCCTCATCCCCTAACCCTCTCGCCCACTCCCTCACTCACCCTCACCGCAACTCCTCCCCCTCAATACCATCCAACTGACTCCTGCATCAATAAAAAACTCCTGAACCGCCTGACCATTGGCACCGGTACGCTATATGCGACCAGTGTATTCGGACTATATCAACTATGGTATAAGGATTATGACCGCAGTTCATTCCACTTTTTCAACGATAATTATGAATGGATGCAAATTGATAAAGCAGGCCATGCCACCACTTCTTATCATCTGGGTGTTATGGGTTATGAAGCATTAACATTATCGGGAACAGATAATACCAGGGCTGCGCTGATTGGTGGTTCACTTGGTTTGTTTTACCTTACAACGGTTGAAACCTTCGACGGATTTTCATCAGGATGGGGAGCTTCGGGTGGCGATGTCATTGCAAATGTTACCGGAGCTTCCGCCTTTATCGTTCAACAACTGGTATGGAAAGAGCAGCGAATTGCTTTCAAATGGTCATACCACCCGACAAAATATGCAACTTACAGACCTGATCTGTTTGGCACTAATGAATTACAACATATGCTCAAGGACTATAATGGACATACGTACTGGCTGTCAGCCAATATCAGCTCATTTCTTTCAAAACAAACCAATTTTCCACGCTGGATTAATATTGCAGGAGGCTATAGTGCAACAGGAATGACAGGAGCTTTTGAAAATGTTGAATCGTATGCAGGAGTATCTATCCCACCTTACGATCGATACCGGAAATACCTGATTTCACCTGATATTGACTTCACCCGCATAAAGACCAACAGCAAAGCACTGCACTTCCTCTTAAAAACCTTCTCATTTATCAAAATCCCAATGCCTGCCCTTGAATTCAACAACAAAGGAATAAAATTACATCCTCTGTATTTTTAATAGCACAAATATGACTCCTGTATTACAAGTCACTAGTCACTGGTCACTGGTCACTAAACATTAAACCTGATGTGCATTATATCGCCGTCTTCAACTATATAGTTTTTGCCTTCGACATAAAGTTTACCTGCTTCGCGACAGGCATGCTCTGATTTGTAGTTCATGAAATCAGTGTATTTCATTACTTCTGCGCGGATAAAACCTCTTTCAAGGTCACTGTGGATAACACCTGCTGCCTGAGGTGCAGTCATACCTTTCTTAATAGTCCATGCCCTCACTTCTTTAGGTCCGGCAGTGAAAAACGACATAAGATTAAGGATATCATAAGCCATTCTCACAAGTTTGTTGACTCCGGGTTCAGTTAAACCGGCATCTTCAAGAAATATCTTCCTGTCATCTTCGCTCTCAAGTTCAGCAATTTCCGCTTCAAGGGCTCCGGCAATAACCAAAACTTCAGCTCTTTCATCTTTAACTGACTCTTTAACCTGATCAACATATTTATTTCCGGAAACAGCCGAACCGGCGTCCACATTGCAAACATAAATCACAGGTTTGGCGGTAAGCAGAAACATATCATCAATTACCCTGAGTTCATTTTCATCAAGATCAAGACTGCGCACTGACTGGAAATTTTCGAGGTGGTTTTTTACCTTTTCCAGTACTTCAATACTCCGCTTAGCTTCCTTGTCACCGCTTTTTGCGATCTTCTCCATGCGGGCAATCTTACGCTCCACCAAATCAAGGTCACGAATCTGAAGCTCAAGGTCAACGATTTCACGATCCCTGGCCGGATTAACAGAACCTTCAACATGTGGCAGGTTATCATCATCAAAACACCTGATCACATGAATAATTGCATCTGTCTGCTGGATATCGGCAAGAAACTTATTACCCACACCCTCACCCTGACTGGCACCTTTTGCAAGACCGGGAATATCAACTATTTCAACCGTTACAGGCACCACCCGTGCTGACTTTATAAGTCCGTCAATCTCGTATAAACGCTTGTCGGGAACAATGATCTGACCGATATTGGATTTATTGGTACTATATGCAAAGTTTGATGTTTGCCCTTTGGTATTGGAGATACAATTGAACAGAGTAGTCTTGCCAATATTGGTAAGCCCTACAATTCCGCATTTTAATGCCATAACTGGGAAAAGGTTGAATTTAATAAAGTGCAAAGATAATTAAAAAGGTGTGAGGACTTATATGGGTGTAACCGTAAACCTGATGGATGATGAACGGCCCCTGTCATCTGAACATGTGAGGATGTGGTTACCTTTCTCTGCAACAATATAAACCGGTTCGCCGGGTTTTGCTTTCTTGCAGAATTTAGTGTCAATGTACCAGTATACCTGCGTAGTCCCATTGGCGCAACTGCTTTTCAACATGAGTTGTTGCTTTTTTCCCGCAAAAACAAGGTATTCGGCACCATCTGTCAATGAAGTAATCACCGGGCCAATTCCGTTCTGATTCAGTGCTGTGCATTCAGGATTATGCTCGGGTATCTTTTTATAAGGTATCAGCATGTCTTCGTAATACGAAATCAGTTCGGGTGTATAATTAGGATAGAATGTCGCTTTGTATCCTGTTTCCGGCAGGCACTCATTACAATAACTGATAGTGCCTGCTGCATTAGTGAACACTTTCTTCTGGTGATTACAACGCTGAGAAGGAGAAATGCCGGGAATAAAAGTTTCCATGACCAGGTTATGACAGAACGTATCGGCGGGCATTCCGGTAATGGAACAAACAAGCCTGAAGTCTGCGTCGGGCGTTGATGTAAACCATTCATCCTTTCCTGCAGGAAGCTGATTGAAAATCATAAATAACAAAGGCACTGCACAGTCACTGCCATTCAATTCAGGCACACCCTGCCCATCAAAATTGCCGGTCCAAACACCAACTGTAAAGTCTGCATTATAACCTATTGCCCAGGCATCTTTTCTACCATATGACGTACCTGTCTTCCAGGCAATTCTTGGCAATTTGGCTGATTCCAGATACTCGTTAGGCAAATCGGGCCTTTTTAACTCTGTGAGTATTTGTGTGATCATGTATGTTCCTGCAGGTGAACCAATTCTTTTACCCAGCGTATCAACATTGCCAAAATGATCAGTAAACTGTAATTTTTTCCAGATGCCTTTGTTTGCCAATGCACTATATAGGCCGGTAAGCTCTTCAAGTGAAGTACCGCATCCTCCAAGTATCATTGAAAGTCCGGTGCGCTTGCTATTTACTCTAATCCAATTAAATCCTGCGTTTGCCAGTGTCTGGTTCATCACCCCAACGCCAATCTGGTCAAGTAATTCAACGGCCGGCACATTCAGTGATAATGACAATGCCTGCTCAATTGTAACCTGGCCACGGTAGGTTTCATCATAATTTTCAGGACGATAGCCACCAAAGTTTACCGGAACATCTGTTACAACAGTTTTAGGAGAAATCAGTCCTTTGTCGAATCCCAATAAGTATAAGGCAGGCTTAAGCGTTGACCCCGGACTTCTTAAAGCTCTTACGCCATCTACCTGTCCACTGTAAATTTCCTCATCAAAACCCGCTGATCCGGCGTAAGCGAGCACTTTTCGGGTATGATTGTCAACAATCAAGACAGCAGCATTAGTAATCTGTAGTGACCTTAACGGACGGACATAATTTGCAAGAAGGGCTTCAACTTTCGACTGCAACTCAATTTTAAGGCTTGTGTAAATTCGGTCATTACCACTATTTTTGAGGCGGTACGACAGGTGCGGTGCAGCTTTGGGCAATATGAATCGTTTACTTTCAAATCCTTCCACTAAAGCATCCTCAACTTCCTGTTTTGAAAAAATGCCTTTATGGCCCAGTTTTAACAGCCAGTAATTACGTTTCATAATTAATGCCGATCTTTTGCCGGGTATGAGATTATTGGGGTTATTGGGGATAACCGTCAGCATGACAATTTGTGCAGGACTGAGCTCTTTTGGCAACTGGTTAAAATAAATCAGTGATGCTGATTTTACACCTTCAATGTTGCCACCGTATGGCAGATGATTGAGATACATGGTCAATATCTCTTTTTTTGAAAAATGCCATTCTAATTGCAATGCCCTGAAAACTTCCCGCAGTTTACTCTTGAAATTTCGGTCAGCGGGTTGCATAATGCGGGCAAGCTGCATGGTGATGGTTGATGCTCCTGATGTGCGACGTCCTTTCAGGATGTTATTAAATGCAGCCCTGAAAACGGCTATCGGATTTATTCCCGGATGATAATAAAAATATTGATCCTCTTTTGAAATGATTGTTTGAGCAAGTTCTCCTGATATCTCTTCATAATCAGCCCTGATCCTCCATTTATCATCCTGGCTTAAGAAGCAATGAATAATAGTATTTTCACTGGAGTATATTATGGTCGAATACCCTTTATTGAAATCAGGCAAAGGAAAAAGCAGATCTGCAATGATAAAAACCAATAAGGAAAAAAGGAATGAAAGCAAAACAACTGTCAGTCGTTTAGTTACTTTACTCCTTTTTGTTAAGCCTATCATTTGTTTTAAACTACTTACAATAAGTTATCCTCATTTTTGTCGTACTTTCAATGCACCCTTTTTCTATAAGTGATTCTGATTTTTCCTGAACCGGAATCATGGATTTCACCAATTATTCTTGCATCAACACCTTTTTCTTTCATTTCCTGCAGTAGAGGAATAACTGATGCAGGTTCAATACTGATAAGGAGTCCTCCGGAAGTTTGTGCATCGCACATCATTGAACGATGTGCGGGTTGTAAGGTGGTAAAATCAGTCCATTGTCCAGCAAACTCCTCATTTGCAATCGTGCTACCTGGAACTGCCCCCATACGGGCAAGCCTTTCGGCTGAATCCATAAAAGGAACAGATTCGAACCATAATTCAGCATCCACATTTGAAGCGGCAAGCATCTCATGTAAATGTCCCGCAAGGCCAAAACCGGTTATATCAGTGCAGGCGTTAACCGGGTATTTACTCATCACTTCTGCAGCTTTCATATTCAGCATTTCCATTATCAGAGCTGCATTGTCGATTTCCTTCTTATCAGCCATTCCTATCCTGAAAGCTTTTGTAATAATGCCTGATCCAATAGGCTTTGTGAGTACCAGCATATCACCGGTTTTTGCACCGGCATTTGTAATGAGGTTTTCCGTTTTTACTTTTCCGGTAACAACCATTCCAAACTTAATACCGGTGTCCTCAATAGAGTGACCACCAAGCACCGGAATACCAGCCTCGGCCAGTTTATCACCTGCACCCTGCATGATTTCTTTAAGCACTGATAAAGGCAACTTATCAACAGGAAAAGCAACCATGTTGAGCGCAAACAATGGTGTTGCACCCATTGCATATATATCACTAACTGCATTTGCTGCTGCAATAGCGCCAAATGAATAGGGATTATCAACCATGGGAGTAAAGAAATCAACGGTTTCAACTATGCACTCTTCACCATTCATTCTGTAAACAGCAGCATCGTCGCGAGTTTCGGTGCCAACAATCACATCATGCGATAAGATTTGAGGAGACATGTCTTTTAAAACTGACTCCAGATCATTTGGCCTCATTTTACAACCACAACCCATGCCCAAAGCATATTCAGTGATCTTAAAATCCTGTATGTTATTTGATATGCTGGCAGCAACTTCTTCAAATGATCCTTTTGCCTTGTGGTATGCCTTTGTAATAAAATCAACAGCTCTTGCGGCATCATCAGGGGTGGTGAACCTTCCGGTAGAAATTCTCATTGCCCCCTGAGCATACTCAACCGGTAAATTCATGGCATCGAGTGTACCTGAACCTCCTCCGCTGGAATGACAAGCTGCACCTGTAGAAACAGCCACTTCCGATAATCGGGATACCACTTCGCCGGCACCAAGATTAAGAAAACTTATATTGAGTGTGTTAGGCAGGCTTCTGTTTAGATCACCATTAATGCGTATTTCGGGGATGTTTTCAGACAGTCCGGTGGCTATCATGTTTCTGGACTGGGACATTGATGCGGCATATTTTACAAGATTTTCCCTAACGAGAGAACATGCCTTTCCAAGTGCGACAATGTGCGAAACATTCTCGGTTCCCGGTCTTATATCGTGTTCATGATTAGCCCCATGCATATACTTTTCAAGACGAACGCCACTTCTTATATACAGTGCACCCACTCCTTTGGGAGCATATAGTTTATGTCCGGCAATACTAAGCAGGTCAACTCCAAGATTCTGAACATCAACTGGTATTTTCCCAACCGATTGTGCTGCATCGGTATGAATTATCACATTGTGCTTATGTGCAATAGCGGCAATTTCTGTAATTGGTTGAATTGTTCCTATCTCATTGTTTGCGTGCATAACCGAGACCAGTATGGTATCATTCCTTATTAACCTTTGAATTGTGAGAGGATCAACAAATCCCTGCTCATCAACCCCCGCAATTGAAATATCAAAACCGTTTTTGCTGAGGTAAGAGGCAACTTCACTCACTGCAGGGTGTTCAATAGCAGAAATAATAATGTGTTTACCTTTAGTTTTCAGTGCATTTGCAATTCCTGCAATAGCTATATTATTTGATTCGGTTCCACCACCTGTAAACACAATTTCATAAGGTTTACAGTTAAGCATAGCAGCCACCTGCTCACGGGCGTTTTCAACCGCATTTTTTGCTCTTAGTCCAAAGGCATGTGAGCTGGATGGATTGCCAAAAATTTCTGTCAAATAGGGTAACATCTCGTCGGCCACCTCTTTTTCAATGGGAGTTGTGGCATTATAATCAAGATATATCGGGTAATTCATATCACAATTTTGATTCATTTTAATCAATTGGGTCAGCCAATAAATCAATTGGTTGAGCCAACTTTTCCTCTGTACCGTACAACCGATTCTTTATATTTTTTATCATAATAATTGAGCAAAATACGCACGGCTGTTGCTAAATCGCCTGATGAAACTGCTTCAACTGCTCTATTATTGGCTTCTAAACCAATGTATTTTTCAAGCTTATTTATATTTAAAATAAGTTCGTCCTGCGGGAAAGCACCGTAATCATTAACCAGCCTGCTTATTCGTTCTTCCTTATCCACCTCGAGCATTACAAGAGGACTATGCTGCATCTTCATATAAAATGACTCCGACAGACTCACTCTCCCAATTGAGCGGCTTTCATCCTCAAGATAAACGGGTTTTGCAGGATCCATTTTCCTTAGCGCTTCCCACAGAATATTTTCAAACCATTCATTATTAGGCTGTTCCTGCTGGCCAAGATGTCCGAATACCGAACCCTTATGACAGGCAAGCTCTTCAAGGTCAATTACCTGGCAGCCTTCCTCTTTTTTCTTTTTGAGATACTCAGTCTTACCTGAGCCAGTCATACCACCAATCACAATATAATCCCATGCTGTTGCAATCTTCTCCCTGATATAACCTCTGAATGCTTTATATCCACCATTGATAACATAAACATCATGTCCGGCCTGCGCAAAAAGCCAACCCATAGCCCCACTTCGCATACCTCCGCGCCAGCAATAAATTACAAGGGGCGATTTTACAGGAAACAAGCTGTTTAGTTTCTTCAGATAACCTGCAAGTTTTGGTCCCGCAATCTCAAGTCCCAACATAAAGCCGGCATCTTTGCCTGAATTATGGTATCGGGTGCCCACTCTTGCACGCTCCTCATCATCAAACAAAGGAATATTGACTGCTCCAGGTATATGAGCCAGCGTATATTCTGATGGCGAGCGAACATCTATTAGGGGCAATCCTTCAAAGTCGTAAAGTCGTTCTATATCAATTATTTCAATCATCATGGGAGTTTTGGCAGTGAAGCACTCAGTTAAGTGCCAATTCTTCAGTATTTGACAGTGATACCTTAATTATCTCAGGCTCGTTGCCAAGATAAACAATGTAACCCTGCGGATCAGGATATCCCATTTTCGAAATCAGGTCAGCATATAGCTTCACTTGTTTTATGTATTTCGGATTGGGCATTCCTGTTTTAAAATCAATTACCAGCGTCTTTTCCTTCAGTAGTATGACCCTGTCTGGACGATAACTTTCACCTTCAGGTGTTAATATTTCCTGTTCGTTGATAATCTTAACTCCTGATCCGGCATTCAAATCCTGGTCCTTAAAAAGTAATCCGGCCTCCGGCAACATCTTAAGGCGATTCAGGCTCTTCATAATCTGCGATTTTAAATCAGGTGAAACAATATTTTCTCTTTCCAGGATATGGTCTGTGGTTGATTCAGCTTCATCCAATGAATTGATTCCTGATAATATTTTATGGACTAGCTTGCCATAATCTGTCTTGCCCGGTAATGAAGCAGAACCCTCCTCATCAACAAGAGTCCTGATAACAGGCCACTCTTCGGGTGAGCGCTTTGAAAGGACAATTCTGTTGCGCCACTCACCAGGCTGGTACGAAATACTCACGTCAGGCGACAGGTCATTATTGTCATTTGTCAGGTTTTTATAATGACCTTCCACACGTTCACCACTGCCAAAACGGTTGCCTTCATTAACCTTACTGAGGAACATATGCACCAGGTCACTCAGCTTTTTTGGTGGATCATCAATTTTGGAAGATTCAGGGATTACAACAAATAACCTTTCTGATGCCCTTGTAAAAGCCACATAATAAAGATTAAACTTGTCGAGACTTACCTTGTCTTCCTCTTCTCTGAGTTCGGCTTCCAATGGTGTCCCTTCAAGACCATCGGAATAATTGAAAACAAGTGGAATTTCAAATTCCTTCTGTTTACCTTCTTCACCCGGCAATTTAACATGTACATTCTGCCAGCTCAAGTCACCTTTATTCATTTTAGGATCAGGGAATGCATAAATCACAACAGGAAAATCAAGGCCTTTTGATTTGTGGACGGTAAGTATCTGCACGGCCTCCTTCTTGCGGGCAATGCTCACCGATAGTTTTGAAGAATTGTCATTCCAATACTGAAGAAATCCTATTGGACCTGAGCTGTCCTTTCTTGAAAAATCAAGTACCTGATCAAGAAAGAAACGTGTGTACAGTGGATTGACCACCCCTAATTTAAATTCTCTTACCAATAGTTCAACTGAATCATAAAACGACAAGGAATTGAAACTAGCTTGGTGAATATTTATTTGAAGGTGGGCTAATATCTCATATAGATAACGACTATCAGTCCTGCGAGGCAGGAATATCGCAGGCTGAAAATAAGCAAATAAATATTCCACTATCCCTTGAATGGAAACCTTGTCATCATTATTGCTCATAAAAGCAATCCAGTTTACAAGAAAATTAACCTGCGGTGATGAACACAGTAGCAATGATTCAGATGATACGACTGAAATACCCTTTGCCTGCAACGCTTCAGCAATTTGAACGGCATCCCTGTTTACCCTGGTCAATATGGCTATATCACCATATTGGTACCCTGCGGCCTTGTTTTCATCAACAATCTCCAGTACTTTTTTTATCACATCCTCATTCGGGATAATATCAAAACTCACCAGCCCGCCCGTATTATCTTCGCGGCATTTCTGCTGAACATCAGCATAGAAATTTATATTTGCCGGCACGAAACGGTCAGCGGCAAACTTAAAGAATGCATTATTAAAGTCAACAATCTCTTTCCTCGACCTGTAATTGGTTAACAAATGTTTCTCTTCGTATTCTCCGGCAAGTAATTTCTGTCGTTGCATGTGCAGCAATCCGTTATCATATTCTTTAATCCTTGGAAGGTTTACAAACTGGCCTGCATCACCATTCTTAAAACGGTAAATTGCCTGTTTGCCATCGCCCACCAGCATACTCAACCTTGAATCAGCAAGTGAATTCTCAATCAGCGGTAACAGGTTTTGCCATTGCATTTCTGATGTATCCTGGAATTCATCTATCATGAAGTTCCTGAATTTCTCACCTACCCTGAGATATATAAACGGCACCGGCTGGTCTTTTACAACCCCTGCAATTATTGAAGTGAAATCACTGATTGATATCAGGTTACGCTGGCTTCTAATATTCTGGAGTTCAGTATTGATTTTTTTTAACAGTAGAGTCGAATAGAAATTATCCATTATCAGTGTAAGAAAATGCTTCTCGTTTCTGATATTACTAATGTTTTTTACGATCTCAATGAGTGCTGTTTCTATGGGAGCCAGATTAACAAAAAGTGGTGATCCTTTAGAAAACCAGCGACCTTCGTCAACGGCGTTTCTAACATTTGCGCCTGTCGGATCAGCATCCTTTCCTGCTGCAACTTTCATAAAGAAATTCCCTATTCCTCTGTTTCCATAGGCAAAGTCGCAGGGATCAAATCCGGCATCTGCAATAAGTTTAAGTGCCCTGATGCCTTCATTTTTATACAACTGGTTCATTGTTCGCACGGCATCACAAAGTGCCTCATGATCGCGACTTGTAAAAACTTTTGATTCCAGTGCCGGAATCAGTCCTGCCATTTTCTCTTTGAACAGAGCAGCGGCACTTTGGCGCAGGTCGTTTGAAATATCCCAGTTTTCATCATCCTCAGCTTTCCTTATCACATAATCCTTCAACATCTCCGTGAGTTCCTCATCATGCCCCACCCTGCTAAGCAGTTCATCAACCGCGGCACTCAGCAGTCCATAAGTATCAAGCTCTATTTCAAAATTCATAGAAAGCTTAAGATCAAAAGCAAATGACCTTATAACCCGGTGCATGAAACTATCAATGGTTGAAACCGCAAAATCACTGTAATTATGGAGTATTGACGAAAGCACTTTGTCAGCATTCTCAAACAACTGACCAGTCGCCAGTCCCGTACCTTCTGAAAGCCGGTGTACCAACTCCCTTTCTTTATCAGGAATCGTATCAGGAGTATATGATGCCAGCTTCTTAAGATTGCCTGTAATACGCTGCTTGATCTCATTGGCAGCCTTATTTGTAAAAGTAATAGCAAGAATATGCCTGTAGGCAGTCGGGTATTTAAGTGCCAGGGTAAGGTATTCAATCATAAGGGTGTAAGTCTTGCCCGATCCGGCTGAAGACTTGTAGACTAAAAAATTACCCATAACCAATTGAATATTAGAAGAAATGTGCCGTTAGATGTACCAAACTGAGTTGTAACAAATTTAGGCAAAATTATGGCTCCCTTTAATTTCCCTATCTTTGCAGGGCAAAAGAAAATTACATGAAAGATAACAACCTCATATACGGCATTCGTCCGGTAATAGAGGCAATCAAGGCAGGCAAGGAAATCGACAAACTTTTCCTGCAGAACGGACTTAAAGGAGAATTGATTCCTGAACTACGCAAATTAATCAACGAGCATAGCGTGCCCTATCAGTATGTCCCGGTTGAAAAGCTCAACCGCATGATCAGGGGCAACCACCAGGGTGTTGCATGTTATGTGTCAGAAATCATGTACCAACCAATTGAGACATTGCTTATGTCGGTTTACGAAAGAGGTGAAACCCCCTTATTTGTAATCCTTGACCGTATAACTGATGTCAGGAATATGGGTGCCATTGCTCGAAGTGCTGCATGTGCCGGTGCCCATGGCATTATAATCCCCGACCGTGGCGGAGCACCTGTAAATGCTGACGCCGTAAAGACATCTGCAGGTGCGCTGAACATCATACCTGTGCACAAAAGCCAGAACCTTAAACATACTATTGAATATCTGAAAGAAAGTGGACTGAAAATAGTCTCCGTTTCAGAAAAAGGAAAAAAACTCTATTTCGAAGGCAATTTAACAGGCCCCCTTTGCCTGATCATGGGATCAGAAGAAGACGGCGTTTCAGGAGAATACCTGTCGAGAAGCGACGAAGTCCTGCGTATCCCCATGAAAGGCGAAATCTCATCACTAAATGTTTCAGTAGCGGCAGGGATCCTTTTATTTGAGGTTGTTAAACAAACGTATGAATCATAAATCACCTCACCCCCACTCTCTCCTCAAGGAGAGGGAGCCCCTCGTGGAAGTCATTGAACCCTTCGATAAAAACTCAGGGGAGTCCAACATTGAACTACTTTTTGAACAACCTTTGAACAACTTTTGAACTTTTGTTATGCGTTATTCTATCCTTTTATTGTCTATTATAATTTTTTCTTGTTCGAAAACCAAGGAAACCCGTTACCCGGATGGCACTATAAAATCACGTCAGGAATTTAAGGGTAAGAAAGAAAACGGGGTGAGCACCTGGTTTTATCAGAATGGAAAAAAGGAACTGGAAGTCACTTATAAGGACGGCATCCCTGACGGACTTTCAATCAGGTGGTATTATGACGGACAGAAGGAATCACAAGAACAATATAAGAACGGCAAGAAAAACGGTCCTGCCAAAAAGTGGGACACACAAGGACGGATAGCAGAAGAAATAAACTACCGGAACGACTCGCTGCACGGACCATACATACTTTATTATGAGAGTGGATTGGTCAAAATTGAAGGGTCGTACAACAACGGGCTTTTCGACAGCATCTGGACATATTATGACATCAACGGACTGAAAGTAGGAGAAGGAAAATACATCAACGGCAAAGGTTACCAAAGGGCCTTTTACCCAAATGGCCAGGCCAGGCTTTATGTTACCTATGAAAACAACAAGCGCAACGGGTATGAGATTCAGTATGATAAGCAGGGGAAGGAAGTTATGAGGACTTTGTATAAGGATGATGTTCCGGAAAATTAGTTAGCACCTCACCCCGGCCCTCGTATGTTTGCATCAGGTAAGGTTTCCCAACAAAATTACTAAAAGGAAATCATACATTTGATGAAAGTAAGCAAAAAGAGACACGGTGATACCATCCCAGCCCTAAGCAAACCATGAGTTATGCTGAAGGAGAGAT
>DATGXS010000033.1:0-85651 GCA_035298745.1 Lentimicrobium sp. | reverse complement strand
TAAAGGTATGAATTTTAATTAAACGATGATATCATAATTAAATCACTTAATAACTGTAATAGACCTAACTGAAATGAAAATCGTTCCTATGAAATATTATCTGCTATCTTTTCTCCTTTTAACAGCTACTGGCATTTTGGGTCAGAACTACCACACGGTAACTTATTACACAAACAATTCAGTTAAGCTTGAAATGGATATCTTTCAGCCAGAATCAATTAGTGAAACTTTAAAACCTGCATTTATTTATGTTCATGGTGGTGGGTTTGCATCCGGCCAACGGAGTGATGGACATGCAATCTGTAAATACATGTCAGAGCATGGGTATGTGGCTGTAACCATTTCTTACACCCTTTACATGAAAGATAAAAGTTTTAGCTGTGACGGAATTACATCTGAAAAGATTAAAGCTATTCGGTATGGCACCAATGATTTATGGCTCGCAACGATTTATCTTATAGAGAATTCTGATAAGTTTAAGATCAACACGTCACAAATTTTTATTTCAGGATGCAGTGCCGGTGCTGAAACCGTTTTGCATGCACAGTTCTGGAATTATCAGAAAATGAACTGGACAGACCAAAAGCTTCCTGAAAACTTCAGGTATGCAGGGGTTATTTCAGGGGCAGGCGCACTAATGGATCTTAACCTGATAAACGAGAATAATCTGGTACCTCTTATGATGTTTCATGGCGATAAAGATAACCTTGTTCCATATGGTACTGCAGCTCATCACTTTTGTGATCCAACAGCTACAGGCTGGCTGATGTTCTTTGGATCAGAATCCATTTATGAATTTATCCGGAACTTAAACGGAACAGTAAAAATGTACACCTTCACGGGAAGTGGCCATGAAGTGGCTAATTACTATTTCGAAAAGGAAATGAATCAAGTGCTTGAATTCTGTAATTCAGTTATTGAAGGGAAACATTTTCAGGTTTCAATTGAGCAAAAGCTCTGATGTATTGCGGGATAAACTATTTTTACAAACTTTTTAGGGTAAAATACTATAAACTTTGTCAATATAGGAATCCATCTTCACTTTATGCTTTTTAGTTCGCCGGTCTTCCTTTTCCTTTTCCTTCCATTGGTCCTGCTGGGCTATTATTTTGCGAATGATAAGATCAAAAATTATTGGCTTTTGTTGTCAAGTCTGATCTTTTTTGCATGGGGTGGAGCAACTTTTACTGTGATACTTTTGATTTCTATTGCGCTTAATTACTGGTTCGGACTGAAGGTATACAAGCATAGGGAAAATAAAAAGAGATCACGCAGGTGGCTATTTGCAGGTGTGACTACTAACCTGCTGATTTTGGGAGTTTTCAAGTATGCTAACTTCATTGTTTTCAACCTGAACAATCTTTTTGACGTATTCTCGATTCCTGAAATACCACAAACCAGGATCTTATTACCAATTGGTATTTCTTTTTATACATTTCACTCCCTTTCATACCTGGTCGATATTTATCGCGGAAAAACGTCAGCCCAAAGGAATATTTTCGATCTCTCGCTGTATATAGCCATGTTCTCGCAACTCATTGCCGGTCCTATTATCCGCTATAGCGATGTTTGGAAACAACTGAGAGAAAGAACCCATTCACTAAAGAAGTTTAGTTCAGGTGTTGAGCGATTTTTGATTGGACTAGGGAAGAAAGTTCTTCTGGCTAACACTTTTGCCCGGGTGGCAGATGATCTTTTTGCAGCTGACCCGGCGAATTTGGGAGCCATAAATGCCTGGCTTGGAATAATATGCTATACTTTTCAGATTTATCTTGATTTTTCGGGATATTCTGACATGGCAATCGGGCTTGGAAGGATGTTTGGATTTGAGTTCCTTGAAAATTTCAATTTCCCATATATAGCCCGTTCGATAAAGGATTTTTGGCGACGCTGGCATATGTCGCTTTCGAGCTTTTTCAGGGATTATGTATACATTCCACTTGGGGGCAGCCGCCTGGGCGAACGCAGAACTTATATGAACCTGCTGCTCGTTTTCTTTTTGACAGGTTTTTGGCATGGTGCAAGCTGGAGCTTCGTAGTATGGGGCTTATTTCATGGTTTTTTCCTTATTCTTGAAAGACTTGGCTTTTCAAAGATCCTTGAAAAAAGCCGATCTCCCCTCCCCTATTTGTACACCATGATTGTAGTAATGTTTGGCTGGGTTCTTTTCAGGGCTGATACGCTTCAGTATGCACTACGATATTATGTTGCCATGTTTGATTTTAAAATCTCGTTCGATCAGTTGTCAGTCTTCTTCAGCTTTATTAATCTTGAGTTTATAGTTGTTCTGATCATTTCGCTCTTAGGCTCTTTTGGATTTTTTAGTTATTGCGATTTAAAGTTGCAGAAAGTAATCAATCATCCTGAAGGCTCTTTCATTTCACTGTCATATGCGTATCACACGCTGTCGACAGTATTTTATGGAGTTCTGTTAATTCTATGTGCAATGTACCTTATATCAGGAACCTATAACCCCTTTATCTATTACCGATTCTGATATGAAAGCTACACGATACAGAGCAGCGATACTGACCTCAGTCTTTCTTTTAATTATATCGTTCCCCATGCTTAACGGATCCTTACAGCTTGTGAAAGATTCTGAAAACACTGAGAACCGTGCACCGGCTGAAAAACCTGAATTAGATATTTCTTATCTGGATGGGTTTCCCAAAAAGTATGACAAGTATTATTCCGACAATTTTTCACTCAGGCAATTACTTATAAAATCATACAATTATCTCAACTTACTCATTTTCAAAAAGTCACCTGTACCGGGTGTAATAATAGGGAATGATGGCTGGCTGTTTCTTGGCGGAACTGAAAATGACAATTATACCGGCAAAAATCCTCTAACATTTAAAGAGCTTGAAGATTTCAGACTTGAGCTTGAATACAGGCAAAAATATCTCAATGATAGAGGTATCCGGTTTTATGTTTTGATTGCCCCCGTAAAGGCTTCTATTTATCCCGAGTATATGTCGATGAATTCAATGAGGAAAAGCAATTTATCGTGGGGTGAACAATTACTTCATTATCTCAAGACAAGAACAAGCCTTAATATGCCGGATGTTTATACAGAATTGAGAAGTCACAAAAACAGTGGACAATTATATTGCAGGTTAGACAACCATTGGAACGACAGGGGTGCATTTTATACAGCCAATCTGATGTTATCAGAGATCTCCAGGCATTTGAATGGTGTTGACACTTTAAATATTGCTGATTATTATTGTAACAGAACAGTAACCCGGACCGGCAATTTGAGCAGAATGCTCTCAAACTGTACTTTTTTCACTGATACCACGATTATAATGGGCCCGGTTGGAGGATACAAGTCAGTTAAAGGCCCAAAGGCAGGATACCCGGTAGTTGAAGGTTTCCCCTATGCGTATGAATATGAGAATGTGAAAGTAAATAAAGACACCACCAAACCCCGATTATTAATAATCTCAGATTCATTCGGTGGTTCTATTTTTCCCTTTTTAGCTGAAAGCTTTTCAAAAACCACTAAAATCTTTGATGGCTGGCAGTATAAACTGAATGAGGAAATTGTTGAAAAAGAGAAACCTGATGTTGTAATATTGCTCATGCTTGAATCAAACATGAGGAGTCTTTTAAATCATCAGTCAAGGAAAAAGTAGAACATGAATCTCATAGAAACTTACAACTTAACAAAAAGATTTGGGGACACTGTTGCAGTTAATAATGTTTCAATTCATGTTAGAGAAGGAGAAATATATGGTTTCCTTGGTTTAAATGGTGCCGGTAAAACAACTCTTATCAGGCTTCTTCTGAGCATGATTAAACCAGATTCAGGAAGCATAAAACTCTTTGGCAAGGAACTTAAATCCGGGTCTTATGATTGGAATAAGGTTGGATATATGGTGGAAACGCCCTACTCTTATCCTAACCTCACTGTTAAAGAGAACCTTGAAGTATTTTATAATCTTCGGGGATTAAAAGATAAAAAGCTCATTGATAAAACAATTGAAATTCTTCAGTTAACACGTTATGCGGATAAGAAATCAAAACACCTCTCATTAGGAAATAATCAGCGGCTGGGATTAGCAAAAGCGTTAATTCACAACCCACAATTACTGCTGCTGGACGAACCAATCAATGGCCTTGATCCCGCTGGAATAGTTGAAGTACGTGAATTCATGAAATCATTGGCCGTTGAACATGGAACTACCATATTTTTATCAAGCCATATACTTTCTGAAATCTCTAAACTAGCTACACGAATCGGAATAGTACACTATGGCAAACTTATTCGTGAAATAAACACAACCGATCTGGAAGATCAGATCATCAGGAAGTTACAGGTTAACACCAACGATAACACTAAGGCGTTGCAATTGCTTGCGATGCATGGTTATAACTTTAAGCTTAATGAAACGGGATTACTTATTTCAATTGATAAAGTAGCCATACAATCAACCGATAAGATATCAGTGCTGCTGGTTTTAAACGATATACCTCCTTTGGAGATTCATGTTTTTGAAGAAGATCTTGAAAGTTATTTTCTTAGAATGGTTGGACAAGAAGAACATCAAACAATAGTCAGATGAAAGAGCAAATTCGAGCATTCAGGGCCGAATTTTTAAAAAACCGGCATTCAAGTATTACCTGGGTTTCCTTCATTGCTTTTTCTTTAGCTCCAATTTTTGGAGGTGTTTTCATGTATATGATGAAGGATGATGGAGTGAATGGATTATCAGGTGCTTTTAAGGCAAAAGCCACTCTTTTATCCTTCGAAGCAAACTGGGATGCTTATCTTGGACTCCTTTCTCAGGCTGTAGGTGTTGGTGGTATTCTTATTTTCGGATTTGTTGCCGCCTGGCTATTCGGAAGAGAATATTCTGATGGCACAGCTAAAGATCTACTATCGCTTCCTGTTTCCCGAACTAAGATACTCAATGCAAAGTTCCTGTACTATCTTATCTGGTGTCTTGCATTGGTAATTTTCAACCTCCTTGCTTGTCTTGCAATAGGATATGTACTCAAACTTCCAGGCGATTTCAAAGGGAACATTGTCAATAACCTGGTCATTTATTTTAACACTACTATCCTAATTCTCTTATTAAATACCCCTGTGGCCTTTTTTGCCATAGCAGGACGAGGTTTTATGACTCCGTTAGGGGTAGTGGCCATTCTGCTGGTTTTAGCCCAAATAATCGGAGCACTTGGTTTTGGAAGCTACTTTCCATGGGCAGTCCCAGGTATTTATAGTGGAAGTGGAGGCGCTGATTTAAAAGCCGAATTAAATGTTTGGAGCTACGTAATCATTTTCATCACTGGTCTCATAGGGTATATAGCCACTATTCTATGGTGGAAATATGCAGACCAGAAAAAATGATCATGAAATTCCGGTGATTTAGGCACCAATACTTTTTTCCCTCCCATTGTTACTCCCTAAGAGAATTCTCACTCTTAGTATTCATTTAAGTTTATCACAATGGTTCCAAAAATTTCCACCCTTGGCGGTTATATCTTTGAATATCAAAAAAGTGTAACCAACCCAACCGGCTTCTGGGCAAATATTGCCGATAGTTTTTACTGGCGAAAGAAATGGGATAATATTCTTGACTGGGACTTCACTAAAGGCCATGTAAGATGGTTTGAAGGTGCTAAGTTGAATATCACCGAAAATATCTTTGAACGACAGGTCTTTTTCAGAGGAAAACAACCGGCTATCATCTGGGAACCTAATGATCCGGATGAAAAAGTAAGGGTTCTTACTTATAGTGAACTGTTTGGTGAGGTTAAACGCTTTGCGAACCTGTTAACTTCAATGGGCATCAGGAAAGGTGACAGGGTTGGAATTTACCTCCCTATGGTTCCGGAACTGGTAATTGCCATGTTAGCATGTGCCAGAATTGGTGCGATACATTCAATCGTATTTGCAGGGTTTTCTGCCCAATCCTTGTCAGAAAGGCTTCAGGATGCCGGTACCAGGTTGCTGATAACTTCTGATGGAGGTTTCAGGGGTGCCAAGACCATTCCGATTAAGGAAATTGCCGATGAAGCAATGAGCAAATGCAGGTGCATCACCAACTCTATAGTGCTTAAGAGAACCGGTGATCCGGTCAATATGGTTGAAGGACGCGATATCTGGTGGCACGATGCCATTGAAGGTATAAGTGATGAAAATGAAGCTATGGAAGTGGATGCCGAAGATCCGCTTTATATACTTTATACGAGCGGATCAACCGGCAAACCTAAAGGATTGGTGCATACAACGGCGGGTTATATGGTATTTACGGCATATACTTTCCGTAATGTTTTTCAATATGGTGATGGCGATGTTTATTTTTGTACTGCCGATATTGGCTGGGTAACCGGGCATAGTTACCTGGTATATGGCCCTTTGCTGAATGGCGCCACTTCCCTGATGTTTGAAGGAATACCCACCTGGCCTGATCCGGGAAGATTTTGGGATATAATTGACAAGCACAAGGTTAACCAGTTTTATACGGCTCCAACTGCTATACGTTCATTAATAGCCTTAGGCTCACAATGGCTTGAAGGAAAAAAACTTGATTCGTTGAAAGTCCTTGGTACCGTAGGAGAACCGATTAATGAAGCTGCCTGGCATTGGTATCATGACCACATTGGTAAAAGCAGATGCCCTATAGTTGATACCTGGTGGCAAACCGAAACCGGTGGGATCATGATAAGTCCAATGGCCGGAATTACACCTACTAAACCGGCATATGCCACAATGCCTTTGATGGGAATCCAACCAATGATAGTTGACCAGGATGGTAAGCAATTGCTTAACAACAGTGTTGAAGGCAATTTATGTATCAGCTATCCATGGCCTGGCATGGCCAGAACCATCTGGGGCGACCATGACCGATTTGTGAAAACATATTTCAGTACTTATAAGAACATGTATTTTACCGGCGATGGAGTAAAAAGGGATGAAGATGGTTATTACCGTATTCTTGGCCGTGTTGATGATGTTATAAATGTTTCAGGCCACCGTTTGGGCACAGCAGAAGTGGAAAATGCCATCAATGAACATCCTCTGGTAGATGAGTCGGCAGTTGTTGGTTACCCCCACCCTATTAAAGGCCAGGGAATTTATGCTTTTGTGGTTTGTCCTGAATTCAGCACAGGAGGTGAAGAAGGAGTGCGTCATTCTGTGATAATGGCTGTAGCTGAGATGATTGGCCCATTTGCTAAACCCGATAAGATTCAATTTGTAACTGGTTTGCCGAAAACAAGATCAGGTAAGATTATGAGAAGAATACTCTTGAAGATTGCTGAAGGAAAAAACTCTGATTTTGGAGATACCACTACCCTTCTTAATCCTGAGATTGTTACTGAAATTGTCAATGGCGCAACAGCAATGAATCAGGAAGGAGTTCAAATTTAAGATAAGCTCAACAAAAATCACTGGGCCGGGTTATAGATTAATTTCATCGCTGTATACATCCTGTATTCTTTCCAAATAGTCCACATATACGATTTTAGTATATGGGATGTATCTGCGGGGTATATGCGATGTATATGGGAGGTATACAGGTGCCGAATGAATCCGGGCTTCTGTCTTAAATTTTTTATCGCCAACTTTGAAAAAAATAAACTTGTTTACACTTTACGTTTTACACACAATGAGTTCTAATTATAAGCGATTAATAACACTAGCGGAGGAGGTTTTTGCTGTAAAAAGTGATCCTGAACAGCTTGATGTTGATGAAAATGTCATTAAACGCCTGCATAAAATACATCCTTCAACTGTTTCAGAACACGTTGAAGGTGACGGTCCTGTTGCATGGTTATTGATTATCCCAACCTCTGAAAGATTGATGGAGCGTTTTCTTAATGCTGAAATTTCTGAAAAACAGCTTTTTGAAATGACAGTTCCAGGGAGTAATTACGAAACAATTTATCTCTGTTCTGCATTGGTTTTACAGGAATACAGAAGAAAAGGCATTATAAAAAAATTAGCAGTCAAAGCCATTAATACAATCAGGAAAGAACATCCTGTTAAAGCACTTTTTGCGTGGCCGTTTACAGAAGAAGGTAGACTTGCTGCCGAAAATTTATCATCGTTAACCGGACTTCCATTATTTAACAGGACTGACAGACATTAACTTTCGGTTTATTTCATTGTTTTAAGCATTCAATTCCTTTGAATCCCCACCCATAGTTAAATGAGAAAGATACTTATACTTTTTGCCCATCCCCGTTTTGAACATTCAGTAGTTAATATGGCTTTGGCAGATGCTGCAAAAAATGTTCAGGGTGTCACTTTTCATGATTTATATCAGCTTTATCCTGATTATTATATCGATGTAGAAGCTGAACACAATCTTCTGATTGAACACGATGTTATAGTATGGCATCATCCCTTTTATTGGTACAGCTGTCCTCCCCTGCTTAAACAGTGGATTGACATTGTTCTTGAATATAACTGGGCATATGGCCATAATGGAAATTTTTTAAAGGGAAAGTATATACTTAACGCTATAACCACTGGTGGAGCTGTTGAAGCTTATCAGAAGGAAGGCCGAAACCGGTTTACAGTTAGGGAATTATTAGCTCCTTTTGAACAAACGGCTTTTTTATGTAAAATGGAATACCTGCCTCCATTTGCTATACAGGGAACTCATCTTATTGAAAAAAATCAGATTGAAAAATATGCTTTAGCTTATGCTGATTTGCTCAATTTTTTGAGTGAAGGGTCAAATGATTTAAAAGCTCTTAAAGAAAGTACCTTCTTAAATAGTTATTCAATAAAATAGGAAGTATGGATACCGGATTCCTCTTTCAGGTAGCTGTATACATGATAGCAGCAATAGTATGCGTCCCCCTGGCAAAAAAACTGGGTATGGGCTCCGTTTTAGGATATTTGGTTGCCGGCGTTTTGATCGGGCCATTTGTTACCGGTTTTATTGGAAGTGAAGGTCAGGATATTATGCATTTTGCAGAATTTGGTGTTGTAATGATGCTTTTTCTAGTCGGTCTGGAACTGGAACCGTCAAGGTTGTGGGAAATGAAGAAAACGATCATGGGCGCAGGATTAACACAAGTAACATCCACTATGCTATTTGTTGCAGGTATAGGGTTACTGTTGGGACTTCACTGGCAAGGATCTCTTGCTGTTGGAATGTCGTTTGCCATGTCGTCCACTGCTATCGCATTACAATCTCTTAAAGAATCTGACAGACTTTCAACTCATGCTGGAAAAAATAGTTTTTCAGTTTTACTTTTCCAGGATATAGCAATCATACCAATACTTGCATTATTACCACTTCTTGCCTTGAACCCAGTAGTTAATACACCCGGTGAAGAAGCTTCAATACTTGAATGGCTCCCTGGATGGTTACAGGGACTTGTTATACTTATAGCTCTTTTAGCTATTTTCTTTATTGGGCGGTTTATTGTACCTGTCATTCTCAGGCTGGTATCTAAAACAAACCTCCGTGAGTTATTTACTGCAGCATCACTTCTTATAGTAGTTGGAACGGCGTTTCTCACAACATTGGTTGGATTGAGTCCTGCTCTCGGATCATTCCTTGCGGGGGTTATACTTGCAAACAGCCCTTTCAGACATGAACTGGAATCAGACCTTGAACCGTTCAAGGGTCTTCTGCTTGGCCTGTTTTTTATGGCTGTCGGCGCTTCAATTAATTTCAATTTAATTCTTGATAACCCGGTTTCATTAGCAGAGATTACATTAGGTATTATAGTATTGAAGGCATTGATACTTTTTACCATAGGAAGAATACTGAGGATGTCTACCGCCCAAAATCTGGTTATGTCACTCGGATTAGCACAGATAGGCGAATTTGCGTTTGTAACACTTTCATTTACAGGACAACTTAGGATACTTACTCCAGAACTTACAGGAATATTGATGGCTTCAATTGCAACTACAATGGCCATAACACCGCTACTTCTTTTAATCAATGACCGCTTCATAATTCCCTTGTTAATAAAAGAAAAGAAGGATGACAGACCGGATGATGTAATTGAAGAAAAAAATAAAGTCATTATCGCAGGCTTCTCTCATTTCGGGAGTACTTTGGGAAGGTTTCTCAGGGCTAATGGAATAAATGCAACTATACTTGATTACGATTCTGACAGAGTTGAATTGCTTCGAAAAATGGGATTCAGAGTATATTATGGAGATGCTACAAGAAAAGATCTGCTTGACTCAGCTGGCGCAGCTGACGCAGAGATATTCATTTCTGCTATTGATTCGCATGATACTAATTTGAAACTGGTTGAGGTTGTGCAGAAAAACTTTCCTAACCTTGAAATTTTGATACGGTCAAGAAACAGGTACGATGCCTATGACCTAATGCAATTTAATGTTAAAAAAATCTATCGTGAAAATCTTGATACTTCTGTCAGAATGGGGGTTGATGTGCTTACCCTTTTAGGGAAAAGGGCTTATGCGGTTTACAGGGCTGGACTCCAGTTTATGAAATATGATGAAGCTTCAATGAATATGCTTTATAAGTTAAAGCATGATGAGCGAATGTATATTTCTGAAACACGCAGACAGATCAAAATGCAGGAAGATCTATTAGAGAATGATCTGAATCAAAAACCAAATCTTGATGACCATGCCTGGGACAGTGAAGAACTCAAAAAGGGAGCAAAGGAAAAATAAAAATCACTTTGCTGCTATAGCTTGCCTGATCTTAGCTTCAACCAGGGGCTCCATCACTTTATACCCGGCAAGTGTGGGATGAACACCATCTTCAGTATACTCTTCTTTTAAGCCCATTTTTTCATTTACCATTGCTGAATAATAATCTACAAAAGGTATACTATTTTTTGCAGCGTAGTCTTTTAACAAGAGGTTAAGTTCAACTATTTTTTCAGCTGGTTGCAGACCTGGTCTCCAATAAAAATCATGCGCCGGTAAGACTGTACACATAACTACCTTAATTTTATTTGCTCTGGCTAATTCAACCATACTTACAATATTGCCATAAATCTCAGAAATTTTTGCAGGTCCAGTATTATGTGCAATATCGTTTATACCTGCAAGAATGACAACCACATCAGCGTCTATATCGATAACATCAGGTCTGAAACGAATAAGCATCTGAGGAGTTGTTTGTCCGCTGATACCCCTGTTAACATAAGCATTTTTTTTAAAGAAAATACTATCCTTTTCACTCCAGCCTTCAGTAATTGAATTACCCATGAATACAATTCTTTTCATGCCTGGAGTTTTAGGTGCCATTTCCTTATTTGCCTTTGCATAGCGCTCCAATTGTGCCCAGTCCTGAGCAACGGCCGATCCATTAACCCATAGCAGTGCCAAGGCAAACAACGACCATAGTTTTCTCTTCATTTTCATCAGTATACCGGTTGATTTATCATTTAAATTGTAAATATACTTCACTTTCATTTTGCCTCAGTTTAATTTATTCAACACTTTACAGCTTAATAATGCTCCCACAAGCCCTTTTTCTTTATATTTCATCTATAAAAGATAATTTCTGTTTATTTTTTTTGGTTGACATTTGGAATTATAAAATATTGCGATACATTTGCATCAAATAATACCCGGAGGTAGTATTTAATGAAACTAACCAAAACAGCAGAATACGCGCTTAGAATACTTTCGTTTATGGCGAAAGAGCCCGGCCAGTTGTATACAGCTAAGTTCCTGGTTGAAACATTGAATATTTCAGACAAATATCTCCGCCAGTTAATGACTTCACTCACCAAGGCCGGTTTGATATATAGTGTACAGGGTAGGGAAGGGGGCTATTCTTTTGCGAAATCACCGGGTAAGATATTTTTGAGTGATATTATTGATTCAGTAGAAGGAATGCAGAAATATACCGGTTGCATACTGGGCTTTAATCACTGCAGTGATGATAATCCATGTGTTATGCATAAGGTTTGGGTTAATTCGCGAAAAGAATTCATTCATACATTCACAAAAATGACCCTTGATAATCTGGATTTTGAAGGTGTAAACAAGTACTAATTTTTTTTAATCTTAAATACTACTTCTTTATAGTATATAAATTAACTTAACAATCAATCTATGAAACAGACTTTACTTGACAAGTTCATGAGCAGAAAAGGACTCTATACGGGTTTTTGGATCATTGCCCTTATCATGGTCTCCATGCTCATTTATTACACAGCAAACCTTCAGAAGGAAGTTCCACCGATTCCAAAAGAAGTAAAATCAGTTAGTGGAGAAGTCCTTTATACATATGATGATGTCATAGCCGGGAAGGGATACTTCCAACAGTTTGACCTTATGGATTGGGGAACAATGCTTGGAATGGGTGCTTACATGGGCCCAGATTTTTCGACAGATTTCCTCCATTACCGGGCTGAATTCCTATACGATTTTTATGCAGGTGAATTATATGGAAAGACAAATAAAGAGCTTTCCACCATTGAAAGGGGAGCTGTAAAAGAACGCGTAAAACAGGATTTCAGACAACAAACCAAATTACTTGAGAGTACTACAATTTATACTGATGCCTCGGCTGCAGCTTACAAAAGCAATGTTAAATATCTTACCAAAATGTTGGTTGAAGGTGACCCTTCACGTGCATTTAAAGGTGGTATTATCAGACCTGATGAAGCGGTAAAAATTGCCGCTTTTGTTGACTGGGCACAATTGGTAGCTTCATCATATCGCACTGGCACTCAACGAACCTGGTCAAATAACTGGCCTCCTGAACCAATGATAGACCAGGATCTTACTTTCCTGTCACATAAAATTTCATTATGGGAGTTTCTGTTATTATGGACACTTACAATTATTGTCATCTTCCTTGCGTATGAATTTCTTTTCAAAAAGGATGAAAATGATAAGCTCGAAGAACCATTAAAAATAACTAAGCTGTTTCATTCACAGAAAAAGCTTCTGAAGTATATCCCCATAGTAGGAGCCCTTTTTGTAGTACAATTGATAATTGGCGGTTATCTGGCCCATCTTTATACCGAACCCGGCAAAGATTTTATTTTCTCTCAATCATTGCTGCCTTTTAATGTATTACGCTCAATGCATACCCAGTTAGCCATTTTATGGGTTGCCGTTGGTTGGCTTGTAGGTGGACTATTAATTGCTCCCTGGGTTGCAAACCGTGACCATAAATATCCATGGCTGGTAGATGTTCTGTGGATAGCTTTACTCGTTGTTGCAGTTGGTTCAATGATTGGTTTATACATGGGTGCTACCGGTCAGATGCGTGAAACATGGTTCTGGCTTGGAAATGAAGGACGAGAACTTGTAAACCTTGGAAGATTATGGGATATTGGTTTGGTAATAGGACTTGTTTTCTGGTTCCTGTTAATCATTTCACTTATTCGCAAAGCATCCACCAACAACCCAATCGTAAGTACCATAATCTGGTCGGCCTTTGCAATTGCGACTTTATATATAGCAGGGATGATGCCGGTTCATAAAATCATGCCAAATTATACAGTCGACGATTATTATCGTTGGTGGGTTATTCATCTTTGGGTTGAATTGACGTTTGAGCTCTTCGCAGCCGGTGTTATTGCGTTTTTTACTGTTTCATTAGGCCTTATTTCACATAAGACTGCTGTGAGAGTTATGTTTTTTGAATTGTTCCTGATTTCACTTAGTGGAACTCTTGGAGTTGGGCATCACTATTACTGGCAGGGTCTTGATGAATACTGGATTGCAATAGGCGGAATATTCTCAGCACTGGAACCTCTTCCATTAGCACTAATGATTGTTGAAGCCTGGAAAAACAAGAGAGAAAAAATACATTCGGGCGAACGGTTTGATTTTGCTGTTCCATTTATGTGGATTGCAGGATCTGCAGTATTGAACTGGATTGGTGCAGGTTTCTTTGGAATGGTAATTAACACACCAACAATCAGTTACTATTCACATGGAACCTATTTAATCATGCCTCACGGCCATGTGGCCCTACTTGGTGCTTTTGGATACATTTCTATTGCGTTCCTGTATATGACTTCAAGGGCAAACGCATTAGCCGGAAATCTCGAATGGAGTGACCGCCTGAGCACTATTGGTTTCTGGATTCTAACCATCGGTGCATTATTGTTCGCTGTTCCAACTTATGTGATTGGAATGCATCAAACTGAGATGGCAATGGAAATGGGGTATTTCTATACCAGGACAAGGGAAGCCATTGAATCAATGAGAGGATGGATGTGGGCCCGCACTCTTCCGGATGCTATGATGATACTTGGCGGATTAATTATTCTATTTGACCTTGTTCAAAAAACATTCCTTGCAAGAAAGAAAGAAACATCAATTTAACATTCCCCACGGATTCTTGAAAACCACTTACTTTTGTAGGTGGTTTTCTTTATAAATATATGAACGGTAAAACAGCAGTTGTATTAATAAATACCGGTACACCTGATAGTTACCAGGTTAAAGATGTGCGCCGGTATCTCAAACAATTTCTGGGAGATAAAAGGGTAATCAATTTACCCTGGTTATTCAGAAAACTGCTGGTAAACGGAATTATTGCACCTGTCAGGGGTCCTCGCTCAGCAAAACTTTACCGCCAGATATGGACTAAAGAAGGTTCGCCTCTTTTGGTAAACAGCAGACTCTTTAGTGATGCATTAGCTGCCAGACTCGGATCAGACTACCAGGTATTTATGGCAATGCGGTATGGTAACCCATCACTCGAAAATTGTATAGCAGACATCGCAAAAAGTACTTTCAGTAAAATTGTTGCCGTTCCCTTATATCCTCAATATGCCGATTCAACAACCGGTTCAATAGTTGCCGAATTTCACAGGCTTGCCAAAAAGTTCGGTATTCATCAGAAAGTAGTTTTTGTAAAACCTTTTTTTGCAACCAATGCGTTTATAAAAGCTTTTTCTGATAAACTCACCACTGCAGATGCGAATAAATACGATCATTTAATTTTTTCGTTTCATGGTCTGCCGGTAAAACAAACCGAAAAAATGCATCCCGGACTTACCTGTGAGCAGGCAAATTGTCGTAATGACTACAATCTTCAAAACAGTCAATGCTATTATGCTTCGTGTTATGAAACAGCAAGATTGCTTTCGGGGGCAGCAGGTCTGGGAGAAAATAGCTATACAGTGTCATTTCAGTCGCGCCTGGGCATGAACTGGCTTAAGCCTTATACTGATGAGGTTCTAAAAGAAAAAGCCGCAGAAGGCCTTAAAAACGTCCTTATAGCAAGTCCTGCATTTGTTGCTGATTGTCTTGAGACAATCTATGAGCTGGGAATTGAATATGCAGCACTTTTCAAAGCCATGGGCGGTAATGAATTGACGCTTGTAAAAAGCCTGAATGATGATGTTTTGTGGGTAGGAGGGATGGTCGATCTTATCAGATCATTTTAGTTTTTCAGGATTGAGCAAACTTGATATTCCGTTTTATTATATCAAACCATCTCAGCCAACTCCCGTCCCTGCTTGATGCGGTCACTCATGCCGATTCCATTCCGCAGATTACCACCGATTAATAATCCCGGATATTTCTTCTGAAGCAATTCAATTACTTCGAGTCTGTCACCGGTCGATAATCCATATTGAGGAATTGCATGGGTATATCTGGTGATTTTAAAAAGATCAGGATCAAACGACTTCAGGCCAGTCATTGAAGGAATTTCTTTTTTCAGTATTTCCAATACATCTTCATCACAGAGTTCCGCTAATTCTGGTCTTCTGACACCCCCCATAAAAACTGATAATAAAGCGCCACCTTCAGGTGCTCTTCCTGTAAGAAACGATGAGAGAAACAAAACACCCAGGATATCTCTGTTTTCTTTATAAGGAACGAGACCTCCAAAGGCATCAAGTGGAATTCCATTCCATTTACGAAATCCTATACTTGCCTGAATCACTTTAGCATAGAGCAGATTGTCAAGTATGGCAGCCTCTTCTTTCAAGAGAAAAGGTAAAGCCACTGGCAGCTCGTGTGAACCTGAAGTAGTTATTACATTTGTTGAATAAATTTCAACTTCTTCACCATTTTGATAACCCCGTGTGATAAATCGTATGCTATACTCTTGATTATATCTCTTTAAACCTTCATTAACAGGCAATACAGTAGTACCTTTGAAATTGAGCAAAAACACTTCGTTTCCAATTCTGGTTTTCAATGCGTTAATGAGATTACTCAGTCCGCCTTTAACAGAAAAAACTTCTCCTGTAGCCAATTTTGCCCTTTCATCTTTCTTTTTGAAGCCTTTTATAAAAGCTCCGCCAATGAAACTCCCATATTTTTGTTCAAGGTTATAAAGTTTAGGCATAGCATACCTTGTAATCAGATAAGAAGGGTCACCTGAATAAATTCCAAGAATAAAGGGATCAATAGCGTAATCCAGGAAGCTTTCACCCATTCGTCTTCTGACAAGCTGGGCCAAAGACTCATCAGGATTTTTGCCCTTTGACCTGAAAGGTTCTCCCAGAATGCGAATCTTGTCTTTTACACTGAAAAGTGGCGTATTAACAGCCTCTTTAAATCCCGAAGGCAGGGCATGCCATGAATCACCTTTCCAGATCCAGCGTTTTTTAGCTGCTGCATTAGCTATCTCAATTTCACATAATTCGTTTAATTCATTAAGCAATTCAGCAGTTTCAGGTTGTGAAAGAATACCGGTATTCGGGCCGGTTTCAAAAATAAAACCGTTCTCAGAATGAGTTGAAATTACTCCCCCCACATGATCCTGTTTATCCAGCACCAAACAATCAATACCTCTCTTTTTCAGGTTATAGGCAGTAGTGAGCCCGGTAATCCCGGCTCCTATGATAACAACCTGTGTCTCTATTTTTTTCATACTCCTTAAATCGATTTTGAAAACTTTTTATCAGATGCATTTGCCATAGCCGGATCAAAAGCAACAGCAATATTCCTGATAAAAAAGCGGCCTGTGTTAGTGATGGTTATTGTATTTTCACCCAACTCAATAAGATTATCATCTACTAGTGACTCAACACTCTGAATGTCAAATCCAGTGATTTCTTTTATTTGATTCACTGTAACACCATATGTTGATGCTATTTCCTGCCAATGCATGTGCCTGTTGCACATAAGCTGGTTAATAACATCGCGAATAACCATTTCATTAAAGTTAAGCTTATATCCTTTTTCTACAGGGAACAGATTATTGTCAATCGAGTTTATGTAAGCTCCAATATCCTTTGTATTCTGAATATAAGAATTATGAAGCTGGCTGATTGAAGAAACGCCGAATGCATAAACTTGTCCGGTAGTTCTTCTGGTGCAATAACCCTGGAAATTCCGGTGCAATTCGTTGTTCTTCAACGCCAATAATAGTTCATCATTACCTTTGGCATAATGATCCATCCCGATATCGCTGTACCCGGCTTCGAGCAATATTCCATATGCCTTTTCAAAGATTTGAAGTTTGGTTTCAGCATCAGGTAATCCGGCTCTTTCAAGAGCTAACTGATGTTTTTTGAACCAGGGCACATGCGCGTATGAAAAAGTCACAATACGATCAGGTGAATAGGGTAGGGCTTTTTTGATGGTCTCACTGAAACTCTCGGGTGTTTGTAACGGAAGACCATAAATAAAGTCGAAATTGATCTTAATCTTTGAATCAAGGCCTCTGAGAAAGCTCGTTAATTGGTCGAGTGGCATCCTGGAAGGCTCGCGGTTTGCAGTTTTAAGGACCTTAAGATCAAAATCCTGTATACCCAGACTAAACCTGTTAAATCCGGCTTTTACCAGTCGTGTCATGTATTCTTCATCAAGATGAGCAGGATGACATTCAATGGCGATTTCGGGATTTTCAATAAACTGGAATTGCGAAAATATCAGCTCATTAATCCTTTCAATATACTCGACCGGAATCGCATTTGGTGTACCTCCGCCGAAATGTAATTGAGATACTTTCCTCGATGGATCAAGATAAGTCTTCACCATCTTTATTTCATTCAGGAGTGCTTCAATATAATTTTCTATTGAAACTGCTTTGGGATATTTTACTGAATTACATCCACAATAGAAGCAAATTTTATGACAGAAAGGAATGTGCACATACAGTGAAATATTTGCCGGCTGGCCATTATTTGATTCTGTGAGCAGGTCTCTGTAATCATCACTTGTAAAATCTGCGGTAAAATAATTTGCCGGTGGATAACTTGTATATCGCGGAAGCGATTGATTATATTTTTCTAAAAGATTACGTGGTATCATTTATAATGTGTTTAAAAGATATTAATCTCCGGTTTCATACATTTTCAGTTTAACGCATTTTTATGATCCGGTTTTGTGTATTTTCTCACTGATGACAGTGTCTTCATCAGCAACACCGCTGTCACTTATTACAAGATCAGAAAGGTTCTCTCTGTAAAGGAATTGAATGCTTGCAAGAACTGCCACTGCAAAAACGGTTTCAATCACAAACAGCGTCCTGAAACCCAGCATATCAGCCAGCTTTCCACATGCAATAGTAATTAACAATGCGCTTAAATGAGTTATGACAATCTGAATAGTAAAATCAGTTCCTTCACGGCCTTTCCTAACAATATCCATTGAAATTGTATAGATGCCCACAGATGACATTCCATAGCTTATCCAAAGAAAAACAACGGCGGTATAAAGCTGGAAATGTTGAAGATGACCACTTAAGAGCCAAACAAAAAACAGCCCGGTTAATACACTAAATGAGGCAAAAAGATAAAGACTTCTTTTACGGCCAATTCTCCTGATCAAGTGAGCACCTATTATTGAGCTGATAGCTCCACTTGCGGTTCCGCAAATACCTGAGATTATCCCTATTTGCTTCATGGTAAAACCATTATCAACAAGGAAAGGTTTCATTAACGAAAGTATCCCAATGATTCCACTATAGAAAAAGAATAAAAGCACTATTCGCCGCCATATCCCTTTTTGCCTGAAGAACAATCCAATATCTTTAAAGCTCGCCTTATTTTGATCTGAATCTTTTAATTTCAGTAACTTATGTGAGTGGTGGCCATGGCAGGATGCATCGGTTGGCGATTTCGCTGTTTCATTTTCTTTATTGTTTTTATAAAAGTATAGCGGTATGATTGCAAGAACAACAAATCCGGCCAAACAAAACATAAGTCCCTGCCAGCCGAAATAATGATACATGATGAGCAGTATACCGCTTCCTGTCATGGTTCCTAAAAAAGTACCCGCTGATTGCATGGCATTACCCATACTTCTTTCTTCTTTTTTAAGAACCAGTATTGCAAACGCATCAGTCGCAATGTCCTGTGTGGCCGAAGCAATAAAGGCAATCACCATAAGCGTGATTATCAATGGAAAATTAAATTGGAGATTAAGGAAACCAATACTTATGATGATTGCCGCATATACAAACTCAGAACCAAATACCCATCGTTTATAATTTGCCTCGGAATTGCCATATTTATCAACCAAAGGAGCCCATAGAAACTTGAAGATCCAGGGAAGCTTAATGAGTTGCAATAACCCTATCATAGCCAATGAGTACTTCTCTTGCCTCATAATTACCGGGACAATTGTTGAGAAGAAACTCATTGGAATAGACTGAGCCAGATAGAGGCTTAATAAAGTTGGGTACTTTTTCATCGGATTAGTTATGATCAGAATTTAAATGACAGGTTTGCTCCAAATTGAGCAGGTTTTCCAACCTGTACAAACGACTTTCCAAGCGAGCTGAAATAGAATGACTGGTAATCCTGGTTTAATAGATTCTTTGCCCAGAGGTCGAACCTGAAATTGCCAGCAAAGAATGATACCTTACCATTTACAAGACTATAATAATCCTGTGAAGCAGTGTTTTCTTCATTCCAATAGATCTTTCCCTGCCCCTGGTAATTTGCAAACAAAGTAATCTTTTCAACACCAAGCATATTTACATTCAAACTTGCATCAGCGCCAATTTGTAAAGTATTTTCAGGTGCATAGGGAATATGGTTTCCATTGAAGCTTATTTCTGCACTGCGCTGGTATTCAGCAAATTTAGCTTCTGTGAATCCGTAGCTTGTGTAAAGCGAAAAATTATTACATGGGCGTGCAACCAATTCAATTTCAACACCTTTACTTACTGAACGACCGGCATTTTTAAGCATTGATCCTTGTCCGCTTGGAACTGGTTGGTATATCTGCTGGTCTTTCCAATCGATATAGAATGCGCTAAGATTGGTGGTAAGTGCCTTATTTAAAAATATGGTCTTTATACCAGCCTCATAATTCCAGCTGAACTCTGGCTTAAAGCTCCTATCCTCAGGACGCTCAAATGTTGTATTAAAGCCGCCAGATTTGTAACCTTTGGCAACGGTAGAATAGGCAGTAATGTGGTTGTTTATGTTGTACGCTAATGATGTTTTTGGCAGTACTTCAACATAATTTACTAATCCTCTTGAATCATCAACAGTTTTCTGAACACCAGCAGTGTATGTGTTGTATAAATAGTCCTGAATATCTTCTTCATAATCGAGTCTTAACCCCGCAGTTAGGGTCAGTCCTTTGGTAAAAAGGTTATTTGCACTTGCTTCACTGAAGAGTGCAGCACCTTTAACAACATTGTCATAATTTTTAACTCTTGATGCTTCACCTGGCAGTTTATAAGCTATTATACCATCAGGGCCATAGGTTACTGTTACGTTATCTTGAAGGAATTGCAAAAAGCCAAAACCACCGGCAACCCATGAAATCTTATGACCGGGTTTATTCTTGAGTGTAAATTCCTGTGACAGCATATTCTGTTCAGTATTCTGATTTACATAGAAGAGTGACTTTGGTGTAAAGTCCTGGTCAATGTTCTGATCATCTTTTAAATACTGATGACTGGTTGAAGATTGGAACATCAGATCCTGCGTGGAGTAATCAATGACAAGTGCATTTGATAAAACATCACGCTTATAAGAACTGTAAAAATCATAATTGATAGGTGCTATTTCTTTTGTTTCAAGATTAATTTGTGCATACGGATAACCTCCCTGGTCACTATGCTCAAATCCTGATGTAAATTGAAGTTTCAGTTGTTCTGAAGCATTGTGTGTGAGTTTAATCCTGCCACCAAAATAATTGTCTTCATCTACTTTAGAATCAGCATAATCATTTTTAAAATAACCGCTGCTTTTACCATAAAAAGCTGAAGCCGCAATACCTGTCTTTTCAGTAAGGGTGGTGCTATGAGATGCATCAGCCCTGAAATACCCATAGTTTCCACCCGAAACTGTTAATTTGGTTTCAGGAGTTTCTGATGGGTTTTTGGTATAAACTTTTATAAGACCACCCATCGTATTTCTTCCATAAGAAGTACCTTGTGGTCCACGAAGAACCTCAACCCTGTCAATATCATTGAATTCGAAATCGAAGCTTGATTTTTCAAAATATGGAACATTATCTACATATAATCCTATGGAAGGAGAGTTGATCCGTGACCCAATTCCACGAATATAGACCGGAGATGTAAGACGTGAACCGTAATCGGGCATGAAAAAATTAGGTACATAGCCTACAAGATCCTTTAATGAAGAGATACCATTGTCTTCAATGGTCTTTGACTTCATAAGAGATATGGAAGTAGGCAGGTTTTTGATCATCACACTGCTTTCACGTGAGGATTTAACAACTATTTCATTAAGGTTTATGGTTTTTATATCAGATGAATCCACAAGTGGTGCATGCTGGGCTGATAGATTGATTGATAAGGTAATACAGCCTGTCAAAAGGAATAATAGTTTCTTATTCATTTTTACTTAATTAAAAATTGATGATTTGATTTTTTGAGTGCGCAAATTCCAAGCGCACAGATAATGTGTGTTACATAGCTTCACTAACCTTAAGGTCAATGACAAGATGTAATTTCTAAAAATGAGAAGATGACTTAGGCAACAGGAGGACCTCGAAGAAGAATCCCCTTAAGTTTAACCGAGTATTCGGCACGGATCTCTTCAGGAAAAGGAATGCAATTATTATTGAATTCTACCGGAGTAATCAATACTTCAGTAATGTTTGACACTGCATTAAGATCAATTTTTAGAAGAGAGGAAAACGAATCGTTTACAGAAGTTAGTGAAGCACCAAAATCCTTGTTATTTACTGATGAATGTGTAAAACATGCCGGGATAAGGTATTTACCCCAGATTCTGTTTTGATGAAAATTAACCAGGTTTCCAAGGTAAAACCACAGAATAGCAGATGCCCAAAGGATAATAAATCCCTTTTGAAGTAATTTCAGGCTATAAGATATCTTTCTCAATGGTAAACTTTCCTTTCAGCATGCGAAATTCTGAATAATTGTGAAACGAAAAACAGTTGAAGTTTACTTTCTATGAAATTTATAATCAGTCTAGATTAGCGAAGTCTCTGATCTATTGTTATCTAATCAATATATCTTTACCTAATCTTTTGAAATGACTTCATTTTCATAAACATACATGCGAATATGTTGTTATGAAAATAAAACACACCGTTAATGAATAATTTCTGGAGAGCACTTATTGCAGGATACGGAGCCAAAAAGCTTGGCGGAGGTTGTATTTCAACCATTCTTATCTTCGTCGTTTTGTGGATTATCCTCGGCCAATGCAGTTAATGCCTTAAAATCTGTATAACTAGTAAATTCGGACTTTGGGATTCCCTAAAACACTTTGAAGAATTCAAAACTGTTTCCCATTATATTAATGAATTTTATAAAGTCGCTGTAAGCAATAACCAGGGAGGCTCTGTTGTCGTTAGGATGAAAACTGATATTAGGAAGTTGATTCAAGTCGTGGTCAAGGAACAAATGTACCTGATGTTGATTGTCATTTATCAATCCGAAAGGTGACACCGAACCTGGTTTTAAACCAAGATATTTGTCCATCCTTTGCTCAGAAGCAAAAGACAACTTGCCTTGTTTCAGGTATTTTTCAAGATCATGGATTGACAGCTCTTTACGGTGGTCAAATATTACCAGATAATGGCGGTTTCCTTTGTGATTCCTGAAAAAGAGGTTCTTACAATGAGTTGTATTAAGAATATCTTTCCAATACTGACCCGCTATTTCTATTGTTGGTGCAGGTGGATGTTCATGATACTCATAGCTTATGTTCAACTGATCAAGAATCTGATAAAGTTTAGGATCACCTACCATGATTAAAACTGCAACTATAAACTGAAAGACTTTACTATTTTCATGCGGAATATCAAATTGACGCCTGGATCAATCTCTTAATCCGTTCAACAGCTTTTTCTTTTCCTAATACTGAAATTATCCCGGCTATGCCAGGGCCAAAAGCAGAACCAACAAGTGCGAGCCTAAGGGTATTCATTACAAGGCCCATATTTAATCCGTTTTGCGCAATAAAATCTTTTAAAGAATGTTCAAGATTTTCAGCTGAGAAATCATGCTGGTCGTTCAAAAATTTGACTATTTGGTTCAGCATATCAACACTTTCAGGCCTCCAAACTTTATTTTTTAATTTATCATCATAAACTGAAGGCTCAATAAAGAAGAATGCCGACTGTTCCCAAAGATCAGGAATGAGTGTTGCCCTTTCTTTTACCAGGCTTACAATGTTTATCAAATAACTTAGTTCAGTATTTATGCCCTTGCCGGCTACTTGATTTTGAAGTAAATGAGCAGCTTCAACATTGCTTAATGCAGATAAATAGTGGTGATTAAACCACTTTGCTTTTTCAGGATCAAACTTTGAACCGTGTTTTCCAACCCGTTCTATTGAAAAAGCCTCTATGAGCTCATCCATTGAAAAAACTTCCTGTTCAGTTCCAGGATTCCAGCCAAGCAATGCAAGCATATTAACAAAAGCATCAGGTAAATAGCCCGATTCGCGATAACCGGATGAAATTTCTTTACTTACCGGATCAACCCACCTTAAGGGAAAAACAGGAAATCCTAAACGATCACCATCACGTTTACTCAATTTACCATTCCCATCAGGTTTTAGTAAAAGAGGTAAATGTGCAAACTCAGGAGCCTGCCATCCAAAATATTTATATAATAGTACATGCAGTGGGGCAGAGGGCAGCCACTCTTCACCACGAATTACATGTGTAATCTCCATCAGATGATCATCTACAATATTTGCGAGATGGTAGGTGGGCATTCCATCTGATTTAAACAATACTTTATCATCAAGCCTTGAAGTATGAACCCTCACTTCCCCTCTGATTAAATCATTAACCAATATCTCCTGATCTTCAGGTATTAAGACTCTTATTACATAATGTTCGCCTTTTTCAATACGGTTTTTAACCTCATCGGGTGAAAGCACCAAAGAATTTTTCATCTCATATCTTGAAAGGTAATCGTATTGTGGAGTAGCTACACCCTTTGCACTAAGACGATCTCTCATAGCATCAAGCTCTTCGGGAGTATCAAATGCGTAATAGGCTTTACCTTCATTTATAAGCTGTTCAGCATATTCAAAGTACAGATGTTTGCGTTCACTCTGCCTGTATGGCTCATGCGGCCCACCAATACCTACTCCTTCATCATATTCAATTCCACACCACTTAAGAGCTTCAATAATATATTCTTCAGCTCCGGGCACATACCTGTTTTGATCGGTATCCTCAATACGGAGCAGGAATTTTCCGTTGTTTTTCTTAGCGAAGAGATAATTATAAAGGGCTGTACGAACACCACCGATATGTAATGGGCCTGTTGGACTTGGTGCAAATCTGACTCTGATTTCTTTCATATGCTTTTAATTGCTGCAAAGATAGAAAACAAAAAAGAGAAGGGTGCGTTTTGGTAATTTCTTAACTCTTGTTAAACTTATTGGTTTAAATTATGGCACGGTTTTAAATTGACTAACTTTGTAAGTTAGTGTCAGTAATCTCAATCAATTCTATCAAGTATGGGGCGCAAGGATGGGAAATTGTTATCAACTGTACCAAAGTACAGAACAGGAAGAATATTCCTGTTTCCATTAACACTCTATCTTCTTTTGTTATTCCCGGTTCTTGGATTTATGTTGTTGAAAAGCTTTCCAACATTAAAAGATAAAGGAAAACTTGAGTCATTTAAAGAAGCAGCACAAAGGCCGGATATTAAAAAAGATCAGATTGTATTGGATATTGGTGCTGATAAAGATGGTTTTAAAGTTACACGTAGTGATGGAGATACTATAGTCACCAGTAAAGTCTCTCCAGAAAGAGGTGATTCCACTGCAAGTACTTTCAATAAGTCTATGTCAATGATTTTCAGGCTTGTATTTCTTTTAAGCCTGGTATTGGGTATATCATTTAATTTCCCTTTCAAAAGATATTTTAAACGAAAAAGGAAAGGAAAAACCGTCTCAACCGGACTGTATAAATACTGCCGTCGATTTTTATTAAAAACACCACTGATAAACGCCGGTATAGTTTTTTTGGCATTTACCATCATGCATATTACAATGTTCCTGCAACTTCAATCACCAGAAGCTTTTCAGGATGATCTTGCTCGAAGGTTATATACCAATTATCTTTTCATTTCACTCGTTGCCTCATTATTGAGTATATTGTTTATTTTCTTCTGGCAAAAGCATTTGGTGCATATCTACTATATCGAACACATTTTTTCTAAAGAAGAACTTCAAAAAAGAATCTTCGGAAAAAATATGGGTAAGATAAGAAGCCGTCTTTATATTGCCAGCGCAATGACAACGCTGTTGCCATTAACAGTGGTTCTTTTATATCTTGTTTTAAGCCTGACTCCTGTTAAAGAAATGGGTACTGTTAGCGATGGTGAACTGCGAATAATGATGGGCCGTCTGGTTGATATTATGGGCCCTGATTTGAATATTCAGGAAGAATTTGGAAATTCTAATCTCTATTACATTAGTGCGCTGGATAATGTTTTGATGTTTGGGGGCATTATAAGTGGCATTATTGTTGCATTCATATATATCCTGTTCTTCGTCAACTGGTCAACCGCGGATATAATAAGGCCTGTTAACGAGTTGGTTAGGAATATGAAACTTACCAGTGAGGGCATGCTTGATAATTATACTATCGTGAGAACAAACGATGAGATAGGAGTCATGTCAGAAGGTTATAACTTAATGACGACCCGGTTAAGGGAATACATCTTCAAGATCTCACAAATGAATGAAGCATATTCCAGGTTTGTGCCTAATCAATTCCTGGAATTCCTTGGTAAGGAAAATTTTGTTGACATTCAACTGGGAGACCAGGTACAGAAAGAAATGACTGTTCTTTTCAGTGATATACGAGGATTTACTGAATTATCAGAAGGATTGACTCCAAAGGAAAATTTTGATTTTATCAACCATTATCTTGGTTATATGGAACCCGTAATCAGACGTAATAATGGTTTTATTGATAAATTCATTGGTGATTCAATTATGGCACTCTTCCATGAAACAGTAGATGATGCTCTTGATGCCGCCATTGAAATGAGAAAAACCCTGCAACAATTCAATATTGACCGCCTTGACTTAGGTCAGCCTACAATTGACTCCGGCATTGGCATTCATACAGGTAATCTGATGCTCGGTGTTGTAGGAGGGGAGGGGAGGATTGATGGTACTGTTATATCAGATGCTGTTAATCTTGCATCCAGGCTTGAAGGGCTTACTAAAGTATACAAAACTTCTATAATTATCAGCGAAGATAGCCTCATAAAATTGAGCAATCCTGGTAAATACAATTTTCGATTTCTTGACGTCGCTCGCGTAAAAGGTAAAAAGGAGGCTGTTTATATTTTTGAAGTACTTGATGGTGAACCCGAAGAAATGAGGATTTTGAAGACTGAAACTAAGACTCTGTTTGGTAAAGGTATTGAAGCATACAAAAACCGGGAATTTAAAGAAGCACTTGAAATATTCACTGAAGTAGTTAAGATAAATCCGTTGGATGCTGCTGCTGCTTTTTATATTAACCGCTGTAAAAATATTACTGGCAAACAATTACCAGATGACTGGACAGGTATTGAAGTTTTTGATGCCAAATAAACCATATGACATTATAGTCGAAGTAGTTTTATGATTTAGTCTGGTATAAGACTTGACATAATTGGATCAAAGAGCTGTTTATTCTTTAAATAGCTGATAATTAAATGAGTAAAATAAGCTTAATAGAACCTCGTTATTAACTACGGCATTATTCCGGGCAACTAATATGAATGACCACTACACGATATTGATTGATAAACTTGATGCTTTCATTAGAAAGTACTATATAAACCAACTTATTAAAGGAGGATTATATAGTATAGCTCTATTAGCTAGTTTCTTTCTGATCTTTGCACTCTTCGAATCCCTTGCATGGTTTTCTACTGCAATAAGAACTATAATTTTTTACTTGTACCTCTCAATGGGTGCAATATTAGTTGGGGTGTATATTGCTAACCCTTTGTTAAAATTGTACAGGATTGGCTCTCGTTTATCACATGAAATGGCGGCAGATGTTATTGGCCGGCATTTCAGTGAAGTAAAAGATACTCTGCTAAATACACTACAGCTTAAGAAATTGTCTCTTGAATCGCCTGACAATTATGAATTGATACTGGCGGGTATCAATAAGAAATCAGAAAAACTCATAAATGTTCCCTTCCGCTCGGCAGTAAATTATTCATCGAATAAGAAGTACTTATATTATGCATTGCCTTCTTTATTGATTATCGGCATTTTACTCATATTCTCACCAAAACTTCTCATTGAACCCGGGAGTCGATTATTGAACCACTCTGTTGCATTTGAAAAACCACTTCCTTTTAAATTACATATTGATAATGAATCTCTTACGGCTGTTCAGCAAGAAGATTTTACTTTAGAGGTCTCTGTTTCAGGTCAGGAGATTCCCTCAGAATTGTCTCTTTCAATTGATGGTAACGAATTTAATATGCATCAGGAAAATAAACTGAAATACAGTTATACTTTCAAGAAAATACAGAACGATGAAGATTTTGTTATTACAGCTGCTGGTTATTCTAGTAATAAATACACTATAAAAGTCCTGCCAAAGCCAATTATTCTTAACTATGATATCGAACTTGATTATCCAGCTTATTTAAAAAGAAAACCAGAAGTCATTTCGAATATTGGAGATATTAATGTTCCACAAGGAACAATTTTAAATTGGAAGTTCTATACCCGTGATGCAGAGGCGATTGAATTCAAATTAGGTACCGACTTGAGGAAGCTGTCCTCTGATAATTCTAATACTTTTAACACAAGTCATAAATTAATGGACGGTACAGGAATAATTGTTAAAAGCGAGAACAAGTATATGACTAATAATGATAGTCTGATCTTTTTTGCTAATGTAATTCCTGACATGTATCCAAGAATAAATATTGAACAATACAAGGACAGTGTCTATGATAATAGATTGTATTTCAGGGGTTTAGTCCGTGATGATTATGGTTTCAGAAATCTCCAGTTTAGGCTATCAAGAGTTCATGATGGAGAAAAAGGTGCTGAAATGGTAGTAGAAGTTCCAATTCAAAAGGATATAAATGAGCAGAATTTCTATTATTACTTTGATCTTTTATCAATAGGACTAGAACCTGGAGAGAATATCAATTACTACTTTGAGATATGGGATAATGATGGAGTGCACGGCAGCAAATCGGCAAAAACTGAAGAGATGTCATTCAGGCTACCCACTTTGGAGGAAATTAATGCAATGGTTGATAAGCATGAGGATGAATTGAAAGATGATTTCTCTCAAACTATCAAAGAAGCTAAAGCAATTCAACGCGAGATTGAAAAAGTTACTGAAAACCTGATCAATAAAAAAGACCTAAACTATCAGGATAAAAAACAAATTGAGGATTTACTTCAAAGGCAAAAAGACCTGCAAAATAAAGTTGAAGAAATGCAACTTGAAAACAAACAGATAAACTCTAAAGAAGAACAAATAAAGAAAGTTGACCAGAATATTCTTGAAAAACAGGAGCAGTTAGAAAAATTATTTGATGAAATAATGACACCTGAAATGAAACAGATGTTCGAAGAACTGCAGAAAATGCTTGATGAAATGAACAAGGACAAAGTCAAGGATATGCTTGAAAAAATGAAACTTCAATCAGAGGATATTGAGAAAGATCTGGACCGCAACTTAGAACTATTCAAGCAATTGGAATTTGATAAAAAATTAACAGAGTCAATAGAAGAGTTGAATAAATTAAGTGAAGATCAACAAAAGCTCTCTGAAGAAACAAAAAAAAGCGATAGAAAGCAGTCAGAAGCATTACAAAATAAGCAGGAGCAAATCAAGGAGAATTTTGACGATGTTAGTAAAGACCTTGAGGACTTAAAAAAATTAAATCAGGAACTGGAAGAACCAAACAACTTCGATATTCCTCAGGATCAAAAAAAGGAAGCCGAAGATGAAATGAATGAAGGAAAAGAGGATCTGAAAGATTCGCAAATGAAAAAAGCCTCAGAACATCAGAAAAAAGCTTCTGATAAAATGAAAGAAATGGGGGAGATGCTATTTCAAATGCAACAGGAGATGGAAGATGAAAAACTGGGTGAGGATGCTGATGCACTGAGAGCCATCTTAGAAAATCTTGTTAAAGTTTCATTCGATCAGGAAGATTTAATGGGTAAACTCGCCGGAATAAATAGATCTGATCCTAAATATCCATCTTTCATTGAGGAACAGAAAAAGATAAAAGATAACTTGTCAATGGTTGAAGATTCACTTCTGGCGCTGAGTAAAAGGCAAGCTATGATAGAAAATTTTGTCAACAGAGAGATCAGGGATATAAATACCAATACTGAAATGGCCCTTCAGGCTATGCAAAATCGTTCAATTGCTATGGCCGGTACGAAACAACAATATGTGATGACTTCTGTCAACAATTTAGCTTTGCTCTTATCAGAGACATTGAAGAATATGGAACAAAATATGAGCATGATGGCATCGGGTAAATCAGGTAAAAGTAATCCTAAACCCGGACAGGGGAAAAATTCAATGAAATCAATGCGTCAAATGCAGGAAAAATTGAATCAGCAGATGGAAGAAATGAGTAAAAGCATGAAGACGAAACCTGGAGAAAAAGGAGAGCAAGGTAAAAGCGGAAATTCTAAGATGAGTGAGCAGTTAGCTAGAATGGCAGCTCAACAGGAAGCATTAAGAAAAATGCTTCAGCAATATGGAGAAGAACTGCAAAAAGGTGGTGATGTAAATCAACAGGGGTTGCAGAAAATGATGCAGGAAATGGAGAAAACAGAAACTGAACTGGTTAACAAAATAATTAATCAAAACACTATTAAAAGACAACAAGAGATTTTGACCAGACTCCTGGAATCTGAAAAAGCTGAGATGAAACGTGAACAAGATGAAAAGCGCGAATCAAATGAAGGAAAAGAATTACCTAAACCTGATCCTGCAAAATTCTTTGACAGTATTGGATTACCATCTAAAGAAACTGAGTTAATAAATACTATTCCACCTTCTTTTAGAAGTTATTACAGAAACAAAGTGAATAGCTACTTTATTCAAATTCCATCAAAATAAATGACCATACAATTTAATTGACCTTTAATCCCCCTAATTTTTAGGGGGATTCTTTTTTAACCAAAGTGTTCCTTTTCTAAGCTTTTTCTTATCTAAATTTGCAAAATACTTTACAGATCAAACATGAGTGTTCAATTCTTTTCAGAGGAAACTGAATTCATTATTGACAATCCGCAATCAATAAGAAAGTGGATACATTCGGCTATTGAAGATAAGGGGTTTGTGCCTGGCACACTCAATTACATTTTTTGTTCTGATGATTATCTTTTGTCGATTAATAAACAGTATCTGAATCATGATACATACACGGACATAATAACCTTTGATTATGCTAAAGGTAAAATAGTAAGTGGCGACATTTTCATCAGCATAGACCGTGTTAAGGAAAATGCAACAAAGTTTCATAAAACATTTGAAAATGAGTTATGCAGAGTTATTATCCATGGAGTTTTACATTTGTGTGGGTTAAAAGACAAATCGACAGAAGACAGCCATCACATGCGTGCTGAAGAAGACTTCTATCTGGATAAACTCAATTAACCTTTAACTCATTAGAAAACATTAAACTGTCATTCTATATATTGACTAAAACTCCGCTTTCATACCCTATCTGAATATTTCGTAATTTTGCCCTTTCGATAGTTTTTATTCCTTTCGGGAATAAATTGTTCCACGTGAAACATAAAAGATGTTTAAAGAATATGACGTTATAGTTGTCGGGGCAGGTCATGCCGGCTGTGAAGCAGCTGCATCAGCAGCCAATATGGGTTCATCGGTGCTTTTAATCACTATGAATATGGCTCAGATGGCGCAAATGTCGTGTAATCCGGCGATGGGTGGTATAGCTAAAGGACAAATTGTAAGAGAAATAGATGCATTGGGCGGCTATTCAGGTATAGTAACTGATAGTACTATGATACAATTTAGAATGCTAAATAAATCAAAAGGGCCTGCTATGTGGAGTCCCAGGGCACAAAGTGATAGAATGCGTTTTTCTGAGAAGTGGAGATTGATGTTGGAACAGACATCAAATTTAGATTTTTGGCAGGATACGGTTACAGAAGTACTGGTCAAAGGCGACTACGTTACAGGTGTAAAAACTTCAATGGGCCAAATAATTTACTGCAAATCGGTTATCTTGACCAATGGTACCTTTTTAAATGGCATTATTCATATAGGAACTAAACAGTTTGGTGGTGGCCGTATGGGCGACAAAGCATCAGCTGGATTAACTGAAAATCTGATATCCTTAGGTTTTGCATCTAAACGACTTAAAACAGGTACTCCGGTCAGAGTTGATGGTAGGTCAATTGACTTTAACAAAATGGAGGAACAGAAAGGAGATGAGGAACCAGGCAAATTCTCTTTCACTGATACGCCAATTTTAACAAATCAAAGAAGCTGCTATATTACTTATACTAATCTACAGGTTCATGATGCTTTAAGAGAGGGCTTCGCTGACTCACCAATGTATTCAGGTAGAATTGAAGGCCGGGGACCACGATATTGCCCATCAATTGAAGATAAAATAGACCGGTTTGCTGATAAAATAAGACATCAACTATTTGTTGAACCAGAAGGATGGGATACCGTTGAATATTATGTCAATGGGTTTTCCTCTTCCTTACCTGAAGCAGTACAATATAAAGCCCTTAAATTAGTGCCTGGGTTTGAGAATGTGAAAATCTTCAGACCCGGATATGCAATAGAATATGACTATTTCCCCCCTGATCAGCTTAAACCAACTCTTGAGACACGTAAAATAAATCACCTTTACTTTGCTGGTCAGATCAACGGGACCACCGGTTATGAAGAAGCAGCGGCTCAGGGATTAGTAGCAGGTATTAATGCCCATTTAAAGCTTATAGATCATGAACCTTTAATACTTAAAAGATCTGAAGCATATATTGGTGTGCTGATAGATGATTTGATTACTAAAAGCATTGATGAACCATATAGGATGTTTACCTCAAGGGCAGAATACAGAATACTATTGCGTCAAAGTTCTGCCGACTTACGTTTAACGCCATTGTCGTACAAATTAGGCCTGGCTTCCATTGAACGCTTGAATAGGGTAGAGCAGAAGAAAAATTACATAAATGAGACTGCAGCATTAATTCAATCAATCTCATTTACTTCTTCAGAGATCAATAATTATTTGGAAGGGCAGGGAACATCAACTATTTTACAAAAGACAAAATTATCGGCACTTGTACTCCGACCCCAAGTAAATTTACAGGATCTGATTTCATTTAATGATGTCCTTTTAGAAAAAGTAAATAAGATGGGTAATCTTGCTAATGAGATATTGGAAGAAGTTGAGATTCTGATTAAATATGGAGGTTATATTGAAAAAGAAACATCATTAGCCGAGTCATTGTCTGAATATGATAATATTCCTTTAAAAGCTGAATTTAATTACAATTCTCTCGTATCTTTGTCATATGAGGCTAGGGAAAAGTTAACTAAGCAAAAACCTGCCACAATAGGACAGGCAAGCAGGATAAGTGGTGTTTCTCCAGCAGATATTGCAGTACTCATAGTTCATCTCACTCACTAATATCACTAATGTTTCACGTGGAACATAATATCAGAAAGCCCGAAATTATTTGTCCAGTTTGTGGGCACAATAATTACGTAAGTTATTTAGAATTAAGGGATTACTTCCTTTCTGAGGAAGAATTTTCAATAATAAAGTGCATAAATTGCGGATTGCTAATCACATATCCTCAACCAAACCCTGAAGAGTTATCAAGATACTACATATCGAATCAGTATTTGTCGCATGCAACTCAAAATAAAGGCCTTGAATATTTTGTCTACAATAAAATCAGAAATATTACACTTGCAAATAAACTAGATCTCATCAGAAGATTTTCTTCAGGAAATAGAATTATTGATATAGGTTGTGCTACCGGCGTTTTCCTTAATTATTGTCAAGAGAGAAATTATAAGGTCCAGGGTATAGAACCAAATACAAGAGCCCGAAATTATGCTATTGAGAACTTCGGATTGCAGGTCAATGATATAGATTACATAAATGAAATTCCTGAAAGTTCGCAGGATATAGTTACAATGTGGCATGTACTTGAACATGTTCCTGATATTTCTGAAAGGATGCAGGCAGTTTTAAGAATGTTAAAAACAGACGGTACGGCTTTTATTGCATTGCCCAATCCCAATTCATATGATGCACGGTATTATAAGGAACATTGGGCTGCATATGATGTTCCCCGTCACCTATATCATTTTAATAGGCAATCGTTTGACCATTTGGTTAAGAATGTGAATTTTGATATAGTTGATGTTATCCCAATGGTGTTTGACTCATTCTATATCTCATTGATGAGTGAGAGATATAAAAAGAGTACAGTGCCATATCTTAAAGCCTTCTATCGGGGTTTACGATCAAATTTATATGCAAAAATTCATGGTAACAATTATTCCAGCCTCATATACATCCTTAAGAAAAATTAAAAACCTTAACTACCGCCTTTGCAGGTAAACTAGGATTTGTTGGTGCTTTTCTTTTAAATAGACTTTGAATTTCACTTACGGAAGAAGGCTGTTATACGGCTTGATTTTTGCTACCTTTATAGCTCTTCAAATGAAGATTTTTAATGAAACACATCAAAGGTAGATACAGGCTCCCACTTTTCCTGTTCTTCAGCGCTGTAATTACAGGATTAGCAATTGTTTTAATCTATTCTTTCATCAGGGTTAACAATAGCCCTTCGAAAAGAATTTCACGCTTTGGCATCCAATTAAATGAGCGGTTTGATCAATGCAACCTACTGCTAAAGCAGCTGACTAAAAATGTTGATGACCCGGAATTAATTTCTTTAAGGCTGGGCTCTAAAAAACTTCCTAAAAACACCACTCTTTTTGTAATAAAAAATGATACGCTAATATTTTGGTCTGACAATTCAATCCCATTCGATTATAATAGAGCAACTCCAAGAATATTACAGATTCAAAATGGCTTCTTCCAACAATCTGTTCTTGAAAAGAATAATCTCAAATTTGTTTTACTCGATTTAATAAGATATAGTTACCCTTACCAAAATGATTATTTGAGTTCTTCTTATAATCCGGTATATTCACTATCATCTGATTATAAACTTTCTAAAATTAATGGCAAATACTCAGTTAAAGATAAGAATGGAGAACCATTATTATATATAAGTATTGATGCTGATACCTCTCTTTCCGGTGAACAAGAATTCGTGATTTACTCGTTACTAATACTTACTTTAATATTTCTCATTTTCTCGATATATTATTTTTCTATTAATTCCGGAATTAAATCAGAAACAGCACTATTTATAGTAGTTTTTGTAACGATACTTTTTCGCTACTTACAATTTAAACTCAATTACCCAAAATTTTTGACTGGCTTTGATTTTTTCAGTCCGTTAAACTATGCATCATCTTACTGGTTACCTTCAATTGGTGACCTCTTTACTAATGTATTACTATTTACTATTTTAAGTTTCATTACTTTCCGGACTTATATACATAAAAGACTGGCTATCTCTTCGGTTATCTTAAAGGGAATCCTCCTTTTGTCATTTATCAGCATATTGATTCTACTACATTACCTGAGTCTGTATCTTATTGATACATTAATTATCAACTCTACATTCGAGCTCAATCTTTCGCGAATACTTGATTTCTCAGCATATAGCCTCATTGCGTATTTTATAATTGCAATGATATTACTCGTTCTCTTTTTTACCTCTTACTCAATAGTAAAACTTTCAATTGGCCTTATTCCCTTCTTTGGTTATCTGACTATTCTCTTACTTTCAATTATATCAGTATGGTTACTGTTTAAATATGCAGGATTATATACCCCGTTGTGGCAGGAAATAATCCTCTACTGTATCTTCATATTAATAATTTCATTAGTTGCATACCGGAAGTTACCATTTCCGCATATTACATCTACAACACTGTTGGTTCTTAGTTTAACCTTTATTTCCACTTTCTGCCTGTATCATAATAAAGAAGAAAAAGAACATGAGGAGAGGAAAATGATGGCACTTCGCCTCTCATCTGATCAGGATAAAATAGCAGAATACCTATATACTGATCTCGAGAAATCAATTAAATCAGATACAACGTTTTATAATTTGTATATGAGTGCCTGGTATGATCCAATTGGAGAAGAAGCCTGCATAAATTATCTTCAGAATCACTATTTAAATGGATATTGGAGTAAGTTTAACACTCAAATAACCCTTTGTTTTCCTGAAAAACAGCTTTCACTAAAACCAACTGGATTAATTATTGACTGTGATGATTATTTCGACAACATTATTCACAATATTACTGAGAGAACCTCTAACAAAACATTACATTATGTGAAAGATTCTTATGGCGCAAGTAACTATATTGCCCGAATACCAATGGTTAGAACCTCAGGTAAAACTGCTTATGTTATTATAGAATTCACTCAAAAATATGTGCCTAAAGGTCTTGGCTATCCGGAATTATTACTAGATAAGGCTTACATCTCCTTTTATGATTTGAGTATATATTCGTATGCCATATATTCTAAAGGTGAACTAATTACAAATGTGGGCGAGTATTCATATAGTATTTCTGAAAAACCTTTCCTTCCATTTAAACGTGAATACAATTTCTTTAATAAAAATGGTTATAACCATTTATACCATGTTGTTAACCCCAGTACTTCCATAATAATAAGCAAAAAAAATCTCAGTACCCTGGATAAACTTTCACCTTTTACCTATCAATTGATCTTCCATATCATTATAATATTTCTTCTGACAACAGTATACAATTTTCAGTTCACTAAAAATCGATATCCTGATTTAAAATCCCAGCTACAAATTATGTTAGTGACAATGGTACTTTTTGCATCAATGATTATTGGAGCAACAACATTACACAATATAAGAAGTCTAAATGAGAAAAAAAATCAGGATATGCTTAGCGAAAAGGCACATTCAGTGTTAATTGAACTTGAGCATAAACTAGGCGATTTCCCTAAACTTGAACCTTCGCAGGAGCAATATTTACATGAACTTTTAACTAAGTTTTCGCAAGTTTTCTTTAGTGATTTAAATCTCTACACAAAGCATGGTGATTTGTTAGCGACTTCAAGACCTGAGATTTTTCAGGAAGGACTTCGCTCAACATTTATGAGTCCGGAAGCATACAATGAAATTGCTATTAACCAAAGAACATTTTTCGTAACAAAGGAACAGATTGGAAAATATCAATATTTGTCAGCATACATTCCTTTCAGAAACAAAGATAATCAGCTGATGGCATATATTAACCTGCCATATTTTGCTCGTGAACATGAACTCCGACAGGAGATATCTTCTTTCCTGGTTACATTTGTGAACATTTATATTATCCTGACAGCATTTGCGGTTTTCTTATCCCTGTTAATAGGTAATTACCTGACCAGGCCATTAAAACTCATTCGCGATCAGTTCAGTAATGTCAAACTTGATAAAAAGAATGAGAAAATAAGCTATAACAGGAGAGATGAATTAGGTAATTTAATAAATGAATACAATGCGATGCTTGATAAGCTAGCTGAAAGTGTAGATAAACTTTCTCAAACAGAAAGAGAAAGCGCATGGAAAGAGATGGCCCGACAAATTGCTCATGAGATTAAGAATCCCCTGACTCCAATGAAATTAAGCATTCAACATCTTTATAAATCATGGCAGGATAAGGCTCCTGATTGGGAAAACAGACTAGAAAAAACAACTACCTCAATTATACAGCAAATTGATTCACTGGCAGCTATTGCATCAGCGTTTTCTGATTTTGCAAAGTTTCCAACACCTTCAAATACCAATATTGACCTGATTGAGATCATTAAAGACAATATCGCATTGTTTGTGCAACAAAATGAATTTTCTATCTCTTTCTCACATCCGGAAAAACCTTGTTTTGTATTCGCAGATGAAAAACAATTGTCAAGAGTTATGGTGAACCTGCTGAATAATGCAATTCAATCTTTAGCAGTTGGTGAAAAAGGTAAGATTGAAGTTATTTTAAAAGAGGATAGCGATGCTTACATTATTTTAATAAGAGATAATGGAATAGGTATTCCAGAGTCACAAAAGCCTAAGATATTTTCACCTAATTTTACCACCAAATCAGGAGGCACGGGATTGGGTCTTGCTATGGTGAAAAATATAATTGACTCAGCCAACGGAAGTATATCATTTGAATCAGATAAAGATGGGACTACTTTTAAAATCCATCTGCCTGCCATTAAAAGAGATATAAAAAATTAAAATTGAATCCATTTAAGAAGCTTGCAGGACAAACTGCTGTTTATGGTTTACCAACAATAGTAGGCCGGTTATTAAATTATCTGCTTGTTCCCTTATACACAAGAGTGTTTCTTCCTGCTGAATACGGGGTAGTCACCGAGATGTATGCATACGTATCTTTCTTGTTTGTAATACTAACGTATGGAATGGAAACCGCATATTTCAGGTTTTCCACAAGTCTGACAGACAGATCACGTGTATTTAGCACCAGTATTATCTCATTGCTGTTTACTTCTACTTTCTTCGTTTTGATAATTTTCATGTTTTCTGATAACATCGCATTATTGATGGGCTATTCAGAACACCCGGAGTATATTAAGTGGTTTTCCCTGATTCTTGCAGCTGATGCGTTATGCAGTATACCATACGCATATCTGCGCTTAAATAATAAAGCACTAAGATTTGCTTTCGTCAAAGTCACTAATATAGCTGTTAATATAGCTTTCAACCTTCTGTTTATTTTACTTATTCCTTACATTTTAAAAAATTATCCTGTTTCGCCGCTATCACTTTTTTTTCAATCATTTTACAATGAAAGTATAGGTGTTGGTTATATATTCATTTCAAATCTTATAGCAAGCCTCCTAACACTGATAATGCTTTTGCCAGCAATTTTGAAGGTTAAGTTACAAATTGATAATGCTCTTTTAAGGAATATGCTCAGGTATGCCTGGCCGTTGTTAATTTTTGGGCTTGCCGGTATAATCAATGAGACATTTGACAGGATAATTCTTAAGTATATGCTCCCAGATAAATCAACTGCAATGGCACAACTAGGTATTTATGGAGCATGTTACAAGATTTCAATTTTAATGACTCTTTTCATTCAAACATATCGTTATGCCGCAGAGCCATTCTTTTTTGATCAATCAGGAAAAAAAGATGCTAAAATAATGTATGCCAGATTAATGCATTATTTTATAATAATATGTTTATTCATCTATTTAGCCATAACCCTGAATCTTGACCTTGTTCTTCTTTTTGTCGGCAAAGATTTTAGGGAGGGTGCTGCTGTAGTTCCTATTTTGCTTTGGGCAAATTTATTTCTTGGTGTGTTTTATAACCTTAGTATCTGGTTTAAATTAACTGACAGGACAAAAAAAGGAGCAATGATATCGATTGCAGGTGCTATAATAACCCTGACTTTGAATTTTATTCTAATACCAACCATGGGATATTTGGGTGCAGCATGGGCTACTTTTATCTGCTATGGATTTATGATGGTACTATCATGGATACTTGGACAAAAGTATTATCCAATAAATTATTACATTAAACCCGCCGGTCTTTATACTTTAATTACGTTGATTATTTATGGCATTTCTTTATATACCAATAGATTGGATTTTCAATTGAAAATGAGCATTAATTTCTTACTTTTACTCTCATATATTCTGGTTGTTTACCTGAAAGAGAAAAGGATAACTACTCCCAAATCCCTTTAAGCTTCACATTCTTTCGTCATATTGTGTTACTTTTGTGAAATTTAATTTTGCTATAGCCGTTATTTTACTTCTTAATAATCAGATTAATGCAAATAAAAATCGTCAATTGCTCAAATAACAATAATCCTTCTTATGAAACTTCGCATTCTGCAGGGATGGATTTGCGTGCCAATTTACAAGAACCGGTAACATTACTTCCACTTGAAAGGGCTATGATTCCTACTGGCTTATTTATTGAACTTCCTGAAGGTTTTGAGGCGCAGGTAAGACCAAGAAGCGGACTTGCAGCCAAATCGGGAATTACAGTATTGAATTCACCGGGTACAATTGATGCTGACTACAGAGGCGAAATCAAAGTAATTATTGTTAATCTTTCGGCACAGTCATTTGTTGTTAATCACGGTGACAGAATTGCTCAGATGGTAATTTCACGTCATGAAAAAGCTGAATGGATTGTTACCGATAGCTTAAATGAGTCTGAAAGAGGGCATGGAGGATTTGGCCATACTGGTGTTAAATAAACTCATAAAAAATCTGAATAATGAAATTTAAGCTTGTAATACAACTAATAATTCTATTGATTCTACCCATTTCAATTTTTTCTCAGGAATTACCCGAGGGAGGAGAAGAACTGGTTACTAAAGAACAAGCTAGCTTATTCAGGGATAAAAAAAGAACTGAGTCGCTATTTTTTGATGCTAATAAGGCTAAGATTACTGATAATCCTGGCCAGGCTATGTCGCTCTTTAAAGAGGTCATTGAAATTGATCCTACACATGATGCATCATACTATGAGTTAGGTTTGCTATATTATAAGCAAAGAGACATTAAAAATTCGATCTCATACATCTCACGTGCTTATCAGCTTAACCCAGATAATAAGTGGTACAGTGTAACACTTGCAAGCTTATATTCTCAGAATTCGCAATTCAGTGAAGCAATTGAAATCTATGAGAAACTCTGTAAAAAGGATCCAACAGATAGAGCAAGCAGCATGGAATTGGCAAATCTATATCTTAAAGTTGAAAAACCTTCAGAAGCCCTTAAAATATATGATCAAATAGAATCACAGGAAGGAATTTCAGAGGAAATTTCACTTAGGAAACATCATATTTATCTTGCTGAAGGCAAAAAGAAAAAAGCTCAGGATGAATTAGAAAAGCTTGCTGCAGCTAATGAATGGGATAGCAGGATACAATCAGTTCTGGCAGAATTCTATTTAATGAATGGAATGGAAGAAAAAGCCCTTGCGACCTATGAGAAAATACTTACCATAGAACCTGATAACCCTTATATAAATATATCCCTCGCCGATTTTTACCGTAAACAAGGTGATCTTAAAAAATCCGTTCAGGCACTAAAAAAAGGTTTCAGCAATCAATATCTTGATGCCTCCACTAAGATGCAGATTTTAAGTACCTACTATTCACAAATGGGTAATTATGAAGGCATTGAAGATGATATACTCGAAATTTCAGGAATACTGGTAGAACAACACCCGTTTGATCCACAGGTAATTGCTTTCAGAGCCCAAATGCTTGCAATGAAAGAACAATATCCTGAATCATTATCACTTTTCAGAAAAGTAAGTGAACTTGATCCAGGAAAGTATGAAGTGTGGGAGAATATTCTTCGCATTACAGCGCTAATGGAGAAGTACGATAGTTTAATAATTGTAAGCAATGAAGTTATTTCTTTGTTTCCGGTTCAACCGATGCCATATTATTTCAACGCAGTCGGTAATATTATGCTTAATAAGTATGATGAAGCCATCACATCACTAAACACAGGTATTAAGCTTGTTTTTAATAACAATTCACTAATGGCCGAATTTTATAGTATGATAGGAGATGCATACTATAAACAACAAAAAAATATTGAAGCTTTCAATGCATATGAAAATGCCTTAAGATATAATCCCGAGAATCCACTGGTCCTAAATAACTATGCGTATTATCTTTCTCTGGCAAATAAGGATTTAGATAAAGCGTTAAGTATGGCAGTTAAAGCAAATAAACTTTCACCAGATAATGCTACCTACCTTGATACATATGCATGGGTACTTTACAAAAAGGAAATGTATATTGAGGCCCTTAAAATAATCGAACAAGTTATTAAACTTGAACCTGATGCATCAGGTACGGAACTGGAGCATTATGGTGATATTCTATATAAATTAGGGAAGACTGAAGAAGCATTAAACTGGTGGAAGAAAGCTATTGAAGCCGGTGATACTTCAGAGCTGTTACCTTCAAAAATCAAAGATGGCAAATTGTATGAATAAGAATTGGTTGAACCTCTTATTAATAGTTATTACCCTTGTTATTGCAACTGCTTGCTCAACTGCAAGAAAATTAATAAAAGAACCATTAAAGGAACAGGGAACTGATTTTTTAGTCAATAATCTAAAAAAGAACGAACTTAACTACGAATACTTTTCAGCTAAGTTTAGTGCTAAATATAAACAGGACAAAAAAGAAACAGCCATTGCCGGGCAATTGAGAATACGACGTGATAGTGCTATTTGGATATCAGTTTCGCCAATAATGGGAATAGAAATGATAAGGTTACTCATAACCAATGATTCAATATGGTATGTAAACAGGATAGATAATACTTACTTTACCGGTGCTTTTGACTATATTGATCTGCTTAAAAATAGTACACTTGACTTTGATATGCTTCAATCCTTCCTAACCGGCAATGATTTTACGCGTTATGAGAGCACTTCTTTTAAAGGTGGTGTGGATAATTCCGAGTACACCTTACAAACAACTGAGAGGCGTAAATTAAAGAAATATCTTAAGTCAAACCAGGATGTTAATATTCCAATTCAACACCTATGGCTCAATCCCGAAACTTTCAAGATTACACGTATCTTAATAAGGGAGATTGCACAAAATGGTAAAAAAGCCGAGGCCAGATATACGCATCAAAATATTAACGGTCAGCTTGTGCCTGTAATTGTAAATTTTGAGGCCGAAACAGGTAAAGAAAAAGCTACAGTACATGTTGAATATTCGAAAATAAATCTTTCTCAACCTTTACAATTTCCGTTCAGAATTCCTGAAAAATATTCCCGTATAGAAAAATTATAATCATGACCCACCGGCCTTTTAAATTGGTGCTTTCCTTTAATTTCTTCAGATTTCTTGCAGTAATTGCATTCATGGCAATATCAGTTAATGGATCTTCACAAGACAAGAAGAGTCAACTGGAAGCACGGAAAGCCAAAATTGAAGAAGAGATAAATTACACTAATAAATTACTTTCTGAAACTAAGAAAAGTAAACAAGCATCATTAAATCAGGTGGTTTTACTGAATAAAAAGATATTAAAACGTCAGGAATTAATTAATGCTATCAGCGGTGAAATTGGGCAAATAGATCAAAAAATAAATCAAACGAATGATACCATCATAGAGTTGACACAAACAATTAAAAGCTTAAAAGAAGAGTATGCCCGGATGATTTATTATGCGCAAAAGAACAGGAACTCTTATACCAGGCTAATGTTTATCTTTTCAGCTGAGAATTTTAATCAGGCCTATCAGAGATTAAAATATTTTCAACAATATAGTAGTTACAGGCAAAATCAGGTACGGGTAATCAAAGAAACGCAAGCACTTTTGGCTGAAAAGATTAGCTTATTGCAGAAACAAAAAAATGATAAGGTTTCTCTTAAGACTATGGAAGAATCTGAAAAACAGAAATTATCAAAAGAAAAAACTGAACAGGATCAAACAGTCAGGAAACTTACACAGAAAGAGAAAGACCTTCTAAAAAAACTAAGAGAAAACGAAAAGGCAGCAAAAAAACTTCAGAAAGCTATTGAAGATATAATTGCAGAAGAAATAAGAAAAGCCAGGGAAACAGCAAAAAAAACCGGAACAAAACCCACTCCTGAAAACACTTTTGGTTTATCACCTTCAGAAATGAAGTTATCTTCTACTTTTGCTGGAAATAAAGGAAATTTACCTTGGCCAACCGAAAGAGGTATTATTTCTGCAACTTTTGGTGAGCATCCACACCCGGTTCTAAAAGGAATAAAAACTAAGAATAACGGCATTGATATCACCACCTCAAGTGGTGCAACTGCAAGAGCAATTTTTGAAGGTGAAGTAACATCTATTATGTCACTACCTACCTACAATAATGTAATTATTATTAAACACGGAGAGTTTCTTACGGTCTATTCAAATATTGGCCAGGTTTATGTTAAAAAGGGAGATAAAGTAACCACCAGGCAAAAGATTGGTACCATTGATACAGATGATAGTGGTAAGACGAAGATTCATTTTGAACTTTGGAAGGGAAAAATACTTCAAAATCCTGAAGCTTGGATTGCTAAATGAAGATAAATGTAAAAAGCTCAGTCTTTTGGTGTTGCCATTCGCTATTTGACTATTTTTGTGCATAATAAAACGAAATAACATGACAACATTTATTTTATTGGGCATTGTTGGTACACCTGAAATAATTGCAATTGTAGTTGTTGCATTACTTCTTTTTGGTGGTAAAAAAATACCAGAATTGATGAAGGGCCTTGGCAAAGGAATAAGAGAGTTTAAAGAAGGTATGAACCCTGATGCTAATCCCCCTAAAGTGGATAAAGAAAAGGAATAAGCCTTAAAAGATAAAGCCTGTATGAACAGGCTTTTTTTTGTGGAGCGTAGGGGAGTCGAACCCCTGACCTTTAGACTGCCAGTCTAACGCTCTAGCCAACTGAGCTAACGCCCCGTTTGAACGAGGGATGCAAAAATAGTTAATTTCCTTAACAAGCAGATTATTTTTTAAGTAAATCTTCGGATATTTGCCAGGATTTTCAGTTTTACTATGGATACTCTGCGCTTGTTTGCCGCGATACACATTCAACCCGATGACAACTTTTCGATGACATACTCCGGGCTTAGGCAAACATTGGATTATAATATTATTAAGTGGGTTGATCTGGAAAACCTCCACATTACACTAAGATTCTTTGGAGATACTCCTGAAGACGAATTGCCTACCATAATTACAGCTCTTAAAAAAGCTTCACTAAGTGTTACTCCGTTTAAGTTAACCCTTGAAAAAACAGGAGTCTTTGGAAGTCGTTACGATCCCAGGGTAATTTGGTTCGGCATCAGGGAAAATAAAACACTTCTTAATCTTCATAAAAATATTACTGAATCACTTGAGGAAGTAGAATATTTTGCCGACAGACAGAATTTTGTTCCTCATTTAACAATTGGTAGAATCAAAGAAATCAGAGATAAACAGTTTTTTCAACAAATTATTGACCGTTTCAGCGACCTTCGACTATTAGAACAACAAGTAACTGAATTCTCACTTTTTAGCAGTGAACTAAAAAAAGAAGGTCCAATACATACTTGTATTGAATCCTTCAAATTTTAATCTCAACTTCAGTTCTTAGAACTAATAAACAAGACTTAGAATATAATCTAATGTTATCTATTGGTTCTGGAAAATTTCACTCTTTTTGCTTTCATTTTGGTGATGTTTTAAAATACTTTTCTCGATTAAATAATCGATGATTAGTGCTATACCACCAAAAAGTGCAACAAATGAAAAATACGCAGGTTCTTTATCCATAGCCCCTACAGACACGATAATGTTAGCAAGCAGGATTCCCAAACCTACACCTGTAAATAGTAATCCATATTTTAAGGTCGAAAATCCATTATTCGGTGATTCAAAGCTTTTTGGATCCAATCCTCTATCGAGAAGAGCCATTCTCTCTTTTTTCCTTATAGAGAGATACACAATGCCATATATGGTGGCGAAAATTGTTAGGGGAATCAGGAAATCGTTCATAACAAAGATTTTAAGTTGTTTGTTTTGCTTTTTTGACGCTATTGTTTTGTGAAGGTTACATGATTTAATAATTACTTTTGCTTTTCGCTTTACCGGTGATCATTTTTAGTCCCTTGATCAATTGAATTGTAACCAATTTACAAGGCTTACGTCTAAAACACAGTATGATGATCAATGAAGGCAATATAATAAACCAGGTTATTGGTGGTAATACCGCTGCATACCGGTTACTGGTAGATGCATATAAAGACCTTGTCTTCTCATTGGTAATCAAAATACTCAGAAATAGGGAAGAAGCTGAAGAAGTCACTCAAGATACTTTTCTTAAAGCTTATCATGCTCTTCCCAGTTTCAAGAATGAATCACGATTTTCAACCTGGCTCTTTAGAATAGCTTATAATACAAGTATTTCAAAGACCAGAAAGAAAGTTGTTACAATGTCAGTAATTGATGATTATGTTATTGATAATCTAAGTATTGATACTATTCAGGAAAATATCGAGCAAATTGATGAAGATGAAAAATTAAAAATCCTTAAATTAACTCTTGACAAATTGCCGAATGATGAACAATTGCTGATTAATCTCTTTTATTTTAATAAGCAAGGAATAGAGGAGATTTGTGATATTACAGGTTTTACTGAATCTAATGTGAAAGTAAAGTTACATCGCATCAGGAAGAAAATGTACGCAATCATTAATGAAGAACTGAAGAAGAAGCATGCTATACAAGGTAGATAAAGTAAAGAAGAATACAATGGAAAATACAGGTAATGATATCAACAGTTTAAATGATCCTTTTTTTGAAAGGATGTTTGAAAAAATTCCCTTTGAAAGAACTTCAACTGATTTTTCAAATCTGTTGATGAGTCAGATTTATGCGAGTGTTGAACCTGAAATTGAACCGGCTAAATATAGACGTCAAATGTTATGGGCATATGGATTAATTGGTGCAGGAATTCTCATTATCACCCTGATCCTGTTTGCGGTATGGCCATTCCTGGAAATAAATCTCAGTCTTAATCCAAAAAGAATACTTAATTTAATTACAGCTTCTCTTACAATTTTCGATAGTATCTCCCGTATTGGAGACTGGATTAGAGAATCTTCCATCGAACTTTCAATTTTCTTTTCACTTTTTATTCTTTTCATTGTTGAAAGACTTCTGCGCAAAGGTCTTTCCAGAAGCACATTTGTGTTGTAAAAAATATGCTGCCTGAAGCGATTAATAGAGAAATTACTACCTGGCTTAAGGAAAACGCTGAAGAGAACTGCAATATAATCAATGTAATTCCTCTTAGTGGAGGTTCAATTAATCAATCATACAGAATCAGAACAGCTTGCAGAGATTTTTTTCTTAAATATAACTATACCAATCTCTATCCCGGAATGTTTCATGTCGAAATGAAGGGATTAGAACTATTAGCCTCAACTAAAAGTGTCTCCGTTCCAAAAGTTTGCCTCTCAACTGAAACCAATGGGTATTCCATTTTATTATTAGAATATCTGGAACAAACAAAAGCAAGAAAGAATTTTTGGGAGATACTTGCCAAACAACTGGCACAACTTCACAGCGTTAAAGAAGAAAAATATGGTTTAGATTACGACAATTACATTGGTTCGATAAAGCAAACTAATACCCCAACTAAAAATTATTTTGACTTTATAACTAATGAACGATTTGTTCCTTTGATTCAGAGGGCAAATCAGGCAGGATATTTTACAATAACTGACATGTCTCATTTTGAAAGACTTTTAAAAAATCTTCCTGATTTGATTCCAATAGAGAGTCCCTCACTTATTCATGGAGATCTTTGGTCAGGAAATGTCATTTCTGACAATGAAGGCAATCCATATGTTATTGATCCTGCAGTATATTATGGGAACAGGGAATCAGATATTGCTATGACGAAATTATTTGGTGGATTTCCTCAGATTTTTTATGAATCTTATAATTACTATCATCCTTTGATGAGCTCTTGGCAAAAAAGAGTTGATTTTTACCAGCTGTACCCACTTCTGGTACACGTTTTACTATTTGGAGAAAGTTATGCTTTTCAGGTAAGGAATATAATAAGGAATTACTAAATTCAAACTTTTCCTTCTCTTCTTTCTTCCCACAACTGCCTGAAATTTTTATTACTGATTTGAGGTAAGTTTTTCCAATTTTGAGAATATACTTTTTTAAGGAAAATGTTTTTCCATTTAGCTTTAAACCAGTCCATCCACTTTCTGCTTTTAAGTGTTTGATGCCATCCTTCCATAATAAGACCCTCGGTAAATGAATAGTTCTTTAATTTGATGGTATCATTTCTGTTATACAGGAGTTGGTCGTGAAGATTTATCAAAACAGGGCAAACTTCAGTACATTTTCCACAAAGCGTGCTTGCATAGCTCAAATGGCTGTATTCCTGAAGTCCTTTCATCCATGGGGTAATTACTGATCCAATTGGGCCAGTATAAGTTGAATTATAGGCTTTTCCACCAATTTTTCTATAAACCGGACAGGCATTTTGGCATGCCCCGCAATCTATACAACTAAGTGCACGTCTTTGAAACTTCTTTGCTAAAATATTACTTCTTCCATTATCCAGCAAAACTACATACATTTCAGAAGGACCGTCTTTTTCACTTTCCTGTTTAGGGCCACTCACTATAGTATTATATGCGCTTATTCGTTGTCCCGAACTATAAGTGGCAAATAAAGGAAGTAAAATATCAAGATTAAGAATTGAAGGAATTACCTTATCAATACCCGCAAGAACTATTTGAATTTTAGGAAGAATAGTATTCATAACAGCATCACCGGCATCCTCTGTAATACAAACTGAACCGGTATCGGCAATTACATAGTTGGCTCCACTAATTGATGCTTTTGAATATTCTAATTTTTCTCTCGACTCACTTTTAATAAATGCAAGAACTTCACCAGCTTTCTGTTTAGCAGGTAATTTATATTTGCCGTGAAGCAATTCATTAATTTCCCTTAAGCTCTTATTTATCAAAAAAGATGAAGAATGAACCGGTCTTTCATCAAACCTGCGAAGGATAAATTCTGCTGGATGAACTTCATCACAAGTTATACTAAACTCTTTGAGTTTATTATACAGATCAATTTCATCTGCTATCAGTGACTTTGATTTTGTTACATGAGTAATGGCATGCTTTTTAAGAATATTATTGATCTCAGCTACCGCTTCTTCAGCATCTAATGCCCAAATGACCTTTCCACCATTTCTTTCAAGATTTGCTTCAAACTCAATCAGATACTTTTCTAACCCATTTATAGCTTTATGACGTATATATCCAGCCCGCTTTTTTGCAAGTTCAATACTTGAATATTGATGCATTGCTAATTGCACAGATGTATCATTCCTGGCTACATTATCATCAAAGGCTACCTGCCGATCAATGTCCTTAACAGCTTCTGCTGAATTTTCTTTAAATGCTTTTTGTGATTCCACTATTACATTAAATAATGCATTGTGATATTTTATCTACTCTACGCTGGTGACGTCCACCTTCAAAATCAGTATTTAAAAATAAATTAACTGCTTTCCAGGCTTCTTCAAAATCGATGAAGCGTGCAGGAAGTGACATTACATTTGCATTATTATGCTGTCGGGTTAATTGTGCCTGTTCACTGTTCCAACAAAGAGCACCTCTAACACCAGGATATTTATTTACCACCATATTAACGCCATTGCCGCTTCCGCACATTACAACTCCCATTTCAAATTCACCTGAATTTATTGAAGCCCCTAGTTTATGTGCAAAATCAGGATAATCGGTACTATCTATAGAATAAGTACCAAAATCATGTATAGTAAAACCGTTTTCTTTAAGTTTCCCTATCAGGAAATCCTTCAATTGAAAACCGGCATGATCCGATGCCAATGCCAAAACTTTCTCTTTATTCCACATTGTTGATAAAATTTAATGACAAATTTAAAGAATTAATGCCAGTTACTCTTAAAATGCTTAGTAATTAAACAGTTAAAAAGGATGGAGGATTGGCTCATTTTTTGTTATATAGTTAACAATCAATCTTGTATAACTTATCAACCTTAAATTGTTAAATTCAGTCTGTCACTGTTGGTATTTATTAATAAAATCAGGCAAAAGGGGTGATTTTTAAGTATCACTATATTAATTAAGAATTTAATCACCAATTATCAGTCGAATATTAACACCCAAGTCTGACTATTTCACATTATCTGGCTTAAAAATTGAACGGTAAAAACTTTATACACCAATTGTTAATAAATTTGCAAACCCTTGAAAAATAAATTGCAATCAATAAAGATGCTGTTAATAACTTCTTAATAAACTAGTGAAATCTAATTTTCCAAATTTATTTTTACGTTTTTACGAACAGTACTAACACCTCTATTATTACCAACAATACTTTTTCTATAAAGAATATCAATAATAAGAGAAATGGAAACCAAGATAAAAACTCCTACACTTAAAATGTCGGACCCTGAATTGATTGAAAAGATCAATATTCTTCGAAAAGAGAAAAATGCTGTCATTTTAGCACATTATTATCAGGTGCCTGAAATTCAGGAACTGGCAGATTTTGTTGGCGACAGCCTTCAATTATCACAACAGGCTGCAAAAACCGAAGCCGATATTATAGTTTTTGCCGGTGTTCATTTTATGGCTGAAACGGCAAAGATACTAAGTCCGGAAAAAAAAGTACTGATTCCCGATATGGATGCGGGATGTTCATTGGCCGATAGTTGCCCACCAGACGCATTTAGAGCCTTTATAAAACAATATCCCGGTCATAAGGTCGTATCGTATATTAACTGCTCAGCTGCCATAAAAACCATGTCTGATGTTATCTGCACCTCAAGTAATGCAAAAGCAGTTGTTGACTCTTTTCCTGTTGATCAGCCATTGATTTTTGCGCCTGATAAAAATCTTGGAGCATATATTAATGGTTTAACTGGTCGCAACATGGTACTTTGGAATGGTGCATGTCATGTTCATAACCAATTAACAGACGAAAAAACTATTCAACTTAAAATCGAAAATCCTGATGCTAAATTAATTGCACATCCTGAGTGCAGGGGTCCTATTCTTGCAATGGCTGATTTTATTGGTTCAACCGCAGCTTTACTGGAATTTACAAAAACGGATGATTCACAAAAATACATAGTTGCCACTGAATCAGGAATTATTCATCAAATGTTAAAGGCAAATCCCAGGAAAGAATTTATTGTTGTTCCATCTGACGAAACTTGCAATTGTAATGACTGTCCTTTTATGAAATTAAATAGTCTTCAAAAGATCTATTCGTCTTTAAAGATTGAACAGCCTGAAATTCTGCTGGACCGTGATGTTATAGAAAATGCACGGATTCCAATTTTAAGAATGCTTGAGATCTCAAAACAATCGGGTTTGGTTAAATAAATTCATTCAAGATTTAAAGAGTTTCTAATCCAGAAGTGTTTCTTACTTAATGAATGATTAACTTTGATACCCTGATTACTTGATTAAAGTAACCCTTTCTTGAAATAGAATCATGCGAAAATACCTGCTAGCCTTAATGGCAATTTTCATTTCTATTAGCTTAAAAGGTCAGGATAATTCAATTATTCCTGATGGTCATAATGTTATATATCATCCAAATGGGAAAATTGCCAGTGAAGGAACCATGAGGGAAGGAAAACCTGACGGTTACTGGAAAACATATAATGATAAAGGTATTCTTATTTCAGAAGGCAACCGTGTAAATTTTCAACTAGATAGTACATGGAATTTTTATAATGATTCTGCAAAACTGGTACTCCAAATTAATTATAAGGATGGCAAAAAGGAAGGAATTAGAAGAACATTCCGTCCGGATGAGATATTGGAAGAGACCTTTTCAAATGATATTAAGCAGGGTCCAACTATTACATACTATGCAGATGGAAAAGTAAAAAAGATAGTAAATTTTGTAAATGGATATGAAGATGGTATGGCCAGAGAATTCTCACGTGATGGCACTATCATTGCACTTATTGAATACAGGCGTGGTTTTATTGTCGACAGGGAGAATATTAATCGTGTAGATAAAAACGGATTTAAACAAGGCAGATGGAAATACTTTTATGATGACGGTAAGGTACGCCTTGAAGGTATTTACAGAGATGACAAAAAAAACGGCTACTTTAAAGAATATGATAATAAGGGGATGCTGATTGATGTTGCCAAGTTTGTAAATGATGAAAGACAGGAAGAAACACCTGAATTAGTAAAATTAGATGTGAAGACCGACTATTACCCTAATGGAAAACCAAAAACAGTTGCAAGCTATAAAGGGAATACACCTGAAGGTATCAGGCGTGAATACGATTCAACCGGGAAAGTGATAGCTGCTTATACTTATAGTAATGGTAAGATTACTTCAGAAGGGATCATTGATGATGAAGGTGTGAAAGATGGTCCATGGAAAGAATTTTATGCAGAAGGACAGATCAGATCTGAAGGAATGTACAGTTTGGGAAAGCGTATAGGAAGGTGGCGGTTTTATCATGAAAATGGCAGTGTTGAACAGGAGGGTACCTATAACAACCAGGGAAATCCTGAAGGACCATGGAAATGGTATTATGAGACAGGAAATGTTATACGTGAAGAATCATACAGAAATGGTTTATCCGATGGCCCATATGTTGAATACGATGAAAATGGTAAAGTAGTGACTCAGGGTGAATTTGTTGACGGTCTGGAAGAAGGACTATGGAAATTAGAATACGGAGATACCAGAGAAGAAGGTACTTATAGGGCTGGTAAAAGAAATGGAGAGTGGAAAACTTATTATGATAACGGACAATTAAGTTTTGTTGGTTCCTATATAGATGATAATCCGAACGGAATTCACACCTGGTATTGGCCTGACGGGAAAAAAAGAGATCAGGGTGAATTTATAATGGGATTAAGAACAGGCGATTGGGTTCAATATGATCAAAATGGAGTAGTATTCCTGGTGATTGCTTATCAGAACGGTATCGAAAAAAGATATGATGGCATAAAGATTACTCCTGAATATGATGAATAACCTTTATTTCCAACGGGTGGTTTCTAACATATGACTTATGTCCTGCTTAATGAATTCAATAACTGGTGCTAATGAGTCATTATTGGGTAATGCATTAAAATAAAGTGCTCCCCGTAAAAAATTATTCGTACTATCTGTTACATAAAACTGGTAAGGAGAAGCCGCCCCGGTTCCTTTAATATCATACACAATGCCGTGGACATTATTTTGATCATTATCAATTCGAATTTCTTCAATAGCACTGGCTTTGGGAATGTGTTTCATTACCATAGAATGTGCATCTTCAGTATAAGTGCTTAAATTATTATTAACAGCTTTATAGCTTAAGTGAAGTCTGGCTTTAAATCGTGGGTAATCTACATTAATCCAATAAGGTTGATCAGTTGAATTTGGATCGCCGGTTATTTTAGCATATACCGGGTATTCAAACTTATAAGGAAAAATGCTGTCAAGTAATTTGTATTCTTTTTTTGGCAAATCAATCCTAAAAAAACCCCTGGGTTTCGGAGTTCCCTCATCTGAACATCCAAAAAGTATAACAGAACATAATGCTATTACAGATATTGCCAAAGGTTTATAAGCCATTTTCATCGTGTTGTAATTTTCAAGAGTCTTTCTTTAGTTCTTTTATTATGACGCGTATACTTTTAATACTTCGTTTATCAACAACTTCAGGTTTAAAAGTAAAACTGCCATATGTAAATTGTTCGCCTATCTCAGGGATCTTACCAGCCATTTCTAAAACGAGTCCTGCTAATGTATCTGATTCTCCTTTAACTTCCTGAAAAATCTTATCATCTTTTCCAATGACTTTACAGAAATCGTTAAGAAGCGTTTTTCCTTCAAAAATGTAAGTATGCTCATCCAGTTGGGAGTAGTTCATTTCATCAATTTCACTATCAAACTCGTCATTTATTTCTCCCACAATTTCTTCTAAAATATCTTCAAGTGTTACAATGCCTGATGTCCCCCCGTATTCATCAACAACAATGGCCATGTGGATTTTTTTTGACTGGAATTCTTCCAGTAAATCGTTGATCTTTTTATTTTCCGGCACAAAGAAAGCAGACCTTTGGAGAGATTGCCATTTGTAATCCGCACCCTTATTAATGTGTGGAATTAAATCTTTAATGTAAAGAATACCTGTTACATTGTCAAGATTTTCACTATAAATGGGTATTCGTGAATAACCTGATTCTTCAATGATAGCGAGTAATTCTTCAAAAGTTGTTAAATCCTCAGCTGCCGTAACATCAATTCTTGGCCGCATGATTTCCCTTACAGCTATATCACCAAATTTAATAATGCCCTTTAAAATTTTTCTTTCTTCAACTGCATCTGTTTGAGATTCTGTTAAATTAAGAGCTTCTGAAAGTTCATCCATGGTAATATTATGGCCCTTAAATGCTATTCGCCGGTCAACAATGTTTGTTGTATTTACCAATAAAGAAGCCAGGGGATAAACTAGCTGCTGAAGAAAAAACAATGGCCTTGACATCATAGTTGCAACCTTGGTATTGTGTGCTGTTGCATATATTTTAGGAATGATTTCCCCAAAAAATAAAATCAGGGCTGACAATATTACTATTTCAATCAGCAATCCAGTAATCGAGTTGGTCGAAAGACCAATTAGAGAGAAAAAGAAGAGCGTTGAAAGAACCACAATGGCAACATTGATGATAATATTGGATACAAGTATAGTTGCGAGTAGTCGCTTTGGATTCTCAAGCAGCAGAAAGACTATACTATTTTTATCATTTTCACTTTTCCTTAAATTATCTGTTTGAAGTTGAGTTAAAGAAAAGAAAGCAACTTCTGATGCACTGATAGCACCTGAAGAAATTAATAAGAGAAATAGAATAATTATTCCTGTGAAGATTTCGATGTTAAAATTTCCAGCTGCAAAATTTGCTGAAAGCATTAAAAATAGTGAATGTAAATGAGGGCCAGGATCTTCCAAAGCTTTTTAAATTAGTGAATATCTGATGTTTATCACGTGTTGCAAAAATACATAAAATATCAGTGTGTCTGATATCATGAAAAAGGTATTAGATCACAATTCAGAAGCTGTTATTTAGAAAAGCAAAATCTTTTACTTGAACAGAATCCCTTTCTGATAAAATTCAAGATAAGTTGTATAAGAATTCGTACCTGATTCGAATAGAATTTGTATAGAAGCTGTATTATATACGTATTATATACGTGTTTTATACGTATTTCATACGTTCAAACACGTATAAAACACGTTTGAAGTACACATGAATAACGTGTATAATACAAGTTCAAATCGGCTTTATATCCACTTCAATACAACTTTTTAATTTAGTTAACTTAGGCGAATCAATAAAAAAGGCCGTCTCAAAAGAGGCGGCCTTTTACTATTTCACAAATGTATATTAACTATATTCAAGGACCTGAATTTCACCTTTCATAACACCAATGGCATCCTGAGCTAAAGCATCAATTTCATCTTCATTTGGATATACAGAAATAGGTCCTATTTTTTCAATTCTTGGAATAAGATGATTTGTAAATGATGAATATTGGAATAAATCGCCCGACAGGATTATCACATCGGGCTTTCCATCGAGAACAGTACACATGGCACCAACCTCTTTTGCCACCTGGTATGCCAGTGCATAAATAATAAATGAAGCTTTCTTATCGCCTTCACTTATTCGTTTTTCAATAGTTGAGAGATTTGAAGTACCCAGATAACCAACCAATCCTCCTTTCAGCGTAACCAACTCCATAATTTCCTTTTCAGAATACTTGCCACTAAAGCATAACCTGATCAGGTCGCCTACTGGTAAAGTACCAGTTCTTTCCATAGAGAAAGGTCCATCTCCATCAAAAGCCTGATTGGTATCAACTACATAGCCATTCTTGTGAGCGCCAATTGAAATGCCACCACCACCTGCATGAACAACAAGCATTTGAAGTTCTTCATATTTTTTGTTAATGGTTTTAGCATATTTACGTGCAACAACTTTTTGGTTAAGGGCATGAAAAATTGATTTTCTTTCAAAAAGAGGGTGCCCCGAGATTCTTGCAACATCTGAAAGTTCGTCTACAACTACCGGATCTGCAATTATTGGCAAAGCGTTATTTAGTGCTGCAATTTCTGAAGCAATTATGCCGCCAAGATTTGTTGCATGCATCCCCATCACACCTTTAAGCAAATCCTCTTTAAGAAGGTCGTTTACTTTGTAAACTCCCGACTTAACAGGCTTAATAAGTCCCCCTCTCGCGATAACAATTTCAAGTTTGTTGATGTTGATGTCGTTTTCCTTTAATTCTTTGAGAATAGCAGACTTACGCATTTCTATTTGACCAGGTATAGTACCACAAGCTTTAATTTGCTCATCGGTATATCTAATAGTCTTTAAGAAGCACAATTTTGTGTCCTTATATACGGCTATTTTCGAAGAAGTGTTTTTGGGATTGATTACAAGAATAATACCGAGCTTCATGACTTGGATGTTTAAAACACATTTATAAAAGTCCTTCAAATAACAGGAGATGTATGACTTTGTTTAATTGAAATTCTCCAGCAATTTAACGATTTCTTCAAGATAAGCTGCATCTGATTGCGTAAATGATTCATATTCTTTACTGTCTACATCCAGCACTGCAGTTATTTCTCCAAATTTATTTTTCACAGGTATTACTATTTCGCTTTTTGACCGTGAATCACAAGCGATATGTCCTTCGAATTTTTCAACATCAGGAACAATAATAGTTGATTTCTTTGCAACGGAAGCAAGACAAACTCCTCTTCCTTCAAGAACCTGACAAGCTGGAGGTCCCTGATAAGGACCAATTATAAGCCGCTCACCACTCAATCTGTAAAACCCGCACCAGAAAAAATATTCCATTTTATTGTGCAAAACGGAGGCAATGGTTGCCATAGCAGCTTGCTGATCAGGGCTTTTCTCCAACAAGCTGGTGATTTGTATAATCAGTCGTTGGTATCTGCCTTTTTTCTTTGTCTCTTCCATATATGTTTCAATAAACTTCAAAAATACTCAAAATTGGCAATTGCCTGACGTCATAGGCAGTAAGTTAGATATATGCTTAATTTGAATATAGATAAAAAAGATGAAGATTTGATTTAGCCAGTAATAAATTGGTAAATTTGGTCGGCAGAACAGAAAATAAAATTAAACCTTAACTATATCAGCATGAATAAAGTAGTGAAAGATGCACGTGAAGCCATAGCCGGTATTGATGACGGAATGACCCTCATGGTTGGAGGCTTCGGTTTAAGTGGTATTCCCGAGAATTGTATTTCAGCATTGGTTGAAAGTGGTGTTAAAAATCTTACTTGTATCTCAAATAATGCCGGAGTAGATGATTTTGGGTTGGGATTATTACTTCAAAAACGACAGATTAAGAAAATGATCTCATCATACGTTGGTGAAAATGCGGAGTTTGAAAGGCAATTGTTGGCCGGTGAACTTGAGGTAGACCTCATACCTCAAGGTACACTTGCTGAAAGATGCAGAGCCGGAGGAGCAGGCATACCAGCATTTTATGTTCCTGCAGGTTATGGTACTGAAGTAGCTGATGGTAAGGAAGTGCGTGTTTTTAATAATAAACCTCATCTCCTGGAATTTGGAATGGTGGCGGATTTTGCTATTGTTAAAGCATGGAAAGGTGATACGCATGGAAACCTGATTTACCGAAATACTGCTAACAATTTTAATCAGGCGATGGCAACTGCAGGTAAAATTACTATTGCTGAAGTTGAAGAACTAGTCCCTGCCGGTACTCTTGATCCCAATCAGGTTCATACGCCTGGAATTTATGTTCAGCGTATTTTCCAGGGGTCTGATTATGAAAAACGAATTGAACGCAGAACCGAAAGGGATTAAGCAACTTTATCACCCACATTAAAGATTATATAACATGGCATTAACTAAAGAACAAATAGCACAACGCATAGCAAGAGAATTAAAAGATGGTTACTATGTTAATCTTGGCATTGGTATTCCTACACTGGTTGCAAATTATATACCTGAGGGTGTTGAAGTTGTGCTTCAATCAGAAAATGGTATGCTTGGTATCGGTCCATTTCCTTTAAAGGGCGAGGCTGATCCGGACTTAATCAATGCCGGTAAGCAAACCGTTACTATTTTGCCTGGTGGCTCTTTCTTTGATTCATCTACCAGTTTCGGCATGATCCGTGGTGGTCATGTTGATCTAACTGTACTTGGCGCATTTGAAGTTACCGATCAGGGAGATATTGCAAGTTGGAAAATTCCCGGGAAAATGGTTAAGGGAATGGGTGGTGCAATGGATCTGGTAGCTGCTGCCAAAAATATTATAGTTGCAATGCAGCACACAAGTAAAGATGGTCAATCAAAATTGCTCAAAGAATGTACTTTGCCACTGACAGGGGTTCGGTGCGTTAAAAAAATAGTGAGTGACCTCGCAGTGCTGGATGTAACAGATGAAGGGTTTGTATTACTTGAAAGAGCACCGGGGGTTACCGTTGAAGAAATAAAGAAAGCAACCGAAGGCCGCCTCATTGTCAGGGGGGAAATACCTGAGATGAAGTTCTAAGTTAAAAGACGCTCAAAAAGCGTCTTTTTTTAAGATTGTTGGTTTTGAACAATTGATTAATTTAGTATGTTTTCAATCACTTCAAGGGTAATAAGTAAAATACTATGAATTTTCCAAAAAAAGTGACCATTGGTGATATAACCGTACGTGATGGTTTTCAGCATGAAGAAAAGTATATTCCCACAGATGCAAAACTCTGGGTTGCTGAACAACTAATATTAGCCGGATTTAAACATATTGAAGTTACTAATTTTGGCAATCCGGTTGGTATGCCACAGTTCAAGGATGCTGAGGAATTGTTTAAGAGGCTTAGAAATAATAAAGCCCTGTCTGGCATCTTGCCAAGTGTTAGTCTCACTGCAATCACTATAAGAGAGAAAGCTATTGAACGTGCAATTCAGGCTAAAAAAGAAGGTTGGGGCCCTGATAGAATATTATTAATGGTATCAACGAGTGAATCACACCATAGAAAGAATTCAGGGTTATCTTTGGTTGATTACTGGAAGATGGCTGAGAAGTACATTCCTATGGCTCATGATTGTGGTATTAAAGTTAATGGAACTGTAAGTACTATTTGGGGTTGCCCTATTGAAGGGCCAACAGAAATGTCAAAAGCGATTGGCTTCACAAAACGCTGGCTTGATATCGGAGCAAATGATGTTGAGCATGCCGATCATGATGGCAGTGCATCACCCGACAGGGTTTATAAGTACTTTTCAATGCTACTGGATAGTGTGCCAAAACCTGAGAAACATATAGTCCATTTCCATACCACCAGAGGCTGGGGCCTGGCTAATGTGCTTGCTGCTCTGCAAGCCGGCATGACAAATTACGAATCATCTATGGGAGGTATTGGCGGACAACCTGCTAATTTTGTTGATGGCGTTCCTGTGGCGGGAACGGGTGCATATTATTATAAGGATCCGGGAATTACCGGATTAGTAAGTACCGAGGATATGGTTGTTATGATGGATGAAATGGGTATTGAGACCAATCTTGATGTAGATAAAGTGCTTGAAATTGGCCGAATGGTAGAAAGAATTACAGGTCGAAGACTTCGCTCTGAAGTTATTCGTACCGGCCGCATACCAAAAGAGTTAAGCGGAAAGGAATAATTTTTACTGGACGTTTAAGCCTTTAAAATGGCAAATCGTCAGTATCAGGAGTTACAGGGGCTGATGATGTTGGTGCAGATTGCACATGGTTTTGCTCATAACCATGGTTACCTTCATTACTTTGACGAGTTCCAAGCATGTTTATATTATCTGCCTCAATGTCGGTAATATACTTCTTCTGGCCATCTTTTTCATAGGTCCGGTAGCGTATCCGACCTTCAATATATACCTGCGATCCTTTTTTCAGGAACTTCTCAGCAATATCAGCAAGACTTCGCCAAACAACAATATTATGCCACTCTGTTTGTTCTACATCCTGACCATCCTTGTTTCTGTAAATTTCAGTTGTTGCAAGCGAGAAAGTCACCTTTTTCACTCCTGTTTCAAAACTAAAAACTTCAGGATCTTTGCCTAGATTTCCAATTAAAATCACTTTGTTTACTCCTCGTGCCATGACTTACTGTATTTAAATTGGTTAGTTAAGTGCAGCACAAATTTAGTGTCATTTTAATCATAGCCAAAAAAAATATCATTTCTTTTCAAAAAGTTCTCTATTAACCGGGGAATAGGGTAACTAATATCATTTGGAGGCACTAATTCAAAGTGGGTTATAGCCTTAATTTCACTCTCTTCTGAAATTCTGTATGTAAAGAACCTGACTTTTAAGGCCTGATGTGTTAAAATGTGTGTTATATCACAAAAACCTGTCAAAACAGGATCTATTGTATGTTTTAATAAGTCTTCAAATTCTGGATGTGTTGTCTCAGGTTCAAAAAGACAGTCACTTTCAATCAACGGAAAATCCCATAAGTTCTTCCAAATATCATCTGAGGTTCTTTTCTTTAATATAATTTTTCCCGATTCAGTTATAAGATGCAAGTAATTGAAGTACCTGGTTTTCTTTATAGCAGCCTTTTTCTTAAGAGGAATAATGCCGGTCATTTTATTATTATATGCAAAGCATGAAGTCATTACTGTACATTCACTGCATTTAGGTTGTTTTGGCGTACATATTAATGCTCCATACTCCATCATAGCCTGATTATAATCACCTGGATAGGCGTTAGGAATGAGTTGATTTGAGATCCATTCTATTTTTTTTATAAGTACAGAAGAGCCAACGGTATCTGTTACTCCAAAGTATCGCGAAAGAACACGGGTCACATTTCCATCAATTGCAGCTTTTGCTTCATAATTACATATTGAAGATACAGCAGCAGCTGTATATGAGCCAATTCCTTTTAATTTGATAAGAGAACTATAATTATTAGGAAACACACCATTAGCTTTTGCAACAATCTCGCGGGCAGTTGAATGCATGTATCGTGCACGGGAATAATAACCCAGACCTTTCCAAACATTAAGAACTTCTTGTTCAGATGCTTCTGCTAAAGATTTAACATTTGGAAAATGTTCGAGAAACCGGTGGTAATAGGGTAAACCCTGATCAACACGCGTTTGTTGCAAAATCATTTCCGACACCCAGATCTCATAAGCATCGGATGAATTCCGCCAAGGCAAATCACGTTTGTTTTCAAAATACCATTTTACTATTTTATCCCTAAAATTCATTAAAAAAACTGAATTAGTTAAAATTGAGGCAATTGCCTCGAAAAAAGTGCTTAAATTTTAGAATTGTCTCAAAATCCTTTATATTTGCAGCCCCGTTTAAAAAATTTATTATCAAATCATTAAATCTATAACCAACATGACAAAAGCAGAAATTGTAGCTGAAATTGCTAATAAGACCAATCTGGAGAAGGTTGCCGTACAGCAGACCATCGAAGCTTTTATGGACTCAGTTAAAAATTCACTTGCTAAAGGTGAAAGTGTTTACTTAAGGGGATTTGGCAGCTTCACTACAAAGAAAAGAGCTGAAAAAACCGGTCGTAACATTTCAAAGAATACAACTATCATCATTCCTGCACATCACATCCCTGCATTTAAACCTGCTAAGACTTTTGTGTTTGACGTGAAAAACAAGGTTCAGTAAAAGTTGTTCATTAAAAAAAGTAGTTAATCATGCCCAGCGGAAAAAAAAGAAAAAGACACAAAATGGCAACGCATAAACGCAAAAAACGTTTACGCAAGAACAGACACAAAAAGAAATAAATTTTTCTTAAAACGGAAACTCTCATCACGTACCGTCATTAGTAGTACTTTTACGGTACGTGATGGAATTGTTCCTGATCGTGCAGGTTTCATCTAAATATAATTTTTGGATGCTACCTGCTTGTTCTAATATTTTAAATATCAGGGGATTGAATAAAGAACTGATTATCAGCGCAGAACAATCAGAAGTAAACATAGCTTTACTTGAGGATAAGGTTCTGGTTGAACTGAATAAAGAAAAGACCAACAATAATTTTGGTGTTGGCGATATATACCTTGGCAGAGTCAAGAAGATTATGCCCGGCTTAAATGCTGCATTCGTTGATGTTGGTTATGAAAAAGACGCTTTTCTGCATTACCTCGACTTAGGTCCCCAGGTCAACTCTCTTAATAAGCTTCTCAAAATTTATATGTCAGTTCGTCCTGACATGCCATCTATTCAGGATTTTATTCCTGAACCTGATATTGAGAAGACTGGCAAAATAACCCAGGTATTAACACCAAACCAGCAAGTACTTATTCAAATCGCCAAGGAACCTATTTCCACCAAAGGGCCAAGGGTTTCTTCTGAAATTTCCTTTGCCGGGCGTTATTTAGTCCTGGTTCCTTTTTCTGACAGGGTTTCAGTTTCACAGAAAATCAAAAGCCTGGATGAAAGAAACCGGTTGAAGCGATTAATTACGAGTATTAAACCAAAGAACTTTGGCGTTATCATTCGTACTGTTGCTGAAAACAAAAAGGTAGCTGATCTTGATGCTGACCTCAGAAGTCTGGTTGCAAAGTGGGATACTTGTGTTTCAAAGCTTAGTGGAGCAAAAGCACCTCAGCGGATTCTTAGTGAAATTGACCGTACTACTGCTATCCTTCGTGACCTGTTAAATGAATCATTTAACAACATTCACGTTGATGATCCTGGCATTTATGAGGAGATAAGATCTTATATCAGAACTATAGCTCCTGATAAAATGGAGATTATTAAACTGTATAAGGGTAAAGTACCAATATTTGAAAATTTTGGTATTGATAAACAGATCAAAAACTCATTCGGGAAAATCATTACTATAAAAAGTGGTGTCTATTTGATTATTGAGCATACTGAGGCACTTCATGTTATTGATGTAAATAGCGGCCACAGGGTAAATTCCGAAATTTCTCAGGAAATGAATGCATTGGCTGTCAATCTTGAAGCAGCCACAGAAATTGCCCGACAGCTCAGATTGCGTGATATGGGTGGTATAATTGTGATCGACTTTATTGATATGCATGAAGGCACCAACCGCCGGAAGCTTTACCAAAAGCTTAAAGAGGAAATGGGCCGTGATCATGCAAAACACACCATCCTCCCACCTAGCAAATTTGGACTTGTTCAGATTACCCGACAAAGGGTACGACCTGAAATGAATGTGCAGATTCTCGAAAAATGCCCTTCTTGTGGAGGTACCGGTGAAGTTAAACCTACTATAATACTGGTCGATCAAATTGAAAATAATATCAGGTTCTTAACTCAGGAACAAAATGAGCCATTCATCAAAATAGCTCTTCATCCATACATACATGCATATCTCACCAAGGGATTATATTCTGTAAGGCTAAAATGGTATTTCAAATTCAAGAAATGGATAAGACTTAAACCAATGAGTTCTTATCATTTACTCGAGTACCATTTCTTTAATAAAGCCGAAGATGAGATTAAAATGTAATACCATAACCCCTTTTAACAAATGAATATTGTAGTTAGTGGAATACGACCGACAGGTAATCTTCACCTAGGCAATTATTTTGGTGCCTTACGTAATTTTATTAAAATGCAGGATAGCAATAAATGTTATTTTTTTATTGCTGACTATCATTCTTTAACCACACATCCAACCCCAGCTGATCTCCATGGAAATGTGAAAAGTGTTTTGGTTGATTATCTTGCAGCTGGACTTGATCCGGAGAAAGCCACCTTATATCTTCAAAGTGATGTACCCGAAACAGCTGAGTTGTATTTATTCCTGAATATGAATGCCTATAAGGGAGAGCTTGAAAGAGTTACTTCTTTTAAAGATAAGGCCCGTTCGCAACCCGATAATATCAATGCTGGATTGCTGACATACCCTACGCTTATGGCTGCTGATATTATCATCCACAAAGCTCATAAAGTACCGGTAGGGAAAGATCAGGAACAGCATCTGGAAATGACCAGAACTTTCGCTAACCGCTTTAACAGAATGTATAAGGTTGATTATTTTCCTGAACCGGTTGCATATAACTTTGGTGAAGACCTGATTAAGATACCTGGTCTTGACGGTAGTACAAAAATGGGTAAGTCAGAAGGCGAAGGTAATGCCATATTTTTAAGTGATGACGCAACAGTAATTCGTAAGAAAGTTATGAAAGCTGTTACTGATAGTGGGCCAACTGAACCAAATCAGCCCAAACCACAGGCAATTGAAAACATTTTCCATCTCATGAAAGTAATGTCAAAACCTGAAACATTAGCCTTTTTTGAGGATGCTTATAATAACTGCCAGATAAGGTATGGTGATATGAAAAAGCAGCTTGCTGAAGATATAGTAGCCTTTACAGAACCGTTCAGAGAAAGGATTAAACAAATTGCAGCTGACGATGCTTATCTGCGTAAAGTAGTTAAAATGGGGAAGGAGAAGGCTCAGGAAAGCGCCTCGGCTACCATCAGAGATGTTAGAAGCATAATTGGATTTAAATCATTCTGAATCTTTGAACATACATTACATAAATAAAGCTGCTTAAATGCAGCTTTTTTTGTGTATTGGTTACATCCACTTTTTCTTCTTAAACATAAACACCATACTACCAGCTAATACAACCATAAAACCCATCAGTAACGTAAATGAATGAGGATCATTTTGTAAAGGAAGTCCAATGTTCATTCCATATAAACTGGCAATAAATGTTAAAGGTAGAAGTATGGAAGAAATGAGGGTTAGTACCTTCATAATTTCATTGGTGCGGTTAGTTTGAAGTGAATCAAAGGTTTTTGATAATCCTTCAACTATCTCCTGGTAATCTTCTGTCATATCCCACATCTTCTGATAATAGTCAAGGATATTACCCCAATATTCTTCCATGTTTTCAGCGTATCCTTCAATTTCACCCGATTCAAATTTATGGAAGAGCCTTAACTGAGGTTTAAAGATTGTATTTACCAGGATAATATTCTTTCTTGTAAGAGATATGCGTTCAATTGTACGCTCAGCTTTTTTATTAAATAAGTCTCTGTTAATAAGATCAACTTCAACACCTAATTTGCTTAATAAGGAAAGTGACTCAAGCATTAGATGTTCAAGGATCTTATACAATAATGCATCACTTGTACCTACCTGGCGGATCTGATAAGTATCATCAGGCTCCCTGCCGCTGTTGAAAAGGTTTTTTACAACCCAGTGTGATTTACCAATTGTAATAATAAAGTCAGATCCCCAGAAAATTTTAACCTCTTTAACTTTAAGAAACCTGTTCCACCTGTCGAAATAGGGAAAGTGAAGAATCATAAAGTAATAGTCATCGTAAATATCAATTTTTGGGCGCTGGTTAGTGCGGCTACGGCAATCTTCTATATCAAGGGGATGAAAGTGGAAATTGTCCTTGAGGAATTGTAAATCTTCATCGGTAGGGTCAAGTATATGATGCCACTTAAGCGTACCTATTTTTATGGTCTCAATCATTTGAACCCTCCTTTAAACTTAAAATTTACAATTTTCTACATTCCCTCAGGATATTTTTAGCGTTTGCAAAAGTACAAAAAAGTAATTAGTGATCACCACTTTAATGATCGTAAATTCAAGTTTAAATGAAGGTAGATGTTTATTGTTTTAATTGAAAAAAGAAGTCTTGATCTGTATGACCAGAACTATGCATGTTTATCTAACGGAAGTATCATTTCATATACTTCTCCCGACACTTTCAATGCTTCAGCAAGTGCCTGTTCATTCAGGTTAATTGGTATATTATAGTCATTTGAAAATTTTAAAAGATTCAGCGTATTCAGGTTTCCTATCATTTCATAACCTGTCATAGGACAACCACCAATTCCATTTAGAACTCCGTCGAATGAACGGCATCCGGAATCCCATGCAGCATTTATTTTATTATACCAATCATTTGGCCTTGTATGTAAATGCAATCCGAATTCGGTCTCAGGCCATATACTTAACATGTGATCGAAAATTTCACTTATTGAATCAGGGGTGGCCATTCCAATGGTATCTGAGAGAGTGATCGTATTTATCCCCCTTGAAATAAATCGCTCAATATGCTTCTCCATTTCATTGATGCTCCATTTATCACCATAAGGATTTCCAAAGGCCATACTCATGAATATTCTTATTTCTTTTCCTTTATCAGAACAAAGAGAAACCAGGGAATCAATAGTTTCAAGTGCTTTTGCAGTGGATGAATTTATGTTTTTTTGAAGAAACGTCTCTGACATTGAGTAAGGGAAACCAAGCAAATCTAACTTAGGCTGCGCTAAAGCATTAATACCCCCTCTGACATTTCCAACAATTGCCATAAGTTTTGCATTCCCCAAAGATTTATCAACCAATTCAAGAACCAAATCCTGATCAGCCATCTGAGGAATAGCTTTTGGTGAAACAAAACTGCCAAAGTCAATTACGTCGAAACCGACTTTAAGCAGGGCATTTATATAATAAGCTCTTTTTTCCACTGAAATAACATATGGAAGTCCTTGCTGGGCATCGCGTGGTGTTTCAGTGATCTTTATTACATTATCTGGAGCAGTCATGAAAATTTAACGACAAATTAAGGTAAAGGTTTATTGCCGTGAATTTAATTATTTAGGCTAATTGATAATTTAGCTTAGAATATTTCTGGCAATTACCATTCTTTGAATTTCAGAAGTACCTTCTCCAATTTGAAGTAAGCGTTGATCACGGTAAAAGCGTTCAACTTCATAATCTTTCATTAAGCCGTAACCTCCATGAATCTGTACTGCTTCATCAGCAACTTCTTTAGCAATCTCAGAGCAATATAATTTAGCCATAGCTGATTCTTTTGCATAAGCCTGACCGGTATCCTTTAACCAGCAAGCTTTATAAAGTAGGTTGCGAGCTAATTCCACCTTTAAAGCCATATCAGCCAATTTAAAAGAGATAGCCTGAAAATTTGCAATGGGTTGTCCAAACTGATGCCGTTCCTTGGCATATTTTAAAGCAAGTTCATAAGCACCCTGGGCGCATCCAAGACCCATTGCTGCGATACTAAGCCTGCCTGAATCTAAAGTGGATAGCATGATCCTGGAACCTTGTCCTCTTTCACCCAATGTATTGGTAATTGGTACTCTGCAATCATCAAAATACAGCTGGGCAGTATCCGATGCCCGCCACATCATTTTACCATGCATTGTTTGTCGTGAAAAACCGGGTGTTTCCCGCTCCACGATAATTGTAGTAAATTCTTTCCTGCCATCAGTTTCACTTGTGACAGCCTGAACCGTAGCCCCGATTGAGATATCAGCTGACCCATTGGTAATGAATATTTTCGAACCATTGATTACCCATTCATCGTTATCTATGAAGGCACGGGTTTTTGAACCCCTTGAATCACTTCCGGCATCGGGTTCGGTCAGTCCGAATGCCCAGAGTGCTTTACCTGAGCAAAGTTGTGGAAGGTATTTCTTTTTTTGCTCTTCATTGCCAAAGTAATAGAGAGGGCCGATACCCAAAGAATTATGAGCAGCAAGAGTAGCTGCCTGAGATCCATCAATCCTCGCAATTTCTTCAACTGCTATAATATAGGCAAGATAATCCATACCATGTCCACCATATTCTTGTGGAAGATATATGCCAAATAAGCCTAATTCGCCCATTTTTAGAGTAAGATCATAAGAAAACTCTGCTTTCTCATCAAGCATATGAGCAACTGGTCTGATTTCGCGTTCAGCAAATTCTCTAACCGTATTCCTGATCATTTTATGCTCTTCACTTAAACTGTAATCCATAGGTTATATAATTTTTGCCGTGTTAATATAAATTTATTCTAAAGTTTTGCCAAGATGGATTAAATGGGAAGTAGTATCTACATTAGAACCAACTTTAACCATTAACTTATCCACTATTCCGGAATAAGGAGCCAGTATATTATTTTCCATTTTCATCGCCTCAATTACCATTAGCAAGTCACCCTTTTCTACCCTAACTCCTTCGTTAACTTTAATTGATAAAACCTTTCCAGGCATTGGTGATATAATATCCCCTACGTCACTAACCTTTTTTGAAACGGTTCTAACAGTAAAACGGTCATCAGGCGCCATAAATCGTTCAAAAACAAATTCATGACCCTGAAATTTTATAAAGATGTGATTTTCAAATGAAGTTACCATGTATAATTTATGTTCATTGTCATTGAAGATAAGTATATACCCATCATTAGCTTTAGCTATTGAAGCATGAATTCTTTTTTTCCCCTCATTAATACTGAATGTAACTGAATCATTATCTCTTTTTTCAAGTATAATATCCAATGATTCCCCGTCAATCTGGCCAGTTAATTTTCTTGAAACTCTCCAGTAGCCCACTTGGTTCCAAACGGTTGATTCAACTTCAGAAAAATTTGACTGAAAACTATATAGCAATCCACCCGTAAAAGGAATCAAGGTGTTTATTGACCCACGGGATTCTCTGAACGTCTCATTTATTTTATCATAATTATTGTCAATGTACCTGGTATGAATATTATTTTTAACATAATCGATATGGTTAAGCAGCACCTGCAGATACGAAAGATTCGTTTTGATGCCTAGTATTGAATAATGGTTAATGAAACCGGATAATTTTTCAATCGAATCATTTCTATTATTACTATGTGCAATAACCTTACTAATTAATGGATCAAATGAGCTATAGATAATTGAATCATCTTGCAACATCGCATCATCCACTCTCACTTCTCCGTTATATTTCTCTAGTTTAGGATATGAATATTTTAGGATTTTACCTGGTGAAGGCATAAAGTTATTTAATGGATCTTCAGCATACACCCTAACTTCTATTGCATGTCCGTTAATTGTGATGTCGCTTTGTTTAAATGACAGTTCTTTACCTTCAGCAATATTAAACTGCTCTTTTACGATATCGATCCCTGTAATATATTCTGTTACAGGATGCTCAACCTGAATTCTGGTATTCATTTCAAGAAAGTAAAAATTCAGCTCATTGTCTACCAGAAACTCAATAGTACCAGCACTTTGATATCCAATAGATGAGGCAAGCGTGATAGCCGCACTGCACATTTTTTCACGAACCTCAGGGGTTAGGGTAGGAGATGGTGCTTCTTCTATAATTTTTTGATGTCTTCGTTGAACTGAGCATTCTCTTTCAAAAAGATGTACCAGATTACCATTTTTATCACCAATAACCTGGACTTCAATATGCCTTGGTCCATCAAAAAACCTCTCAATATAAATTGTCCCATCACCAAAGTAATTGCTTGCCTCACTTGAAGTTGATTGTAATGCGGCTTCCATTTCAGCTGCTGATCTTACAATTCGCATTCCTTTACCACCACCACCTGCAGCTGCTTTGATGAGTATAGGAAATCCTATTATACTATGGTTTTTCAGTAATTCCCGGGCTGATCCTGTGATACCGGGAGCAATGGGAATATGGTGTTGTTTTGCAATTTCTCGGGCTGCAATCTTATTACCCATTGCCCTTATAGAACTTGAAGCAGGACCAACAAATATGATACCTGCCTTCTCGCATGCTTCAGCAAAAAGTGGATTTTCTGAAAGAAATCCATATCCCGGATGAATTGCATCAGCGTTGTTATCTTTCGCTGCCTGTATTATAGCTGGAATATTAAGGTAAGTTTCAGCAATTGTATTTCCCTTAAGCAAAACTGCTTTATCTGCGAGTTTAACATGAGCGGAATCTTTATCCTGTTCGGAATAAATAGATATTACGGTGTATCCCATTGCTTTGGCCGTTCGCATTATACGAATTGCTATTTCACCCCGGTTGGATATCAGGACAGTTTTTATCATTTGATCCAGTTAGGTTTACGTTTCTCTAAAAATGCTGCCATACCTTCCTGGCCTTCTTCCGATGATCGTATTTCTGCAATCATCTTAGCAGTGTATGTTAGTGCCTCATGAAGAGTAATTTTATTTGACACCTGGTCAATGAGTATTTTACAGTGGCCAACTGCTTTGGGTCCACTCGTAAGTAACATTTCAATCATTTTATCAAGATAGTCATCAAGATCACTTGAAGGAAGAGATTTGTTAACTAACCTGAACCATTCAGCTTCTTTTCCATTAATCCTTCTTCCAGTCAGCATTAGTTCTTTTGCTCCAAATTCGCCAACTCTTTTGATAACAAAGGGTGATATACAGGCAGGCACTATCCCAATTTTAACCTCCGAAAGAGAAAATACGGTTTGGTCATCACAAATGGCTATATCACATGCAGCCAGCAAGCCGTTAGCACCACCAATAGCTGCACCATGTATAACAGCAATAGTTGGAATATGACAATTATAAATAGTGCTAAAGCATTCTGACAGCTGAAGACTTTCTTTTAGATTCTCTTCATAAGAATATTTAGCTACATCTCTCATCCAGTTTAGATCGGCTCCTGCACAAAATGTCTTACCTTTTCCTCGAAGAATTATCACCTTTATATTGTCCTTAGCTGAGGCTTTATTAAAAGCAACAATAAGTTCAGAAATCATTACTTCATTAAAAGCATTACGAATATCCGGACGGTTAAGCCAAATAGTAGCTACTTGATCGGTGTATTCTATCTCTAGTGTTTTATAAGACATAATTTATAAATGGTTAATTGTGTAATTCCTTTTGACTTTGTGCTTAGAGGTTGTTAAAACCTACATTCTGAAAACACCATATTTTGTTTCCTCCCATTTATAGTTGGTAGAAGCCGCAATGGCCAGTGCAAGTAGAACTCTGGTATCCTTTGGATCAATAATGCCGTCATCCCATAAACGAGCAGTGCTATAATAAGCTGAACCTTCCTCCTCATATTTAGCTAGAATTGAACGACGGAGTTCTTCTCTTTCGGCTTCAGGGAATGTCTGCCCTTTGCCCTTGAGCTGATCCTCCTTAACTGTTGTAAGTACTCCTGCAGCTTGTTCACCACCCATAACAGATATTTTTGCATTTGGCCACATGAAGAGAAAGTTTGGATCATATGCTCTTCCAGCCATTGCATAATTTCCCGCACCAAAACTTCCACCAAATACTATGGTGAACTTTGGGACATTTGCGTTTGCGACAGCATGAACCATCTTTGCCCCGTCGCGTGCAATTCCCTTTCGCTCGTATTCACGGCCAACAATGAATCCGGTTATATTTTGCAGAAAGATTATCGGAACATTGCGTGAGGTGCATAACTCAATAAAATGAGCACCTTTTAAGGCCGTTTCGCCAAATAACACACCACTATTGGCTAATATTCCTACCGGATATCCCATGATATAGGCAAAACCTGTTACAATAGTTGGGGCATAATTGGCTTTGAATTCATGAAATCGGCTGCCATCAACCAGCCTTGCAATTATCTCTTTCGAATCAACGGGTTTTCTAAGGTCAATTGGCGCTATACCATATAATTCCGCGGGATCATAATATGGTGGTTCGCTTTTTAGTAATTCTAATTTCTGTTTCACAGCAGGTTTGAGAGTCATGAAAATATCCCTGCATATTTGAATAGCATGGCGGTCATCTTCAGCCAAATGGTCTGCAACTCCTGAAATAGAAGTATGTACTACGGCACCGCCCAGTTCTTCAGCTGTAACTTCTTCACCTGTAGCTGCTTTTACTAATGGTGGTCCACCAATAAAGATTGTACCCTGTTCTCTTACAATGATTGTTTCATCACTCATAGCAGGCACATATGCGCCACCTGCAGTACAAGAACCCATAACAATTGCAACTTGAGGAATACCTGCCGCTGACATACGGGCCTGGTTAAAGAAAAAGCGGCCAAAATCAAATCTATCGGGAAATACTTTGGCCTGTTCAGGTAGAAAAACTCCACCGGAGTCAACCATATAGATGCACGGAAGGTGGTTCTGCATGGCTATTTCCTGTGCCCTCACATGTTTGCGTATAGTTTGTTCTATGTAAGTTCCACCTTTTACTGTTGCATCATTAGCTATTATCATTGCCTCACGTCCATGAATAACCCCTATTCCGGTGACTATACCTGCCGAAGGAAATTCATTGTTATACATATCCCAGGCAGCCATTGGCGATAGCTCAAGAAAAGGGGTGTTTGGGTCTACTAAAAGATCAATTCTTTCACGTGCTAATAGCTTGCCTCTTTCAGTATGCCTGCTAATTGCCAGCGGAGGGCCACCTGCAGTGGCAATCTTCATCCTATTATAATAGGTGGAAATCAAGTCGTTATATACTGCCTGATTTTTTCTAAACTCTTCCGAAGAAGTGTTAATGTTTGATTCAATCCTGTACAAAATTGTATAATTGAGGGTTATTTCAAGAGCAAGTTACGATTTTTTGAAAACAAAAACATCGTATACATGTAAAAGTTTGAATATTTTATAACCTGTCAATGCTGAAAAATGCAATTCTTTTGTCCTAATCCCTTCAAGTAAGAGTCAATACTTCGTCCAAACTAAAACTTTCAGAAGCAACAATACCCTTTTCTGTTTTTCTTAAAGTAAAGCATTCATTATAAGCATCATGTTCAAGAAATAAAATGAAATCTTTTTCAGAAGCTTCATTAAGGAATACCTCCTTTTCCTCAAGTGTTATCAAGGGACGGGTGTCATAGCTCATTACCCATGGGAGTGGAACGTGAGCTTTAGTTGGAAGTGCATCACTTGTGAAAACAATGGTCTTCTTATTATAGTGGATGAAAGGAATTGCCTGGCCCTCAGTGTGACCATTAAAGAGCCTGATATCTATATTCCTGAAGAGTTTTGTTCCATTATCAAATAGTCTGAGATTTCCGCTTTCTTCAATAGGTTTGATATTTTCGATTAAAAAAGAAGCACTCTCGCGTTTGTTTGAATTCATAGCCCAGTTCCATTGTGGTCTGCTAATATGATAAATGGCGTTAGGAAAAGTCAACTCATATCCATTTTTTGCTTCATTCATTTTAACACTTCCACCACAATGATCAAAGTGTAGATGTGTTAAAAACATATCGGTAATATCCTCATGCTTGAAACCATATTTTGCTAACGATTTTTCCAGTGAGTCTTCTCCGCTAAGATAGTAACGGCTAAAAAATTTTTCACTTTGTTTATCTCCGATCCCATTATTAATAAGGATAACCCTTTGATCATCAACAACAAGTAAACAACGCATTACCATATCAATCATATTGTTTTCATCAGCAGGGTATTGCTTGCTCCATAATGATTTAGGCACGACGCCAAACATTGCGCCGCCATCAAGCTTAAAGTGACCTGTAGGAATTGAATATAGTTCCATCTCTATAGATTTGGCATATAACAGGAAAGATATTTGAAAGTTCAAATGCAACGTGAGTTTACCCTAAAGGGCAAACCTTCCTGCATTCACTGCAAATATAAATATCCCAACCTCTTTCATGGGTTATGGATGATACGCCTCTGCAAGCCTTTTGATTAACAGATATCCCATCAAGGGCATTTACAGGACATGAATCCATGCATAAGGAACAACCATCAGGACAAGAAAAATCTTCAATTAGCGGATCTTCATCAGGTCTTGCATCAATTAATACAGCACCTAAGTAAACCATGTTACCAAATTCAGGAGTTATTAACAAGGTATTCCTGCCCATGATTCCAAGACCGGCATTATATGCTGAATGTCTTAAGGATAAAATTCCCATTCCTCGCTTTAGTTCTTCATTCCAATATAAATATGGAACATCTGTTGGTACCGGAATAGCATCCAAGCCAACACCCTGAAGTTTCAGGCATAAATCAAGTCCTAATCTATCAAGACTAGTATAAAGAGTATAGGCGGTATGTGAATATACAATTGGATTTTCGGTCTGAATTGCCAGACGTGGCATACTTTTAAGAAAGACAACCACTGATTTACAATCTGACCAAATATCAACCGGATGGAAACCTGCAGGGGCATCTTTAAACCTTTCTATTGAAGAAATACCACACTTGTCAGCTCCTAACTCCGTAGCAAACTGTTTGATTTGAAGAGAACTAATCATAAAGTAAAATTACGATTATTCAAGGTATTGGAGTGGAGATCAGTTAAAGAAATAAACAGTGTAACATTTAGTACATTTGCATAACTACTTCAGGTATAATTCTAAAGCTCAAATTATGTTTAAAACTATGGGCAAACAACTTGCCAGACCCAGTGGCATTTTAGGCCGTATTACCGGTAAACTCATGGACCACAGAAACTATAAAGCATATGAGGAAATCATGAAAGACCTTGAATTAACAAATGGTGATAGGTTATTTGAAATAGGTTATGGAACTGGAATGGGATTAGGACTTATACTCAAAAAGCCAATTGACTGTAAGATCGGTGGTATCGACTATTCAGAGGTTATGTACAGAACAGCCATGAAAAGAAATGAGGATTACATCAAGGCTAACAGACTGATTTTGAACTATGGAGATTTCATAAACAGTGAGGTGGATAATGGAGCGTATAACAAAGTTTACTGTGTGAATGTGATATACTTCTGGGAAGATCTTTTAAGTGTTTTTTGTAAAATACACTCAATACTCCCTGATCAAGGTCGTTTTTGTATTTACATGACACCTGCGGAATATTTTGAAAAAATGAAGTTTGCAGAAAATTTTAAGAAATACAGTATAGATATTGTTAAAGCTAAATTGACGGAAGCAGGTTTTAGTAGTGTAGAACACAGAAAAACTACTGATTACTATATAAAAGCCATCAAATAAACAAACCTACCATGTCCATTAAAGCGGTTTTGCAGAAAAGGTTAAAAAGCTTCACGTATGCATTCAATGGAATGAGGGTTCTTTTTAAAGAAGAGCCTAATGCTAAAATTCATACGATTTTAGCAATAGCTGCACTTGTAACAGGAGTGCTGACAGGATTGTCCGAAATAGAATGGATTGCTTTGATTATTGCTATTGGTTTTGTAATTGCATTTGAAGCAATTAACACTGCTGTGGAAAACTTATGCGATTTAATCTCTCCTGGTCAAAACGAATCAATAAAGAAGATTAAAGACCTTGCAGCAGCAGCTGTGTTGCTGAGTGCTATTTGTGCTTTACTTATAGGATTAATAATTTTTGTTCCAAAACTTTTAGAATAAAGATCACTAAGCCTATGATCTTACCTTTCAAAATATTAAATTTGATAGGTTATTCAGGCATTATGTTAGTTGCTGATCAAATTTTGCAGACCACTAAAAAAGTACTTACCAGGGAAGGAATACTTTTTATCCTCTGGGGATGGTTAATGTTTTATGTTAATCTTACCGGATATGTTGAAAGGGAATTATTGTTAAGCAATCTTTTTGAAAAATCACTGAATTTATTTGGTATTGTTATTGGTATCGGCGTCATTTCAATGACAATCCTGCATATCCTTTACAACAGGAAATCAGTAACACACAGATATCGAACTACAATCAGAAATAGTTGGGTAGCAATGTTTGGAGTAATGGTGATGGTGAATCTGATACAGAACAACGTATTACATTCAATAAATTTTGAGCTTCAGCATGCAATTTTTATGGTTATCATTGCTTTTACCATAATTACAACCGGAAGCATCTTAAAATCACAATTGTTAATTTTTGGTGGAATATTTTTCGGCATTTTAGGTCTCGTCGCTTCATATTTTCCACTTGCTGATCAACATTTAATAGAAGCAGTCTGTTGGTTTTTTGCTATAATTATCCCCGGTCATCTTTTATACCATAAAACGAAACTTAAAAATGAATAAAATTCCTGAAATCAGTTGGAATGATTTTATAAAAGTTGAAATCCGAACCGGAACTATTATTTCTGCTGAAACTTTTAAAGAAGCCAGTAAACCGGCACACAAACTGAGAATTGATTTCGGACCCTCAGGAATTAAGAAGAGTTCTGCACAATTAACCAAGCTATATAATGCTGAGGAATTAATTGGCAAACAGGTGATCGCGGTTCTTAATTTTCCTGTTAAACAGATTGCCAATTTTTTTAGTGAATGCCTGGTACTTGGATCAGTTGATGGCGATGTAGTAACATTACTAACGACAGATGGGAAGGTTGAAAATGGTTTAAGAATCGGATAAAAAAAACACCGGTGATCGACCGGTGTTTTTTAATTTTTTATTTAGTGCCTTCTATGCCCACCCCGGCGACGACCATCAACTTCGCCAAATTTAACAGCAGCTGTAAGTCCTATGACATTTGACTTAAGTGTCATATCCCATGGATTTTCTGGTGCAAGGTTACTTAATCCCATTGAATAGGAGGCAGAAAACATAAATCTGTTTACTTCAATACCACCTTCTATTTTACCACACAATTCAATTGGAAGGATATCACCATCTGAACCTACAGTTTGATGTACATTGTCATACTCACCTTTATATTTATATAGTTGTGTAGCATACAAATTATATGAAAGAGCTGGTCCAGCCAATGCGAACAATTTAGCGTCACCCATATCGTATTTATAACCTATAGTTACAGGAAAATCAATGTATAAGAGTAATTGTGTGTCTTCCGTTTCAACGTATTGATCATTCTTATAGTGAATAAAATCAAATTTATACCCTTTAACGGCAGTATTGAATCCTGCCTGGATAAATAGAAAATCGTTTACAGGAATTTCAACAAAGAAACCAAGTCTTGGTGAAGTCAATCTTCTTTGGAGAGAGTCAGGAGCTTTCTCACCATCTGCGAATGCTCTCATTACCGAAAAATCAGCACCAAGTTTTAGTCCGCATTTCACCTGTGAATACGTTGGCAATGTTAGAATCACGGCAATTACAATAAAAACAAATTTTTTCATAAAAGATATGGTTAGGTTAGTACTGGCAAATTTAAAAATATATTTAAAAAAATTGGGTAGTGTTTTTCAATAATTGTGTAAATATTTATTAAAGTCATCAATCATATGCCTTACATTTTATCAACCATAGTTTAAATAAAGGATAAAAGGTTAAGAAAAATATTATAAAACTAGGTAATACCTATAGTTAACCTAGAGATGACCTAGTTATGACCTAGCCTTGACGTAGAGATGATCAAAACTAATCCTAACCTTTGAGAAAGAACTTCCCATTTTCTAATCTATAAAAAATCTCTAGAAAGTATTTAACCAGGAATTTTTATGGTTTCAAAATTGACTTAATATATTTGCATAAATAATCCCTCAAAAATTATGAATAAGATCATCTTCTGCTCATTATTATTCCTCATTAATTATTCTATTAATGCTCAAACCGATTTGAGGCCAGGTTATATAATAGATAAGGGTGAAACTACTTATGGTAAATCGATTATAGGGGCGATCTCCTAATGGGACAGGTTTGCAAATTTCAAAAAGCAGAAAATGAAGTTAAGGAATTCACCCCTGATGAAATTGAAAGTTTCAGGTTTATTGATAGTAAATACTTTGTATCAAGAGATATAGATGGGAAAAAAGGTTTTTCTTGAGATTTTAATAAAGGGGAAAATAAGCATATATTATTTAAGAGATCTGGAAGGTGATCACTATTTTATCGAAAAAGAAGGACAGCCATTAATAAATCTTCCATATAAAGAAGGTATTATCACCCGAAATGGAAAAGATTAAGCATTTAATTCAAAAAACCATATAGGTATACTGAGTTTATTAATGAATGATGCGCAAGGCCTTGAAAAAGAGATTCAGGCAATTGATAAACCAGAGCATAAGAATCTTGTAAAATTGGCAAAAGATTACCATAAAAAAGTATGTACTTTAGAAGAATGCACTGTATATGAGAAGAGTAAGCTGAAAGTGCATGCAAAAATTGAAGGATTATCAGGGATAGATTATGTATTAGATGAAGCTGCAGCTATTAAAGTTCCTTATTTCATTAATGGTGCAATCAATAACTTTTGGCTTCCAAGAGTTAATGAGAAGTTGTATTTACGTACAGGTATATTTTATGAAAGGATAGAGCAAGAAAAGAACATGTTCACTAATTCTATAAGGTTTCCATTTCAAATCGAGTATATAGCCCCTGATAGTCACAGATTAAGGCCAAACATTGCAATTGGTTTATTATCGCCAAACTATACAGCAGGTATTATGGTGAAGATAAATAAGAAAGTAAGTGCTGGTATTGAAACCTGGGCTAACTTTTACTCATATAATTCACTATTCTTCGTTCCTTATACAATTAAAAGTTATTACTTGCTGGGCGCAATTTATTTAGATCTTTAATGAATCTTTCAATTCGTTTGTGCTCTCACTGAGGAGAATAATCATGAGAAGTGGCTATTAAATTATTTTGAATTAGTTTTGTCTCAAAACGATAAGCCTAACTTATTGGGTGATAATAAATTATGTGTCATTTGTTAAATTTCTGGAATAAAGAAAAGTATAACCTTCGAATAAGATTTGAACAATCTATGGAATACAATAATTGAGTTAGATAAAAAAACCGGAATTTGAGATTCCGGCTTTCACCAACAAAAAACACTAATATATCGGGAATTATGAGAGTCTTTTAGTATCGGTAATCTACTGCATTAGGATTCCATTCACACCATCCTTCAGTCCAGTTGGTTGAACCGAAAGCACCTATATAAGCAGTTTTTTCAAAGAAACTGTCAGCTTTGGGAGTGTTGGTCCAGTCGGCTGCATTAAGTAACATAGAACCACTTACAGGTATTAGAACAGGCCCACCAAGGTCGAAAATTGCAGGATCGATGCCGGCATTCTGCCATTTGGTTAATATTTGATTTTTGAAAGTAGCGGTATTGAACCAGGCATTGATTTCGAAGCCCGGTGCTACACTGGCATCTACTTGTTTTAGAGGAGCATTCGCCACTGTTGAGCTGCCACCCCATGAGTTGTTACCCCAGTTGTCGACACCAGATAATACAACGTTTCTTATTTGAAGGTCACCATCGAGGGCATGCTGACTTGAACCTGGTTTGGCGTCATCAATAAAGATTCCGAAAGGATAGCCGGTCATGAAGGAATTATATATGGATAAAGATGAGTTACGGCGTATTTGTGCTGCATGTTGAAACTGTAGCTGGATGGCGGTTTCGGGAGATTTCTTAGGGCCTATGAGGGTTACATTGGCAAATATTGCCTGAGTAAACGGAGCAAGTGATGAACCAGCACCGTCATTATCTGATTCAAATCCATTGGAGCCAGACTGATCGGCAAGGGTGGCGCCTCTGATACCCAGTGCAAACTGTACTTTTCCACTGTAACCAAAATCGGTATCAAAATCATCATCAAGTCCGCGGTAGGCTACAATATGACGGGCGTTTACGGTACCGCCGAACCATTCAAAAGAATCATCAAGACCGAAAGAACACTGCACATTTTCAATGGTGGTGCCGCTTCCCACGCTACCCAGGGTTAATGAGTTTATTTCCTGGTTAGGCTGAATGGGAACACCAGCAAATTCAATACGAACATACCTTAATATGCCTGAGTTGTCGTTTGGGTTGTTGCCACCGTGAATGCCACCATAACCACCTTCCAGTTCAACATCTGTTCCCTGATTGTTGGGTGCGCGGCCGCAAATCACAACACCTCCCCAATCACCGGGCTCGCGGCTCCCCGGTTCACGCTCTGATGTGAAAACTATGGGATGTTCGGATGTACCATCGGCTATAAGTTTACCTCCACGCTGTATAATAAGCGTTCCCTTTGATGCCCTGGCACCAAAAATGACCGTGCCCGGTTCAATTGTGAGGGTTATACCATCCTGAACCCTTACAAAACCATTAAGCCTCCAGATCTTATCGGCTGTCCATACCGTGTTTGCAAGTACATCCCCTTCAGGAACTTCAACTACTTCCTTGGCGGGAACTTCACTTACAGTTACAGTAAAGATCTTAACCTGCGACTTGCGGTTTAAGCCGTCAACAGCTTCAAAATTGAAGTTTATCTGATTGCCGGTAGTGAAATTGCTTTCGATGGTATATTCAAAAGTATAGGTTTTTGTTTTTTCATTGCTGAAGGTTTCGGTTGACAGGAGGACACCGTTTTTATAAATGTTGAGTGCCTGAACTCCCTCGGGTGCATTTATGTTTACCTCGGTTGAAACCATGTTACCCGGCATGTTAGCCGCAGTGGTTGTGCTGAGTGTTACTTCAGGTACAGCCCCTGTTTCATCTTTGTCCTTGGAGCACGATGATACAACAATTGCTGTCATGATTAATGCTACCATTAGATAACTCTTGAAATTGCCTGTTAAATTTTTAATGTCCATAAAAGTGGTTTGTTTTTGGTTTTATTTACTTCCATTTCTTTACGATGGCAAATTTATTATTGGAATATTAAATAAATATTAAGGCATTGTTAAATCAATGTTAATTTTATTTTGTAGTCTTCCATACTATACCGAGGTTAAACAGGCTGCCGGGTGAATATCGTTGTATGACCTGGTCGCCGTTGGATTCGAATTTGCCATCGCCATTAGCATCCTGGAGCAGTACATCGTCATCGTTCAATATATCTGATATTCCCACTTTAAGTACAAAATGACTTCCTAATCCCTTGGTAATGGAAAAGTCGAGCACGTTCCGGGGCATCTGGTACACATCAGGGTATACATCAAAGCCTATCGAATAGATATATCTGCCGGTAACATTATATAGTACGCTAACCTGAAGATCATTTTTAAGATTACGATAGTAAATTCCAAGATTCAAAATATATGGTGACTGACCTTGCATAGGCCTGTTAACTGATTGCCTTACCAGTGAACTATCGAGGTTAACCCTGCTTTTTATAAGGGCACCGTTGAATATGATGGTTAGGTCGCTTATGAAATCTGAGGCTGTAAGGCCGGCAAGGGACCTTCTCACTTCAGCTTCAACACCCATGCTTTGAGCACTTTCAACATTGGCAAAAGAGAAATCTTTTATACCGCCTGAACCTCCCCCCGGTACAAATTGTGTTTCGATAGGGTCAATGAATTTCTTGTAAAACACTCCTGCTGTAAAAAGCTCAGAGGGTGTAGGATAGTATTCCCACCGGAGATCGATGTTGTGGATGGTGGCATTCTTAAGGTCCTTGTTTCCTTTTTTAACCAGGTTGAAGCTAAAGTCATAAAATCCGAAAGGAGCCAGTTCCCTGAATTCGGGCCTGTTAACGGTTAACCCGTAGGCAGCACGCAACAGCGACTTGTCGTTAAAATTATAACTGACATTGGCTGAAGGAAGCAGGTCGATGGTATTATTATTGATATCTGTAAAAAGTGCTTTATTGCCCAATTGCTGCCTGTTATCCTCAAGTCTTACACCTGCATTGAAATTGATTTTATTTTCGGCAGACAGGCTGATCATGACAAAAGCTGCATTCAGAAGGTTGGAGGCAGTGTATGAATCCGCAGTGTTAGATTGTTCGTCGATGCGCATTCCGGAGGTATTATTAATATTTTCAGGCTGAAACAACTTATCTATAGTCAAATTTTCTAGTCCTGGATCTGATTGCGTGGTTCTCACATACCCAATATTTCGTGCCCAAAAGTCGCGCTGTTTCTTTTCAAGTATGAACCCTGCTTTGAAAGTGGGTTTAAAACGGTTGTTAGTAAATTGAGGTTTGTAGGTGATGTTGATACTTCCTGAAGTGCTATGTTCGTTCATTGCTGAAAAGAACCTTCCAAGGAAATAGGCTGATGCTGACCCGAGCGGAATATATAAAGTTCGTGTACCTTCTATAGTATCAACATCAGAACGGTATCGCCGATAATCGGGCTGGTTACGATAGGAAGTATTATAGCCTGCTACCCAATCAATGATAAGCTGGTCCTTTAAAAACTTATGTGTTCCATTGAGCTGGCCGTTATATATACCCCTGTAAACCTGGTCGAAGGAATGGTTTTCTGGTACATAATTAAAATCATAATGTATGCCGGTTCTTAATATGTATTGTTGCTGACTGAGCTGGTTAAAAAAGTTCTTGACTTCAATTGTATGATTTTGGTTAAACCTGAATGCCCAGTTGTGCAATATGCCGGTGCGGATATTGTAATTATATTCCCGATCAATGAAACTAAACAGCATTGTGCTTCTGTCGTTCAGTTTATCATATTCCATATAATCATAGCGTTCAATACTGCGAATTGATCTGTTACTGCTATATAATAAAGATGTCACATTGCCAATACTAACCTTGCCGGCTTTCAGCTTTAATCCGCCTGTTAGATTAAAATTATGATTAAGCCCGGCATTAGATGTTTGTGGCACCCAATCGTTGGGCAGAGCACGGCCTGCATCGGTTAGCTGTTGAGGGTTTACCCTTCGCAGATCATCTGGAAAGTCTTGAGGTAAATCATGTTTGCGATCGTTAAAACCCAGGTTGGTTATAAAACTATTTTCCTGTCCTTTAAAACGTGTAAGTGAGGATCCCTGTCTGTAGCCAGCGGTATAGCCTGCTTCATAAAAACTTTCCTCGGGAATACTTCTGGTAAAGATCTTTACTGTACCTCCTGAAAAGTCGCCTGGAAGATCAGCTGAAGGACTTTTAAAGATCAATATACGATCGATAAGAGAGGAGGGCACTATATCAAAGGAAAATGACCGTATGTCGGCTTCCATACTGGGGGCTGGACTCTGGTTGAGTAATACATTATTATATCGTTCGGCCAGCCCTCTTATTCGGATGAACTTATTTCCTACAACAGTGACACCTGGTATACGTTTTACCACTTCAGAGGCGTCTTTATCCTGTGACTTGCTTATTTGCTGTGCAGATATGCCACTCACCACTACTTCAGCAATTTTAATGGAACTTACTATAGAAATTTCGGTATTGGTCTGGCGACTGGCTGTAACTGTAACCCCTTCGAGTGAAGCTACCGATTCTTCAAGTTGTATGTCAAGTTCTGATGTATGCTCTCCTACCCTTACATTGTCAAGCTCAATGGTTTTATAGGATATGTAAGAGATGATAACTATATATGAGCCTTTCCTTAAATTGCTTATGACAAACCGTCCTTCAAGGTCGGAAATTGCACCAGTAGTTGTGCCCTTGATAAGAATATTAGCACCTGGTATGGTTTCGTTTGTCTTTTTGTCTTTGATGATTCCGGTAAGTGAATATTGTGCAAAAGCACTGCTACAAAAAGTAAGCAATACCATAAGTACAAACGATAGTCGGGTAATTTTTACTCTATGCATAGTAGTAATTAGATTTCACAGCAAAATTATTCCGTAGTAACAGAAGCAATGTTAAGATTAGGTTACCGATTTGTTAAGCTATCGTTAATTCTCCAGGTCGAGATAAAAAGGATATTTCATTGGATTATTTTTGTTGCAGAAAATTATTGTCATGGCAGGTAAAGTATTAATCATATTTTCGGCAATCCTTATGTCGTTGAGCGTTTCAGCTCAAAAACCAGAACTCATAAACGGCTTGTATTATAAAAACGGCATGCTTTATACTGGAACTTATAAAGAATATCACCCGAACGGAACCTTATTGATTGAGCAGAATATCAGTAATGGACTTGAACATGGAAATACTGAACTATACTATCTGTCAGGATGTAAACAGGAACATAGGGAGTTTACCGATGGGAAAAAGACAGGCACATGGATTAAATGGAATGAGAAAGGTGTGGTTATTTCAGAAGCCTCGTATGCGGATAATGTTAAAGATGGAAAATGGATAATCAGGAATGATAATGGGATAGTACTTTATGAGATGTATTATTCAAACGGTCAGAAGACCGGTATCTGGAAACAATGGGATGATGAGGGAAAACTTACCATGGAAAAGAAATACTTATAGAATAAACCCGAGCCTTAAAGTTAACCTTTAGTTAACATTTTCTTCATAAAGAGTTAACATGTAGGGTATATTTTTGCTGAAACAAAACTAATAATCATGAACAAGAAACATCATAAGAAACTGAATAATAACCTGTTTAAAAATATACTGGTAATTTCATTATTAATTGTTTCATTGCAGGTATTGGCTGAAAGCGGACCTTCGAAAGCATCGATAACTTCTGCTGAAGCATCTTCTACAACATCCAGACTAACAGGAAAAGTAATTGACCAGAAGACAGGTGAAGCACTGGCAGGTGTACTCATAACAGTTGAAGGCACTGAACTCAAAACTTATTCTGATCTTGATGGGAATTTCAATATCAGCAGTCTCCATCCCGGCACTTATAGCCTTGTACTATCGCTTATTTCTTACAAAAATAGTCTTATTGAAAATCTAACCATTAATGCAGGTGATAAAGAAGACATTGAGGTAAAACTCAACAACCAGTAAAACACACTTCTAGAATTTAACCGTTTTCGGTAATTATTTATATGACGGTTAACATATAAATGCCGTAAATTTAGCTAGACGTTTTTAATCAAGATGGTTTTAAGAATATCTGAAACATCTTCAGCAGCATCAGCTACTTTTTCAATAGTTTGAAAGATATCTTTCTTCTTCACAATTTCTTTTGTGTCGTCAAGATTAAATAATTGGCTCATGTAAGCGTAGAAAATACGGTCGCATTCTTCTTCAAGGGTATTGAGTACTATACACGACTGGTGTATTTTTTCTTTATTCTTCAGGTAGTCTGGCAAATATGAAACAGCTAGCTGGATTTCCTCAGCCATTTTGCCAATGACTTTTACAAAGTTTTTAAACTCTTCACTGATTTTCTCAACCGGGAATTTATACCATTGAAGTCTCTGGCTAACGGCATATGTGAGGTCGAGTACATCATCAATTTTTGATGCCAGTGCTTGGATGTCTTCCCTGTCGAAAGGAGTAAGGAACGACTGGTTTAACCGGTCGTATACCTTGTGGGTATAAGAATCAGATTCGTTTTCAAGATCTTTGATCTGGGCAAAAACCTGGTCCCGCTCAGCTTCAGAAGTTTTATGGATCAAATCATTTAATAATCTTGTTGCCTGCAAAGTACACCTTGCTTCACCTTCAAAAAGTGGAAAGAATGAATTATCCTGAGGAACAAAGAACTTAAGTAACTTTTCTATATTCATGATATCTCTATTATGCAATTAAGTTTAAAATACAATAAAAAATTATACCCAGTAAGGCTGATATTGGTATCGTTAAGATCCAGGCCCAGAATATTTTTGCAGTGACATTCCATTTAACAGCACCTAATCCCTTACGCAGACCGGACCCCATGATAGCACCGGTAATAGTGTGAGTGGTACTAACCGGTATACCCATTTCAGTGGCTCCAAATAAAGTTAATGCACCTGCTGTTTCAGCGCAAACACCTTCAAACGGTCTTAGTTTAGCAATCTTCTGGCCCATGGTTTTAATTATTCTCCATCCACCAAAAAGAGTTCCAAGGGCAATAACAGACTGACATGACAATACAATCCACCATGCTATAGGATCACTTTTTGTAGCTTGTCCGGTAACAATCATGGCTACCCAGATAATGCCCATCGATTTTTGTGCATCATTACCACCATGCCCCAAGCTAAATAATGAAGCTGAAAGTAATTGTAGCCTCCTGAAGTATTTATCCGCTTTAGGTGCAGGCAGATTTTTAGAAAGGTTGATTACAATAAGTGAAATGAAATACGATAATATCATACCAATTATAGGTGATATGAAGATAAAGGCTACGATTTTTAAAATCCCACTCATAATCAAAGCTGACGGTCCAGCTTTAATTATTGTTGCACCCATCAAACCACCAACCAGGGTGTGAGAGGATGAAGAAGGCAAGCCAAGCCACCATGTAATCAGGTTCCATGAAATAGCCGCAATTAAGGCGCCGGCGATAACATTAAGGTCAATTACATCAGGATTTACAACGCCTTTACCCATGGTAGTAGCAACATGTAAACTAAAGACAAAAAGAGCCGCAAAGTTGAAGAATGCGGCTAAACCAACGGCCTGAAATGGTGTCAGCACCCGGGTTGAAACTACTGTTGCTATGGAGTTTGCTGAATCGTGGAAACCATTGATAAAGTCAAAGAGTAGAACCAGAGCGACAATGATGTACAAAAATTCCATTAAGTTAAGATTATATCTTATTTATATTCACTCACTTCAATTTCACCTTTCAGCACCATAAGGCCATTAAGTGCAAGAGCGCGCATTTCATCTTCACCCGGATAAACATGTACGGGTGCAATCTTATAAACTCTTTCAATTACCTGATTCACAAACCATTTACCATGTGCAATTCCACCAGTAAGTAATATCGCATCTACATCGCCCTTTAAAACTGTGCTCATAGCTCCAATTTCTTTTGCTACCTGGAAAGCCATTGCTTCAAAAATAAACTGAGCATTCTCGTCTCCCGCAGCCATGCGTTGCTCTACCTCGTATGCACTGTTAGTTCCAAGATGGGCCGCTAATCCGCCCTTTCCTTTAATCATTATCAGCACTTCCTTCAAAGAATATTTTCCACTATAACACAAACGCGCGAGATCAGCTGCAGGTAGAGTGCCACTGCGTTCAGGTGAAAAAGGGCCTTCACCGTCGAGAGCCTGATTAACATCAACTACACGGCCTTTTTTATGAGCTCCAACACTGATGCCACCACCTAAATGGACAACAATCAGATTCAGGTCTTCATATTTACGCATTATTGACTTAGCATGCTGCCTGGCTATTGCTTTCTGATTAAGCGCGTGAAATATGGATATACGCTTAAATTCAGGATGACCGGCAACTCTTGCAATTGGTTCA
>DATGXS010000032.1:0-54806 GCA_035298745.1 Lentimicrobium sp. | reverse complement strand
TGTCCGGTTTTTTCAAAAAACCCTGATTCTTTTAAAATGCTACCTTCCTCTGCTGTTCCTGAAATATAAATCTTATATGGTTTATAGCCAGGCAGAGGACTAATTCTTGACAGTTTTCCTGCAAGATAAGCATAATTGTCCATTCCCCATTCGCGGGCACTACCCTTCGACTTTGGATGGATTATTACATTAAAGTACTTATTATCAATGAGTCCGGTGATATTTGCTTTAGCACTTGCTGGTGCTTGTATTCCGGTAAATTCTGATAATAATTGTGGATTACCTTCTCTATATTCAGCAATTATTCTTTTATCAAATAGTGGCTTTGCAAGGCAGATATTAAGCACCGCTTCATGCAAATGGGAGTTCTTTCGTGAGAGTAAAACCGGTTTGTTACAGTACCACCAATGATATAACCTGCCTGATGCACCAATGCGGAGCGGAATATGTGCTTTGAAGGCCAGTCTGGCGATCTCTTTTCGCGGGAACACATGAATAATGAGGTCTGCATGGCACGATTTCAATAATTCAGCTGCCTCTTTCTCATTCATTGATCTTAACATACTCCAGTCGAGGAATTGGTCAACATGGATGCATGATTCAATGACATCTTTGGTGTAAGGCATGCCCAAAAAAGTAATTTTCACGCCTGGAAAATGATGCTTTAATAAACCTGCAAGCGGTAAAGTGAGTATCACATCTCCAATGCTGTCAGTACGGCTTAAAAGAATATGATTAGGCTTCATCAGCGGGAAGTTAATGAATCATCAGTTTCAGGAAGGAGTTTCTGTTTAACCCGTTCATCTGTATAAAGCTTTCTGAGCTTTGAGTATTTGAGAAAAGTAGCAAATGCAGAAATACGGCAAATGACAAAGCCATAATATCCGTCAAGGAATCCTGCCTTTAGAAAATAGTCACGTAAGAATTTGACAACCGGACTAATAAGTACATGAAAAATGGTAACTCTTTTCTTCTCTTCAAATGCTTTTTTTGCCGTGAGGTCAGTGTACTTGTTGGCTTGTGCAACATGGTCAGCAATGGTGTAATATGAGTAATGTAGAATATCACCTTTAAGATGGATAACATTATGACCATTGATAAATTTGATGGCTTCATGCACAAGTGACCCACTCCAATAAGCGGCATCTTTATTGAAAAGCCTGATTTTCTTATCGGGGTACCAACCGCAATGCTTAACCCAGTGACCACAATAATTGGTCAGCCTGTTCATACTGTATGCGGGCGCTTTTTGGTTTTTAAGTACTTCAATAATGCTGTGTCGTAATTCTTCTGACAGAGCTTCATCGGCATCCAGCGAAAGTATCAGGGGGTAAATGGCTAATGAATTACCGTAATTTTTGGTTTCGGCATAACCCAACCATTCAGATGTATGGAACTTAACTCCAAGTGTTTGGCAGATATTTGGCGTCAGATCGGTTGAACCACTGTCAATTACCACAATGTCGTCAGTCAAACCTTCAACAGAACGAAGACACCTGGCGATGTTCTTTTCTTCATTGAGGGTTATTATGACTACCGATAACTTTGCCATAATGCAAATATCGCAAATTTTTAATTAATCACCATATTTGCCGCCCCTTCAAGGCTACCACAAATTTCTCCCCATCTCCCTATGGGAGATGCGGTTGGGGGGTGAGGGACATTATTAGCCAGCCTTATTCCAAAGTTTCGACCGTAAATATAGAAATGATAAGATTCCCAATATCAGGAAATAGACCAATTCAGCGGTCCATACCAGATAGATTGGAAGGTGAAGCACTTCAACATAAGTATATGCTGCTATCAGGTATATGCCAATGGTAATTACCTCAATAAACAAAGCAATCTCGGTTTTTGCAGTTCCTGAAACACCATTGAAGAGAATATTTGAAAAGGAGAATAGCAGTAAGGCTGTCATGATCACATACAATACCGGCAAGGTGTCGTTAATGAGTGAAACATTACTTGTATAAACACTGATAATAAGCCGGGGAATGAGAACAGAAAATCCTACCAGGACAGCGATGAGTATAAAATTCATTTTAACAACCTTAAGAATTACTGACATCACTTTATCACTTTTGCCTTCACCGATAAGATTGCTTACAAGTGAGTTGGTGGTTGATCCGAAGGCAAAAACAGGTATCATCAAAACTATATAAATGCTTCTGATTATGTTAGATACAGCAAGTGAGCGTTCGCCCATCTTTTCAACGATCATAAAGAAAATGAACCATCCAGTGAGTGAGAGGAACATCTGCATCATTACAAAAACCGAAATGCTAAAAGTTGACCTGATTACCGACCAGTCAATTTTAACAAAGCGAAACAGGTTATATTTCTTCAGATCAGTGAATTTAATGGTATAGCTAAAAAAGAAGAGTGCTGAAACGGCTTCTGATATAGATGAAGCAAGCGCAGCGCCTTTAATTCCCATTTGTGGGAATCCAAAGTTTCCAAAGATCATACAGTAATCGAGGAAGATATTTGTTCCCGCTAATATAATTGCATTGTAGGTGAGTACCCTGGTTTTGGTTGTTCCTATATAAAAAGATCGTAAGAGGACATTGCCATAAGCAAAGAAAATTCCATAGATACGGTATTGTAAAAAATCGGTACTGGCATTATAAATGGCATCAGAGGAAATAAGAGGCCGTAATATAACCGGGGCAAAGAAAAAGATTACCATAAAAAGAAACAAAGCCATCCCCATTAGGAAATACATGCTGTTATCAGTAATACGTCCTATATCGTGGTAATTTTTCTCTCCGTTACGTCGGGCAATAAGTATTTGTCCGCCAATACTGAACCCAAAGCCCAGCATAAAGAGGGAAATATAAAATAAGCCACCAATAGCTGATGCGCCAAGTTCAACTTCTCCAACCCTGCCCAGGAAAGCAGTATCGGTTACATTAACTGCATTTTGTGCTATAAGGCTGAGAATGATGGGGTATGAGATGACCCAGATTTTTTTGTAACCGGGTGTTTCAGTTTTATTCATAGAATTTGCAAAGCTAGTACTTAAGTTAATATAACAACTAAAGGGCTTTTGCATTTAGAAACAAAGAGGCTGTTTCATTAAGAAACAGCCCCTTACCTCACTCAAACTCAATTCACCAATTTATTAACCAACCATTATCATTATAATTAAAAAATCTTAGGACTTGCCTGAACATTCAGATCAAATTTTATGGTAATCTGATCGTTCACTTTTATTAATCCCAGTGCTGCTACAGGTGCATCAATACCAAAATCTGACATTAACAGTTCTTTTTCACCAAGGAAACGGAAAAGATTATTACCGGTTCTTTCCCAGTAAACAATAATCTTATCAGCTTTTGTAGTGCCATTTAAACTAATACCTACTTCAGCAAGGAATTTGCCACTCTGTCCTTTAAGGATCTTACCATTAGAAACCGGACCAGCACTTAACAATTCAACATTTATTGTGGGCGATTGCCTGGCGTTCATTGTATTATAAAAATCCTTGTTCATAATGGGATTTTTGCAGTCAAAAGATTTTATGTCAATCTTCAGAATCGCGTTAGAGAAACTTATATGTTCATTCTTCTCGTCAGTGAGTATATATATATATCCGTTTGAGAAATTCTCATAATTAGTGCATTCAAACTTGTTAACATTGCTTGAACCGGCAATAGTCAAAGAACTGCTTTCCCTGATGGTATAGCTAACCCTGTTACTGGTAAGCGGTGCCATAAGGTTAAATAAGATGATGAACAGATTAAGTATCATTTTTAATTCAGCTTAGAAACCAATTGCAGCTTCAATCATTAAACCATTGAATTCAGCGCCATTCCTGTAATCGGTAGCTTTGAAATCATTGTATTTCTGATCAACGTATTCTAATTTGAGTAGCATATTTTTTGTAGCAAACCAACCTGCAGAAACCTGTAAACGGTCAACTGAAATGTCGTTTGTATAACCCTGAAGTCTTCCACTTACAGTATTGTAACGTGCACCTACAAATACCTGTTCTCTTGGGAGGAAGCGATAAACAACTTCACCGGCAAGTTGAGTGAATTCACGTGTTGCAGGTTCCATAACAGTTAAAGTTGAATTTTCAGATCCCTTTGCAATTTCATAGGCTCCAAATAATTCAAGTCCTTTGAACTTAATGAATGGATTGATCTGGATTGCAGTAACTTTTTTAGTGAAGCCTGGCTGAATTTGTCCTGAAGTGAAATTGGTAGATGTTGATGTTGCAACAAATGAACCACCGGTAAGATTACCTTCAGGTTCAACAACCATAAAGTAGCGTGAACCGGTACGATCACCTGCATAGAGTGTATTCCTTGTTGTTCCGGGATTAGTGTATAAACTACCGGTCAAACGTACCCTGAAATCATCGGTTAATTGTTTATCGAAACCTGCTTTTGCAAGAATTGAAGGATTCTTTTTAAGTTCTTCACCATTTGGAAGATAAGCTTGCTTTACATCACCCTGCAGCAGTCCACCTGTTAAACCTCCCATTACAAAGAACCCGTCGAATGGATAAACATAAATTTCGCCTCCAATTTCAGTTGTAAAGGCATCCATAATATAATTGCCTACAAAAGCATTGCGAATGGTGTTTCCATTGTCGCTCCTGCGGAATTGCTGGTCACCATAGTTAATTCCAAAGTGTCCGATTTTAACAGTAACATATTTTGAGAACCAGTCGGGATTACCAAACATAGGCAGTTTATCAATCTGAATGTAACCACCCTTAACCCAGAATTCTGAATGGTGACGTGATGACATGTAATTTTCAAGAGCTACATGAATACCGTCAGCCAGCTGAACATCGATGCGCAGGTTGGCTGCAGCAAGGTTAAAGCCTGAAGTTAATGGATATAACTTGTTCAAATTGTAAACTGTACCATTGATTGTATCAATATTAGGGGTGGCAGTATTGCTGTGGCTTAAAGCCTGAAACTGCTGTGTGAATGCACCACCAACTTTAACTTTCAATCCGTCGAAAGGAACTGTGTCAGCGGCTTTGGTAGTTTCAAATTTATTGACACCTCTTTGGTCGTTTTCATTATTGAAATTTATTGTGTTTTGTGCGAATCCACTAAAAGTAAAGGCAGTAAGAATCGCTGCAAAGATTGTTTTAATGTTCATGTTCATAATTTTGGTGTATTATTTAGTGTTTAATTGGATTTTTAGTTTTTAATTGTGATCAGGTAGTTTTGAGTACAACTTTAAAGGTTAAAGTAATATCATCACCGGTGGTTAATGTTCCAAGCATTGCGGTTGGAGGATCAACCTTATAATCAGTCATTTTGAGTTTTTTGGTTCCTGTAAATTCAACATCTCCATTGGGCAGAACTTTTCCGTTTGCATCAACAGTGATATTTTGCGAAACGCCTGCAATAGTAAGTACACCATTTGCAGTGATCTTATAGCTGCCTGCTTTTTCGGTAACAGCACCACTGTTTGATTTAAAGGATATGTATGGATTCTTCTTTGCATCAAGTGCATCTTCAATTTTAGAATCCATGATACTACCCTTTGAACCTTTGAGCGATTTGGCGTCAACTTTAATTTCTACTCCATTTACAGAAGCAATTTTGCCATTGTTGACCTGAAGTTTGAAATTTCCAGCAACTTTTTCTGCATTGGCAGTCCAATCATGAAGATTTGAAGTGCCGGCAACTACCAAACTGTGGGATTTTACTTCGTATGTATGCTGAGCTAGCAGTGACAAGGGAAGAAATACCCAGATTAGTGCTATGAGATTAATAATTTGTTTTTTCATTTTAGTTTTCTTTGGTATTCTGGTTAATAATCAGCCGCATTACAGTGTGATATGTTCAACGGCATCTGCTATAGTCAAAAAGCAGACCAAAACAATAAACTAAAAAGGAAAAAATGTTGCAACCCCTTAATAATCAAACAAATAAATAACAAACGTAATGAAAGGAAGGTTTCAGAAAAAAAATAAATCGACGAGATCTCGTCGATTTAAGTCGAAAGATGGGCGAATTAGTGAATCAAATGAACAATCAATCACCTTCTATGCCCAGCTTCTCAATCCTTGATTTTAGAGTAGATGCTGGAACCTGGAGTAAAGTTGCAGCTTTGGCCTTATTGCCTCCCGAACGTAAAAGCGCATCACGAATAGCATTTGTTTCCACTTCTTTAATGATATCTTCAAGTGCCTTGTCACCAAAGAAGAAACAGTTATGTGGTTTTCCGGGGAATCTTACCTCAATTGGTAGAAGTTTTTTCGTTATCACCCCATCCTGGGCAAGTAATACCAGTCGTTCCATCAGGTTTTTAATTTCTCTGACATTGCCTTTAAACGGATATCTCTTCAATAGTTCAATAACTTCGTCATCAATACTAATTCTTGCTCCGTTTGAAAATTCGTTTGCAAAATGGCGGGCAAGCAGTTCAATATCACCTGGTCGCTCCCGCAGAGGTGGCAGGTTGATTGGAAAAACATTCAGCCTGTAATAAAGGTCTTCGCGGAACTTACCTTCTGCTGCGAGGTCTTTCAGGTTCTTTTTTGTGGAAGCAATAACCCTCACATCTATTTTAATAGTTTCAGTGCCTCCAACTCTTTCAATTTCTCCTTCTTCAAGTACCCTAAGTAATTTTACCTGCAGGTCGTAGGGCAAGTCATCAATATCATCAAGGTAAATAGTTCCATTATTTGCCATCTCGAACCTGCCAATTTTTTGCTTTTCTGCCCCGGTAAAGGCCCCCTTTTCATGTCCAAAAAGTTCACTTTCAAATATTTCGCGTGAAAGTATAGCACAACTGACTTTAATGAACGGTCCTTTTATCCGGTTGCTATTGTAATGTATAATATTGGTAAGCAGTTCTTTACCGGTGCCCGTTTCTCCAACAATCAGAACCGTAGTATTTTTATCCGCGATTATTTTTACCAGCTCAAATACATTATCAACAGCATTATTCATTCCTACAAAGGTTGACAGATCGAACTGCTTTTTGACAGTTCCCCTGAGTTGCCTGTTTTCTGCTTTGATTTCTTTATGTTCATTAATTCTGTTGATGATTAATAAAAGTTCATCAATATTGAACGGTTTTGTAAGATAATCATAGGCACCAAGTTTCATTGCTTCTACGGCTGTTTGGATCGAGCCATGGGCTGTCATTAACAGTACATAGATATCCGGATTTATCTGTTTGATCTTTGAAAGAAATTCAAGGCCATCCATTTCGGGCATTTTCAAATCAGTGATTATAATGTCGACTGCTGCATCTGCTTCCCTTAGATGTTGAAGTGCTGAAGAAGCCGAAGAAAATTCCCTGACCTTGTATCCGGCATCACGCAAATCATCTGATATTGTAACCCTTACTATTCGTTCATCGTCTACTACAAGTATTTTAAGCATAGTAAATAGAATTTATTTAGATAGTGATATTTTCAGGGAACTTTATCGAAATAATAAACCCACCTGATTCTACATTATTTGCCTTTATCGTTCCATGATGGTTCTTGATGATGTCTGCACTTACTGCAAGACCTAAACCTGTGCCCGGTTTGATTTTCTTTTCAGTAAAAAAAGCATCAAACATTACTGGGATCTTTTCCTTTGCCAGCCCAATGCCATTATCAGTGATTTGTATTATAATGAATCGGGCTTCTTTTCTAACATTTATGTCAATGATACCTATGGTTTCATTACCCGAAAGTTTTCGGTCGCCTATCGCTTCAATACTGTTTAGTAACAGATTGACAAACACCTGTTCAAGGTGATTGGGACTTCCGTCCATCATTATTTCCTGCGACTGGTAATTTCTGTTTAACTGAATGCCTGCCTGTCTGATCTGGAAACTCAATAATGATATGCTATTCTCTAGGTGACGAATCAGGTTAATACGACTAAAATTCATCTCGTGTTTTCTTGAGAAATCAAGCAATCCTTTTACAACATTGTTGATCTTATCTACCGCTTCCGACATCATTTCCATGTACTCGATGTTCTGAGTAATATTTTCGGGTTTTTCTGAAATTCGTCTCAGGCAGTTTCTGATGCCTGCCAATGGATTGTTTATTTCATGTGCCAGTCCTGCTGCCAGTGTTCCTACTGAAGCTAATTTCTCTGTTTGGGATAATGATTCACGGGTTTTCTCCAGTTCTATATATGCAACATTCAACCTGAAAAGCATTTCATTGAATGAGTTGCCCAGCATATCTATTTCATCGGTCATGTTGAACATGTTTTTCATGCGCAAGATGAGGTTCTTCTTTGGAGGATTCAAACCATAGTCCCTGGATTCGAGTGAACGCAAATTGATACGGGCAACATTTTCACTCATATTTCTTACGGGTTTTGAAATAATATACGAGAGAAAGAAAGATGCGAGAATTCCCAGGACCAGCAAAGCAATAACGAGAAATATGAACATTCTGGATGCTTGTCTTAGCTGTTGGTTTATTACTTTTTCACTAAATCCCATTCTCAACACGCCTAACCGCTTGTGCATAATTGGTACGGCAATATCTCGTATTACGGTATCACTGCTCGAAAGGCTGTGTATGATCTTTATTTCTGAAGGCAATTTGTCATCCAGCGTGTTAGCATTAACCAGACCAGCAGGGGGCGGATTTTCAAAAGTATGGGCTAGAACCTTATCGTCAGGAGTGACAATTATTAAGTAAACAATATCGGGATTCACCATTTTGGTTTGCTGAAGTATTTTATTTACCGATGCAAGCTCATTATAAAGAATGGGTTCAATAAGTTGTTCTGCCGTAATAGATGCAATGCTTAAACCATTCCTTTCTATTTGTGCTTCAAATGTCCGGTATACCTGATATCTGATAAAGAGAAGGTTCAGCATTCCAAAAAGCAGTACAGTGATTGAAATTGCAATAGCAAATTTCCAGAATAATGGTAGTCGTACCTTATTCACTGACCTATATGTTCTTAATGCCATCTTTAATTTACACTTAGGTAAGAAACTTCAGCCTTCATTTTCCTGATGCCGTCATAGATTGTATCAGAGGCTGGCACAAACCTGTTTATCATAAGACTTCTTAGAATATCTCTGCCTTGTTTATTTTTGACCATATTGGTCAGTATATTATATAGATCCTGTTCAAGTACTTTATTGATATTATTTGAGACAACCAAAGGCGGCATTCCAAAGGGAATACTAGTTTCAATTATTTTGAGGTTTGCAACTTTTTCTGGTTCCGTTTCTTTTATATAGTCAAATATCAAACTGTTGACGGATGCGCCATCTACCAGGCCCCTGCTAACTAATTCAATCGAATTGTTATGAGCATTTGAAAGGGAAGTCTTAGAAAAGAAGGCTTCAGGTGTGGTGTTTAAATCATGTAGCCTCTTTAATGGATAAAACATCCCTGTATTGGAAAGTGAATCTGAAAAGACAAACTTTTTCCCTTTCAACTCAGCAAATGAATTAATTGGTGAGTTTTTTTTGACAATTATATAAGCATGATAATGCCATTGATTTTCTCTTTCAGGTAATAAAAAGAATTTAAAACATGAATCCTCTACTCCGGTAATATAAGCTCCTGAACAAATAAAGGCAATATCTATATCATTGTGTTTAAGAAGATCATTTACTTCTTTGTATGTTTTTCTCTGAAAAAGCATTATCTGCCTGTCTAATCGTTCCTCCATATAATTGAAAAGATCGTTATACTTATAAATCGTCTCATCCGGAGTAGTCATGGAAGCAACAGCAATACGAACATACTCTTTTGAAGGAGGTAAAGTGGATTGAGTGGCTAATATTGCAGTGTTACCATGAAAATCAATCCATACATCTTTATCAGGACTTTCCCATACATCTTTACATGAAGTTGAAAATAAGAGGATAATGAGAAGCAATATATAGTATTTCATTGGTTATAAGTTCGTTAAAAAAACGAATAAAAAGCAATTTTCTTATTTAACCACCATAAAACCAATGAAGTGCAGATTAGTTTATTCGCCTTATTTTTAAATATTGGTGTTTTAACAGATGCTTTAAGAAAAGCAAACTATTGTACAAGTAACTTAATTGTATATGGATTGAGGTTTCTGGGATGGACAGTTATGAGGAACATTCCTTTTTTAGAAGGTGACATTAAGTAATTGCTATTCCCCATTGATTTATAGGATTTAATGAGTTTTCCGGTTATTTCCAATATGTCAGCATCGTATTCAACCGGAATGCCATCAAGCTTAAAAGGGAAATTGGGTGAAACAGGGTTTGGGATTACAACTGTATGGGTTTTAAGTAGCGAACTTTCAGTTGATGTTGATAAGATAGGAACACGGATGAACTTTGGACGGTATGTATCAGCATCCAATCTGTCCCGACCTAAATCTTTACACTGTGAGGGGCAGATATAAGGTTCAGTTGTATCTACTGCATCATTAACATTGTATGAGACCAGCAACTCGTTGTTTTCAGTGAATGAGGGATGGCATTGCGCATTGTATGTAAGTGTATAATACCCATTAAACTGGTACTCGATGGTATATACCAGTTGTTTATTGATAAATGGCCCCCACGGTTTGTCACTCTCCATTATATAAATCTCACGACCGAGACTGCAGGTGAGAAGACCATTCTCCTGAGTCAGCATGTAGTATTTATTATTCATCATAAATACACTAAAACCAGGAGAAACGAATTCAGCACTAACAGGAGCTGCCAGATAAGGGTTAAATGACCACCCTGTACCGGTATAAAACTGGTAAGGTGCTTCGATATTAGTACCAATGAGGGTTCTGGCGACAAATGGTTCCCATACAATCCAATCAACTTTATTGCCATAAATATACCTGTAACCTCTTGCTGTATCTGTGATAACAGCTCTGCCCACCTGTATTCCGCCATAATCAGGTAACGGCCTGATACTGTTGATTGTTAGATCTGGCAATTGCAAACGGGCAATATATATACCCAGGTTTTCAAGCGTAGAATTGTCAATATGATCTAAGTAAATTAGCACCGTGTCAGCATCTGTAAAACCGTGTCCGGGCCATAGAGGCGATGGATCATCTGGTGCCAGTTTGAAAGTAGAACGAAGCACTCCGGTTTGTCCTTCATCTATATAAGTGGTCATTAGTGATGGATCTACCGCATCTTGTACCATCATACAATTTCTAACCTGGAAGAGACATGGAAGAGTATTATCGGTAGTATCAACATTTACAATATAGCTGTCACCAAAAAGCCAGACAGTCCTACCATCAGGCAGAGGAACGCTAAGCGTTGCATCACCTGCTGTCCATCCTCCTGAATTTCGCCTGAAATACTCAGTAAAGGTTGAATCGTGGGAGCCTTGTAAAAATATTTGCCCATTAATAATAGGTGAAAACAAAATTATATTAACAATAAGCAGAAGAAGTTTAATCGTGTAATTAGCAGTTCTCATTCTTTATTATGTTTTGCGTAAAGATAAATCAGATTAAATGTGTTTATCTTAAGACAATTAGATATGTTAAATTCAAATGACAAAAAGTAAAAGGACTGAAAAGGCCATTCCTGCCATCAGGAATGCCACTCTAAGTTCAATGAGCAAAGTAAGCGACAAAACACTAAAAAAAACTGAAGAGGCAAGTAATTTTCTCACAGATATTGCAAATGCAGTTTTATTTGTAGTAACCGTTACCCGTGAAGCCATCAGCAAAGATTTTGAATTCAAAGAGTTTTTCAGGCAATGTTTCTTTATAGGAAACAGAACACTGGCATTAATATCAGTCACCGGAGCCATTATGGGTGCTGTGCTAACTATACAATCGCGGCCTGTTTTAGCTGATTTTGGGGCTGTATCCATGTTACCCGGGATGGTTGCCATATCGCTCATCAGAGAAATGGGACCTGTTATAACAGCCTTGATCTTCGCCGGCAAAATTGGCTCAGGAATGGGGGCTGAATTGGGCTCGATGAAAGTTACTGAACAAATAGATGCAATGGAAGTATCATCAACCAATCCTATCAGGTTTTTAGTTGTCACCAGAGTGTTAGCATCTACCCTCATGCTTCCAATTTTGGTGTTGTACGCTGACGCAATGGGATTAATGGGTAGCTGGCTGGCCGCCAACATTAAAGGAGATGTATCCTTAACTCTCTTTATGTCGCAAGCTTTTAGTGTGGTTGGTTTTATCGATTTTTTCCCTGCTATAGTCAAAACATTTTTCTTTGGTGCTGTGATCGGTTTTGTAGGCACTTATAAAGGGTATAATGCAGGAAAAGGCACTGAAAGTGTTGGTATTGCTGCTAACTCGGCAGTTGTTCTTGCTTCATTACTTGTTTTGTTTGTTGATATGATTGCAGTTCAAATTACTGATATCCTTGAAAAATGAATCAGGAGAACATTATCCAGGAGAATTTTAAAATGGAAAAAGTCAAACAAAATGAACCTGTTATTGAGATTACCAATCTCATGAAGTCTTTTAATGGTATTGAAGTCTTAAAAGATACCAGTCTTAAACTTTATGAGGGTGAAAATTTGGTTGTTTTGGGTAAATCAGGCACCGGGAAATCAGTCCTGATCAAATGCATAATTGGTTTGCTTCAACCTGACAAAGGCTCAATTAAAGTGTTTGGGAACGATGTTGGCCGTATGAATAAACGTGACTTTAATCTTCTAAGGCAGAAAATTGGTTTTCTTTTTCAAAGTGGTGCATTGTATGACTCTATGACTATTAAAGAAAACCTCGAGTTTCCCTTACTAAGGATAAAGAAAGATATAAAGAAAAGTGAAGTAGAGGAAAGGATAAAATCGGTACTTGATAGTATTGGTCTCCCTGATGTCCTGAATAAAATGCCATCTGAGCTCTCAGGTGGGATGAGAAAGAGAGTTAGTTTGGCAAGAACAATAATAGTTGATCCAGAAATCCTGCTCTATGATGAGCCAACGACAGGTCTGGATCCGGTCACCTCTGATGAAATTAGTGAACTTATAAATGAAGTTCAGACAAAATACCACACTTCTTCTATTATAATCACACATGATCTCCGGTGTGCGTTGAAAACCGGCAACAGGATGCTCATGCTTGATGAAGGGATTGTAAGGAATGAAGGTAGCTTAAAGGAATTTCAAAATTCAGATGATCCGCTTATAAGGTCATTTTTTAAGGAAAATATTAATTAATTATGGGAACACATTCACAAAAATTCAAAGTCAGGCTGGGGTTATTTATTACAGGTGGTCTATTGCTTTTTGCAATTACGATCTTCATAATCGGACGCCAACAAAATCTTTTTAACCCTGTAATTATTGTAAATAGTGATTTTTACAATGTTAGTGGCCTGCAGGTGGGAAACAATGTCAGGTTTTCAGGAATCAACATCGGTTCAGTTGATAACATTACAATTCTCAATGATTCAACTGTAAGAGTTGAAATGCTGATTAGAAAAGAAGTTCAGAAATTTATTAAAATTGACAGTGAAGTGAGTATTGGATCAGAAGGATTGATTGGCGATAAATTAATAGTTATTTCTCAGGGTAGTTCTGAAGCATCCTCTGTTCCAAATGGGTATACTCTTTTTTCAAATGAACCGGTTGAGACTGATGCCATTATTGCAAGTCTTGGTGTTACTGCTGGATATGCGGAAGTTATTGCAAACCAGATGGCAGAAATAATGATTAAGATCAACTCAGGTCAGGGAGCTCTCGGACAATTAATCCAGGATTCAACATTCGCAAAGAACCTCAACCAAACAATGGTCAATCTTCGTCAAAGCTCAAAAGGATTACAAGAAAATATGGAAGCAGCAAAAAGCAATATTTTGCTGAGAGGATTCTTTAAGAAAAAAGACAAGGAGAAAAAACGTAAAGAAGCTGAAGCTGAAGAAAAGAAAGATTAAGAAGCTGCGTATTACTTTTTGCGACATTAGGGATTAATATGTACATCACTGAAAACTTGGGAGTAGGATGTACAGCAAATCATTGGTTGCCTTGTTATTAACAGGGATTTTTCTCATTTCTGTTTCTTGTCAGAAAAATGACGATTATGGCTTCAATAACGACAAACTCGTGCTTAAGGGACAGGAGATAACTTTGTATTATCATGGTAATGAAAAATGCAGTGAGAAATATCTTTCATTGATTCCTGTTAAATTATATGCCAGGGGAGGGGCTCCTCAACATTCCAACGGTGATTATTATTATAGTGTTCCTAAAAACTCACGCCTTCCCCAAGGTATGAGGCTGGATCCTCTGAATGGTGTTTTAGAAGCTGATGGCATCAGGATAATTGATGATGACAAACTGGAGAACTTTGCTATTCAGGTCACTGATGGCAAAGACACTACGATAGCTAATTTTACTTTGGTTAAAAAGTTAATCAATGATGCTAAAAGTATTCCACCATTACAATTTAGTGCTCCTGAGACAACTTTGCTATGTAAATCAAACAGGGGTAACTACGGAGTCTCACTAAGCATGTTTTCAGGCACTCCACCATATTGTTTTAAACTTGCAGATGGAGAAGTTCTTCCTTCCGGACTATCTTTAAACCCCAAAAGTGGAGTTATATCGGGATATGTTGAAAACCTTCAGCCTGGAAGATATATTTTCAGGATTGAGTGTACGGATGCTACCGGAAATAAAGCTGTGAGTATGTGTACCGCTCAAAAATATGAGGAGTTCACTTTTATCGTCAAATAGCGACGTCCTCCTTAACTCTTTCTATCGAAGCTGACTGCGGGTATTTTGCATTCCGGTTTATAATGATTACAACTATTGCGGCTAGCAGCATCGTGAAGTCCTGGTAAATTCCAAAATTTAATGCTGCACTTATTCCTACCAGAGACCAGAGGACCGGAATAATATATACATACCACTTGACCCGTGTAAACGTTAATGCTAAAAATCCGAAGGTGGCTATTACGGTCGGACATGGAAGTCCAGCGGAAATAATCAAATCAGTTGTTCCTTTTGTAATCCAGCTTATGATTGGATATAAGATAAAACCAAAGAATACGAGAAAGAGGCCGATGATTCCCCTCATATCTTTTAAATAGCTGAACTTATAGTCTTTAGCAAAGAAGGTTTGAGAAAGGAATATAATTCCCTGAATGATAAACAATGCACCAAATGCAAAGGCAGCTTTGTTTATTCCAGAAAAGAATTTTAAATGGTATACAACACCCGCCCAAAGCCAGATAAAAGCAAGTATTATACCAATTAGTTTATCAAGGTTTCTTTTCTTTTGAAGTATGGCAAATACGGCAAGAAACCCCAATATCAGGATTATTAACTGCATGGGAAAAACAGAGTGATTGTGACTCTTAAAGACTGAGAGAAACTGTTCGGTTGAAATTGGTACTTTCATAGTGTTTTTGTTTGAAAAAGTGTGTATTTTTATTCTTCATGGAAACTCTGAAACCGGTATGGAAATTAGTAAGATTTTTTCAAATAATAATGAATGGATAAATCAAAAAATCAAAGAGGATAGTCGTTATTTTGAGAAACTATCTAAGGGACAATATCCTGAAATACTGTATATTGGTTGTTCCGATAGCAGAGTTAGTGCAGAAGAGCTTATGGGAGCGAATCCCGGAGAGGTATTTGTACATCGTAACATTGCTAATGTAGTTCCTAATTCTGATATAAGTTCACAGTCGGTTATCAGTTATGCAGTAAGTTACCTCAAAGTCATGCATATAGTGGTTTGTGGACATTATAATTGCGGAGGTATAAAAGCAGCAATGGAATCGGCCGATATGGGCATCCTTAATCCCTGGCTTAGAAATATAAGGGATGTTTACCGTTTGCACAAAGAAGAACTCGATTCATTTGAATCAGAGGAGGAAAGATATGACAGGCTTGTTGAATTGAATGTACAGGAGCAATGTGTGAATGTATTGAAAACTGCTGATGTTCAAAAAGCCTATAATGAACGGCATTTAACAGTCCATGGATGGGTTTTTGACCTCAGGACTGGAAAACTTAAAGACCTTAAAATTGACTTTGACCGCATTCTGGAAAATATCATGCAGATCTACCGGATCGTTTGAAATCCTTAATAATTATTAATATCCTGGTCAACATACACGAAGCTTTAAAATTTTAGTTTAATTTTACTCGCTGTTTAAGATGAACTTCTAAACTTACGTGTAATGCCTATACTTGGTTCAATTATTAAGGGAGCGATAGAATTTCCGAGCAAAATACCATTTGAGAAAATAAGAAAGGCAAAACCTGCCAAACAACAGAAAGACACACTCAGAAAGCTTATAAGTAAAGCACAGTATACTGCATTGGGTGAGGCTTATGGTTTTAGTGATCTTTTGAAAGAGAAAGATATTGTAAATAAATTCAAAACTGTTGTTCCAATCAACGATTACAATTCCATTCATCAAAAGTGGTGGTACAGGACTTTACATGGTGAGAGTTTTGTCGCCTGGCCTGGTAAAGTAAAATACTTTGCATTAAGCTCAGGGACTAGCGAAGCAACAAGCAAGTATATACCGGTTACGCCCGATATGCTGAAGGCAATTAAAAAAACAAGCATACGTCAGATATTTTCTCTTGCTAAATACGATTTTCCTAACGAATTCTTTGAAAAAGGCATCCTGATGCTTGGAGGTAGTACACACCTTCAGTTCAACGGAACTTATTATGAGGGTGATTTATCGGGCATTACTGCCGGGAATATCCCTTTCTGGTTTCAACATTTTTATAAACCAGGAAAGCGTATCTCAAAAGAAAGAGATTGGACAACCAAGCTTGATGAAATTGTCAAGAATGCCTCTAATTGGGATATTGGTGTAATTGTTGGTGTTCCTGCATGGCTTCAGATTTTGATGGAAAGAATTATTGCTTATTATAACGTTAAGACCATTCATGATGTATGGCCAAACCTTTCCATTTATGTGCATGGGGGTGTTTCGTTTGCACCATATCAAAAAACATTTGAGAAATTACTGGCAAAACCTCTGACTTATATAGAGACTTATCTTGCCTCGGAGGGATTTATTGCCTACCAGTCGAGGCCTCACACTGATGGTATGCAGTTAGTGTTGGATAACGGCTTATTCTTTGAATTTATTGAATTTAACAGCGATAATTTTGATGAAGACGGCAATGTTAAACCAAATGCCAAAACTATTACTGTTGAGGATGTTAAAGAGGGAATGGAATATGCCTTATTAATCAGTTCATGTGCTGGCGCATGGAGATATATGATTGGTGATACTGTTAAATTTACCTCGAAGGAAAAGTCAGAAATAGTAATAACCGGACGCATCAAACATTTCCTTAATCTTTGCGGAGAGCATCTCTCACAAGAAAATATGAACAGGGCAATTCAATTGCTTGAAGAGCAACAGAATATTGCTGTCCCTGAATTTACTGTATCAGGCATAAAACATGAGAGTATGTTTGCGCACAAGTGGTATCTTGGCGTTCCGGGTGATATTTCTGACAAAGACAGCGAATTGATTAAAAAACAAATTGATCAAAACTTAAAGGATCTGAATGATGATTACAGGGTGGAGCGGATTGCCGCCATCAGAGATGTGATTGTTGAGATTCTTCCTCTGGAACTCTTTTACAACTATATGAAACTAATGGGTAAAGAGGGGGGACAAAACAAATTCCCCCGGGTGATCAAAAAAGATCAACTTAAACGCTGGGAAGACTATTTGAATTCTAATTACAGGAATAAGTAGTCTACCTATGCATCCGTTAATTGAAGGTATGATATTGGGGCTTACTCTGGCAATCATGCTGGGGCCGGCACTCTTTACGCTGATCCAGACTAGTATTCACAGAGGCTTGTACAGAGCTACCATCCTTGCATTTGGTATTTTTCTGAGTGATGTTGCCCTGGTGTGGCTTTGTTACCTTGGTGCGGCCCAAATCTTTGGCGATGCAAGAAACGGACTTTTATTCGGTATTATCGGTGGAATAATACTCATAGCATTTGGTGTTGTAACCTACCTGAGGAAAGTTCACATATCTGCTGATGAAATGTTGGAAAATGTCAGGAAGCCCGGACCTATGACATATATTTTCAAAGGCTTTTTCCTGAATTTTGCCAATCCTTTTGTATGGCTATTCTGGATTTCGGTTATGGTTACTGTGAGTGCAAGTTACGGAGCAGCGTCTTTTTCCCTGAAATTGTTCTTTGCCGGGTCTTTACTCACTATTTTTACTACTGATTTGATTAAAGTATTTGTTGCCAATCAACTGAAAAGGTATCTGAAACCTAAATTCCTGATAGCTTTAAATCATTCTGTAGGCATACTTCTGGTTGTCTTTGGAATTTTCCTTGTAGTTAAAACATTTATTAAATTCTAAGGATAACTTTAGAATGGTGGTGTGGTTTTAAAAATTTATTCCAGGTATTCTTTATAGCTCCGGGTAACCAATTCCTTCCTCCTCGAGCATTGCCTTCTTTGAATAATCACTTTCAATATTTACCTGAGGAATGTGAATTTCTTTAATGTTGAGTTGAATTTCTTTCTTATTATTCCAGTCGTTTTCTTCAATATGGTAACAGATGTTAAATGGTAGTCCTTTGATGATGTATTCATAGTAATCACCCATCTGGAACGCAATTGCTGAAACCGGGTTTGATGCATATTCCATATGGCCCAGCGTCAATTTTAAGTGTTTATTCTTGAGCAATCGTGCATTCCCATTATCAACAACACTATCTGTTTGAAATACCGGTGACTGGTTACCCGGTCCAAATGGTGAAAATTGCTTAATTATCCGAAGGAATTTGAGATTTATTTCATTGAGGGGTATTTTCATGTCAATCTCAATTTGAGGGATCATCATTTCCTCTGTGATTTTAGATGTGACAACTTTCTCAAATTTATCGATAAAGACATCCAGGTTCTCAGGTTTCATTGATAATCCTGCAGCATATTTATGACCTCCAAAGTGCTCAAGCAAATCACTGCATTCATCTATAGCATCATAAATATCAAAGTCCTTAATTGAACGTGCAGATCCAGTAATCAGTCCGTTTGATTGGGTAAGAACGATTGTAGGTCTGTAGTAGGTTTCAATTAATCTCGAAGCAACAATTCCTATCACCCCTTTATGCCATTCCTTATTAAATACGACTGTTGAATTTGAATACTTAAGCCTTGAAATATTCTTGATATCATCAAGAGCCATATCCGTTGTATTGAGGTCAAGATCTCGCCTGGTAGTGTTGAAATCATTTATTTGGTCGGCAAGTATTTCAGCTTCTGTGTGATTATCACAAATTAGAAGTTTGACTGCATTTTTGCCACTCTCAATTCTGCCTGCTGCATTTATCCGTGGGCCAATCAGAAAGACAAGATCAGAAATAGTCAGTTCACGACAGAAATAACTGGAATCATTTTGAACTGACTCAACACCTTGCGAAGTAAATGTATATTCTGCCGGTTTCCTGACTATGTTGGCATATTTAAGAATAGCTTCGAAACAGGCTTTAGGCTTTGAATTCAGAAGTCGTAGTCCGAAAGTTGCTAAAATTCTGTTTTCGCCTGTTATAGGAACAATATCTGATGCAATACTAACAGCAACGAGATCGAGGTACTTTAAAAGATTTTCAAAAGGAATATTTTTCTTCTCTGCTATGGCCTGAATAAGTTTAAAACCAACGCCACAACCTGATAATTCTTTATAAGGATAAGTGCAATCTGCACGCTTGGCATCAAGAACAGCCAATGCTTCTGGTATTGTATCGCCAGGGCGGTGATGGTCACAAATGATGAAATCAATATTTTTCTCATTTGCATACCTGATCTTTTCAATTGCTTTTATGCCACAATCAAGGGCTATGACTAAAGAAAAACCTTCATTACAAGCAAAGTCAATACTTTGCAAAGAAATTCCATATCCTTCATGATATCTGTCGGGTATATAGTAATCCAGTAAATCAGGGTTTATTCCAAATTCAAGCAGAAAAGTATAAACAAGTGCTACAGCGGTAGTTCCGTCAACATCGTAATCACCATATACAAGAATTTTTTCTTTCTTTTCGGAAGCAGCTAAAATACGTTGAACAGCAACTTCCATATCTTTCATAAGATAAGGACTATGCAATTCTTTAAGATCAGGACGGAAGAAGGACTTAGCTTCCTGGTAAGTGTAAATACCCCGTTGAACCAATAATTCTGCAACAATATCATTTACACCCAACTCCGCAGATAAAGAACTTACTTTTTCAGGGTCGCCTTTAGGCTTAACCACCCACCTCTTATGCATTTTAGTTGTTTTGGATGGTAAAAATAGTGATTCTGATATGAAACAACTAAAATTTTTATGACATTTCTTAATAAAGGTTGGCGCCTCATGTAAACAATAGATGTTTAGAAAGAGGATCGCATGGCCTCAACAGGATCAAGCCTGGCTGCTGATAAGGCCGGTACTATGCCTGAAACCAAACCAATTACCCCTGAAACAGTTATACCAAGGAAGATATTGCCGGCTGTAAGAACTAAGGGCATGTCAAAAAAATGTGAAATAAGTAAAGTTAAAATGAAAATGATGAGTAATCCAATAAGTCCACCTAAAATTGAAAGGAATATTGATTCGAACAGGAATTGCTGTAGGATGAAAGAACTTTTAGCTCCCATAGATTTCTGTATACCTATTTGGGGTGTTCTTTCTCTTACAGAAACAAACATAATATTTGCAATTCCGAAACCACCTACCAATAGAGAAAAGCCACCAACAATCCATCCAACAATGCTTATTACACCAAATAAAGCATCAAAGCCCTGATTTATAAAACTGGTTTGATTAATGGCAAAATTGTCCTTTGTCCCCGGTTTTAATCGTCTGATAGAGCGCATGATTCCTTTAAGCTCATCGCTAAGCTCTTCATTTGAAACATTGGGTTTGGCCCTCACCATGATAGCGGCACCAATATTATCACCTTTAAGGTCCATAAACTGCCTTCCGAAATTCACCGGAACCATCACCTGGTAATCCGTTGAATTATTGAAACTCATGGCTCCCTCTTTCTTATTGACACCAATAATTTCAACCTGCCGGCTAAACACTTTAATCTTTTGACCAACAGGATCATTGCCCTGGTATAACTGTGAGGCAATTTCACTGCCGATAATTGCCACCGGTCTGCCACCGGTTGCCTCGTCCATAGTAAAATAGCGGCCTGATTGCAGTTCAAGTGAGGCAACAGATGGATAATCGTATGAAACTGCATTTATACTGGCATCCATTGATAAGCGTCCATGCTTAATCTTCCTGTAAGTACCCACGATATAAGCTGATGCATCAGACGCAGTACTTCGGCGTTGTATTTCAGTCAGTTCATTTAACCTGGGTTCAGGGCGCTTCATATATTCCCACCATGGGTAGTCAGCTCCAAAAGCCCAAGGCCATTTTTGAACGTATAGCACATTATTGCCTAATGAATTCACACTCTTACGTATAGTGAGTTCAATAGAATCAAAAACAGTGAAAACAGAAATAATGGAGAATATTCCAATAGTAATTCCTAACAACGAAAGCATGGTTCGCACCTTGTTAACTACAATTGCTTTCAGGGCGAAAACATAACTTTCACGAAACAATTTCAAGCTTAGTGGAAACTGCATTAGTAGATTTTTTAACAATCAGTAAAATTAAGCATTTGCTATGATTTATTCTATCTTACATTTAAAATTGGGCCGATATTAATTTGCACAGTGCCGTAAAATTTAATAAACTTGCATTGCGGGAGAAACAAGATATTATTTGAAATAATAAATTAATTATCAGCTTCCTGCAATCATTTAATCCTTCGCCCGACGTTATTATTCCTTTAATTGCACTTATGGATACAATCAAACCCATTAAAAAAGCCCTCATCTCTGTTTATTTCAAAGATGGTCTCGATACAATCATTAAGAAACTTGATCAAAAAGGAGTAGAGTTTTATTCAACCGGTGGAACTTATGAGTTTATTAAAGCGCTGGGGGTTAAATGTAACAGAATTGAAGATGTAACCGGTTATCCCTCAATTCTGGGAGGAAGAGTTAAAACACTTCACCCAAAGATTTTTGGCGGAATACTTGGCAGGACTGATCTTGAAAGTGACCTCAATGATATGTCAGAATACTCTATAGAAGCTTTTGACCTGGTGGTTGTGAATTTGTATCCTTTTGAAGAGACTGTTAAATCGGGTGCTACTCATGAAGAAATAATAGAGAAAATAGATATTGGAGGAATTTCATTAATTAGAGCAGCTGCAAAGAATTATAAACATGTTGTTTGCATTTCTTCGCCTGAGCAATACAATTCTCTTGGTGAAATTGCCGATAGAGCTGAAGGAACTACCATAGATGAAAGATTGAAATTTGCCTGTCAGGCTTTTGAGAAATCGTCGTCTTATGATACTGCAATCTTTAGGTATCTGAATAACCATATCAATAAAACCGATGACTCTGCAATCGATAAAACGGTTTACCTCACTAATGCTGTTCCTTTACGTTATGGAGAAAATCCACATCAAAAGGGAGTTTTTTATGGAAAGCTTGATGACGTTTTTACTCAATTACATGGAAAGGAACTCTCCTATAATAATCTCCTTGACCTTGAAGCAGGAATAGCTTTAATAAGGGACTTCAATGAAACAACCTTTGCCATACTCAAACACAATAACGCTTGTGGAATAGCAAGCAGATCGAACTTGATTGATGCATGGATTGCAGCATTGGAAGTTGACCCACTTTCAGCTTATGGCGGCGTGCTTGTTACAAATACACCAATAGATGAAGAGGCAGCCCTTGAAATTAATAAAATCTTCTTCGAAATAATACTGGCACCAGCTTATGAAAAAAATGTGCTTGATATTCTGAAGACTAAGAAAAATAGAATAATTTTGCAGTCGAAATCATTTGATTTTCAGGCTGAACAGTATCGATCTGCGCTAAATGGAGTATTACTTCAGGAAAAAGACCTCAGAACTGAATCAATTGATGATCTTAAAGTAATTACTCAAACAATACCCGGCCCTTCACAGATGGAAGATCTGATTTTTGCTAATAAAGTTGTTAAACATACCAAGTCAAACGCAATTGTATTGGCATCTGGTAAACGTTTACTGGCAAGCGGAACAGGTCAAACATCACGTGTTGATGCGTTGAAGCAGGCAATTGAAAAAGCTGGTACCTTTGGATTAAGTCTCAAAGATGCTGTTATGGCTTCTGATGCTTTTTTCCCTTTTGCTGATTCTATTGAAATTGCGCATCATGCCGGAATTACCAGTGTTATCCAACCGGGGGGATCGGTTCGTGATAATGAGACTATTGACTATTGCAATAAAAACCATATTAGCATGGTATTCACAGGGATCAGGCACTTTAAACATTGATCAGGACAACAACAGCTAATCATTAAATGAATTAAAAAAACAGAGATGGGACTTTTCTCCTTCATGACTAAAGAGATTGCAATGGATCTCGGTACTGCCAATACCATCATTATATATAATGATAAGGTAGTGGTTGATGAACCTTCCATTATTGCAATAGAGCGAAATACAGGAAAAATAATTGCCGTTGGTAAAAGAGCCATGATGATGCATGGCAAAACCCACGAGAATATCAAGACTATCCGCCCTTTAAGGGATGGAGTAATTGCTGACTTTCAGTCGGCAGAGTACATGATCAGGGAACTTATTAAGATGACGGGTCCCACCCGGAGTCTTTTCCCACCAGCACTAAAGATGGTAATTTGTATTCCATCAGGCATAACTGAAGTTGAAGAAAGAGCCGTTAAAGACTCAGCCGAACAAGCTGGTGCCAAAGAAGTAAGACTAATACACGAACCTATGGCTGCTGCTATAGGAATTGGAATTGATGTACTCGAACCTACCGGCAATATGATTATTGATATTGGGGGTGGTACCAGCGAAATAGCCGTTATTGCGCTGGGTGGTATCGTAAACAATAAATCAATTAGAATTGCAGGTGATGATTTCAATAATGATATTGAAGAATATATGCGTAAACAGCATAATATCAACATTGGAGAAAGAACAGCTGAAGCAATTAAAATTAATGTAGGTGCAGCAATTACTGAACTTGATAACCCACCGCCTGACTATCCGGTACATGGCCGGGATATGTTAACCGGCATACCTAAAGAAATTTATGTCAATTACAGTGAAATTGCCCATTGTCTTGATAAATCAATCAGTAAAATTGAGGCTGCTGTGTTGAATGCACTTGAAATGACACCACCCGAACTTTCTGCTGATATATATCGCACTGGTATATATCTTGCCGGTGGAGGTTCAATGTTACGTGGTTTGGATAAACGACTGCATTTGAAAACCAAACTACCAGTGCATGTTGCTGAAGATCCATTAAGGGCTGTCGCAAGAGGTACCGGTATAGCTCTTAAGAACTTCAATAAATTCACCTTCCTTATCAAATAGGGGTAAATCACTGAGGCTGATTCTATGCGGCAAATTCTGGCATTTATCTGGAGGTATAACTTCTTCTTCCTCTTCCTCGTGCTGGAAGTTTTCTCTATTATTTTACTTGTAAACAAGAGCTATTATCAGAGAGCTGTAATTACTAACTTTACTGATGGCTTTACCGGGTCTGTCTATGATACTTATTCTTCATTCACCGGTTATTTCCATCTGAAAAAGGAAAACGAGCGCCTGGCAATGGAAAATGCCATGCTCTGGCAGCGTCTCAAAGATGGCCAGTTAACAACAGATACAACATCAATACAATTAACTGATACACTTAACAGGCAAACCTACAGGTACACCGTTGCCAAAGTCATTAGCAATTCAACTAATAACAGGAATAACTATATAATGCTCAATAAGGGTAAAAAGCACGGTATAACTCCTGACATGGCAGTAATTAACCCACAGGGTATTGTGGGAACCGTGGTTAGTGTTTCTGATAATTTCTGTTGGGTGATGTCTGCATTAAACAAGCACTCAAAAATAAGCGGTCGTATAAACAGGCTTAATCAAATGGGTACTATTGTATGGCAGGGTACTAACCCCCGTATTGGCAGTTTAACCGATATCCCCGTACATGTGAAAGTTCATAAAGGTGACTCAATCTATACAAGCGGTTTCAGCTACATCTTCCCTGAAGGAATTATGGTTGGAAGGGTTGATAAGATTGACGTCAGGGAAGGTGAACATTTTTATGATATTGAATTCATTTGGTCAGCTGATTTTAATAGCCTGACATATGTGTATATTGTGAAAAATTTGCTTCGTGAAGAGCAGGTTGATCTGAGCAAAGATGTGATAGATGAATAACAGATCATATCCATATCTGATAGGTCGTTTTGTAGTGCTTGTAGCTGCACAGGTTTTGATTATAGATCATATCAATCTGGGTGGCTATATCAACCCTTCTCTTTATTTGCTTTTTATCCTTTTACTTCCTTTTCAGACTTCCGGCTGGTTTTTATTAATCTCCTCATTTCTTTTAGGACTATCTATCGATACTTTCAGTAATTCAACCGGTTTGCATGCTGCAGCATCAGTGTTTGTAGCATTCATGCGCCCAATAGTCATTAGGGGAGTAGGAGCACCTGCCGATTATGAAGGAAATCTTGATCCTGGAATTCCTGATATGGGAACACGATGGTTTATAGCGTATGCCGCTGTAATGATTCTTATCCATCAGTTTGCAATTAGTATTCTTGAGTCATTTTACTTTTCAGAAGCCGGGCTGATTTTATTAAGAATGATACTAAGCTCAGCAGTAACATTATTACTTATTGTACTCGTTGAATATCTCTTCATGACGAAAAAGAAGTGAAACTTTGTTTGCTATATTTAAAATGCTAATTTTGGATCTCTAAAACCAAATCTATGAGAAACATTATCTTGATCTTATCACTGGTAATTACAATATCAGCCTGCAACTCAAGAAAAAGTAATGAATTTATTATTAATGGAAACATTGAAGGTAAATTCACCGGGAATGTTTACCTGCAAAAAAATGCAGATGGCCAATTCCAGATTCTGGATACAGCTAAAGTTGAAAACGGAAAATTTGTTTTTAAAGGAGTAATTGAATCACCTGATATATACTACATTGGACTTGATGAAGCCAGGTTTATTAGTTTCTTTAATGAACCGTCTAAAATTGAAATCACTTTTAATGTTGACAGCCTAAGTAATCCAAAGGTTGAAGGTTCAGCATCTGATATAGAGTACAGGAAGTACCTGAAAAATATGGACACCTATCAATCCGCTCAAATAGGTATCTATACTCAGTACAATGAAGCCTCAAGAAACGCTGACAGTGCTAAAATGAAAGACTTTGAACAGCAGATGATGGATCTCGATAAAAAGCATAAAGACGATATCCTCTCTTTTATTAAAGATAACCCTGCTTCATTTGTTTCTCCATATGTCGCCATGCGTCACTCTTACGAACTGGAGTTGAACGAGTTGAAGGATATTACTGCAGGACTTGATTCAAAAGTTAAAGAATCACCGTTCTCAAAAAGATTATCTGACAGGATTGCAGTGCTTGAAAGCGTTGAAGTTGGTAAAGTTGCTCCTGATTTTACAATGAATGACCCTGAAGGCAAACTCGTTACATTATCGACTATGCGCGGCAAGGTAGTTCTTATTGATTTCTGGGCATCATGGTGTGGTCCTTGCCGCCGAGAAAATCCAAATGTTGTTAAAGCATACAATACTTTTAAGGATAAAGGATTTGATATCATTGGTGTATCACTTGACCGTGATGTCACTAGCTGGAAGGGTGCAATAGCAGAAGACAAATTAACCTGGACCCATGTTTCTGATCTTCAATACTGGAATAATGCAGTTAGTAAAATGTACGGAGTTATGTCAATTCCTTCAAATGTGCTTCTTGATAAGAATGGAGTTATTATTGGACGTAATCTAACCGGTGAGGATCTTACTAAAAAGCTGAAAGAAGTATTGGCAGCAGTATAAACGTATAAATTTCAGGGGGCAGATGTTCCCATCTTCCTTTGGATAATAAGCGGGGCACTTTTGCCCCGCTTATTTTATCTTTTCGTTTTAAAGAAATCGATCATTAGTTTTTCGCAGGCTTCTGCAAGGACTCCTGATTTAACAATCGTCTTTGGATGCAGTAGTTTTGAGCTAATGGCAGTAAATCCCCTTTTCTTATCAGATGCTCCATAAACCAACCTGCCAAGTTGTACCCAGTAAGATGCTGCAGCGCACATCGGACATGGTTCAACAGTTACGTAAAGTGTACAATCAGTAAGGTATTTGCCGCCAATATGATTTGATGCAGCAGTAAATGCCTGCATTTCAGCATGTGCAGTGGCATCATTAAGAGTCTCCGATAAATTATGACCCTTTGCCAGTATCTTACCTGACGATACTATGACCGCACCAACGGGCACTTCATCCAGATCCAGCGCTTCCAGCGCTTCAAGATAAGCTAATTTCATGAACTTTATATCTTCGTCCTCTCTTTCAATCATTGTATCTTTAAGTCTAATTGGTTGATTTATCTTAATTTATAATTCTGAGAACACTTTAAGGGTTTCTTTGTTATTAGCACGACAACTTTTGGAACTAGTGGTTATAAACACATGCAATATAAGTAAAAGTATTTAAAGCTAATCTGATGAGGGGTTGCTAAAAAAGTCTTAATATTGCACTATCCAAATCTTCTGATTAATTTCAATCCATTCAACAAGAATGAGAAAACAGATTTTAGCAATTGTATTCATATTCAATGTTTTAATAGCATGGTCTTCTGAACCCATTAATGGCCATGAAGATACAACATCTAAAACGGAATCGCCCGGTGATGAATTCAACGCCGGTGAAATGATTATTGAGCATATTGTTGACTCACATGACTGGCATATAGCAAGCTTTGGACATACCCATGTTACCATTCCATTACCAATTATTTTATTAGATAATGGAAAACTGGTATCATTTTCTTCTTCCCGATTTGAGCATGGTCACGCATCATATCAGGGGTATAAGTTAGAAACTGAAAAAAATGAAAATAAGGGTAAAATAGTGAAAGTTATTCCAGGTACTATGGAGACTGACACTCAAGCAGACAAACCACTTGATTTTTCCATTACAAAAACAGTGGTTGGCATCTTCTTCAGTTTACTCGTTCTTTTTGTGGTATTCTTCTCGGTTGCAAGATCTTATAAGCGTAATGCAGGTCATGCCCCAAAAGGATTACAGTCGTTACTTGAACCGCTTATTTTATTTATCAGGGATGACATTGCAATTCCATCAATAGGGAAACGGTATCAAACTTATATGCCTTTTCTGCTAACCACCTTCTTTTTCATATTCTTTAGTAACCTTATCGGATTAATTCCATTTTTTCCCGGCGGGGCAAATGTTACAGGAAATATTGCAGTAACGCTTGTTCTTGCATTATTTACTTTCATTATTATTCTGGTTAAAGCAAATAAAAATTACTGGCTTCATATATTCAATCCTCCTGGAATTCCCTGGTGGCTTAAATTTCCAATTCCACTAATTCCTGTTATTGAGTTAGCCGGTGTTTTCATAAAGCCATTTGTTTTAATGGTCCGACTCTTTGCTAACATTGCCGCCGGACACATTATTGTACTTGGTTTTGTGGCACTGATATTTATTTTTGGGCAAATGAGTACAATATTGGCATACTCGGTTAGCCCTGTTTCCGTATTTTTCTCGCTTTTTATCAGTCTCCTTGAATTACTTGTGGCGTTTATTCAGGCATATGTATTTACAATGCTTTCAGCCTTGTATTTTGGGATGGCTACTGAAGAACATGCACATACTGATCATGCATAACAAATAATAATAAAGAGTAACCTTAAATCTAATAATTATGACACTATTAACATTACTTCTGCAAATAGCAAATGATCTTGCTCCAATCGCTAAGGCAGGTGCTTCATTAGGTGCAGGTATCGCAGCAATTGGTGCCGGTATTGGTATCGGTAACATTGGTCGTGGTGCTTTGGAATCTATTGCCAGGCAGCCTGAATCAGCAGGTGATATCAGGTCAAACATGATTGTGTCAGCAGCACTTATTGAAGGTGTTGCTTTCTTCGCAATTGTTGTTTGTTTGCTTGTAGTATTTGTAGGTTAAAGCAATTATACCGCTTTAACGGTTGGTTATGGCGGTATAATTTTTTTAAGTCATTAAGAAAAAATTTGGAAAATGGAATTAGTTAGTCCCGGAATAGGATTGATCTTTTGGATGACCCTGGCGTTCCTTATCTTGCTTTTTATTTTAGGCAAGTATGTGTGGCCTCCTATCATGAGAGCACTTCATGATCGAGAACTTGCAATTGAAGAATCATTGCATCAGGCTGAGGCAGCTCGCAGAGAGATGGAGACTTTGCAGTTTACCAATGAAAAACTGTTAAAGGAAGCAAAAGAAGAACGTGATGCATTGATGAGGGATGCACGTAAAGTACGTGAAAAACTTATTGATGATGCCAGGGAAAAAGCTTCTCAGGAAGCTGAAAGAATCATTGAATCGGCCAGAGAAAGAATTGAACATGAGAAAATGGCTGCTATACATGATCTTAAAAACCAGGTTGCTAATCTTTCGCTCGAAATAGCTGAAAAATTAATTGGACAGGAACTATCAGACCCCGTTAAAAACAAGCAATTCGTTCAAAAATCGCTTGATGAAATTAAACTGAATTAATCGATGAATAATAGCAGGATCAATCTTCGTTATGCTACGGCTCTTTATGAATTTGCTGTTGAAAGAAACCAGGTTGAGGAAACATATAATGATATTCAGTTAGTTGCTTCTTTATGCAGCAATAGAGATTTGCGACTTTTTCTTCAGAGTCCGGTAATTTTTCCTGATAAGAAGATTAAAGTCCTCGATAATCTGCTAAAAGGTAACATTGGTGACGTAACTCATACTTTTATAAGTATTTTGGTTAAAAAACGTCGTGAAGAAAACCTGCCGGGTATTGCCAACTCATTTATTGATATTTACAGAGAGGCAAAGAACATAAAAGTTGCACAGGTTACATCCGCTTCTGTTCTCGATGAAAGTTTAAGAAACCAGTTAACAGATCTTCTTAAAAGTCAGACACAATCTGAAATCATTCTTGAAGAAGTGGTTGACCCGGGAATTATTGGCGGTCTTATTGTGAAAATTGAAGGAGAGAAATTTGACGATAGTATAAAGAGGAAAATCGTCGCACTGAAACAGGAATTTAATGTGAATACTTATATTAAAGGTTATTAAACGCAAAATATATGGCAGAAATTAAGCCGGCTGAGGTATCAGCAATTTTACGGCAGCAACTGGCAGGGTTTAAATCACAATCTGAACTTGAAGAAGTTGGTACAGTTCTCCAGGTGGGTGATGGTATTGCCAGAATCTATGGTTTATATAATGTTCAGGCTGGGGAATTGGTTGAATTTGAGACCACCGGTGTTAAGGGAATTGTACTGAATCTTGAGGAAGACAATGTTGGTATAGTAATGCTTGGTGATGCCACCGGTGTTAATGAAGGTGATCAGGTAAAAAGAACCAGGAAGATTGCTTCTATTAATGTGAGTGAAGGTATGCTTGGCAGGGTTATTAATACTATTGGTGATCCTATTGATGGCAAAGGTCCAATTACTGGTGAATCACATGAAATGCCACTCGAACGCAAAGCTCCTGGGGTCATTTTCCGCCAACCTGTTAATGAGCCTCTTCAAACCGGTATTAAGTCAATTGATGCAATGATCCCTATTGGAAGGGGACAGCGTGAATTGATTATTGGTGACAGGCAAACTGGCAAGTCAGCTATTGCTATTGACACCATCATTAATCAAAAAGAATTCTACGATAAAGGTGAACCTGTTTATTGTATATACGTAGCGATTGGACAAAAAGGAAGTACAGTTGCAAATATCGTCCAGACTCTGGAAGCTAAAGGTGCAATGAAATATACCGTTGTGGTTGTCGCAACAGCAAGTGATGCTGCAGCAATGCAGTTTTATGCACCGTTTGCGGGAGCAGCTATTGGTGAGTATTTCAGGGATACTGGCCGACCTGCCCTTATCATTTATGATGACCTTTCAAAACAGGCTGTTGCATATCGTGAAGTGTCGTTGCTTCTCCGTCGTCCTCCAGGACGTGAAGCATATCCAGGTGATGTATTTTATCTTCACTCGAGACTGCTTGAAAGAGCGGCAAAGATTATTGCCAGTGATGAGATTGCATTAAAAATGAATGATCTGCCTGAATCAATCAAACATAAAGTTAAAGGTGGAGGCTCGTTAACGGCATTGCCTATTATTGAAACACAGGCGGGTGACGTTTCAGCATATATTCCTACCAACGTAATCTCTATTACTGATGGTCAGATATTTCTCGAAACTAACCTCTTTAATTCAGGTATCAGACCTGCTATCAATGTAGGGATTTCAGTATCAAGAGTAGGAGCAAGTGCCCAGATTAAATCAATGAAAAAGGTTGCCGGGTCATTAAAACTTGATCAGGCTCAATTCAGGGAATTGGAAGCTTTCTCTAAATTTGGATCTGATCTTGATGCTGTGACAAAGTCAATTCTTGACAGGGGAATACGCAACGTTGAAATACTGAAGCAACCGCAATATTCACCACTTCCGGTAGAACAACAGGTAGCCATTATTTTCTGTGGTTCGAAGGGTTTACTCCAGAAGGTTCCGGTTGACAGAGTTCATGATTTTGAAATTGAATTCCTGCACTTTTTAACAGAAAATAAGCAACAATTACTTACTGATCTCAGAAAAGGTAATTATACTCCTGAAGTTGAAAGTGAACTTGAAGCTGTTGCAAAAGAACATATACGTAAGTACGAAATTTAGTTATTAAGTATGGCCAGCCTAAAAGAAGTTAGGAATCGTATAGCGTCTGTAAAATCTACTCAGCAAATTACCAGTGCTATGAAACTGGTAGCTGCATCCAAGTTGAGGAAAGCTCAGACAGGTATTCTTCAACTTCGCCCCTTTGCACAAAAACAACAACAACTTTTACAACAATTAAGTGCAGGATCGGATGTTATGCTTCCTGATGGGTTATCTGAACAGAGAAATATCCAAAAGATATTGTATGTGGTGCTTTCTTCTAACAGGGGGCTATGCGGTGCATTTAATGCCAATGTGATCAAACAAACTAATAGTATTTCAGCTGAGGCCAGGTCAGTAAATCCTGCTGTGCAAATATCCTTGATTACAATAGGAAGAAAAGCCAGTGAATATTTTGCCAAAGGAACTATAAACGTACTTGAATCTCACGATGATATTTACGATAATATTTCTTATGGCCGTGCTGCAGAACTGGCTGATCATCTGGTTCAAATGTTTATTGATAAGCAATTCGATAAAATATACATAATTTATCATCAATTTAAGAATGCAGTTGTTCAATATTTGGTAACCGAGCAATTTTTACCTGTTGAAGCAGAAAATAAAGAGGGGGTAGGAAATACTCAAACTTCCTATATTTTTGATCCTTCAAGAGATGAAATACTTGGTTCAATAGTACCCCGTATACTCAGAACTCAATTGTATAAGGCAATTCTTGACTCATGGGCATCTGAGCAAGGGGCACGTATGACCGCAATGTCACAGGCAACTGATAATGCTTCTGAACTTTTAAAAGCACTGAAGTTATCCTACAATAAAGCACGACAGGCAGCTATTACGAATGAGATATTGGAAATTGTAAGTGGTGCCGAGGCACTTAAAAATAATTGATAAAACTTAAAACACGTTTTATGATCTCAAAAAGAGTAGAAGATGCCATAAACAAGCAGATAAAGAATGAAGAGCATTCTGCAAGGATTTATATGGCTATGGCTTCATGGTGTGAAACCAAAGGTTACAGGGGTGTAGCTGCATTCCTTTATAAACAGTCGGATGAAGAACGGATGCATCAACTTAAATTCATTAAGTTCTTAAACGACCGTGGAGGTTATGCACAATTGCAAGCCCTTGATGCTCCTAATCCTTCTTTTCAGTCTGTGCTTGAAATTTTTCAGGCTGTATTAAAGCATGAGGAAATGGTTACTGCTGCCATTAATGAAATTTATGCTATTACCAATGAGGAAAAAGATTATACAACAGGCAATTTCCTGCAGTGGTTTATTAATGAACAGATTGAAGAAGAAAGTACAGCTCACGCTATTCTTGATAAAATTAGCCTTGTTGGTGACGATAAGGCAGGCATGTTCCACATTGATAAAGAACTGGAAACTATGGCTGCAGCCAAAGCTGTCACAACACTTGCTTAGATTGAATAAATATTGGCAACAAAATACTAAAAGACCGGTAATTACCGGTCTTTTTTTTGTTTTTTACTTTTGCTTTCAATCTGCCGGGTAAGTTCAGTATAGTATTTTTCACCATACTTTCTGGTAAGAGCTTCCCTTAAAAAGACATATACAGGCAAATCTATTTCTTTACCATACTCTAATGCGGGTTTGCATATATGCCAATTGTGATAATTTACAGCATCAAAATCATTATACTTGCTTATTCTAGCCGGATATAGATGACAGGACTCAGGTTTCTTGAATTCAATTTTTTTAGCTTTCCAGGCCATCTCTATGGCACACATTGCAATTCCCTCTTCATCAAAAGTAACAAATGCACATTCCTTTCCATTAACAAGTGGTGTCACATATTGCCCACTTTCATCAAAATCAAAGACCCCATTTTTTTCAACCACTGCCAGTCCCTCTTTTCGCATGAAAGGCTTTATGTAAGGAAGTGAATCCTCAATAAATGAAATCTCTTCCTCCTCAAGTGGAGCACCGGCATCACCTTCAACACAACATGCGCCTCTGCATTTTGATAAGTCACATGCAAAACAGGTATTTTTTATATCTTCTGAAACTATAGTATTGTCTATCACGATCATAGGGGCAAAATTAGGCAAAAACAATGTAGGGGTTGAAAATTTTCAACCCCTACATCGAATATATTATCAGGTGATTGGTTATTTTACTTCTGAACCATTGTTAAACTGCTTTAATGGAGAAACAAAACACAATGATCCGTCGTTATTTTCAGCCATCAAAATCATGCCTTCAGAATCAATTCCTTTTAAATTCCGGGGTGCAAGATTAACTAGTATTGTTACTTGTTGGCCTATGATATTCTCAGGTTCATAATGCTCAGCGATTCCTGAAACAACTGTTCGTTTATCAATTCCTGTGTCAATTGTCAGTTTAAGTAACTTTTTAGTCTTGGCAACTTTTTCTGCAGCGATGATAGTCCCTATTCTCAGGTCGATTTTACCAAAATCGTCAAATTCAATTACAGGTTTCGAAGGAGCAGCAACAACATTTGCTGCTTCATTGGCTTTTTTGGTAAGCAATAATTTATCAACTTGTTGTTGTATCAATTCGTCTTCAATTTTATCAAATAGCAATTCAGGTTGATTCAAAACATGACCTGACGAAATGATATCGGCTTGTCCGGCTTTGTCCCATTTAGATGATGAGATATTTAGCATTTTATTAAGCTTTTCTGCACTAAATGGCATAAATGGTTCACCTAAGATGGCCAGATTAGCACAAATTTGCAGAGCAATATTGAGATTGGTCTGAACCCTTTCAGCATCTGTTTTAATTGTCTTCCAGGGCTCAGTATCTGTAAGATACTTATTACCCAGACGAGCGAGGTTCATGAATTCATTTAAAGCTTCGCGGAATCTGTAATTTTCAATACTATGTGCAATTTTATCAGGGAATAATGAAAGTTCATTTAAAACTTCTTTATCATATTCATTCAAAGAAGTAACTGCAGGCACCTTCCCCTCATAATATTTCTGTGTAAGAACCATGGTTCTGTTGACGAAATTGCCAAAAATGGATAATAACTCACTGTTATTTCTTGTTTGATAATCCTTCCAGGTAAAATCATTATCCTTTGTTTCAGGAGCATTTGCCGTTAATACATAGCGTAATACATCCTGTTTTCCGGGAAGTTCTTCAAGATATTCATGTAACCAAACTGCCCAGTTTCTGGATGTGGATATTTTATCGTTCTCAAGATTTAAAAACTCATTTGCCGGGACATTGGCTGGTAAAATATATGAACCTTCAGCTTTAAGCATACCAGGAAAAACAATACAATGGAAAACGATATTATCCTTTCCTATAAAATGTACTAGTTTTGAACTCTCATCTTTCCACCATATTTCCCAATCATTACCTGTTTGTTCGGCCCATTCCTTTGTAGCAGAAATATAACCAATAGGTGCATCAAACCATACATAAAGTACTTTCCCTTCCTCACCTTCAAGGGGCACTTTAACCCCCCAATCAAGGTCACGGGTAACGGCTCTTGGTTGAAGGCCGGTATCTAGCCACGATTTGCATTGACCATAAACATTTGGTTTCCAATCGTCTTTATGATCATGGAGAATCCATTGACGTAACCATCCTTCGTATTTATCCAGTGGAAGGAACCAGTGTTTGGTTTCTTTCATAACTGGAACACTTCCACTTAAAGCCGATTTAGGATTGATAAGATCGGTTGCATTTAGTGAAGTACCGCAGTTTTCACACTGATCACCATAGGCACGGTCGAAGTTACAATGAGGACAAGTTCCGGTTATATACCTGTCGGCTAGAAAAGTCTGGTGTTCTTCATCATAATATTGGTTTGAGAATTTTTCAATAAATTCACCACGGTCATATAAGGTCTTGAAAAATTCTGAGGCTGTTTCATGATGTATTTTATTCGAAGTGCGGGAATAAATATCAAATGAAACCCCGAAATCCTCAAATGACTTCTTAATGATATAGTGATACTTGTCAACAATCTGTTGAGGAGTTACACCTTCCTTCCTGGCTTTAATCGTAATAGGAACGCCATGTTCATCAGAACCACCAATAAAGACCACCGACTCACCTTTTGAACGAAGATAACGGGCATAAATATCAGCTGGAATATAAACTCCGGCAAGGTGACCTATATGGATTGGGCCATTTGCATATGGAAGAGCTGAGGTGATAGTATATCTTTTGTATTTATTATTTGTTGTATTCGTCATTTATTGCAATTTTTAAGAAGGTGCAAAGATATGGTTTAATTGAGTTTGATTGATGGATTGAAACCCAAAGGTGTCAGCCAGGTAACATAAACAAAGACCGGTAGTGATAAAGCTTTCGCATCCACTACCGGTCTTTTGTGTTATACTCCTGCTCCGTTATGAGTTTCTATTGATGCAGTTTAAATCTTCGAAAGCAATTTTCAGCCTGTTGATCATAGTCTTCTGACCTTCATTGATCCATTTACGGGGATCATAATACTTTTTATTCGGTTTATCTTCGCCTTCAGGATTTCCTATTTGTCCTTGCAGATAAGCTTCATATTTTTTGTAATACTGCATTACTCCTTCCCAGGTTGCCCATTGGGTATCGGTATCAATATTCATTTTTATTACCCCATATGAGATAGCTTCCCTGATCTCATCACGACTGGAACCTGAACCACCATGGAAGACAAAGTTTACAGGTTTTTCGCCAGTATTAAGATTTTTCTGAATATACTCCTGTGAATTCTTAAGTATAATTGGTTGAAGTTTAACATTACCTGGTTTGTAAACACCATGTACATTGCCGAATGATGCGGCTATAGTAAAGCGGCTGCTGATTTGTGATAATTCCTTAAAAGCATATGCAACATCGGCTGGCTGTGTATAAAGCCGGGAAGATTCAACATCTGAGTTATCAACACCATCTTCTTCACCACCGGTCACACCTAATTCAATTTCGAGTGTCATACCTATTATACTCATGCGTTCAAGGTATTTTTTGCAGATGCCAATATTAACCTCCAGTGGTTCCTCTGACAGGTCAAGCATATGAGAGCTGAAAAGAGGTTTACCTGTAGTTGCAAAATGCCGTTCACCTTCATCAAGTAATCCGTCAATCCAGGTTAAAAGTTTCTTTGCAGCATGGTCGGTATGCAGAATAACCGGTACCCCATACTGTTCTGCAACAAGATGAATATGTCTTGCACCTGAAACTGCTCCGGCTATTGCAGCTCGTTCACTGTCATTGCTTAAGAATTTGCCTGCATAGAAATGAGCACCTCCGTTAGAGAATTGAATTATAACCGGAGAATTTACTTCTTTTGCAGCTTGCATAACTGCGTTAACAGAATCGGTACCTACTACATTTACTGCAGGAATAGCAAAACCTTTAGAACGGGCAATACGGAAAACTTCCTGAACATCGTCTCCGGTAATAACCCCCGGTTTTACCTTATCGAAAATTGTTTCTGACATAATGAATTATTTTAAAGATGGATAGGATAACTTAACTTCGCAAAGATAAACAACTTCACAATATCTTAGTTCATAAATATAGGGGTTGTAAAGGTAACAAACAGTATAACAGCTAGTTAACATGTCATTTGAATTAAAAATTAAGGAACTGATTTCAGATAACTATTCAGGATCAGCAGCCATTCTTGACAAGCTGGTTAAGAGTGTTCAAACATATTTAAACAGCAGGGAAATAGATACCACATATTTGCGTCATAACCTTGAGACTGTGGCAGCGACTTTTCCCGATCTGGCTGTACTACATCACTTTTTAATTCAATTTTATGATTTTCTGGAGCATATGGATGAACAACAACTTTCCAACACCCGCAAAAAAACACGAATTGAATTTTTCATAGCTGAATATACACGTGTATGGGAAGAAAGTATTGATATGGCTGCAGAAAAAATGGCCAGGCTGGTGCAATTTTATGATAAGAAAATACTTTTACACAGCAACAGTTCAAGCATTCATATACTTTTCAGGCATTTAACTTTTCGGAAAATTTTCCCCTCAGTTTATCAAACCATGTCAGGGCCGGTTTATGAAGGAAAGCTTCAGGCCCGAATTCTGGCCGATTTAGGATGCACTGTCCACTTTATCAACGAAGCTGCTATTGGACGATTTATAAATGAGATTGATTTTGCAGTAGTAGGTGCTGATAATGTGTTTACCGATGGTTTTACAAATAAAGTTGGGACTTATCCGATTGCATTGGTTTGCAAAGAGGCGCAAAAGCCTCTTTACGTCATCTGTGATTCCAGAAAACGATCACCTGTTGATTTTAAAAGCAGGACGACTGCATTAATGGAAAAAGAAGCACCATCAGCTGAATTATGGAAAAAGGCACCTGAAAGCATAAAGCCTGTGAATTATTACTTTGAATTCACACCTAAGAATCTGGTAAGTGCTTATTTCTTTGAAGATTCTTGGATTAATATCTCTGCTAAAGAAAGTCTTTAGGAATTAAGGGTTATACTCTTTGTGGTATTTCTGTAGTAACTGGTATCTACATCAATGATCTTTTCAAGATGGAATTCTTTTACCCATTCAAGAAGCACTTCCCATTCGTCATATGTCAGCCAGCGTCTGCTTTTATCAAGCTCTTTTATAAACAAGTGCTTATCAAAACTTACCTGAAGGAGGTTTTGTGTTATGTAATCCACCATTGACATTTCAGTTCATTATTTTGACCATACAAAGATCAGGTCAAAAAAATCAAAATGGTGGTCTATTTATCAAACGTTGCCGTTCATTTATCTGGCGTATTACTTTTGCTGATATTCGTAAAAATTATTGCTAACCTAACATTAATCATTGATCCCTATTCTATTAAGAATAAAAGCAAGCTCAAAGGCTATTTCCCTTAATTGATCAAACCTGCCGGTTGCACCTCCATGCCCAGATTGCATATTTGTCTTTAGAATCACAATGTTATTATCAGTTTTATAATTCCTTAGTTTGGCAACAAATTTTGCGGGCTCATGGTATCCAACCTGCGAATCATTCAATCCTGCTGTAATAAGCATATTTGGATAATCATAGCGACCAATGTTATCATAAGGTGAGTATGATAGCATATATTCATAATATTCTTTAATATTTGGGTCTCCCCACTCCTCATATTCCTGAGTAGTAAGTGGAAGTGATGGATCAAGCATGGTGTTTATTACATCAACAAAAGGAACAATAGCAACGACTGTATTGAATAATTCAGGCCTCATATTGGCAGCAGCAGTTACCAGTAATCCACCAGCGCTTCCTCCCATTATGGCAAGCTTTGATGAGTTGGTATAACCCATTGATATAAGATGTTCACTGCATGCTATAAAGTCAGTAAAAGTATTTTTCTTGTTTAGTAGTTTACCTTCCTCATACCATGCTTCACCCATATCACTTCCCCCTCTAATCTGCGCGATAGCTAAAACAAACCCCCGGTTGATCAGGCTAAAGAAAGAGGACATAAAAATAGCATCGGAAGTTTGACCATAGGCACCATACGAATATAGAACAGCTGGATTGTTCCCATTCCTGGTTAATCCAGTCCTGTATACTATTGACATTGGCACTGTCTTTCCATCAGGTGCCTTTGCATACAAACGTTCAACTGTATAATCATCCGGATCAAAGCCTGATGGTATTACAGTTTCTTTAACAACTTCACTTATGCCTTCAAGTGGCTCATAGTCAAAAACTGTATGAGGCCTGTTAAGGGAGGTGTAGAAGTATCTCATTTTAAGCGACTGAAAATCGGGTAATGACATGACCTCAACAGAATAAACCGGTTCAGGAAACCTGATCATTTTTTCATAAGTTGATCCTATTCCTCTGACAATTATTTCAACCAGACCATTCTTTCTAACCTGAATAGCATAAAAATCATTGTAGACATCAAGGTAATCAACCATAACCTCGGGATCATGTGAAAAAATCTCAATCCAGTTATTTTTATCCTGATATCCTTCAATTGGAGCTTCAAACACTCTGCCATTCAAATTTTCTTTATCCTTATATTGTATAAAAAATTTCTCCTTATGATGATAAACTCCATAGTCAACATCCTTAACACGCGGAAGGAAAACTTTAAATGCCTCGAAAGGTGTATTTGCATTCAAGAGTGAATATTCGGTAGTTGTAAAGCTTGAACACGATAAAAACAAATAATCTCCTGTTTTACTTTTTTGAATATTTACGATAAAAAGCTCATCTTTTTCTTCAAACACCTTAACAGCGGGATTGGATCCAAAAATATCAAGTCGGAATACCTGCCATGGGCGCATCGCAGCATTACTAACTGTATAGAATATTGTTTTGCTGTCATTGGCCCAAACCACATCCTGAACTTTTGAGATTTTTATCCCTGATAGATCCAACCCTGTTTCCAGATCCCTGATCCTCAATGTAAATTCTGCATATGAACCACTATTATTGCTCATATATGCTGCGTAACGATTGTCAGGGCTTACTTCATAATCAGCAAAAAGGAATGCACTTTTACCTGCCGCCATTTCATTGATATCAAAAATAACTTCTTCTTCAGATGACAGAGATTCCTTCTTGCGGCAATAGATCTTATATTGCTTACCTTGTTTTGTCTTAGAGTAGTAATAATATCCATTAAAATATACCGGAGCTGATTGATCTTCCTCATTCAACCTGCCTTTCATTTCTTCAAATATAGTTTTTTGTAATATCTCCGATCCTGCAGTCACAGTCTGGGCGTACTCATTCTCTGACTTTAAATAGGCAGTAACAAGAGGATTTTCTTTGTCCTTTAACCAATAATAGTCATCAACACGGATCTTGTTAAATTTCGTAAAATACTCGGGATTCTTCATAGCCACAGGTGCAGCCTGAAAATCAGTCTCATCAGGAATACATGACTTAGCTCTGACATTATTCAGGACTTTATCCGGTGAAGCAATCGATACAATAGGAAAATTATCGTGGTTGGTCATCTGTTTTATTAAAGTTAATCTTAGTTAAAGCACTGTAAGTGATTAGGTTACAAAATTCGACAATATTTCAATATGGTTGACATCAAAATGTGGAGATTGTGTAAATAAAGAGTATGATTTTGAAACTTTCAATATCTCATTTTCATCTTTCATTCACTTATGCTTCTATGTCTTTCGAAATCAACTTTCATCTACACTTCGTAAAATAAAAGCAAGCCAAAACTTCATTACCTTTGCAGGCCTAAAAAATTAATAATGACCGCAATGAGAAGATTTTCGGGTGATAAACCTGAAAAAAGAAACTATACCGGGAAAAGTACGGTTGGGAAACCGGGAAGACCTGGATCAGATAAGTCCTGGAAAAAGCCAGGTGAGAATTCTGATAAACCCTGGAAAAAATCAGGTGAGGGATCTGAGAAGAGTTGGGCTAGAAAAGAAAGATCATTTGATAGTAACTCCAAAGATTCAAGAGGAGAAAGTGATCGTCCCTGGAAGAAGAATGAAAACTCAGCGGATAAACCATATCGAAAGAGAGAGAATACAACCGATAGGCCCTGGAAAAAAGACGAACGTGCAGGTGCTGACAGACCATGGAAAAAGGATGAAAATACTTCTTCAGACAGACGTCCTTCAAGTGACCGACCATGGAAAAAAGATGAGAAGACATCATCTGACAGGCCATGGAAAAAAGATGAACGTCCTGGGTCAGACAGGCCATGGAAGAAAGATACAAATTCTTCCACTGAAAGACGCCCATCTAGCGATAGACCATGGAAAAAAGATGAAAGGACATCATCAGACAGACCATGGAAGAAAGATGAACATTCAGGGTCAGACAGACCATGGAAAAAAGATGAACATTCTGGGTCAGACAGACCATGGAAGAAAGATGCAAATTCTTCCACTGAAAGACACCCATCAAGCGATAGACCATGGAAAAAAGATGATAGGACATCATCAGACAGGCCATGGAAGAAAGATTCAAATTCTTCCACTGAAAGACGCCCGTCAAGCGATAGACCATGGAAAAAAGATGAAAGGACATCATCAGACAGACCTTGGAAGAAGGATGAAAGAAGCAGCGATTCTTCAGCTGACAAACCATGGAAGAAAGATACAAGCCGACAAGGAACTTATTCTGATAGACCAAAAGACAGAAAACAATCAAAACCGGGTTTCCTGTCTGACGAGCCAATAAGATTGAATAAATATATTGCAAATGCCGGAATATGTTCGCGACGTGAAGCCGATACAATGATTGAAGCCGGAGCTGTAACAGTAAATGGGATAGTAGTAACAGAATTGGGTACAAAAGTAAGTCCGGATGATAAGGTTCAAATTGGTAACGACACCCTGAATCCCCAAAAAAAGGTTTATCTTTTATTAAATAAACCAAAAGGATATATAACCACTGTCGACGATCCTCAGGAGAGAAACACTGTTATGATGCTTGTTAAAGATGTGTGCAAGGAAAGGATATATCCGGTAGGCCGACTTGACCGTAATACTTCGGGTTTACTACTGATGACAAATGATGGAGAACTTGCAAAGAAACTTACACATCCAAGTCACAAAGTACGTAAGATATATCATGTGGAACTGGATAAAGCACTTTCAAAAACCGATATGATCAAAATGACTGAAGGAATTGAACTTGAAGACGGAATGATGGCGGTTGATGAGATTGCATATACTGGCACAGGTGATGACAAGAAGAACCTTGGTGTTGTCATTCATTCTGGGAAGAACCGTATTGTACGTCGCATGTTTGAATCATTAGATTATGAAGTTACCAAACTTGATCGTGTTGCTTTTGCAAATCTGACTAAAAAAGATCTTCCCAGAGGACGCTGCAGATTCCTGGAAGAAAGTGAGATAAATTTGCTGAAGATGATTTAAATTGAAGACAGTTGAATAAATAATATTGAATATAATTTGTAAAGAAATGGGCTGAATTTTCAGCCCATTTTTTTTTACTTACAAGCCCCTATTAAGAATCGTTATAAACAATGTTAATCTAGATATGTGTTAAAAGGTGGTTGGGGGATACATTTAAATTTATAATATATCTAGATCTGAAATATTTGTAAAATGCTAATATACTGCACTTTAGATTCAGCCTATTATTGCCTGATTCAATAATTTGATTTATAGAGGTTTATAGTTTAGAAGTCACACTACGTATTTATACTTATTCCTCAAATTTATTTCCATGTCATAAAAGTAGTATTTAAACGTATTGCGCTCAGGTTATTTCCAAAATACTTTTGTACGCATAGAATTATATGTCATTTTTTGTATCTGATGATGGGATTATTGGGGGATCTTCTCACATCACAAAAAGATACCTGAAATGCTTCCTTCTGAAATGAAGGAATTAAGGAAACATAGCAATAATAAGATATGCCAAAAAGTGCACAGAGCTTCTTCAAGGGAGCAACAGTAATTTTTATCTCCTTTAACAAGTTATGGATTCATGTGCATACACAAAGTACCAAACAAATAGCTATTTAATAGAAAGAATCATGAAAAGGTCTTTACTAGTAACAGGTAATAAGAATACAACAAAAACATCCGGGATGTTAGTAGTCCTGATGATTGCAATGTTGTCATTGGGTCTTACTCAAAATGCAAGTGCCCAATGTTCAATTCAGCAAACAGTACCTTGTCCGACAGGACCTATCACTGACTGTGCTGATGAAACTGTTGGTGGATTAATTGGATCCACAATCACATGGACTCCTCCAAATTTTGAATTAAATTGTGGAGGTACAACCGGCGGATATGATTGGATTATGCAATTCCTTCTCCCGGAGAGCCAGGAGAATTGCTGGATATATAACAAAGTACAACGAATAGGTACGAGCGGCGGCCGGTTGAGATTAAACCAATCAACAGGTTCAGGATTGCCTTCATTTGTAACGCCGGCATTTTTATTTACTGCTGCCACAGACGGTGCAGTAGATGTATTAGCCAATCAGTCGTTCACCATGAGGGTTTTCTATGCTGATGCAACCGGAGCTCATGGAACAACTCCAGCTGCTACCGTATCGGTTACAGCATCAGGTACTGTTCAGCATATTGTATTTAACCTTGCTGCACCGACCTCTCCAGACTATTACAGGTTGTTTTTTGATTTCAACGGACTGACCAATAACCAGAGTTACATCGACAATCTTATGATTGATGCTCTGGTAAGTGGTGCAAGTTGTACTGGTGATATTGATTTTTATACAACAGTATCAGTTACTCCTGCTTTACCTGTATCTTCTGTAATCAATCCTGCCGGTACCTTTTTCCCGACAGGAAGTTATACTGTAACCTATACAGCGTACTATAACAATAATGGTACTATTACCAACCAGTCATGTTCGTTCAATGTTATAGTAAACTCGGTAACTGCTTCTGCAGTTACATCACCTGCTGGTTGCGGATTGAGTAACGGCAGTATTGTTCTGACCGCATCATCCATTCCGGCAGCTACTTCCTTGCAGTATTCGCTGAATTCAGGTGCATGGACAACCTTTACTTCTCCGTTAAGTATTTTAAATTTACCATCCGGAGTATATAGTATTAATGTAAGAGGCAACTTCACACCCGGTGGAACCTGTAATATAATAACACCTCTCTCTGCTATTGTTGGAATAGATATAGATAATACAGATCCTTCAGTTACATGTCCGGCCACTTTGAATCTCACGGGCTGTGATGTTAGTGCAATTACAGTTGCAAATTCTGGACTTGCCTATTCTTCCTCGCTTGTTTCAATTTCAGCAGCACAATTTGCTGCAGCAGGAGCAACAGCCACCGATGCATGCGGTGTAGTAACTTATTCATATCAGGATTCACAAACCGGAACATGTCCGGTAGTGGTTACAAGAACTTTCACAGCTACTGATAACTCAGGTAATTCAGGTAGTTGTTCACAGACGATTAACATAGATGACAATACACCACCAGCTATTACAGGTTCAATTGCAATAAGCAATTTGGAAGGTTGTTCATCATCAGCAGCACCGGCAGCAGTAACAACTGTTGCAGAATTGGAGGCACTGGGCCTTTCCATCAGTGATGGTTGTACTCCAGATGCAGACCTTGCAGTTACAAGTACCGATGTATCATTAGGAACTTGTCCTATTGTTATCACAAGAACCTACACTATAAAGGATGCATGTTTAAATGCAAGCACTTATGCACAGACTATAAACGTTGATGACAATACAGCTCCTGCAATCACAGGTACACTCTCACCGATTGCCGTAGAAGGTTGTGGTATCAGTGCACTTCCAGCAGCAACCAATACACTGGTTTACTTAAGGGCAACAGGCCTTACCATAACCGATGGTTGTGGAGATGGCGGACTGGTAGTAACAAGTAGTGACGGCACGCCAACAGGTACCTGTCCAATCACAGTAATCAGGACTTACACGGTAACGGATGCCTGCAACAATGCAACGAGCAAAACGCAGACCATTACCATAGATGACAATACAGCTCCTGCAATCACAGGTACACTCTCACCAATAGCCGTAGAAGGTTGTGGTATCAGTGCACTTCCGGCAGCAACCAATACCCTGGTTTACCTGAGGGCAACAGGCCTTACCATAACCGATGGATGTGGAGATGGCGGACTGGTAGTAACAAGTAGTGACGGCACCCCAACAGGAACCTGTCCAATCACAGTAATCAGGACTTACACAGTAACAGATGCCTGCAACAATGCAACGAGCAAAACGCAGACAATTACCATAGATGACAATACAGCTCCTGTGATCACAGGTACACTCTCACCAATAGCGGTAGAAGGTTGTGGTATCAGTGCACTTCCGGCAGCAACCAATACCCTGGTTTACCTCAGGGCAACAGGCCTAACCATAACCGATGGATGTGGAGATGGCGGACTGGTAGTAACAAGTAGTGACGGCACCCCAACAGGTACCTGTCCAATCACAGTAATCAGGACTTACACGGTAACGGATGCCTGCAACAATGCAACGAGCAAAACGCAGACCATTACCATAGATGACAATACAGCACCTGCAATTACAGGTACACTCTCACCAATAGCCGTAGAAGGTTGTGGTATCAGTGCACTTCCGGCAGCAACCAATACTCTGGTATACCTGAGGGCAACAGGCCTTACCATAACCGATGGTTGTGGAGATGGGGGACTGGTAGTAACAAGTAGTGACGGCACGCCAACAGGCACATGTCCTATCACACTAATCAGGACATACACAGTAACGGATGCCTGTAACAATGCAACCAGCAGGACACAGACCATTACGATAGATGATAATACTGCTCCTACGTGGGTTACCCCTGCTGGTGAATTAGATGCAGCCTTAGAATGCGGAGATGAAGCCGGACTTGCTGCAGCTATGTCAATGATACCTGTTGCAACTGATAATTGCAGTGCAGTTACTGTTACCGAGTTGCCTCAGACTGATTGTTTGGGTAATGATCAGGAAGGTAGTATCAACGCTGGTCTGGGCAACTATTTCCCATTCACTGTAACAGGGTTTGATAACTTATCAGCAAGTGATATAGGTTCATTAAGCCTCCATTTCGAAACAAATCAGGGAAAGGGACGTGCAGAATTTACACTTGTTTCACCAAGCGGACAAGGAATAATACTGGTTGGTCCATATTGTAGTACAGGATATTGCAATGACCCGGATCCAAGCAACCAGGAACTATACACACCTACTTTCTATCCGGATGCATCCGGTTATCCTCAGTGGGACAATTACGCCAGTCAACCGCAGGGGCCAGGTAATTATACTCCATATGGAGGACTGACCTCTCCGAATGCAGGTACAATAACCGGCTTAACACAGGGATATGTTTCAAGCTTTGAAGAATTTACAGGACCTATGAACGGAACGTGGTTTGTTTTTGCAAGGAAACAAGCCACAGTTAACGGTAGCATTGATTTCAATTCAATCTGTATGACACCAAGCTCATGTGTAAACGATGAAGTTATCATAAGGAGTTGGATTGCTACCGATGGTTGTAATAATACCAGTGATACATACACGCAGGTTATAGCAATTACCGACAATACACCGCCGGTAATAACATTACCTTCAGCTAACCTCTCACTGGAATGTTATAATGCAGCAGCTGTCAATGCATGGATTGCTACAGCTTCTGCAACTGATGACTGTCAAGGAACAGTAGCTGTTACTTCAAATTACACTCCTCCTGCAAGCGGATGTGATCAGAGCATTACCGTTACATTCACTGCAGTTGACAATTGCGGCAATACAGCAACAGCAACCAAAGCCTTTACAGTTGATGATAATACTCCACCTGTAATTGCTACTGAACCTGTTGATATCACTGTTTCATGTATCAATGATGTGCCGGCTATGATTAGTCTGGCATGGACAGATAACTGTGATAGTGGCGGAACAATACTGGGTACTGATGGTCCACTGGTAGGAGGTCCTTGTGAAGGTACCATTACCAGAACATGGGCAGTCACAGATGCATGCGGTAATCCTGCAACTCCAAGAGTTCAGATTATTACCATAGAAAGAGAAGATTTCATTATGCCTGCTAACGCAGGAACAACAGTAGCGTGTCCTTCAATGGTAACAACACCGGTACCACCAGTAGTTAATGATAACTGTGGTAATCCAATCACTCCGACTGGACCAGTAGTTGGAGGAACGTATACCACATGTGAAGGTACAATAACCTACACTTATACCTATACAGATTGTGAACTCAACACTCACAATTGGGTGTACACTTATACCATAGAACGTTTACCATTTGCTAATCCTATTGATGAGGGTACCACAGTAGCTTGTGCGTCTTTAGCTGTACAACCATCTGCAAGCCAATTACCTTTAGTTACCGATAACTGTGGAAATGTACTTACTCCTGCTGCTCCCGTAATTGGAGGTACTTTTGCCGGTTGTGAAGGCACTATTACATATACCTATGTTTATACTGATTGTGAAGGTAATATCCAGGATTGGGTATATACCTATACTGTTGAACTGGAGGACTTAGTATTACCTCCTAATGATGGCAGTACAGTTGCTTGTCCTTCAATGGCAACAATACCAGTTCCACCAGTAGTTTATGATAATTGTGATTTACCGATTATCCCGAGTGGACCAGTAACAGGCGGAACATATTTAAGTACATTATGTGAAGGTACTATTACATATACCTGGACCTATCCTGCTTGTGAGGGTACTAACCATGACTGGGTATATACCTACACAATTGAAAGAGAGACATTCCCGGAAGTAGCACCAACCTTTGCTACAGTAGATTGCCCTGCAGATGTAGCTCCTCCGGCAGTTATGCCAGTAGTAGTGGATAACTGTGGCACAGTACTTTCACCATCAGCACCTGTAATAAGCACCATACCAACCTGTGAAGGTATAGTTACCTATACTTATACTTATACAGACTGTGAAGGCAATAGTCGTCAGTATGTACATACTGTTACCATTGAATATGAAACTTTCCCGACAATAACACCAACATTTGTTACGGTTGATTGTCCGGCTGATGTAGCACCTCCTGCAGTAATGCCAACAGTAGTTGACAATTGCGGAGTTGTACTTTCACCATCAGCACCTGTAATAAGTAGCATACCAACCTGCGAAGGCATTGTTACCTATACCTATACATACACAGATTGCGAAAATAACAGCCGCCAGTATGTTCATACCGTTAATATTGAGTATGAGCCATTCCCGATCATAACACCAACCTTTGCAACGGTAGATTGCCCTGCTGAAGTAGCTCCTCCTGCAGTAATGCCGGTAGTAGTAGATAATTGCGGAGTAACCTTAACTCCATCCGCACCGGTAATAAGCACCATACCAACTTGTGAGGGGGTAGTTACGTATACCTATACTTATACCGACTGTGAAAATAACACTCGCCAGTATGTACATACCGTTACCATTGAGTATGAGCCATTCCCGACTATAACACCAACCTTTGCAACGGTAGATTGTCCGGCTGATGTAGCTCCTCCTACAGTATTGCCGGTTGTAGTTGACAATTGTGGTGTAACACTTAACCCATCAGGACCTGTAATAAGTACTATACCAACTTGTGAAGGACTAGTTACTTATACCTATACTTATACCGACTGTGAAAATAACACTCGCCAGTATGTTCATACCGTTACCATAGAGTATGAGACATTCCCAGCAATAACACCAACATTTGCAACAGTTGATTGCCCTGCTGAAGTAGCTCCTCCTGCAGTAATGCCGGTAGTGGTTGACAATTGCGGAGTAGTACTTACTCCATCCGCACCGGTAATCAGCACTATACCAACCTGTGAAGGCATAGTTACCTATACTTATACATACACTGACTGTGAAAATAACAGCCGTCAGTACGTACATACTGTTACGATTGAGTATGAAACATTCCCGACAATCGCACCAACCTTTGCAACGGTAGATTGTCCGGCTGAAGTAGCTCCTCCGGCAGTAATGCCAGTAGTAGTAGACAACTGTGGAACAGTACTTTCACCATCAGCACCTGTAATAAGCACCATACCAACCTGTGAAGGTATAGTTACCTATACTTATACTTATACAGATTGTGAAGGCAATAGTCGTCAGTATGTTCACACTGTTACCATTGAATATGAAACATTCCCGACAATAACACCAACATTTGTTACGGTAGATTGTCCGGCTGATGTAGCACCTCCTTCAGTAATGCCAACAGTAGTTGACAATTGCGGAGTTGTACTTTCACCATCAGCACCTGTAATAAGCACTATACCAACATGTGAAGGTATAGTTACCTATACTTATACTTATACAGATTGTGAAGGCAATAGTCGTCAGTATGTACATACCGTCACCATTGAGTATGAAACATTCCCGACAATAACACCAACCTTTGCAACGGTAGATTGTCAGGCTGAAGTAGCTCCTCCGGCAGTAATGCCAGTAGTAGTAGACAACTGTGGAACAGTACTTTCACCATCAGCACCTGTAATAAGCACCATACCAGCCTGTGAAGGCGTAGTTACCTATACTTATACTTATACCGATTGTGAAGGCAATAGCCGCCAGTATGTTCATACGGTTACTATCGAGTATGAGACATTCCCGACAATAACACCAACCTTTGCAACGGTGGATTGCCCTGCCGATATAGCACCACCAGCAATAATGCCGGTAGTAGTTGACAATTGCGGAGTAACTCTTACACCATCCGCACCGGTAATCAGCACTATACCAACATGTGAAGGCATAGTTACCTATACTTATACATACACAGATTGTGAAAACAACAGCCGCCAGTATGTTCATACCGTTACAATAGAGTATGAACCATTTGCCAATCCGATAGATGATGGTACAACAGTAGCTTGCGCTTCCCTTGCTGTACAACCTTCGTTAAGTGAATTGCCGGTAGTTCATGATAATTGCGGAAATATACTTACTCCTTCTGCTCCTGTAATTGGAAATAATATTGTTGGTTGTGAAGGAACCATAACATATACGTACCTGTATACTGATTGTGAAGGTAATACACAAGATTGGGTCTATACTTACTATGTTGAAGCAGAGGAGCTGGTATTGCCTCCAAATGACGGCAGTATAATTGCTTGTCCTTCAATGGCAACAATACCTAGTCCTCCTGTAGTTTATGATAATTGTGATTTACCGATCATACCTAGTGGCCCAGTAACTGGTGGTACATATACTACCTGTGAAGGAACAATAACTTACACCTGGACATATCCAAGTTGTGAGGGTACGAACAATGAATGGGTATATACATACACAATTGAGCGGGAACCATTCCCAACAATTGCACCAACCTATGCAACGGTAGATTGCCCTGCTGATGTAGCACCTCCTTCAGTAATGCCTACAGTAGTTGACAATTGCGGAGTTGTACTTTCACCATCAGCACCTGTAATAAGTACAATACCAACTTGCGAAGGTTCTGTTACATATACCTATACTTATACAGACTGTGAAGATAACAGTCAGGATTATGTACATACTGTTACTATAGAGTATGAGCCATTCCCGACTATAACACCAACCTTTGCAACGGTAGATTGCCCTGCTGAAGTAGCTCCTCCTGCAGTAATGCCGGTAGTAGTAGATAATTGCGGAGTAACCCTAACTCCATCCGCACCGGTAATCAGCACTATACCAACATGTGAAGGCATAGTTACCTATACTTATACATACACAGACTGTGAAAATAACAGCCGTCAGTACGTACATACTGTTACCATTGAGTATGAAACATTCCCGACAATCGCACCAACCTTTGCAACGGTAGATTGCCCGGGTGATGTAGCTCCTCCTTCAGTGTTACCTGTTGTTTATGACAATTGTGGTGTACTCCTTACTCCGACAGATTATGATGTAAGTGAAATACCAAATTGTGAAGGTGATGTTACATATACTTATTATTATGAAGATTGCGCCGGAAACATCCAGGAATACGTGCATACAGTTACTATTGAATATGAGCCATTTAATGTACCAAGTGAAACTTGTGGTGGAACAGTTCAATGCCCTGCTGACGTAGCACCTCCAACAGAATTGCCGGTAGTAACCGATAATTGCGGTAATGTGCTTACACCTTATGGACCGTATGGTACTGAAATACCAGACTGCGAGGGTAAAGTATACTATAAATATAGATATACTGATTGTGCAGGTCACGAGGAAGAATACATCTATCACGTTCATATTGAATATGAGGGCTTCCCACCGATCCCACCATCATATGATACAGTTGCATGCGTCGATGATATAGAAGTACCTGCTCAGTTACCTATTATACGTGACAACTGTGACGTAATTCTTGATCCAGTAGGACCTGAAATTAGTTCACTGCCATCATGTGAAGGAACGGTTACTTATACATGGACATATACTGACTGTGAAGGTAATAGCCAGGATTATAATCGCTATTATAGAATAGAATATGAACCGTTGGATCCTATATCACCAACATTTGCAACAGTTGCTTGTCCTGAGGATGTTGTTCCACCTTCTTCCTTACCTATGGTGCATGATAATTGTGGTAACTTGTTATCTCCATCAGGGCCTTATGTAAGCAGTCTGCCTGATTGTGAAGGCATTGTTACATATAGATATAGATACTATGATTGTGCAGGCAACTTCCAGGATTACATTCATACCGTTACCATTGAGTATGAGCCATTCCCGGCTATTGCTCCAACATCTGCTACGGTTACCTGTATAAACGATATCGTTCTGCCAGCGCTTCCAGTTGTAATTGATAATTGTGGAAATATATTAACACCAACAGGTCCTGTTGTTAGTCCGATGCCGCTTGAATGTGAAGAAGGGCAGGTAACTTATACATGGACTTACGCAGACTGTGAAGGCAATACTCAGGATTATATTCATACTGTGAATATTGATTTTAGTATTCTTTCAATTTTACCAACCTATGATACGGTTGCCTGTATTAATGATATAGTACTTCCTGATCCACCTGTGGTATTTGATAACTGCGGAAATATTTTAACGTTCACAGGACCTGAGATTAGTCCGTCACCACTGCCACTTTGTGAGGGAGAGGTTATTTATACCTGGACTTATACCTTCTGTGAAGATTTAACTCTCAGTTATTCACATCACGTTACTGTTGAGTATGAGCCATTCCCAACGATAGCACCAACCTTTGCAACGGTAGATTGTCCTGGTGATGTAGTTCCTCCTGCTCAATTGCCAGTAGTAGTGGACAACTGCGGAGTAGTACTTTCACCATCAGGTCCTGTAATAAGCAATATACCAACCTGTGAAGGTATAGTTACTTATACCTATACCTATACAGACTGCGAAGGCAACAGTTGTCAGTATGTTCATACCGTTACTATCGAGTATGAGCCATTCCCAACGATACCACCAACATTTGCTACTGTAGATTGTCCAGGTGATGTAGCTCCACCGACAGTAATGCCAGTGATTGTTGACAACTGCGGAATGGTACTTGCACCATCTGCGCCGGTTGTAAGCACACTGCCAACCTGCGAAGGAACGGTCACTTATACCTATACTTACACAGACTGTGAAGGCAATAGCCGTCTCTATGTACACACAGTTACCGTTGAGTATGAGCCATTCGCTGCTATCGAACCAACGTTCGTTACAGTAGATTGCCCTGGTGATGTAGTTCCTCCAATCTTACCTATGGTTTATGATAATTGCGGTGTATTACTTTCACCATCTGAACCTGTAGTAAGTTCGATACCTGCTTGTGAAGGATCGGTTACATATACATATACTTATACAGATTGTGAAGGGAACAACCATGAATATGTACACACTATTACTATTGAGTATGAACCTTTCCCGGCTATTCCACCAACATCTGCTACAGTCACTTGTATTAACGATATAGTTTTACCAACTCTCCCTGTAGTAACCGATAATTGTGGTAACACATTAACACCAACAGGTCCTGTTGTCAGTCCAATGCCACTTGAATGTGAACCCGGACAAGTAACCTATACCTGGACATATACAGACTGTGAAGGTAATAGTCAACAATATATCCATACTGTAAATATTGAGTTTGGCATCCTGTCAATTCTGCCAACTTATGACACAGTTGCCTGTATAAATGATATTGTAGTACCTGATCCACCAGTAGTTTATGATAATTGCGGCAACGTATTATCTTATACAGGTCCGGTAATAAGTCCGGATCCACTACCAGGATGTGAAGGACAAGTTATCTATAATTGGACTTACACTTACTGTGACGAAGCTACTATTGGATATACTCATACAGTCACAATTGAGTATGAGCCATTTGATGATCCTCAGGACGCTGGTTCAGTTATTACCTGCTCTGACCAGGCAGTTGTTCCAACATATCTTCCAACTGTAACTGATAATTGCGGTAATATTTTAACTCCAACCGGTCCAGTAATAGGTGGTAATAATGAACAATGCAATGGAACTGTTACCTATACCTATGTTTACACAGATTGTGAGGGTAATACACAGGATTGGGTATATACATATACTATTATTGATAACATTCCACCTGTAGTTTATGCTCCTGCTCCATTACAGATCACGTGTGATCTGCAAAATGATCCTGATGCTATAATTGCAGCATGGTTGGCCAGCGTTACGGCAACCGATAATTGTGATCCTGATCCTTTAATTACTAATAATTATACAGGTTACATACAACAATGTAATGCGGCAACTACGGTTACTTTCTATGCAGTTGACAACTGTAATAATCAGGCAGTACCTGTTACTTCAACAATAACCTATATAGATAATACACCACCTTCAATAACAGTGGAGAACCTGACCGTTGAATGCGATGGAACAGGAAATGCAGTAGAATTGGAGAATTGGCTTAATAGTGCAATTGTTTTTGATAATTGCGATTCTAATCCTGTGGTTAGTAATAATTATTCAAGTTTGTCTGATGGATGCGGTTTAACAGGAACAACTACAGTAACATGGTTTGCTACCGATGACTGCAATAATACTGGCACAGCTAGCGCAACTTTCACTATAGTTGATACTCAAGGGCCTTCAATTAATGAGCCAAATGATATCACGACTAATAATGATCCGGGTTATTGTGGTGCGCAAGTTAACATTCCTGTTGCTACAGCAAATGACTTATGTAGTGCTGGTGTTACTGTAACCAATAATATCACAGGCACTAATAATGCAAGTGGTTATTATGAAGTTGGTACAACAACTATTACCTGGACTGCAGTTGATGAATGTGGTAACACTTCAACAGAACAAACTATTGTAACTGTTATCGATAATGAAGCTCCTATTATCATTTGTCCACCACATATGACGGTAAATACTGATCCAAACACCTGCGGTGCGTTTGTTAATGTTCCACTTCCAAACGTAAGTGACAATTGTGAAATTCGTGAAGTAACCAATACATATACCCATACAGGAGATGCATCAGCAGTATATCCTGTTGGCACAACCGTTGTATGGTGGACTGTAGTGGATATGGCAGGAAATACCGATAACTGTTTCATGAATGTAACGGTTATCGATGACCAGGATCCTATTATCGAATGTCCTGAGAATATAACAGTCAATACAGACGCGGGGGTATGCGGCGCC
>DATGXS010000031.1:0-62784 GCA_035298745.1 Lentimicrobium sp. | reverse complement strand
CTTTAGCCTTTAGCCTTTAGCCTTTAGCCTTTAGCCTTTGAGCTTTAGAGCTTACTGAACCACAATCTTCCTGCTCCCTGAAGAACTCTCAGAACGGTACCTGAGTATATATAACCCCGGTTCTAACATTGAAATGTCAGTCATGATTATGCTGGCCTGTTGTCCTGTTAACCCATTGTATATTCTTTTGGTTCTTCCATCAGCTGAAACGAGGTCTATAGTAAGGTTTTCTGATCTGGGTGACCTTACTTCAGTCCTTAACCAATCGGTTGCAGGGTTTGGGGTGCAATAAACGTTTGCATCACCAATGGTAATGTCGTTAACATCGGTGACGGTGCTGGTGTATGATAATTCCCACCCCGGTGCGGTAACAGTGCCATTAGATACAAAAAGAACATATACTTTTCCAGATGGGATTGTAATTGCTTCAGGCAGCTGGTCGCCTGAATATTCAGCATACTGGGTTTGGGTGATCATGTCATAAATCTTCACCTTATCGGCACCAGCCTCGGTGTTGAACTGGTTGAATGCTATGGTAATGGTACCTGCGTTTTCAGGTTCGATTATGTTTTTGCAGATGCTACCGTTCCTGTAATCGCGGTTTCCGCTGCCATCGGTGAAAGTACCCATTGCCTCAGTATGTGTATCGATGCCTGAGCAGAAGTTCACCAGATTGCTGGAGTAATGTGCTTTCCAACCTTTACCGGTGGTACCTGAAGTAAGGAACTCAATATACATTTTACCGCTTGCCGGGGTGATATTTCCGGGAAGGTTTGTACCGGTGTAACTGCCAATGAGCTGGCCACTGCTATTCATACCATCGAAAATATTCAGCACATCGCCGGCTGCGAGGTCAAACCTATCGAAAGCAAGGGATAATCCGGTCACTGAATCCTCGGGGGCTATGACCCAGCCGCAGTTTAGACCGGCGGTGTAGTTGTCAATCGGACCGCTACCATCTTCAATTGTACCGTTATGACGGTTAAGTGTTGTAACGCCGGTGCAGTAATATGGATAATTGGAAGGGTTTGGCCTGAAATTTACTATAGCACCTTGTCCTATTGAGAAATTACTTCCGCCGGGATTAAGATTATCCAGATAATAATAACCATTATAAGAACCACTCCATCCCCAGTTAAAGTGAAAATAATCGGTACCCTGGTAACCATCGACATTAAATGCATGACCACCTGATCCAAAACCATGGTAGTACATTGGCCATCCGTTATCGAGGTTACTCATCAGTAGGTTTGCCCATTCAGTTTCACTGTAATTGTCTTTGTATTCGAGATTTAAATCAGAAGCATATCCAAAATAAGTCCTTAAAGCCTCAGCCGCATCATCACTATAGGCACCTGAGCCTGTAGGTGAATACATCATATCAACGGCTACACCGCAATGGTACTGAATTTCGGCCATTTCATAATTATGCTCAGTACCAATACTGGCATTCATCTGGTTATAGTCGTAGGTTGAAGCTCCAAAGTCAGCAAATAAATAGCCATAGTTTGAGTTATAACCATGTGAGCCGGTTCCCTGCAGAGGATACCTCCAATAGTTAATGATTTGCGACATAGCAGTAGCAACGCAACCTGCCCAAACCCTTCCACCTGGACCACCGGAAGCTTCAGGACAAAGGTCATTATACTTTGCTCCCTGGTCCCAGGTAGTACTTAAGAGCGGGCTGATCTCCCTGTTGTCTCTTTCACCCGATGCGGAGTTATTGAGAAGATTACTCCATTCCTGTGATATTTCGAAAGTTGCAGGAATGTTTTTTGCTTTGATATCGAGAATATCCTTATAGTACATCTGCATCCACTCGTCAATTACCGGAGGGATATTGTCGGTTGAAAAACTGCCTTCCCATGAGTACGCAATTACCGGCTTAGCTGCATCGTCAGCCGAAATAAGCACAAAGCCGCCTTTCTCAAAGTTCACCGCATAGGCGAGTGTTTGTCCCTGAACCAAAGGAAGTACTTCCCTAATGGCCGTTGATGAGATTGAGTGGTTATACTGTTGTGATTTGAGACTGATAAAATTGGAAGCAACCCTCCGGGCTACCTGTTCGCCGACTGATGCAGCATTTATAACTGACACCAGTGATAAGAACAATACAAATAATGGTAATTTTCTGTACATAAGGTTATATTAACTTTATAGAGAAGAGGCTATCTCTTTTGAGACAGCCCCTTTTAATATTCTAACATTTAAAACTAGTTAACGATTATTTTTCTGGCGACAGATCCTTTATCACCCGAAATTTTCAGTACATAAACACCTTTGCTCAAACTGCCAAGCTGCAGGCGTTTACTTACAAAGCCTGATACCAATTCAGCAGGCTCTGAATATATTTCTTCACCAAGTAAATTATGCAGCGACAACCTGATTGTTGAAGGTTCAGCAACATTGAATTTTACTTCAGTATAAGAGGTTGCAGGGTTAGGATAAATTGAAAGGTTTTTGGTGATGTCTTCGTTTGAAGTGTTAACATTGGCAATATAGTATTCAGCTTCAAAACCGCCACCATTGTTATATCCGTTGCTTGAGAACATTAACATGAACTGTCCTGTAGGAGAAACGATAGGGTCAGGAATCTGGTTACCGGTAAGTGTTGCCAGTAATTCGTTGGTTGGAACGGCAAATACTTTCAGATAATCTTTTCCGTCTTCGAGGTCGAAACTGGTAAATGCAAGGGTAAGGTCAACTACCCATGGACCGGGATTGATTTTCCATTTACATACAGTACTGTTGTTATAATTGTAAGGACCACTGCCATCAGAGAATGTTCCGGTTTGTTCGGTTAAATTGGTTGTGCTGTTTGTGCAGAAGGTTGGATAGGTTGAATTGAATTCAGCCCTGAAACCTGCTGCTTCTTCTGAACCATCGGTAATTAATTTAACCAGCATCCGGCTTCCCGTTGATGTAAGTGCAGAAAGTGCAGAGTTCGTACCATAAGCAGCCAGTAATGGAGCATTTTCATCAGCGCCATTGTAAACTTTAATACTGTCACCTGCGGCAAGGTCGAAATCAGTGAAATTAATTGTAATTGAAGTAACAGAGTCAGTTGGTGCTATTAACCAGGTGCATGCACTGTTTGAGAGATAATCATTTATAGGGCCGCTGGCATCTTCAATGCTGCCTATAGGCACAGTTACAGTGTGGCTGTCACAATAATAAGGATAATTTGAAGGATTTGGGAAGAAGTTTCTTACCATACCCTGTTGTGAACTGAAACCGTTTACATCAGTCAGGGTATAATATCCGTTTTCGCTTCCGCTCCATCCAAAGTTGAAATGGAAAAGTTTACCGGTACCTGTCTGCTGATAGCCGTCGCAAACAAATGCATGGCCACCATCGCTGCTTTGTCCTGAATAATAAGCTGGCCTGGAAGCATTCAGAAGCTCAACGAGAATGCCTTCCCATGCTGAGGCGGTATATGACATTTTCTGGATAAACTGGGCGGTAGAAGAATAACCGAAATATGATTTTATAGCGGCAGGCACGTCGTTACTGAAAGCACCTGAACCATCAGCACCATATTGCATACGTACGGAGACTCCGCAATGATATTGCAGTTCGGCGACAGCGTTAACACTTTGGCCCATACTAGCTGTGATACTGTTCTGCATTGCATTCCAGCCATAATGTGTCTGGCCGAAGTTGGCAGTCTGTGTACCGTAACCGGCGCAGTTATATGAATAACTACCGGTTCCTACTTCCGGATAACGGTAATAATACATAATCATTGACATTGCTGTTGCAACGCAGCCTGCATAAACATGACCACCGGGACCGGCAGCATCTTCAGGGCAGTAAGCATTGTATGGGAAATCCTGGTTCCACATAATATCAACCAAAGGTTCAACATCACGATCGCCATCAAGAAGCATACGGGTGTTGGCCATTGTTGAATATGACTCCCATTGCTGGAGAGTTTCAATGTTGGCTTTTACATCATTTGAGCGGGCGAAGTCAATTTCGTCAGCATAAGTCTTCAGGAATGAAGCAAGATTCTGGCCCGGTTGTGCCGGAAATGAACCTTCGGGTGAAAACCCGATTATAGGAACCATAGCATCATCGGCCGATACAATTACCCAACCGCCTGTTGAAATGTTGAATACATAATAAGCCGGCTGGCCATTGATTTCACTTACTTTAAACAACTGTGGCTGAACTTCATCAAGGCTGATGCTTAGTCCGTTATGTACATATTGTTCATAAATAAAGTTACGTGCAACACTTGTTGCTACATCAGATTGCACAAGAGCAGCAAACGAATTTACTGATAACAATACTGCAATAAAGAGGGAAAGTAGTTTTCCAAATTTCATAATGGGTACTGATTTGTTGAATGATATTTTTGAACGCCGGGCTCAAAAGTATAAAAAAATACCTTTAATTATATCGGCGCTCAAAAATATCTGACATAACTAATCAGCAATCACCATTTTGGAAATCAAAGAATTTGATGAAGTTGTTGCTCTTACTATATAAAGTCCCTTTGCTAGTGTTCCTGCACTCAGTTTAATTTCTTTACCGGGAGCTAATATCCGTGACAGCATAAGGGTTCCCTGTGCGTTAAGAACTTCAACCATTGAAATTTCATTAACGCCTTCAGTTTTAATGTTTACTTCACCGTTCGACGGATTCGGGTATACGGTCAGGCCGGTTGAATTATAAGTTAAATCCTTTGCTGCAACACTGTTTACGATCTCAATATTGTCAATGAAAACGTTATCACCTTCACCTTCTCCCTTGTCGGAAAACCTGTTACATGCCTGCAGGGTGATATCAAAAATACTGCCTGTATATTCTGAAAGGTCAAATTGTACTCTTCTCCATGGATCATCGCTGGCTGTTGTTGGATTAAAATCAATGGTTCCGTCAAATTCATGTACCGGAGAGCCATTGACAAGAACGCGGAACCATGAGTATTTTGGTCCGAGGCTGTATGTCTGGCGAAGGTCAAAAGCAAGCTTGACATTGGTAAATCCACGGGCATCCACCCCACATAACCTGGCTTCTGCCTGAAATGCGAGGTTCTGGTTCCAGGCCTGATCAGGCGTGCCTGCGGTTGGTGAACCCTTCCACCCTGCTGGTATCGGATCACCATGGAAATGTATTCCCCATAAACTGTTGTTGGCTGCCCGCATGTCAACAGATGATTGCGACTTGATGGTATCCCACAATATAAAGTATTCAGAGGTTGCATTTTCCATATCAAGCGTGTATGGGGGTATTACTCCCTGAACATTGACTGCATTTTCAAAAATACGTGATGTGGTTCCGTTCTGATTGGTTGCATTCAATGTTATACTGAAATATCCCTGGCGCAAAAACTGCACCTGTGGATTTTGGGAGGCTGCTGAAGTTCCGTTTACGAACTCAAAATTTGAGGGTTCAATAACCCATTCCCAGCTCGTTGGACCGTATAATGAGTTGTCATTAAGCGTTACGGATTCAGCAATACATGGCAGACTATCAGATAAACTTATAAAGATGTAAGGACTTGGATTGGTAACAACCTGTATATAATCGTTCAGCGTTACCGAGCTGGTGCCAAACTGATTGGTAACTGTCAGTGAGACATCATATGTGCCGGGATTCTGGTAAAGTATATTTTGCGGATTGGTGTCGTTTGATGATGATGGCGTACCCCCCTGAAATGTCCATTGGTATGTTGTTGGAATGCCAGTTGATTCACTGATGAAATCAATACTTGTGCCAGGTGTTATGATCTCAACAGGGGTCGAGAAAGCTGCAGTCGGTTGAAAAGGCGTACTTGAAACAGCCCTGAAGGCATTGATTCTTCCGGCGCCAAGCATGCCAATGTAGGTTGGATTCTGGGCTGAAATATCATCTGATGTCGACTCAAGGATCTGTTCAACCTGCGCCGGTGTAAGTGCAGGATTAACCGAAAGAATCAAACCTGCCAGTCCTGAAACTACGGGACAGGCCATAGATGTTCCGATATAGGAATCATAGTGACCCATAGTGCCCTCATTCCACACAGTACTTAACACACCTGATGGTCCGGGAGAGCAAATGCCACCCGGAGATGAGATATCAACCGAGGTTGCATAATTTGAAAAGTCACTCTTCGCATCATTATAATCTATAGATGCTACCGATATAACATTTTGGTAAGAAGAAGGGTAATGAGGGGTTGAGACATTATCATTACCGGCAGCTGCAATAAGCACAACGCCCATAGCAGTCACTGTATTCATAAGATTCTGGTTGGTTTGCGAAAACCCTGTACCACCCCACGACATGTTGATTACATCGGCGCCGTTATTTGCTGCCCATTGTATCCCGCTGTATCCGCCGCTGATTGAATTGGGGGCAGTATTGTTGGCTGCTTTTACGGCAATTATGCTGACATTAAAGCCAATAGAGGCAACACCTGTATTGTTGTTACTGGATGCACCTATAAGGCCGGCTACATGCGTTCCGTGTGACCATTCGGCAGGATCACCGGCTGATGGAGGGTTGGCATTATTTGTGCCATAAACCACATCGCGCTGAGCTATAATTTTACCGGCCAGATCAGGATGGTCTACCCAAACGGCATTATCTACAACAGCAACCTTGATGTTTGGATCGCCTCTGGTAATGTCCCAGGCTTCAGGTGCATGAATCAGTTCAAGGTGCCAGTTCCAGTTTTGGGGACCGTTATATAAATTGTACAAAGAGTCATTCGGGGTGTAATATACCCTATCAAGCGGCACTTTCTCAACATACTCAAGCTGAGGCACTTGTTGTAACCTTTGTATTACCTGTTCAATCTTATTGAATTCACCGATTTCCAGCATCAGGGTACGTAAGAGCTTAGGATCATTATTGAGGAAAAATGGGCGGGTTAAACCGGTTATGGTAAAATCCTGCTGAAGTGCCTTCACAAATGGCACCGTGTTGATGTCAACATTATTATCCTGGTCAACAGCGAAGGTTATTGCTTCACTGTCGTTAAATTTCAGGTAAAGTTTTCCATCCTGGTATTCACTGCTAAAAGTTTGTGCTGAAGAGCATAAAGAGATGAAGAATGATAAAACAAACAGCAGTATCACTCTTGACAGGTATGTAGATATGTATCTCATGTGATGATGATTTAAAAACAGCTTATTAACAATTGAATCAGTGTTTTGTCAGTTTGAGACAAATATAACTGTTTAAACATTTAAGTATATGCATACTTGGTTGCATGACAAATTTTTTTTTACACTTTCTATTCGGCTTCGTTTGTTAACTTTGTCACTCATTAGAAATGCAGTAAAAAATGCCTTATAGTCTGATACTTAAGAATATAAATCTCCTTACAGGGATTTGTGAAGAGGGTGTTGCCCTTAAAAAGGGACAGGCAATGTCGGAAACCATGTCATTAAATAATGCATGGGTCTATTGCAAAAACGGCATTATCACAGATTTTGGAACAGGAGAACTGCCCACAGCAATACTTTCAGATGAAAACCAGGAGGTTATTGATTGCACCGGAAAGCTTGTCATACCCGCTTTTTGTGATTCACATACTCATTTGGTCTATGCCGGAAGCAGGGAGATAGAATACATCGATAAGATAAAGGGTCTTTCATACGAAGAAATTGCAAGGCGTGGTGGCGGAATTCTTAACTCGGCCAAAAAACTGCATGAAACTTCTGAAGAAAAGCTCACTATTGATGCACTTGAGAGGCTTGAAGAAATCAAGTCATATGGAACCGGAGCTGTTGAAATTAAAAGCGGTTATGGCCTTAACACTGAAGATGAGCTGAAAATGCTTAGGGTCATCCGTAATCTGAAAGAGCAGTCAAATCTTACTATAAATTCAACATTTCTCGGGGCGCATGCTGTTCCGCTTGAATATAAGGGTCGTCAGTCAGCATATGTTGATCTCATCATTAATGAAATGATTCCCAAAGTTGCAGAAGAAAATCTTGCCGATAATATCGATGTATTCTGCGATAAAGGTTTCTTCACACCCGATGAAACTGCCAGAATGCTGGAAACAGGAGTTAAATATGGCCTCAGGCCTAAAATCCATGCAAATGAGCTTGATTACTCAGGTGGCATTCAAACTGGGGTGAAATATAATGCTTTATCTGTTGATCACCTTGAATTTACCGGCGATGAAGAGATTGAGATACTTAAAAACTCGTCTACCATGGCTACTTTATTGCCTGGTGCAGCTTTCTTCCTTAACATGGTGCATGCTCCTGCAAGGAAGATGATTGATTCAGGTTTGGCAGTGGCCCTGGCAAGTGATTTCAATCCCGGCTCCTCCCCTTCAGGCAACATGCAATTAATATTTTCAATGGGCTGTATAATGTTCAGGATGCTGCCTGTTGAAGCTCTGAATGCTTGTACCATCAATGGTGCCTATGCTATGGGCATAAGCAATGAAACAGGCAGTATAACCAGGGGAAAGAAGGCCAACCTGATAATCACGGTGCCAATTCCAAACCTCGAATTCATACCTTATTATTATGGTAGTAACAAAGTCAATACCGTAATATTAAACGGCAAAATACAAATCACCGGTTAGTTAATTCACTAAACTTTAAACTAAACAATCTAATTAAATCATAATCACTTATTAATACAGGATATGAAACAGATTATCGAATGCGTTCCAAACTTCAGCGAAGGCCGCGACATGTCAGTCATTAAACAGATTACCGACCAGATGCAGACCGTTGACGGGGTAAAATTACTTGATGTTGATCCGGGCGCTGCCACCAACAGAACAGTTGTTACCATTGCAGGTGAACCGGAGCAGGTTATTGAAGCAGCCTTCAGGGCAATAAAGAAAGCAATGGAAGTTATCGATATGAGCAAGCATAAAGGTGAACACCCCCGTTTTGGTGCAACTGATGTTTGTCCGCTTGTACCTGTTTCAAATATTACAATGGAAGAAACCGTAGTTTATGCCCGTAAGCTTGCTGAAAAGGTAGGTAATGAATTAGGTATACCGGTTTACTGTTATGAAAGTGCAGCATTTAATGAAACACGCAGAAATCTGGCAAATTGCCGTTCGGGTGAATACGAAGGGTTACCAAAGAAACTTTCAGACCCCGCCTGGAAACCTGATTTTGGTCCGGCTGCTTTTCTACCGAGAACAGGCGCTATTGCCATTGGAGCGCGTGATTTCCTGGTAGCTTATAATATCAACCTCAATACAACCTCAACCCGAAGGGCAAATGCTATTGCATTTGATATCAGGGAAAAAGGCCGCCCTATGCGTGAAGGAAACCCTATTACCGGTAAAATTGTAAAGGATGAAAATGGCAAACAGGTAAACATTCCCGGATCACTCAAAGCCTGCAAGGCTATAGGCTGGTTTATAGAAGAATACGGCATTGCCCAGGTATCAATCAATCTTACAAACATTTCTGTAACTCCGGTGCATGTTGCTTTTGAAGAAGCTTCAAAGAAAGCACAGGAAAGAGGGATGAGGGTAACGGGATCAGAACTTGTAGGTCTGGCACCATTAAAAGTATTTACTGATGCCGGTAAATATTTCCTCCGCAAACAGCAACGTTCAACAGGTGTTTCAGAGGCTGAACTCATAAAAATAGCCGTTAAATCACTGGGACTGGATGACCTGAAGCCTTTCCATCCAAAAGATAAGATTATTGAATATGTGCTCCAGGATCAAGCTTCAGAACCCAAACTTATGAATATGACCTGCAGCGCTTTTGCTGATGAAACGGCTTCTGAATCACCTGCTCCCGGTGGTGGATCTATTTCAGCTTTTATGGGTGCTTTGGGTGTATCACTTGCAACTATGGTTGCAAACCTTTCGTCACATAAAGCAGGATGGGATGAGCGTTGGGAGGAGTTCTCAGAATGGGCTGACAAAGGCCAGGGCATTAAAAGTGAACTCATCCAGCTGGTAGACGAAGATACCAGGGCTTTCAATAAAATAATGGATGCTTTTGGTCTTCCTAAAAATACAGATGAAGAAAAAGCATTGAGAACAGCAGCTATTCAGGATGCTACAAAGTATGCCATTGAAATTCCTTTCAAGGTCATGAAACGGTCATATGCCGCATTTGAGGTTATTCGCGCTATGGCTGAAACGGGGAATCCAAATTCAGTTTCTGACGCCGGTGTTGGTGCACTGGCTGCCCGATCCGCGGTAATGGGTGCTTTCCTCAATGTGAAAATAAATGCTTCAGGACTAAAAGATAAGGAGTTCGTGGATAAGGTACTGGCAGAAGGTGCTGAAATTGAACGTAAGGCAAAAGAAGAGGAAGAAGCCATTCTGGCAATTGTAAACAGTAAAATACAATAAGCTGATGTCGCATCTGTTCGTCACCACGGCGTTACTCTATTTTACCTCATTCTTCACCATTATTAATCCGCTTGGTGTGATGCCGGTGTTTATGACTATGACGGCCGATATCTCAGAGAAACAAAGAAGGCGAACAGCATTAAAAGCTGTTTCCACGGCATTCATTACTTTAATGCTGTTCGCATTTGCGGGACAACTGCTATTCAGGTTTTTTGGGATTTCAGTGAATGGGTTCAGGATTGTTGGAGGAATTATCTTCTTTATTATGGGGTATGACCTCCTGCAGGCACGTATCAGCAAAATAAAGATGGATGATGAAATGGTGAAAAAGTATGTTGACGATATCTCCATCACTCCATTGGGAATACCAATAATTGCAGGTCCGGGTGCAATAACCAATTCCATTGTATTGATGGAGGACAGCGGCACTTTTGAATTGAAGTTCCTTCTGATAGCTACTATTGTTGTGACTTTGCTCATCACCTGGATAGTTTTACTGAGTTCAGGGAAGCTGCTTTCTCTCATTGGCCCTACCGGAAATAAGATCATGATGAAACTTATGGGCTTGATTATGATGGTAATAGCGGTTGAATTCTTTTTTGCAGGATTGAAGCCAATAATAATTGACATGCTGAGAATGGTTTAAAATTTGCGGTATCAGCCCTATGATAGATTATTCGACATACGACCTTGATTTCAGTAAATTCAACCTGACGCCTGATCAGTTTGATCAGCAAAGCCATATTCATGGTATTGGCCATACCTACCGTGTAATGCTTCATTGCCTGAGATTGGGTATCTTGTCAAACAATATTAAAGACGCTAAAATTGCATTCTTTGGTGCCTATATTCATGATATGGCACGACTACATGATGGATATTGTACCATACATGGTGCTGATTCTGCAAAGATTAAACTACCTTTGTACCGGGATTTGTTCATTCGGCATGGTGCTTCAGATGACAACCTTGATACTATAAAGCAAATAGTGACAAGGCATTCAGTATCTAATGAGCCACCGAAAGAACACCTGATATATAGTACCCTGGCAATACTGAAAGATGCTGATGCTCTTGACAGGATAAGATTGGGAAAGCATGACCTTAATCCGGATTTTTTAAGGATTGGGATAACGCACCACTCTATTCCTTTTGGAGAGGATCTTTTTTTTGCAACGAATAATAATCAGGTCAAATCATTCAGCCAAATGATTGATATTGCAAATGAAATTGACCAGCTTATTAATATGCGTTAAAGTTTGCATAAAGGATTTGACAGATTGAAAAACATAAATTAGAATGGATTGTTACCTAAAATATTCATTTGCTTAGCATATAGACTGATCAAATTATCTGTTAATTAAAAGTTATTAAATGATCTACAGTGTTATCGCAGGCTCAGGAAGTTACCTACCTGAAACCATAAAAAAGAATGAAGATTTCGTACAAAGTACCTTTTACGAATCTACAGGTTTGAAACTCGACAGGCCTCTTGAAGAAATAATCCGCAAATTCCAGCAAATAACCGGCATAAATGAACGCCGGTATGTGGAAGACCATCTGGTAACTTCCGACATAGCGCACCTTGCTGCTGAAAAGGCAATTGTGAATTCCGGAATTAACAGGGAAGAGCTTGACTATGTGATTGTGGCCCATAATTTTGGCGATGTCAGGGATGCAGGTTATCATAGCGACTTTGTGCCTACTATTGCAGCCAGGGTAAAACATAAGCTGGGTATTGAAAATCCTTACACCGTTGCCTATGACCTTCCTTTTGGTTGTCCCGGCTGGCTTCAGGCAGTTATCCAGGCCAATTATTATATCAAATCGGGTGATGCTAAAAATATACTCGTTATCGGCGCTGAAACTTTATCACGAGTGTCAGATCCATATGACAGAGACAGTATGATTTATTCAGATGGAGCAGGTGCTATAGTTTTACGCGCTATTGCCAGTGAAGAACCAGTGGGAATTCTTAGCCATATTACCAGATCTGATACCAGGGATGAGGTATTCCTTCTTAGGATGGATAAATCATATAACCAGGAAAAACAGGAACAGTTATATTTAAAAATGAATGGTCGCAAGTTGTATGAATATGCGCTTAAGACTGTACCTTCGGCTATTAAAGCATGTATTGACAAATCAGGACTGGATATTTCGCATATTGAAAGGATACTGATTCATCAGGCAAATGAGAAGATGGATGATGCTATTGTAAACCGGTTGTATGAATTATACGGTATCAAACAAAGGCCTGAGTTTTCAATGCCTATGACTATTGCCAGTCTGGGCAATAATTCAGTAGCAACTCTTCCAATTCTGTACGATCTGATAACAAAAAGGATCGTTGATAATCACCTTCTGAATCCCGATGATCATTTTGTATTTGCATCGGTGGGTGCAGGTATGAATGTGAATGCGCTTGTTTATAAGATGCCGGCTGAGAGTAAAAATTAACCTTTAGCTTTTTCGATCTTTATCATCTTATTTTTGAGCTTAATACCTTTTATCCGTGAGAAAAGGGTTTTAAGCTCTTCTTTTTTTACTGCCACAAATGAAGCATAATCAAGCACATCAATCTGGCCAATCTGCTCTTTTGCGAGCATACCTTGTTTCATGAGAAAACCGGCGATATCCCCCTTACTGATCTTATCCTTTTTACCGGCACCAATATATATGGTATCAAAGGCCGGATTATCAGCAAAATGTTCGGTTTCAGGGATGCTAAATTCTTCAGTAGCCTCAGAAATAAATGGTGGCAGAGTATCACCCGCCTTAAGCAATACCCATATTTTTCCTGCTTTGCCCATGCGTGCTGTCCTTCCATTCCTGTGCAACCATGAAACAGCGGTAGTAGGCAACTGATAGTGTATAATATTCTTTACTTCGGTAATATCCAGGCCTCTTGATGCAAGGTCAGTAGTAAGCAGAATATGGTGAGTTCCATTCCTGAATTTGATAAGTGAAATTTCACGCTGCTCCTGCTCCAGTCCCCCATGGTAAATACCATGCGTTACATTATCATGTTTCAGCAGATCACTTATTCTGTCAACAGCATCGCGGTGATTGCAGAATATTATGCTTGAATCAGCACCAAGAAACTTCAACAATTGAATTAACAGTTCGAGCTTGTCATTATCGCCGGTCTTAACATATTTAATATCAAGGTTTGTCTCTTCTGCTTTATCTGAGAAATTAATTTCAACAGGATTAACAAGATTAACGAAATCAGGTATTTCAGCAATTTTTGTGGCCGAAGTCAGGATCCTTGTTTTGATGAAAGAGCAACTCTTAAGGATTGTGCGCATTTCATCAGCAAAGCCCAGTTCAAGACTTTTGTCGAATTCATCCAAAACAACCGTTTTAATGGTTCTGGTTTCAAAAGTCTCCCTTCTTATATGGTCAGCAATCCTGCCTGGTGTACCAATTAATATTGAAGGAGGATCGATCAGGCTGTTGCGTTCGGTTTGAAACGGATGGCCCCCATAAAAAGTGCTCACCTTAATTCCGGTTTGCATGTTTCTGAATACCTTTTCTATTTGCAGTCCCAATTCACGCGTTGGCACAAGAATAAGTACCTGTACCCCTTTTATATCAGCATTTATGAATGAAACTGCAGGTAACAGAAATGCCAGAGTTTTACCTGAACCCGTAGGAGAGATAAGTATTGTCTGGCTACCCGGTTTAATGGTATTTATCGCCTCAACCTGCATAGGTTTAAGCTCATCTATATTTAACCTTTTCAGGTATTGGTGTATCATTCATTAAAGTTTCATTTCATCCGAAGTGATGAAACAGATTAGAGTCCCGGGACTATTAAAGTGAATATCCAGTAAATAAGCATAGCTACCAACATTGAAGCAGGTATAGTGAGAAACCAGGCTGTAATAATATTTGATGCAACTTTCCACCTGACAGCTGAAAACCGTCGGGTAGCACCAACACCCATAATTGAGCCGGTGATTGTATGGGTTGTGCTGACAGGAATACCTGCCAAAGTATTTGCAATAACAGTGATGGCACCAGCCGTTTCGGCATTGAAACCATGAACAGGTTTAAGGTCGGTAAGTCCCGCACCTAAGGTCTTGATTACTTTCCAGCCTCCAAAATAAGTACCCAGGGCAATAGAACCATAGGCAGCTACAACTACCCACAAAGGAATGTGAAAGTCACCACCCAGATGACCGGTACTATACAATAAAACCGCGATAATTCCCATTGTTTTTTGGGCGTCATTACTGCCGTGTCCAAGACTAAAAATAGCCGAAGATACCAATTGCATCCCCCTGAAAAATGAATCAACCTTAAAAGGGGAATAGTTCCTGAAAATCAACATAGTAAGTGACATCATCAGAAAGCCGATGATAAATCCTATAAGTGGTGAAAGAAAAATAAATAAAGCCACTTTAATTATACCCGCAGCAATTATATATTTTGTGCCACCTATAACAATGGCAGGACCAATAAGGCCACCTATCAATGCATGGGAAACACTTATAGGAAGACCATAGTGTGTGCATAAGTATACCCAGCTTATACTGCCAATGAGGGTTGCAAGGATAAAATACTCATTCACAATATTAGGGTCAATTATACCTTTACCAATGGTGTTAGCGACATGCATGCCCAGAATCAGAGCTGCTGCCGCATTCCAGAAAGCCGCCCATAAAACGGCAGCCCTGGGAGTCAGAACCCGGGTTGAAACAACGGTTGCAATTGAATTTGCAGCATCGTTCATCCCATTCATGAAATCAAAGCCGAGGGCGATGACAATACAGAGTATTACTATAATTTCCATATATCAGTCTGCTATCAGGCGTATTTAACCAGGATTGTCAGAAATACATCTGATACATCTTCACACTTGTCCATAGCCTTTTCAAGCGAATTGAGTATATCACGTTTCTTTATCAAGCTAATAGCATTTGTTTCATTATCGAATATCTCCGAAAGGAAAGAGTAATTCAGCACATCTGATTCGTTCTCCAACTTACCGATCCTGATACAGTTTTCCCTGAATTTCTGCATTTGATGGATGTTATTCAATCCAAGTGTTACCGTATTGATCTCATCGGCAGCGGCAATTAACAAATCTGCCATTTTCATAAAGACAGGCGGAATGTCGTATAACTTATATAACTGTATCCGGCGGGCTGAAGTGTTAATGAGGTCAACCACGGTATCAATCCTGTTGGTAAGCTTGTGGATATCTTCACCGTCAAAAGGTGTTATAAACTTAGAGTTTAACTCGTCAAATATTGAAACCGTAATTTTATCACCGGTTTTCTCGTGTTTTTTCACCTTCCTCACCAGCTCATTTCTTACATCTTCATCTTTGGCAAGAAGCAATTCCTTGAAAGTTAGGGTGCATTCTACAAGATTGGCTGATGCCTGACAGAATAAGGGATAGAACTTTTTATCCTTTGGCACTAAAACCTGAAAAATTTTATCCAGTTTCATAAGGTATATAGTTACATGTATAATTATGGCGCAAAGGTACTTTATACACAAGCATCTAAAAAAGCGGTGTGTTAATTTAACGTTAATTCTGTTTTAAAGACAATAATTAACTTTCACCTAACAACTTAGCAGAAGATGCCGGATATGTAACTATAAAAATAAGATATTTCTGAGACAAAACGTTAAGCAATGGAAATTAATTAACGTAAGTCAGTTAAAACAACCTTTGAGTCAACTAACGAATGTCAGTTAAAACAACCTTTGGGTCAACTAACGAATGTCAGTTAAAACAACCTGTGGGTCAACTAACGTAATGCGGGTAAAACAACCAGTGAGTCAACAATCTTACTGTTATCAGCTGATAATCCCACAAATTTAATAATACCGGTATCGGCAGGTTTGAAGGTAAAGACTGAATCTATTGTAGGATATACTTCTGTGCAAATGCCATCAGATGATTCATAAGTGCCGGTACCGGCAATATAAACCAATGAGTCACCTTGCTTCTGCATTTGGAGTTCTAGTCCGCTCCAGCACCCGTTGGGTGCGCCACCAAGTGCATAAATGTCAATGGTCTGTCCTACCCTTGCCGTATCAGGAAGTGCAATGGAGTCAATTTTTATCCAACCACTGTATTTGATGTAATTAGAACCTTCTTTAAGGCATGAGGAGAATACGAGAGTTGCGGTGAGCAAAAACAGAAGCTTTTTCATAATAAGTGATTTATTCAGGATAATTATACAAGTAGATGACTTAAGGTTGAAAAAGTTGCATCAAAATCTTTGCCGTAATATGTATATAACTTCAAAAAAGTTATTTATTGTGCTTTTCCGGGGCTTTTATTCAGCAACTTTAATCTTAACTTTGCATAACTGAATCGAATCTTGTAAAAATGTCGGCAATAATTACTTTAACTACTGATTGGGGAACTCTTGACCATTACGTTGGTGCGGTTAAGGGCGCTATTATCAGTCGCCTTCCTGATGCAAGAATCGTCGATATTACTCATCAGATACCACCTTTTGACCTCAAAAAAGCTGCTTTTATCCTTAAAAATGCGTACAGGCATTTTCCTGAAAAGACAATTCATATTATAGGCGTCAATACCGAGGAGTCAGAAACGGTTCCACACATTGTGGTGTTGCATAACGGACACTATTTCATAGGTGCCGATAATGGCATATTCACACTTCTCTTCAATGAGATCCCTCAAATGATTTATGAACTGACTATTCCTCAGGATACCGGCTTTTTTACTTTTTCCACACGTGATCGCTTTGTTAAAACTGCTGTACACCTGGCCCTGGGAAATGATATTGAAGAATTGGGTACACCGAGGAATGAGCTCACCACATTCATCAACATGCAACCGCAGTTCAATGGAAACCAGCTACAGGCAAGGGTTATGTATGTTGATAATTATGAGAACCTGTTCCTGAATGTGAGCTCACGCGAATTCAGGGAAATTGGCAAAGACCGTGGTTTCACCCTGTACATTAAAGGAAAACCCGAAAAGATCAGCAAGGTTAATGATGCATATGGTGAAGTGGCTGAAGGCGAAATTGTTGTTCTGCACAGCACAACCGGATTTGTTGAAGTAGCTGTTAATAAGGGAAATGCAGCAAGCCTTTTAGGAATCAGGCCTGATCAGGTAGTGATCATTGAATTCAACGAATAATTTTAAGTACATTTGCACTCCGAAAATTCCCTGCAAATTCAGCTTATGTTCACTCTTTTTAAAAAAGAAATCCTCAGCTTCCTTAACTCATTGATAGGTTATGTGGCCATAATCGTTTTTCTTGCCATCAATGGCCTGTTCCTGTGGGTGTTTCCTGCCGGATTTAATATCGTTGATTTTGGGTATGCCTCACTCGACAATTTCTTCGTGCTGTCGCCCTTCGTTTTCCTCTTCCTCGTGCCGGCTGTAACCATGCGTTCTTTTGCTGATGAGAAGAAAGCCGGAACAATTGAGATTTTATTTACTAAACCCCTTACCGATATTCAGATTATTCTGGCGAAGTATCTGGCAGGATTAACACTGGTAATCTTCTCGCTGTTACCAACACTGATTTACGTAATCTCCGTTTACCAGCTCGGACTTCCAAAAGGAAACCTTGATTTCGGAGGATTGTGGGGGTCTTATATAGGCTTGTTATTTCTTGCATCAGCATTTACTGCGATCGGCCTGTTTGTTTCATCAGTCACCGACAATCAGATAGTTGCATTTATATCAGCCCTCGTCATCTGTGGTTTTGCCTATATTGGATTTGACCTTATCGCTGATATGGATTTATTCGGCAAAGCAGGCTTATTCGTGAAATCCTTCGGTATACAGGAACATTATGCATCAATGAGCAGGGGTGTTATTGACACGCGTGATGTTATTTACTTTATAAGCCTGATTGCCATATTTTTCTTATTGTCTAAAATATCACTCGAAAGCAGGAAATGGGAAAAATAAAAGAAACTTCCACTGCCGTGACTTCCCGGAAAAGAGATGTCAGATTTGACAATATTGTCCAGCTAATTGCGGGACTTATCATAATAGTATTGCTGAATGTAATCGGCTCTTATTTATTTACCCGTTTTGACCTTACGTCCGAAAAAAGGTATACCCTGTCAAATTCTACACGGCAATTGCTTCGCGAAACCGATGATATCTTCTATTTCAGGGTTTACCTTGAAGGTGATTTCCCATCAGGATTTAAACGGTTAAGCCAGTCAACCCGCGAAATGCTCGATGAGTTCAGGGCATACAGCGATAATATTCAGTATGAATTCATTAATCCTTCGGCATCAGAAGATGCCAAAGTAAGAAATGAAGTTTACAAGAGATTGGTCGAACAGGGCCTTGAACCTACCGACCTTGCAGTCAGGACCAAAGAAGGCCAGAAACAACAAAGCGTTTTCCCGGGGGCACTGGTATCGTATAAGGGAAGAACTGTCCCCATTTCATTGCTGGCAAACAAGCTGGGTGCACCTCCTGAAGCTATTATCAATAACTCAGTACAGGCTTTAGAGTATAATCTGGTGAATGCCATTCGAAAGCTCAGTGTTACCGATAAACCTAAGGTTGCCTTTATCCAGGGACATAGTGAACTGACCAAACTTGAAACTGCTGACATTGCCATTGCCCTTTCTGATTATTACCAGGTTGAATACGTTGACATAAAAGGCCGGATTAACTCACTTACAGAACGTACTGCTACTGAAGGTGGTAAATATAACATGGCAAACAAGTACAAAACCATCATTATTGCAAAACCCGACTCTGTATTCAGTGAAAAGGACAAGTTCATCATTGACCAGTTTGTTATGCAGGGTGGCAAGGTATTATGGCTTATCGACCCAGTGTTTGCAACAATGGACAGTCTTCAGAAAACCAACCGCACCATAGGGATAACACAGGATATTAATCTGAATGACCAGCTCTTCAAATATGGAGTGCGTTTAAACAGTAACCTGCTTATGGATCTTTCGGCCCTTCCGATTCCAATGGTAACCGGTTATATGGGGAACCAGCCGCAGTTTACCTTTTTCCCATGGCCATATTTCCCTGTGCTGACTGCTACTTCGTCAAATCCGATTGTGAAGAATATCAATGCCGTAAGAACCGAATTCATTAGCAGCATTGATACTGTGGGTGACCCATCAATCAGGAAAACCGTACTGCTTACTACTTCAAAATATACTCGCATTGCTCAAACCCCTGTAATGATAAGCCTTGAAATACTGGGAAGGGACCCTGATACGAAAGATTATACTGACCCTCCACAAGCTGTGGCGGTGCTTCTTGAAGGCAAGTTTAACTCAGTTTTCACCAATAGGATCCCTAAAGAAATATCTACTGCTCCTGAAATAGGATTTACACCTGCCAGTCCTGAAAACCGTATGATCGTTATTTCTGATGGTGATGTGATTAAAAACCAGGTGCAATTTGCCAACGGCAATTATACCCCACTTCCTTTAGGATATGACCGTCACACCGGACAAACCTTTGGCAACAAAGAGCTCATACTGAATGCCGTTAATTATCTGAGTGATGATGCGGGATTATTGGCAATCCGTTCAAGAGAATTGAAACTCAGGGCCCTTGATGTTAACAGGGCACGTGAAAACCTCCTTGGATGGCAACTCATTAATATTCTTGTCCCTGTAATTCTGATCATCATCTTTGGAATAATACAATTTACAATACGTAAACGCAGATACAGCAAATAACCAAAAGCATGCGAAAGAATAAAGCACTCATTCTGATTACGCTCGTCCTAACTGTAGTAGCAGTTATTTTAATATATTCCAGATCCAACAGTACCCTTAATCCTGAAATCAGCGATTTTGCTGTTCCCGATACTGCTTCGGTCACCAAGATATTTATGGCTGATAAATCAGATCAAAAAGTATTACTGGAAAGAGTTTCATCCGGCAATTGGAAATTAAATGGCAAGTACGATGCCATGCAGGAAAACATCAATACTTTCCTGAATACTATAGCCAATATGGATGTACGCGAGCCGGTTGCAAAAGCAGCCCACGATAACATCCTTAAATTGATGTCAGCCAAATCAGTTAAGGTTGAAATTTATCAGCATAAATACAGAATCAACATTGGCAGCGTTCACTTGTTTCCTCATGAGAAGCTTACAAAGACATATTATATTGGTGATGCCACCATGGATAACTCAGGAACGTTTGCATTAATGGAAGGGGCTGATTCCCCTGTAATCGTTTATATGCCCGGTCTCAGGGGGTTTATCTCAACCCGCTTTTCAACTTCTGAAACCGATTGGAGGGTTCATACCGTCTTTAATAAGAAACTACCTGAAATTAAAAATATTAAAGTTGAGTTCCTCGACAAGCCTGAAGAATCATACATGGTAGTTAATGAGAACAATACCAGCCTGAAGCTTATCAGGCTTATCGATAACCGCGAGGTTAATGGTTATGATACATTACAATTGGTAAGCTTTGTCAATGCCTTCAGGAGAATAAACTATGAGGCCCTGATCAATGATATGGAACCACAGCGTAAAGATTCAATCATGAATTCAGCGCCTAAACACCGTATTACCCTGGAAACTAAAAATGGAGAAATCCAGTCCGTTAGAACGTTTGTAAGGTTATTACCAAAACCTGAAGTCAATATGCTGGGTGGTGACCCGATTACCTATGACCTCGACCGTATGTACGGCCTTGTTAATGAGAAGGATTTTGTGATTATACAATTCTTTGTATTTGATAAAATCCTGAAGCCTTTGTCAACGTTCACCCCAAAACAAGCCTTCACACAAAATCCCTGATAATGGACAAGCTGTATTCATCAACAGTACTGGTCACCGGAGGCGCCGGATTCATTGGCTCTAACCTGGTGGAAGCACTGCTTTTGCAGGATAACAAAGTTATTTGTCTGGATAACTTTGCAACCGGTAAAAGAAAGAATATTGAGCCTTTTTTTGAAAACAGCAATTTCACCCTTATAGAAGGTGACATACGTGATCAGGAAACCTGCCATAAAGCCTGTGAGGGTGTTGAGTATGTGCTTCATCAGGCAGCACTGGGATCAGTGCCAAGATCAATAAATGACCCGGTGACTTCTACAGAAGTAAATATTGATGGCTTCGTTAAAATGCTTGTTGCAGCACGTGATTCTAAAGTAAAACGTTTTGTGTATGCAGCCAGTTCTTCTACCTATGGCGACCATCCTGCTTTGCCTAAAGTGGAAGATGTAATAGGCAAACCACTATCTCCATATGCGATCACAAAATATGTGAATGAGCTGTATGCCAAGGTATTTGCTGACTTGTACGGTACGGAAGTAATTGGCCTCAGGTATTTTAATGTGTTTGGCAAACGCCAGGACCCCGATGGAGCTTATGCAGCAGTAATACCTAAATTCATAAAAGCCCTGCTGAATGGAGAATCACCGGTTATAAACGGCGATGGCACTCAGTCGCGTGATTTTACTTATGTCAAAAATGTTGTCCAGGTTAATCAACTGGCACTCTTGTCGAAGAATCCTGATAGTGTAAATACAGTTTACAATGTCGCTTTTGGTGAAAATACCTCATTAAATGATCTCTACTCCTACCTGGTAGAATTTTTAACCCCACATAAACCGGAAATCAGAAGCATTAAACCACAGTATGGCCCCCCACGTAAAGGCGATGTTCTGCATTCGCTGGCATCCATTGACAAGGCAAAAGCGCTTCTCGGCTATGATCCACAATTCAGCATCCGTGATGGATTAAAAGAGGCTATTGACTGGTATGTTGCGACTAGTGACTAGTGACTAGTGACTAGTGACTGGTGACTGGTTACTGATGACTAGTGAGTTGCGACTGGTGACTAGTGATTAGTTCGTGGATTACTCCAAATTAAATTGCAATTCGTTCTAATATAGTAATTTATGTGCCAGTTACAACTATCTTTGCCTGGCTTAACGCTTATTTGATGTTCGAGAATCTTAATCAACCATATATCTTCAATAATAATTTCAAGCATAGTTTAAAGACTATTATGCTGGTTACAATGGGATATATGCTCATTGTTCTGTACTTTCAACCCTTTGGAATTAACTTCCTCAACTCTTCAGGTGATGGCTACTTTGTTTTAGGAAGCGGCATTTTTACCGCCCTTACTTTTTTTGTTAATACACAGGTTCTGCAGGGAATCTTCCCAAAAACATTTGACCCAAAACAATGGACTATCAAAAAGGAGATCATCCAGAATATCTGTATGTTCATTTTCCTATCCGCTTCTTTTGGTTTACTGGGTTACTTCCTGAAAGTTAAATACATGGAATACTCCATGCCATTGGTTCTCTCATGCGCTCTTGCATTGCTTCCAATAGGACTTTTCAATTTAAGCAACTATAACAATTCTCTAAAACTGAAGATGGTTAAGATGTTTGATTCAGGAAAGCACTGGCTGGCTGAAGAAAAGAAACATCTGGATTCAGTTAGACCAAAACAAACTGAACCTGAACTGCCTGAACAACACGAAATCGTCGAAAAAGTGGTTTTCACATCCGAAAACATGAAGGAAACAGTGACATACAATATTGACGATATTGTAGTTTTGAGATCCAGCGGGAACTACGTTGAGATTTATTACAGGAACGGGAAGTCAGTCAATAAAAACCTTATCAGGCAAACTCTATCCAATCTTGAGGGGACATTAACAGAGTATCCGCAGTTTATCCGCTCACACCGGTGTTATCTTGTAAATACAAAATATTCTAAAAAGCTGTCACTGGTATCGGGTAAATATTCACTCAACATGCTTGGAATTGATTTTGAAATACCCGTTTCAAGAAATAAGCATTCAGATTTGAGAAAGTCTATTTCTTTAGCAGATGTAAACCACTCACAATAAAGAATCAGGCTTTAGAAAACTACTTTCCGAATAGAAATCATGGTTACTCACAATTAAAGTACCAGACACAAGAAATTTCTAGCAGTAATGGATTTAGCAATGGGAAAACCACTTGCCGGATAGAAAATACATCACTTTTAGTACTTCCAATTCGTCCCATAAGTTAATGCAGTTCGTCCCTAAACCCTGCAATTGCTCACTAATTAAGTGGTTCGTACCATAATTCACCCTCTGGGGATGAGTTTACATTATTCTTGCACAAAATTTCGCAACATAATGAAAGAACTCACAATTGGTCACTTTAAATGTTCCCTGCCAATAATCCAGGGGGGAATGGGTGTAGGTATATCTTTATCCGGACTTGCATCATCAGTAGCCAATGAAGGTGGTGTTGGTGTAATATCCTGCGCCGGAATCGGCATGCTTTACAAAAGTGGCCATGATTATCTGCAGAACTGTATTTACGGTCTAAAACAGGAAATTGCCAAAGCCCGAAAATTAAGTAAGGGAGTAATTGGTGTGAACATCATGGTTGCCCTTTCCAACTTTGCTGATATGGTTCGTACGTCACTCGATAATGAAATTGATATCATCTTTTCAGGTGCAGGCCTGCCACTGGATTTACCTTCGTACTTAAAACCCGGAAACAGAACATTACTCGTACCAATAGTTTCATCAGCCAGGGCAGCAGAACTCATTTGCAACAAATGGATCAATAATTATGGCTATATCCCTGCCGCAATAGTAGTTGAAGGTCCTGAAGCAGGTGGCCATCTGGGATACAAGATTGAGCAGCTGACCGATAAGGCTTTTTCACTGGAAGAAATAATTCCTGAAGTGCTAAGAGTGGTTCAGAAATTTGAAGCACTTCACAATTGCCGTATTCCGGTTATAGCAGGCGGTGGGATTTATAGTGGTGCAGATATTCACAAATTCATACAAATGGGCGCCTCGGGCGTGCAAATGGGTACCCGCTTTGTTGCTACCGAAGAGTGTGATGCAACGGATGAGTTCAAACAAGCCTATGTTTCAGCTAAAAAAGAAGACATCAGGATTATCAAAAGTCCGGTAGGGATGCCGGGAAGGGCTATTAACTCTAATTTTCTTGAAGCAGTTGAAGCAGGAGAAAAAAAGCCCAAATCGTGTCCGGTTAACTGTATCAAAACCTGCGATGTTGACAAAGTACCCTATTGTATTATTGCTTCACTTACTTCCGCTCTGAAAGGGAACTTTTCAAAAGGTTACGCCTTTGCGGGAAGTAATGTATGGAAAATTAAAAGTATAGTAACGGTAAAAAACCTTATAAAAGAACTGAAGGAAGAATACGCTTCAATTGTTTAACCGTTTCATGATTCCTGGCTGGTTCAAATCAGTATAGTATACTTGCAACTAATTTCCTTGATCCTCCGTTATTCCTGAATTCGCATAGGTAAATACCCTGCCAGGTACCGAAATTGAGTTTACCGTTGGTAATCGGGATGCTGATGCTGTTGCCTGAAAGCACCGACTTTATGTGTCCCGGCATGTCATCCTTTCCTTCTTCATAATGCTTATAAAGGTAGTCGCCCTCAGGCACCAGCTCGTTAAAGAAGTGATCAAAATCTTCAAGTACTTCAGGTGCTGAATTCTCATTGATGCATATTCCGGCCGATGTATGCTTTATAAACAGAAAGAGCATTCCAGCCTCAGGCAACTCAGGCAAATGCTGAATCACCAGGTCAGTTATCAGATGAAACCCCCGCTTAAACTTTGGTAATGAAAATTCAACTTGTTTGACCATTTTATAATAAATAAGGCTAAAGGCTAAAGTTAAAACAAGGCTAAAGGCTAAGGGCTAAAGGCTAAAGGCTAAATTCAAAAAGACTAAAGGCTAAGGGCTAAAGGCTAAAGGCTAAAATTGGCAATGGTTGAACTTTGATCCTTTTATCGAAAGTTCAAAACTTTGAACCTTGAACATTGAACATTGAACATTTCATTTACCCCTTTTAGCCTTTAGCCCTTAGCCTTTAGCCTTTAGCCTTTTAATCTTCAATAACCACCGGAATGCCTATTGCGATATCTTCAAGCATTGCTGTAGTGAGCGATTTAGGTCTTTCCAGCGGATAGCCTAATGCCCTGTCCCAGATGATATTGGCACAAATACCAATAGCTCTTCCAATGCCGAACAGTACGGTATAGAAATCATATTCCGTAACGCCGTAATGCCACTGTATAACGCCTGACTGTGCATCAACATTTGGCCATGGGTTCTTGGCTTTTCCCTGTTCGAGCAGGATTGGAGGAACAACATCGTATAACATGCTCACAATCTTGAATAAAGGATCTTCAGGAAGGTACTTCAAACTGAACTCTCTCTGAAGCATATACCTTGGGTCGGTTTTGCGCAGTACGGCATGTCCGAAACCCGGTATTACCTGTCCTGACTTCAGTGTGTCCCAAACAAATTTGCTCAGTTGCTCAGTGGTTGGCACCTGTCCGTCCATCTTTTCCATGAGGTCCTGCAACCAGCGCAATACTTCCTGGTTGGCGAGTCCGTGCAACGGTCCTGCCAAACCATTTACCATAGCTGAAATTGACAGATATACGTCAGATAACGAGCTGGCAACCAAATGTCCGGTATGTGCACTTACGTTGCCGGCCTCATGGTCGGCGTGAATGATAAAGTGCATTCTTGACACATCGTCATAAGGTTTAGGAATGCCCATCATGTGTGCAAAGTTTGCACCGAAGTCAAGGTTAGGGTTCGACTGAATCCTTTTTCCTTCCCTGTATAACTTAGCGTAAATATACGTTCCAATTTCAGGCAGTTTTGCCAGCAGGTTAAGCGTATCCTCATAGGTGGGATCCCAATAATCAGCTTTCTTTAGTCCCTGGTGATATTTTTTGGTGAAGAACGACTCGCGGTGCATGGTAAGAATAGCCGTTGAGAAAATCGTCATTGGATGGCTGCAACATGGCATACCATCAATAACCTCGTAAATATACCGTGGTAAAATCCTTCTTTTATTGAATTCATCGGCTACTTCCGATGCCTGTTCTTCATTTGGAATATCACCGGTGAGCAACAGATAGAACAATGCCTCCACTGTGGGAACGGTGGAATTGTTTGCTTTAGGCAGTTTCTCAAAAACCTCAGGTAAAGTGAAACCCCTGTAACGGATCCCTTCCATGGGATCCAAATATGATATATCTGATACCAGTGATTTGATTCCCCTCATACCTCCGAGAATCTGGCTGATGGTGATTTTGTCAACTACCACATCGCCATACTCCTTCATAAGGCGTTCAGTCCTTGGTCTCCAATCCTGAATCTTTTCGTAAAGGGTGTCTTTTAGCCTCTTTGCCATTTTAGTGATATATAAGATTTAACAATGTTTTTTACTCTTTTTCTATTGCTTTAATAATCTCAGTCCCGAATTCCGATGTCTTTAGTTTGGTTGCATTTTCCATTAACCGGTGAAAATCGTAAGTTACCTTGCCTGCCCTTATGGTTTCTGCCAGCGACTTGTAAATAAGCTCTGCGGCTTCATGCCATCCCATGTATTCAAGCATCATGGCGCCCGACAATATCACCGAACCTGGATTAACCATATCCAGTCCCGCATATTTTGGCGCTGTGCCATGCGTAGCTTCAAAGATTGCGTGTCCGGTTACATAGTTTATATTGGCGCCGGGTGCAATTCCAATACCGCCAACCATGGCAGCCAGTGCATCTGAAATGTAATCGCCATTCAGATTAAGCGTTGCAATAACCGAATATTCGGCCGGCCTGAGCAGTATCTGCTGCAGGAATGCATCAGCTATTACATCTTTAACAATTATTTTGCCCTGTTTGCCTGCTTCATCCATCTTCCGGTCGGCAGTTTCTTTGCCTTCAGCCTTCACAATACGGTCGTACATGGCCCAGGTAAACACCTTATCACCAAACTCCCTTTCTGCCAGCTCATATCCCCAGTTCTTGAATGCACCTTCGGTAAACTTCATGATGTTACCCTTATGCACCAGCGTGAGCGATGGCAGCTTACGCTCAATCGTATATATCAAAGCTGCCCTTATAAGCCTCTCACTGCCTTCCTTTGAAACCGGTTTAATGCCAATGGAACTGCTTTCAGGGAACCTTATCTTCTTCACCCCCATCTCGTTGACCAGGAAACTCTTTATTTTATCAGCTTCCGGCGTCCCGTTCATGAACTCTATGCCTGCATAAATATCCTCGGTGTTCTCCCTGAAGATATGCATGTCGACCTTCGATGGGTCCTTAACGGGACTCGGCACACCGGGTACCCATTTTACCGGCCTTAAACACACGTAAAGGTCAAGCTCCTGCCGTAATGCAACATTCAACGACCTTATGCCTTCACCAACCGGCGTGGTTAACGGACCTTTTATTCCAACTATGTACTTCTTAAAATCATTCAGTGTTTCAACAGGCATCCATTCACCCGTTTTTTCAAAAGCCTTTTCCCCTGCCAGAACTTCCTTCCATATTATTTTCTTCTTTCCTTTATAGGCATGAGCCACTGCAGCATCAAGCACACGTACCGAGGCGGCCCATATATCCGGGCCAGTGCCATCACCTTCTATAAAAGGTATTACAGGTTTGTCGGGGACCGTTAGTTTACCATCTCTGATGGTGATGATATCTTCTTCCATTATAATAAATTAGGGGAGTTAAAGTTAGAAAAAAATATTACACATGCAAGAAACTACATAATTAACTGCGAATTTTCTTTCTTCCCTGTTGCACCGTGAATTTTCTTTCTCCCAATAACAAAAATCGGCCGTTTTTGTTCCCAGCTCACTTACATATATTCCAATTACTTATTTAACAATCACATTTTCAACATTATTGTTATAATTAGCCGTGAAACTTCATGACCTTCCAAACAATAAAGCGGTCGTTTTTTTCGACGGCTATTGCTCCCTCTGCAATGGGTTAGTTTCTTTATTAATTAAACTCGACAAGCAGCAACGACTGCTGTTTGCCAACTTTGAATCAGAGGCCTTTAAAGAAGTACAATTGCTTGTGCCACCTGAAACCGACAGCATTGTATTCTATCACAACGGTAAAATCTCCGTCCAGTCAGATGCCGTAATCAATATCCTGCAAATGCTGCAACGCCCATGGCGTTTATTATCTGTGGTAAAATACATACCCTTTAAAACCAGGGAACGCATATATTCCTTTGTGGCCCGCCACCGGCACCTCATATTCAAAAGAAAAACAGAATGCCCGTTACCATCACCCCGTGATGCCGACCGGTTTTTTATTTAAATTTGCCTTCCTAAATTACCTGCAACCACATGAACTTCTTTAAAAGATCATTTCTTACAACCCTATTGCTTTTTACCGTTGTTTCTTCTGTTTTAGCCCAGGATGGCATTATCAGGGGGTTCGTATATGAAAAAGAAACCGGCGAACCGGTAATTTTTACCAATGTATACCTGTATCGTACTACCAACGGTGCTGCTACCGATGTTAATGGTTATTTCACTATATCAAGAATTCCCCAGGGCGATTATACCCTCATGGTTACCAACCTGGGCTTTGATACCATCAGGGAAGCTGTCAGCATCAGAAGGGGTACTATTCTCACAAAAAAAATCTACCTCACCAAGTCAGCTTTTAACCTGCAGGAAGTGCAGATTACTGCCGAACAGCAGGAAGCCAAAACCGATACCCGGACTTCAGTTATCAAAATAACCCCCAAACAAATAAGCCGCATACCAACTATCGGCGGTCAACCCGACCTTGCCCAGTACCTGCAGGTATTACCGGGCGTTGTCTTCACCGGCGACCAGGGCGGTCAGCTTTACATCCGAGGGGGCTCGCCTATCCAGAATAAGGTGCTCCTCGATGGCATGGTGGTATACAACCCTTTCCACTCCATCGGATTATTCTCGGTATTCGATACCGATATTCTTCGTAATGCCGACATTTATACCGGAGGCTTCAATGCCGAATATGGCGGAAGGATTTCTTCAGTGATGGACCTTACCACCCGCGACGGGAATAAAAAGAAGCACGCAGGCAAGGCTGGCATCAGTTCCTTTGGCGCCAAACTTATGCTCGAAGGCCCTATAAAGAAAGAAAAAGACAATAGCGGAGGAAGCATCTCCTATATTCTTACCGCCAAGAACTCGTACCTCAAACAAAGCTCCAAACTCTTCTACCAGTATATAGACTCTGCCGGACTGCCATTTAATTATACCGACGTATACGGCAAAGTTTCAATCAATGGCAATAACGGTTCTAAGGTCAATGTTTACGGATTTAATTTCCTCGACCAGGTTGATTATTCAGGTGTGGCTACATATACCTGGAAGTCAAAGGGTGTTGGCGCTAACTTCGTTGTTATACCAGGCGACAACCCTGTGCTTATGGAAGGTAATTTCGCTTATTCAAGCTATAACAGCGAAATGGCTGAAATGGGCCAGAGGCCTGACTCCAGTACCATTAATGGCTTCAATCTCGGACTTGGCTTTACCTACTTCCTTGGCAAAGATGAAATAAAATACGGCGTTGAGACACTTGGCTTCAGAACTGACTTCAATTTTATGAACGGTGTTGGCGTTATTATTGAGCAGGCAGAAAACACCACCGAACTTGCCGGATTCGTAAAATATAAAATGACCAGGGGCAAATTGTTGTTTGAGCCCGGATTCCGTATCCAGTATTATGCTTCACTCTCAAATCTGTCGCCCGAACCAAGGCTTGCGCTCAAATATAATATTTCCGACAAAATCAGGTTTAAGGCTGCTGCCGGACTCTATTCGCAGAACCTGATGAGTGCAAACTCAGTGCGTGATGTGGTGAGCCTGTTCTATGGCTTCCTCAGCGGATCTGATGAAATACCTGAAAAATTCAAAGGTAAGGATGTAAAGCATAAACTGCAGAAATCACAGCATATTGTGGCAGGCTTTGAATTCGATCCTTTCCAGTATGCTTCCATTAACCTCGAGGGCTACTATAAGAATTTCTCGCAGCTTACAAACCTCAACAGGAACAAGATCTACGAAAACAAGGCACCGTATACAACACCCAACAACCCTTTATTCGTGCCTGAGTATCTCCGTAAAGACTTTATTATTGAAGAAGGCAATGCCAATGGTATCGACTTTTCATTCAAGTACGACCGTAAAAAGATCTATCTGTGGATGGTGTACTCGCTGGCTTATGTGAACCGTTCTGATGAGTTGGAAGACTATGTGCCGCATTACGACCGCCGCCATAATGTTAACCTTGTTGCTTCTTACCGCTTTGGCGAAGAACTTTCATGGGAACTTAATGCCCGCTGGAATTACGGATCGGGATTCCCGTTTACCCAAAACCAGGGTTTCTATGAAAAACTGCCTTTCACTAATGGTGTCAATACAAACTATATCAGTGAAAACGGACAACTGGGAATCATCTATGGCAAATACAATGGTGCCCGGTTATCAAACTACCACCGCCTTGACCTCAGCATGATGAAGCGTATTCATGTGGGCGAAAACGGAATTCTCGAGATCAATGCAAGCGTTACCAATGTGTATAACCGCGAAAATATCTTCTACATCAACCGTATTACCAGCGAAAAAATCAACCAGCTGCCTGTAATGCCAAGTTTGGGAATTACTTTGAGTTTCTGATAATAAACGGAACGTAACAGAACGCTGATTTCACTGATTACGCTGGTCCAGCCGCCTCTGTTACATCGTGAACTTTAAGATCATTTTAAATTCGGGCAATTGAATCAAGGATGATGGTGACCGGGCCGTCGTTTACCAGCGACACCTGCATGTGGGCGCCAAACCAGCCCGTTTTCACTTTTAAACCGGTTACTTTACGCAACTCTTCATTGAATTGTTCGTATAATGGAATGGCCTCTTCGGGGCGGGCTGCCCTGATGTATGATGGCCTGTTGCCCTTCCTGGTTTCTGCGTGAAGCGTAAACTGGCTTATTACCATTAATTCACCGCCTGTATCCATCACCGACAGGTTCATCACCCCCGCCTGATCATCGAAAATGCGCAGCCGGCTTATCTTCCCCGTAAGGTAATCAATATCGGGTTTTGCATCACCTGTTTCAATGCCCAGCAGTATCAGCACTCCGGCGCCAATTTCATTTCTTTCACCCTGTTCGTTGGTAACCGATGCTGTTGTTACCCGCTGAATAACTACCCTCACCTGCTGCTGTTTTTAGGCGGGTTAATCCCACTCGGTTTCTTCAAAATATTCATCATTCAGTATGCTGATATAATTATTGTACCTGCTCTGGCTGATAAGCCCTTTGGCCAGTGCCTTCTTTACCGCACAGCCGGGCTCATGTACATGGGTGCAGTTGCTGAACTGGCATTCGTGCATCAGGTTGCGCATCTCCGGAAAACGCTCGGCAATCTCCTGCTTGTCGAAATCAACCAGCCCGAATTCCTTTATCCCCGGTGTATCAATTATAAACCCTCCGCCGTCAAGCGGAAGCATTTCGGCAAACGTGGTGGTGTGTTTCCCCTTCTGGTGATAATCAGATATCACCCCCACCTTCCTCCGCAGTCCCGGCTCAATGGCATTAATAAGCGCCGTTTTGCCTGCCCCCGAGTGTCCGCTGATCAGCGATACCTTATCCTTCAAAAGCGCCTTCACTTCCCCAATGCCAATTAACTCAGTGGCCGATGTGCGAAAACAACGGTAACCCAGGTCTTCGTAAAGCTTTGTAAGGCTGTTGAGCCGCTCCGCTGTTTTCCCTTCCACCAGGTCAATCTTGTTAAAGATAAGCATGGCCGGTATATGGTATGCTTCGGCTGTTACCAGGAAACGGTCAATAAAACCCGTTGATGTGCGCGGACCGGCCAGCGTAACCATCACAATGGCCTGGTCCATATTGGCCGCTATTATGTGCGACTGCTTGCTCAGCTTTGTGGCCTTGCGTATTATATAATTATGCCGCGGTTCAATGTGATTGATCAGTCCTACCTTGTCGGCCTCCTGGATAATGTATTTTACCCTGTCGCCCACCGCCAGCGGGTTGGTGGTTTTAATACCCTTAATCCTGAAGTTCCCTTTCAGCCGGCACTCAAGCACCTCCCCTGCTTCATTAAGCACATTGCAAGAACTGCCCGTTGAACGGATAATAATGCCGGAGTATGTTTGTTCCATTGTTCAAAATTACGAAAATTCCTCTATTACCTGGAATGAGTGGCTGAGTGGGTGAATGGGTCAGAAATTTTTGATTATTGAAATGTACTTTATATATTTGCTAAACCTAAACCATTCCACTATGAAAAAGATCTTTACCACTTATGCTTTATTGATGTTTGTTCTTACGCTGAATGCTCAGACAACTTTTGAAAAGTCTTACGATTTCTACGGAAATGCCTTTTCTGACCTGGTATTCAGCTATGATGACGGTTACCTTATGGCAATGATCAGTTATAAAAGCCAGTATAATTTAAGCCTGGTGAAAACTGACCTGAACGGGGATACTCTGTGGACAAAGGATCATGAAGTGGAAATAACCGGTTTGTTTGATCTTAACGGTGTGGCAGATGAACAGGGTAATATATACATAGCATCAACTTACAAAAACGACAACTTATGGAAGTTTGACAAAGATGGCAATCTTTTATGGACTAAGAAATACTCTACAAACAAGGAAGAAATGGTTGTTAAGGATAATTTCCTCTGGGTTTGTGGCAGTAATAGTGCTGGCGACGGCAATTACCTGTTTAAAATTGATGCTTCTACCGGCGATAGCCTCTGGCGCTCCCCTCAATTTAATGGCGATTCCGCCTGGGGTACCGGAAGTTATTGTTCGTCCATTGCCCTGGCTGATAACAATGAAGTAATTGTTACTGTTTCGTTACAAAACGCTTATTTCGATGTCTTCCCTTCCAAATTCTTTAAACTTATCCCCGATGCTAACCAATTGGTTGAATTTAGTTTAAATACCGACGAGCAATACTATGTCTCTGACACAAGGAGTGTTGGCAATGAGTACATCAGCATTGCAGCCAAAACAGAGTCAGGGGATGACAAAACCACCAATTTTATACGGTATTCATCCGACGGAACCATACTTGCCGAAAAGCATCAGCTGTTTGACTGCCGGGCTGTAGGTCTTTATAAGATGGCTGTTACAAACGATAACCGGGTAGTGGCAATGGGCTTTTATGATCTTGCCGGGGAGGAAAAAATCATGTTTCACTGCTATTCCATGAACGGAGATAGTTTATGGAGTACATTTTATGGGGAAAATGATAAATATGCTTCCGACATGAAAATTACAACAGATGGAGGATTTATAATCACGGGCGATCTGAATACTTATAATAACCAAAACCATCCTTTCCTTATAAAAACCAACGCCATGGGTGTTCTTACCGGCATGCCCGAAAAACCAAACACCCTCCGGGTGCTGGCCTATCCTAACCCTGCCAGTGATGCGGTTATGTTTACCGTTCCCGGTTTAAATAAAGGTGTACTCAGCATCTATAATTCAACCGGACAATTGTGCTTTGAAACATTGATGAATAGTGAAAAAACCGTGTGGAATATTAATGGTTGTAAAGCGGGTTTGTATTTGTACAGGGTAAAAACTGCAAGTGAAACTTTTAGTGGAAGTGTGGTTGTGAAGTAAAAAATCGCCTGGCATATTATCGTGCCATTTTGTAGATTTTCCCTGGTAAACTTTTAATCAAACCTACGCATTCAAGGTTTAACAAGGCTGTCGCTACTTTACCGGTTGAAAGTGAAGTATCAAGACAAAGGCTGTCAATGCTGCATTCACCATTTTTTTGAAGGTATTCAACTATCAATTCCTCATCAGGTTCAAGCTGAACAAAAAGCTTTTGCTGTATGGGTTCTTTTTTAATGGGGTTTTTGTCCCACCCCATGATGTAGAAAATGTCTTCCGCCTTCTGCAATAATGCAGCCCTGTTTGTTTTGATCAGGTTATTACATCCTTCAGAATATGCATCACTTACCTTTCCGGGAACAGCAAAAACATCTCGATTGTATGAATTTGCAATGTCGGCTGTTATTAAAGCGCCTCCTTTACTTCCTGCCTCGACTACAATAGTTGCATCAGCCAAACCGGCAATTATACGGTTTCTCATCGGGAAATTTTCCCTGTCAGGATCATTTTTACTCATAAATTCAGTAACCAATCCACCCTTCTCAAGCATGCGCTCAGCTAATTGATGATTTGCCGGGGGATAAATCCTGTCAAGTCCATGTGCAAGAACGCCAACTGTAGGTAATGAGTAATCCAATGCATATTTGTGCGCTGCAGTATCAATTCCATACGCAAGGCCACTTACAATCATGATATTTAATGCTGAAAGTCCATCTATGAGCATCTTACACATTTCCTTACCATAATCCGTTGCTCTTCTGGTACCAACCATACTAACAATATACTGAGAATTAAGGTCTGCTGTTCCTTTAGTATAAATGAGTATTGGACCATCAGCACACTGATTTAATCTTGATGGGAAACCCTCATCCGTAAAAAACCGGGCCTTTATTCCATTCTTTTCAATGAATGAAATTTCTTGTTCTGCCCTTTCAAGATACTCTTTTGCATTGGCAACAGAATTTGCAACGTAGTCACCTATCCTATCAATCTTTTTTAGTGCTGACTTCTTTTCCTGAAAAAGTGCTTCAGGAGACCCTGTATGAGCTATTAGTTTTCGAGCATTAACATGTCCAATACCTGGCAGAAGAGTCAATGCAATGCTGTATATCAGTTGGTTGGCTGTGGTTGTTGACATGAAGCTAAGGTATGTATTTTTTGTTAGTCGACGGTGATAGCTAATAAGTCAATTTTAAATTAAATTTGAATTTAATTCTACAGCTTATACCTTTGAATCCTGAATCTTTAATCCGGAAATCAATGTCCGCAGATATCTCAAACAGAATTATAATAGCACCCCTCGACTGGGGCCTTGGGCATGCCACACGGTGCATTCCGGTTATTTATGATATGCTGGGCAAGAATCTGGATGTTTTAATTGCCGGTGAAGGCGGGGTGGTTGATCTTCTCAGGTCAGAATTCCCCGGTCTTGCTTTTCTTCCCCTTAAAGGGTACCGGGTACAATTGCCGGGGCGAAACCGCACGGGATGGTATTTTTTGACCAACCTGCCGCGACTGGCCTGGCGGGTATGGGCAGAACACCGGTGGCTGAAGCAGGTTATTGAGGAGTATGATATACAGATGGTGATTTCAGATAACCGTTACGGCCTGTGGAGCAATAAAGTTAAAAGTGTGCTTATAACCCACCAGCTGAATATTATTGCGCCGCCGGGTTTGAAATTTGCAGAACCACTGCTGCGCAGGATTAGCCGCTTCTTTATAGGGAAATTCACGGAGTGCTGGATTCCCGATAAGGAAAATGAACCGTCGCTGGCAGGTGAACTGTGCCATGGGCATGGCATTCCGGCCAACGCTGAATATATAGGCTTTTTAAGCAGGTTTGAGCGCGAAAGGGTTACTGATGGCTCTAAGCGCGGATATGATGTTGTAGCCCTTCTGTCGGGCCCCGAGCCCCAGCGATCGGTGTTTGAGGAGCTGCTGTTATCGCAGCTGAAGACCAGCCGGCACAGAAGCCTTTTGTTGCGGGGAGTTCCGGGAAGCACCGCCGGAACAGTCACTATGGGCAACCTCACCGTTATGAGCCATATGAAGGCCAATGAGCTTTACGTGGTGCTGAAGAACAGCCGTTTTGTGGTATGCAGGGGCGGCTATTCGACGCTGATGGACCTGGCATATACCGGAAACAAGGTGATATGCGTACCCACACCCGGGCAAACGGAGCAGGAATACCTGGCTGCCAGGGGTGCCCGCGCCAATATGCTTGTGTGTGCTGCACAACAAAGTTTCAGCCTCGACGAGTGCCTTGCGCAGGCTGAAACCACTTCCGGCATCAGTCGCTTTTAAGCACATTCACATTAAAAGATGATATGTTATTGTGTTATTCCCTAACTTTGCCTGTATAAAACCAAATGGTATGATGCTGACAAGAGTAATGTGGGATGTAAGCCCGGTAATCTTCAAACTTGGTGCATTGCAGGTAAGATGGTACGGACTGTTCTTTGCAATGGCTTTCCTTTTCGGATATATATTGCTTGAAAGGCAGGTATTCAAACGCGAAGGGCTGAGGACGGAGTTGCTGGATAAGCTGGCCACTTACGTGATTATAGGAACCGTGATTGGTGCCAGGCTTGGGCATGTGTTGTTTTATGAGCCGGCATACTATTTTGCGAATCCTGCAAAGATACTGGCCATTTGGCAGGGCGGACTTGCCAGTCACGGTGCAGCTATCGGAATACTGATAGCCATATGGCTCTATACCCGTAAAACGGGCAAGACCTACTGGTGGGTAATCGACAGGGTTGTGATAGTTGTGGCGCTGGGTGGTTTCTTTATCAGGATGGGCAATCTGATGAATAGTGAGATCTATGGGCATGTAACGAGCCTGCCCTGGGGATTCGTGTTTGTGCGCGATGGCCAGGCCGACCCAAGGCATCCCACGCAGATCTACGAAGCACTGTCATACCTAGTGCTGTTCTTCGCATTGCTGAAATACTACCAGAAAAACTTTAAAACCATGCGCCCGGGCACCATTTTCGGTATCTTCCTGATAGTGCTGTTCGGAGTAAGGTTCCTCATTGAATTCCTGAAAGAACCCCAGGTATCCTTTGAAAACAATATGCTGTTGAATATGGGACAGTGGCTGTCCATCCCGTTCATTTTATTTGGAGTGTTTTTGTTGATGTATAAGGGGGTAAAAAAAGCTAAAGGCTAAAGGCTAAAGGCTAAAGGCTAAAGGCCCCCACTAGTCACTAGTCACTAGTCACTAGCCACTAGTCACTAAAAAAAGACGCCAAGCTAAAAGCAAAGCGTCTTATTTAATTTTCTCCAGATCACTAGCCACTAGTCACTAGTCACTAGTCACTAGCCACTAGCCACTAGCCACTAGTCACTAGTCACTAGTCACTAGTTACTTAAACATATCCTTAATCTCCTGAGGTATATAATATGACTTCTGCAGCTCCTCAATCAACTTATCCTGCTTGTTTTGTTTGGCGTAGTTGAAAAGACGTGCAATCACCATCATAGCATCATCGGCGTCTTCTTTGTAATATGAAGCAAACGACGGGTCAACCTGCTGGTAGAACGATAGTTTTTCGCCATACACCTGTACCATGGTTTTCATGAAATTGTTGGCTTTGGCAGTGTCGCCTGCCCTGAAATAAACATCAACCATTGGCAGCATGTAAATATCGAACGGGAACTTGTCGTTGGGGAATAATGTAACCAGCTTGTCAAGAACGGCAATGGCTTCAGTATTCTTCTGCTTATTTACCAGTGCCTGTGCAAGACGCAGATAGGTTTGTTTGGCCATCATGTGGTTGCGGGAACTTTCAGGGTCAACCGTTACATGAGGATCATTCAGGTTACCCCATTTGGCTTTGTTCATAAGCACATCATAAGAAGCTACTTCATCAACACCACCCAGGCCGGGCACGTATTCCTGAGCAACCACCGGCATAAACTTATACACAACCCCTGTTTGGTGACAGTACTTGTCGATATCAAAAACCTTGCTTACACTCGACGGGCTGGCAAAATAAAGCGGCCTTTCCCAGTTGTTGTTGGCAAGAAAATCCATCAGCATAAGGTCGTTCTTAAACAAAATATTTGCCTGCACATCCCAGTCAATATAAGGAACTATGCTATCGGCCATATATGGAGGAACGATGCCATATTTTAACGCATTCGCCTTGTTGACAGATAAACGGATTTTACGTGTTGGCATGAAGTTCACCTGTTCGCCGCTGTTTAAAGCCACCTTGCTACGTGGGTCATCACTGGCCACAAAGTCAACTATTTCCTTTAATTCAACCCTTGCGCGGGTCTGTTCATACACATAAATCACTTCATTCACGCCCTTATTGTACTGCTCAGGAGTAAGCTGGAATTTGAGTGGTTCAGAATCGTAAATCTTCCTTGCCAGCTGATGTACATACCAGTCGCCCGATGAGAGCATATAATTAACCACCCTTATATCGGTTCTAACGCCTTCCACTTCCTGGGCATACCAGAGAGGGAAAGTATCATTATCGCCATTGGTAATCAGGATGGCATTTTTATCGCATGAGTTGAGATAATCGGCTGCGAAATCCCTGGCAGCATACTTTCCCGAGCGGTCATGGTCGTCGTAATTCTCAGCCAGCATAATGGCAGGAACGAAGAGTGTAATTATTGCCGTTAGCGGGATGGCAGCGTTGCCAAGTGTATTTTTCAGCTTATCGTAAATGGCAAATACACCTATGCCCAACCAGATTGCAAAGGCATAGAACGATCCCGCATAAGCATAGTCACGTTCTCTTGGCTGGAAAGGTGTTTGGTTAAGATAGAGCACAATGGCAATACCTGTCATGAAAAACAGAAGAATAACAACCAAACCGTCCTTGTAATTCCTGTTGAGGTGTGTAAACATTCCAATGAGCCCCAGTATAAGCGGCAGGAAGAAATAGACATTTCTTGCCGGACTCTGCATACTCTTTGGCATATCGGTTTGTTTGCCGAGGCGCCATTCATCGAGGAAAGTGATTCCACTTATCCAGTTGCCGTTTTCAATACCGCCATTCCCCTGCACATCGTTCTGCCGGCCCACGAAATTCCACATGAAATACCTGAGGTACATATGGCCAATCTGGTACCGGAACAGAAAACGCATGTTTTCGGTAAAGGTTGGTTTGTAAATGGTTTCCTGTTTGCCTTCATCGTTGGTAACGGTTATTGGCCTGCCTTCTATTTTGCCCCAGCTCTTGTATGCTTTGATATGACTGGGTTGGTTAGAATACATACGCGGAAGGATGGTAGTGAACCTCGGGTCGTAATTTGTGATGGACCTCTTGCGGTCATCAGTAATTACATAGCGCCCTTTCTTATTATCACGAATGTAGATAGGCGTTCCATCACTTACCGGATTCTGCGGATCAGCCGGTGAATTATAATACTGTCCGCTAAAGATAGGCCATGAACCGTACTGTTCCCTGTTAAGATACGACAGCAGGCTGATGGCATCATCAGGATTATTTTCATTGATAGGTGTGTTTGCATTTGCCCTTATCACCAGCATCAGGAATGATGAATAACCAATGAGTATGAATGTGAGGCACAATACTACGGTATTAAGCAGGAACCGCCTTTTCTTTTCTGACCAGATAATTCCGTATGTTAGTCCGGCAGTCAGCAGGGTAAAGAAAATGACTGTACCTGAATTGAATGGCAGTCCGATTGAGTTCACGAAGAACAATTCAAATTTGGCAGCAAGACTAACAACACCGGGGATAATCATATACATAATAATCGCCAGCAGAATAAATGACGTTATAGCTGTAATAATGATTCCCCTGCTTGTAATTTTCTCATATTTCTTGAAATACCACACAAAAGAGATTGCCGGAATTGCCAGCAGGTTCAACAGATGCACCCCGATTGATAGTCCAACCAGGTAGGCAATGATGATGATCCATTTGATGGAATGCTTCTGGTCGTGCTGTTCTTCCCATTTGAGGATAGCCCAGAAAACAACGGCGGTAAAGAATGACGACATAGCGTAAACTTCACCTTCAACGGCTGAAAACCAGAATGAATCGCTGAATGCATAAGCCATTGCACCGATAAATCCACTGATAAGGATGATAATACCATCTTTAGTTTGCATTTGTTTGTTGCCAACAACCAGTTTCTTCACCAGATGGGTGATTGTCCAGAAAAGGAACATGATAGTAAGGGCACTAACCAGTCCCGACATGAGGTTCACCATGAGGGCAACTTTAGTGACATCACCAAAGGCAAAGAGGCTCATAAAACGTCCGAGCATCTGAAACAGAGGTGCTCCGGGAGGGTGACCAACCTGCAGTTTATAAGCTGTTGCAATGTATTCTCCGCAATCCCACCAGCTTGCCGTAGGCTCAAGCGTGAGGATGTACACAATGGCTGCAATAACAAAACTTGCTACACCACCAATGTTGTTGAAACGTTTGAAGTTTTCCATTATGTTGATTATTCAAAAAAGATTCTGGTTCTCGGATTTGAGATTTGATATTTAAAAACTGAAATTTTTAGTTACTACACTGATCATCGGGTGAAGTCAACAGAAATCAATCTGCTTTCCTGTTTTCCCGCGAAGGTAAATCTTTTTTTTAAACCGTATCATTATGCAGGGTCTTAATGGTGATTGTTTTTTGGGCATTTTATATAGTTTTAACAAGAGCAGCTTTAAACTGGTATCACCGGGCTGACTTACAATTGTCGTAACATATGAAGTTTCAGAGTCAGTAAACAAAAGCACAACCTTTTGGTTATTTATATCGATTTTAAATTATGTACAGAAACTTAAGTAAAGAGGAGAAAAACAATGAAATTTGAATTTGAAGAATTGCCATATGCATATGATGCCCTGGAACCACATATTGACAGGCAGACCATGGAAATACACCATACCAGGCATCATAAAGCTTATTACGATAAGTTCACTGCTGCAATAAAGGATACCGAACTGGCTGATAAATCGATAGAAGAAATTTTCAGCAATATAAGCAAAGCACCTGTTGCCGTGCGGAATAACGGTGGGGGATACTTTAACCACAACTTGTTCTGGAAAGTTATGTCGCCAAATGGCGGTGGTAATCCAACCGGCAAAATCGCTGAAGTTATTAATAGCAACTTCGGCTCATTTGAGGAGTTTAAGACTAAGTTCAATGATGCTGCTGCTAACAGGTTTGGCAGTGGATGGGCCTGGCTCTGTGTAAAAGGTGATAATGCAGTGTCGGTTTGTTCAAGCGCCAATCAGGATAATCCACTGATGGATACTGCCGATTGTAAGGGAACCCCGATTTTAGGGCTCGACGTATGGGAACATGCATATTACCTCAAATATCAAAACCGCAGGCCCGATTACATCAATGCTTTCTGGAATGTGATCAACTGGGATCAGGTGAATAGAAATTATGAAAAGGCTGTTAATAAAGGCTAAATGCTAAAGGCTAAAGCTAAGGGCTAAAGGCTTAGAAGTTGAAATTAATTTAAAAACCATAAAATGAAATCAATGAAAATGTCACTGGCAATCGTATTTGCATTGTCGGTATTAGTTGCTGCAGCCCAGGAGACAAAAGAAGCTGCCAAACCACGCCTTAAGCCAGGAACTCAACAAACAGCAGCTCCTGCAAAACCAGTTGATCGTACAATGCCGGCAAAACCAGTTAACCGGCCTGTGCCTGCTAAACCCATGGATCGTCCTATGCCTGTAAAACCGGTTGTGCTGGCTTCAGAATGGATGGGTCCTTCGGCTGAATTAAAGTTCTTTGAGCTTCCTTATGCTTATGATGCACTGGAGCCTGTGATCGACAGCAAAACTGTTGAAATTCATTACGACAAGCATCACCGTGCGTATTACACCAATTTCATGAATGCCATAAAAGGTACAGATCTTGAGAAAATGCCAATTACCCGCATCTTCGCAAACATCACCGCACAATCAGATGCCGTTAGGAACAATGCAGGTGGTTATTTTAATCATGTGCTTTACTGGCAGAATCTATCACCCAATGGTGGCGGACAACCGGGTGGTGAACTTGCCGATGCAATTAATAAGACTTTTGGTGATTTCAAGACGTTTACCGACAAATTTACAGAAGCCGGTAAAACACGTTTTGGATCAGGGTGGGCATGGCTGGCAGTTGACCTCAACAGTGGTGAATTATTTATAACATCCACAGCCAATCAGGACAATCCGTTAATGAATAATGCGGAACACCGTGGGGTACCAATACTGGCCCTGGATGTTTGGGAACATGCCTATTACCTGAAATACCAGAATAAGCGCGCCGACTACATAACCGCCTTCTGGAATAAAGTGAACTGGCCCGACGTTGAAGCCAAATACAAAGCGGCAAAAGATATGCGCGAAGGATCGAAAAAGCAGTAGGTTACAATTGCTTCATAAAAAAAACCGACAAAACTAAAGTTTGTCGGTTTTTTTATCCTTCAGAAGGTGTCTCCGTATAGTAGGAAATATGATGTGAATAATAGATGAATTAAATAACCCCCAGAGGGGGTTATTCGTTTGTTTCTTTTGATCCATCCTACCATATGGACACCCCCGCTGGGGGTTATTCGTTTGTTTCTTTTGATCCATCCTACCATACGGACACCCCCTCTGGGGGTTATTATATTATTCTTCTTCCGTTTTTTCTTACCATACGGACACCCCCGCTGGGGGTTATTCGTTTGCTTCTTTCAATTCCATCCTACCATACGGACACCCCCGCTGGGGATTTTTAATTACTATTCCTTCACTTTTATGGCTGCAAAATAACAAAATTAAACCATTTTAATACGAAAAGGCTGTCGATCGACAGCCTTTTGTTTTTTTTATTCGTTTGATTTATTTGCTGAAATTAAAATTTCGTTGATTCTGATCTATTGGAATTTGATTACGTTGAAAATCAACTCTAATTACAATTCCATACTATTACAACTTACGCTTAATTTCTACCTCTTCGTAACCTTCAATGATGTCTTTAACCTTCAGGTCGTTGAAGTTATCGATGTTCAAACCGCATTCATAACCTGCTGATACTTCCTTAACATCGTCTTTGAACCTTTTGAGTGAGCCAAGGTTTCCGGTGTAAACTACTATACCGTCACGGATTATACGAACCCTGGTATTCCTGTGGATTTTACCATCGAGCACCATACAGCCGGCAACTGTACCAACCTTGGTGATCTTGAATACTTCACGAACTTCAAGGTTACAAAGTATTTTCTCCTCAATTTCAGGAGATAGCATACCTTCAATAGCAGCCTTGATTTCATTGATTGCGGTATAGATGATTGAATACATCCTGATGTCAATCTGTTCCTGTTCAGCAAGTTTTCTTGCACTAAGTGACGGACGTACCTGGAATCCAATAATGATTGCATTTGATGCAGATGCCAGCAATACATCACTTTCAGTAACCGCACCCACCGATTTGTGAATGATGTTAACCTGAACTTCAGGAGTAGAAAGCTTGAGTAATGAATCGGCCAACGCTTCAACTGATCCGTCAACATCACCTTTCACAATAATATTGAGCTCTTTGAAGTCGCCAATTGCTATACGGCGGCCAATTTCATCAAGTGTAATATGTTTCTGAGTCCTGATTCCCTGTTCGCGCTGTAACTGTAAACGTTTGGCCGCAATATTCTTGGTTTCACGTTCATCTTTCATAACTTTGAAAGTATCACCTGCCTGAGGCGCACCATTCAAACCGAGCAACAGTAAAGGAGTACTTGGTCCTGCTTCTTTGATAGGCACGTTCCTTTCGTTGTACATTGCCTTCACTTTACCGTAGGTTGTTCCGGCAAGAACCAAATCGCCGGCATTCAAAGTACCTGTTTGAACAAGTATTTTAGCCACATATCCCCTGCCCTTGTCGAGTGACGATTCAAGAACCGTTCCTTGTGCAAGCTTGTCAGGATTTGCCTTGAGGTCAAGCATTTCAGCTTCCAGCAATACTTTTTCAAGCAGGAGGTCAACATTTACACCTTTTTTGGCAGAAATTTCCTGGCTCTGGTATTTGCCACCCCAATCTTCAACAAGAATATTCCTCTTTGAAAGTTCTTCCCTGATCTTTTCAGGATTGGCATTATTCTTATCGATTTTATTAATTGCAAATACAATTGGAACACCGGCAGCCTGGGCGTGGTTAATTGCTTCCACGGTTTGAGGCATCACGGTATCATCAGCTGCGATCACAATAATAACAATATCAGTAATCTTGGCACCACGGGCACGCATAGCGGTAAACGCTTCGTGGCCAGGAGTATCGAGGAAAGTAATCCTTTTACCGTTTTCAAGATGCACTTCGTAAGCACCAATGTGCTGGGTAATTCCCCCTGCTTCACCGGCAATTACATTTGAATGTCGTATATAGTCGAGCAGCGATGTTTTACCGTGGTCAACGTGACCCATGACGGTAACAATCGGGGCTCTTGGAACGAGGTCAGCTTCATTTTCAACTTCAGGCTCAGTTTCAGCACCTTCTGTTTCTTCAACACCAACAAATTTAACGGTAAAGCCAAATTCATCAGCTACTACCACAATGGTTTCGGCATCAAGCCTTTGATTGATTGAAACAAAAAGCCCAAGCGACAAACAGGTTGAGATAATCTGGTTGACCGGAACATCCATGAGGCTTGCCAATTCGTTTGCAGTAACGAATTCAGCAACCATAATGGTCTTCATTTCCTCAACTCTCTTGGCTGCCTCTTCTGCCATATGTTGGCTGGCTATAGATCTCTTTTCACGACGGTGCTTTGAAGCCTTCGACTTACCACCGGCGCTTAACCTCTGCAAGGTTTCTTTAATCTGTTTCTGGATATCTTCAGGTGAAAGTTCAACCTTAGGAACATCACGCCTTACCGGACCACGACGGGTATCTTTGTTGCCACCACTTCTCTGGCCCTGGCCCTGCTGGCCCTGATATCCGCCACCCGGACGAGGAGGATGATGACTGCGCTGGCCTTGTCCTTGTCCTTGACCTGCCTGGCCCTGGCCTTGTCCTTGTCCTGCACCTGCGGGGCCTGTACGTGGAGTTCTTGCCGCTGTATCTGGAACTTCTTCCGTGGTACCATCGGCTTTTTTAATACGTTTACGCTTCTTTTTCTTGTTTTTAAGCGAATCATCAGATGACGAAGCAACTGGCTTTTTAGGCTCCACTTTTCTTGGTTCCGGAAGTTTCATCGTACCAAGAATAGTAACACCCTCCAGTTTCCTGTGTTCAGTTTTCAGGAAGTTTGATTCCCTTTCAACCACTGGTTCAGCTTTAACCTCTTCTACAGGTTCTGCAACAGGTGTTTCAGGTTGTTTGACTTCAGCTGCAGGAGCAACAGGTGATTCCTGTACCGGTTTTTGTACCTCAGCAGGTATCTCTTCAGCAACAGGCTGAGCTGCTTCCTTATGTTCAGTATGTTTTTTTCTGCCTTCTTTAGCTTCCCTGCCCTCCCTGGCATCTTTAGCTTCTTTAGCCTCCCTGGCATTTTTAGCGTCGCGTGCGTCTTTCGCGTCCTTAGCTTCCTTTTCCCTGCTTTCCTTGCCTTTTTTAGGTTTCTTAAACGAGTCGAGGTCTATTTTACCAAGAACCTTAATTCCCTTTGTTTCTTCAACAGCAGGTTCAGGTAGTTCTTCTGATACTGCGGGTTCTTCTTTAACTTCAGGTTGCGGCTGGGGTTCAGGCTGAGGTTCAGGCTTATGAACGACTTCCACTTCAGGTACTTCCTTAACTTCCTTAACGGGTTGTGGAACTGGCTGCTCCTGAACTACCGGTTCTTCTTTCTTAGCAACTGGTTGTTCTTCCCTTTCAACAGGTCTTTCAACAGGCTTTTCAACAGGTGTTTCAACTTCAGCTACCGGCTTAACTTCTTTAACAGGTTCAGCAACCGGAACTTCTTTCTTTACTTCAGTCACTTCACGGGGTGCCTGAGGTTTTATGCGATTATCAATAGGCATATTGCGGATGAATAATTCATCGCGCTGGCCGTCAAGATCTTCATCTTCTAATGAATGCTTTTTATCAGCAATCGAGATGGTCCTGTGCTGGGTATATTCAAGCTCAATTTTCTTTGATGTTTCCTTTACTGTCTTTTCTGTTGAATATTCCTTGACAAGTAAAGCATAAACTTCAGGAGTGAGTTTAGTGTTAGGGTTATTGTCGATCTTAATTCCCTTTTTATTCAGGAACTCGACAATAGTAGGCACCCCTACATTAAACTCTTGTGCTGCTTTCCCCAGTCTGCTGCTTTTCAATTCTGCCATATTGTAATCTTCTGTTGTTTGTGCCCGCAAATTGTTGCGGATCTTCTTAAATATTGTGCTTATATAGTTATTCAAGCCGTCGGGTTCAGTAAGTATTTAGTTTATCAAATCATCCGGTTAGTTGTCATAATAGTTTAATCAAACTCGGCGCGGAGAATCTTTATCACTTCCTTAATTGTTTCTTCTTCGAGGTCAGTTCTTGTTACAAGTTCTTCAGTTGATAAGTCAAGAATACTACGTGCAGTATCACAGCCAATAGCCTTGAACTCATCAATGATCCACTGATCAATTTCATCTGAAAACTCTTGTAAATCAACGTCCTCATTATCAATTTCAGTATCTCTGTATACGTCTATTTCAAATCCGGTAAGCTTGCTTGCCAATTTAATATTATAACCGCCTTTTCCAATAGCCAGTGAAACCTGGTCGGGTTTCATATACACATCAGCCCTTTTTGATGTGTCGTTTATGGTGATTGAAGAAATCTTTGCAGGACTGAGAGCGCGTGTTATGTAGAGGGTTGGGTTATTAGTGAAATTAATAACGTCAATATTCTCATTCCTGAGTTCCCTGACAATACCATGAATCCTCGATCCTTTCATACCAACACAGGCACCAACAGGGTCAATGCGGTCATCATAACTTTCAACGGCAATCTTAGCTCTTTCACCCGGTACCCTTACAATGTTCCTGATGGTAATAAGCCCGTCATAAACTTCCGGTACTTCCTGTTCAAAAAGTCTTTCCAGGAATGCAGGAGATGTCCTTGATAAAACAATCACCGGAGTATTATTGCGCATATCAACTTTTGATACCACAGCCCTGACTGAATCACCCTTCCTGTAAAAGTCAGAAGGAATTTGTTCAGCGCGGGGCAGAGTCAACTCAATATATTCATCATCCAGAACAAGTATTTCCTTTTTCCAAACCTGGTATACTTCACCGGTAATTATTTCACCGATTTTCTCTTTGTATTTTTTAAAGATATTATCCTTCTCATATTCCTGGATCTTCGACATCAGGTTTTGACGGATAGTGAGGATTTCGCGTCTGCCAAAATCTTTCATCTTGATTTCTTCGGTTACCTCTTCACCTACTTCAAAGTCAGGCTCTATCTTGATAGCTTCAGAATAGGCAATCTGCCTGTTTTCGTCTTCTACTTCTCCATCTTCAACAATCTCGCGGTTTCTCCAAATTTCAAGGTCTCCCCTGTCGATGTTAACAATTACATTAAAGTTATCGTCAGAACCATGTTTTTTAATCAACATATGCCTGAATACATCTTCAATGATGCGCATCATTGTTTCACGGTCAATGTTTTTGAATTCTTTGAATTCGGAAAAAGTTTCGACTAAATTGATATGTTCCATTTTTGTAAAATATTCTTCTTGAAAATGAATGATCGTTTATTTGAACGAAATAACTTCCTTAACACTCTTTAACTGGCTGAAAGGAATTTCTTTTAACTGCTCAACAATTTCCTTCTTTACCTTGGATACGAATTTAACTGTAATCTTCTCACTATCAGCAGCAATAAGCGTTCCTTTAGCGACAGTTTTATCAGTATACTCAATATCAACTTCCTTGCCAATTATTTTAATGTACTGACGCAGAAGCTTTAACGGTTGGCCGACTCCCGCTGAAGAAACCATGAGCTCGTAATCTTCTACATCACGGTCAAAGGCAGATTCAATTTTGCGGTTGAGTTTGATACAATCGTCAATAGTAATATTACCATTATCCTTATCCAGAAGTATGGTAATTTTGTTTCCGGCCTTAACCTTTATATCTACAACAAAAATATCGGTCGATTGCAGGAACTCTTCTACAGTTTTATTTAATAAGTCGCCGTTTATCATTTTTTTAGTAATAAAAGAGGGGACACCAAGCCCCCTCAACCTCTTTCACCATTAACCTTCGTCAGTGCGCTCCTACTGGTGATGTGAATTTATCAGTTGTCCGACCAGGGCTCGAACCTGGACTCTTCTGAACCAAAATCAGACGTGTTACCATTACACCATCGGACAGACTTCCCAAAAAGGTGTGCAAAAATAGTTATTTTTTTTGAAACCTTCCTAATTTCTGTCAAACAATTTTTAACAGATTAGAAATTTACGACAAATTTGAGGTTTATCTGGCGGGGTGTGAGGTAATTGGGCACTGCATACTGCCTGTTATTTACATCTCTAACCCAGATATATGATATGGTATTATTAACCTGAAGCAGGTTTAAAACTTCAAGACTCACCCATGCATCGGTAATAAACTTCAGTTTATCCCTTGTTTCTGTTTCAGAATATCTTGATGCGCCCAGTAGTTGCTTTGAAAAACCAATATCAACCCGACGGTACGAAGGCATACGCTGCATGTTCCTTGATCGGGTGGAACCCGGCGGGCTGTATGGCAAACCGGTACCAAATACCAGTGCCAGATGCATTTTATAAGTAGGGTTTTTGGGAAGATAATCCTGGAAGAACAAACTGAAAGTTAATCGCTGGTCGGTTGGCCTTGGAATATACCCTTTTTTAATCAGCACACTGTCAGCCGGAATATCGTTCGCAGTAAATCCCGGTATTATCCTAACCCCTTCATCATTGTAATAATCATAATAATTGTCGTTATCCAGGTCTTCTTTGGTTTGCATAAACGACAAGCTGGCCCACGATTCAATGCCCTTAACAAATTCACCATTAACCTTCATGTCAATTCCGGTTGCATAACCATGTGCACTATTGGTAGCGTAATATCTGATCCTCACATTGTCAACATCATAGGGCACAAGATTCTGCAAAATCTTATAATAGCCTTCGGCAGTGAGTTTAAAAGGCCTGTTCCATGCCTTGAAATTATAGTCCATGCCTGTTACAAAATGAATAGAAGACTGCGCTTTAAGATCTCTGTTTAATACTCCGTTTCTGTCGCGTAATTCCCTGTAGAATGGTGGCTGGTAAAAGAGACCTGATGAAAACCTGAATACCATATCTTTTGACCAGTCGGGTTTATATGATACACCACCCCTTGGACTAATAAGTATCTGTTCATTAACATCCCAGTAATTAGCCCTTATTCCTGCGGTGATATTCCATACCCCCGACTCATTGCCCAGTTCCCACGAATTCTGCACAAAACTTGATATTCTTGAAGAATTAAGCGTGATAGTAGTTTTAACCCTGTCAGAAAGGATAATGTCACTCTGATTTCCAACTTCCCCCGGAATGCCCTGAGCCGTTGGAAGTGTAAATCCGGCCGAATCATTCAGTGTCCACTCGTTCAGCCTGTCGTTCACTTGTTCAATCTGGTATTTAACGCCCCATAGCATGGTCGATAAAGGCCTGGTATAAATACCACGATGTTCAACCGATGACACCCTTGCGTCAAGGTAATTCCTGGCATGCATGAGGTAACTTCCAATTCCCTTATCTTCTATCAACTGGCCAAAGTTCCCTACCAGTTCTCCGAAGCCTTCCTTGGTTTGGTCTGTTTCCAGATTGCCTATCCAGTATTGACCCAATATATCAAAAGTTTCACTTTCAATTGTCTGGAAAGAAGAAAAGATAAGTTTTAGTGATAACTTTTCAGTTGGCTTGTAGTGAGTGGTGAAAGCACCCATATAATTCACAAAACGGTCAGTTTCACTGCCGTCAAAATAAACTTTAAGTTGCAACGCTTCATTAATAGTACCAAAACTGGTTTCCCTCGATTCAGGTATTATCTGATATTGATTGGCTGCATAATTGCCAAAAGCTGAAAATTCCAGTTTTGGATTAACCTCATAAATAACCATTCCCTGCAAATCAGTAAATGAAGGTTTGTAGTTCCCCTTCGTCTCAAGCGTTTTAAGCAGATACTGGTTGCGTTTATGCCTTAAACCCACCAAATACATTAGTCTTCTGTCTTTAGATGATCCTTCCAGATGAAGAGAGGCCCCCAGTAAACTTGCACTCACCGAGCCCGTGGTTATAGTTGGCCTTTTATATCGGATATCTAATACTGAAGACATTTTATCGCCATACCTTGCATCAAAGCCTCCAGCTGAAAATAATATGGAAGATACAAGATCAGAATTCAGGAAGCTTAGGCCTTCCTGCTGACCTGACCTGACAAGGAATGGTTTATAGATCTCAACATCATTAACATAAACCAGGTTTTCATCATAATTCCCTCCCCGGACCGAGTATTGTGAGCTCAACTCATTGTTTGAAGATACCCCTGCAAATGTTTTAATAAGCGCTTCTAATCCACCTCCAGGACTCGGGATTGTGGTTGCCAGTTTCGGATCAAGGGGTGTTAATGTTGTGGTTCTGATTCTTTCATCAGTTATTACGAAGGTAGGCAGCTCACTTGATGAAGTAGTAAGTTTACGGTTAACTTCTTTACGTTCACCTGATTTTATCCTGATTTTGATATATGAAGTATTGTAACCAACATAAGAAAAAACTACGATAACTTCTTTATTGGCCGGAACTTTAAGCTGATACCTTCCATCCATTTTTGAGATGGTGCCTCCCGGCTGACCTGAAATTGAGATGTTAGCCAGTGGAACAGGATTGCTCTGATCGTCGGTAATCACCCCAAATATTTCACCAAATTCCTGTGCGCTGGCCAGAGATGATGTAATAATTATTACTAATCCGGTGATAAAAACTCTAAATAAACTCAGTAACCTTATATGCATAAACCTAACATTTCACCTGGATATAATAACGTTATGTAGTAAAAGTATTGCACAAAGGTAAAGGAAAAAGAAAAAGGGAAAAAGGAAAAAGTGGATCCGTAGGGACAGGTCGTGACCTGTCCGACATTATGGCAGTTATTTTGTTACCATCATGTAATTTACTACAGTTGGTTCAGGAGACCTTTGTGATCAGGAGTTTATCGATTTTGCTGCCATCCATATCCACTATTTCAATCAGGTAATTACCGTAATTGAACCTGTCGCCTGTTTGTGGCATTCCCATGATCTTTGCAAGCACAAAGCCGGCAACAGTTGAATAATCTATTTTATCGAAGTCAATTTCAAAGTCTCCAAGAACCTCAGCAAGGGTTTCAACAGGTGCAATTCCGCTAACCAGGTACGAATTTTCATCACGCCTGATAATCATCGGTTCCATAAGGTCTTCCTTATCAGGCATTTCCCCCAGCAGGTTTTCCATCATATCGTGAAGAGTCAGAACACCCTGAAAGCTTCCATACTCATCAACAACCACCGCAATATTAATTTTCTTGTCCTTCATGGTTTTAAGTACCGTCTTTGCACTAGCAGCTTCAGGGAAAATGATCGGGTCGGTAACCATATCCTCAGGTTTTATGGACTTTGCAACGAGCTTTTTAATGAGGAACTCTTTTACATTAAGGAAACCGAGAAAATTATCAATATCACCACGACAAACCAGCAACTGGCTATGACGGGCTGAAATGATCTCTTTCTGCTGTTCTTCGGGAAGCATTTCAAGATCTATCCATTCCACATCATGACGGTGGGTCATTATATGCCTTGCTTTCTTTTCAGCAAAGTAGAATACCTTCTCATGCATTCTGTTTTGCTCAGTACCAATTACGCCTTCATTGGAAGCAGTCCTTAGCATCTGTTTCAACTCAGCCTCAGTCATGCCCGATTCCTGCTTTTTAATTCCAAGTACCGAATTGATAAAGCTGGTGGAGATTGACAGGAAACGAACAAAAGGGTAGAAAGTGGTAGTAAATATTTTAATTACTGGAGCAACTTTAACAGCAACACTTTCAGGATTGCTTAGCGCAATAGTTTTAGGGACCAGTTCACCAATTACAATCGACAAATAAGTAATGAGGATGATAGTAATAATGAGTGCAGCCTGATACGCCGTTTCAGGCGCAATACCCATTGACACAAAAACCGGTGATACCTTCTCGGCAATGGCAATTCCTCCAAAAGCACCGGTAACAATTCCAACCAGAGTAATACCCACCTGAACTGCCGAAAGGAAGTTTTCAGATTTCTCAAGCAATTTCAATGCCGCCGCCGCACCTGTACTGCCATTTGCCTTCATACTTTCAAGCCTGCTCTTACGTGAAGAAACCAATGCAATTTCCGACAATGCGAAAAAGCCATTGAACAGGATGAGTATAATAATAATGAGTATCTCCATTGAAACGAAATTAAGCAAAATCAACCAATCAGCTGCACGATTGGAATAATCGTTGGTAAATAAAAAAAGCTGTTGCCGGAAAGCAACAGCTCAAAATATTTTACTAAAGGATAATTATCTGAGGATAAAGCCCTTTTGTTCAGCGTCCTTTAAGCAGGCACTAATGCCTTTCTTACTGATATGACGTAGTCCGTCAGCTGAAACTTTCAAAGTAATCCATGCATCCTCTTCAGGAATGTAGAACTTCTTTGTCTGCAGATTAGGATAAAACCTGCGTTTGGTCTTTATATTTGAGTGAGAAACTTTATTTCCCACCATCATTCCTTTACCTGTAATTTCGCAGAAACGTGACATAACTATAATTCTTGGGCGGTTATTTTTTTAAGGACTGCAAAGTACGGCATTCTTTTTTAATTTGCCAAATGTTTTTTGAAAAAAGTTTGGAGGGAGTGATTGGGCCTTAGTGATTGGATTGCAGTTTTTTTTACTGCCATGCTTATTTACTAATAAGATTCCACTGAGATTGGGCTTACCCCACCTTGTATCCACTTTGTACCCACCCTGTACCCACTCAGTAGGCTCTCTATTATTTTAGGTTAGTGGATAGTAGGCAGCTGGTTAGATACTATACGGTGGTATCAGCTGGATCTCAGACCAATCCGGGACTCTATATGTTGTGTACAGCTGGTTGTTTTCAGCTGGTTGTTTTCAGATTAAAATCTGGAATAGCGGAATATTTGTTATAACTATCTTTGGTAAATTTCTAATCAGCAGTCCATGAATTTCCTCGCTCACCTCTTACTAGCCGGCAATAATAGATACAGCATAATTGGCAATTTTATTGCCGATCATGTAAAGGGAAGTGCCATTGATTTATATAATGAGCAAATCAGGAAAGGAATAAGGTTTCACAGAAGTGTAGATGAGTTCACAGATTCAAATGACATAGTTAAGGAAGCGGTGCTATCCCTGCGTCCACAATTCCATAAGTATGCCGGGGTGGTGGTTGATATGTATTACGATCACTTCCTTGCAAAGGACTGGGTTAAGTATTCAACTGAGCCTCTGGAAGATTTTACTGCACGCATTTTTGATGTATTACGATCATCTTATGATATCCTGCCTCAGCGTTCGAGGTACATGCTGCCTTACATGATAGCCGACAACTGGCTGCTTAACTACCGGAACTTTGAAGGCCTGAACCAGGCACTAACAGGTATATCAAAACGTACAACATTTGAATCAGGACTTGAGAATGCAGTAGATCACCTGAAAGCCCATTATGAGATCTACCAGGTCTCCTTCATCGAGTTTTTCCCCCAATTAAGATCCTTTGCACAAAATCTGCATTAATTACACTCTGCATGTTTACAACAACATTTACCTTTTTCCTTTTCCCATTTTAAGCCATACCCCACTTTTCCCTTTTTCCCTTTTCCTTTTCCCATTCTATGCCCACACCACTTTTTCCATTTTCCTTTTTCCTTTTCCACCCACCAGCCATTAGCCTTTTTAATCTGGAATCTGGAATCAGAAATCTGGAATCTTTTACTACTTTTGCCCCAACAACCGTACCGATAAATTCAAAACTATATACATAATGCAGAAATTCTTATTGTTAGGTGATGAAGCCATTGCCCAGGGTGCAATCGATGCCGGAATGTCGGGCATATATGCATATCCCGGAACTCCCTCTACAGAGATCACTGAATACGTTATGCACTCAAAAGAAGCAAAAACAGGCAAGGTAAAAGCTGCCTGGGGTGCAAATGAAAAGACCGCGATGGAAACCGCCCTTGGCATGTCGTATGCCGGAAAACGTACCATGGTATGTATGAAACATGTGGGGTTGAATGTGGCAGCTGATGCATTCATCAATTCAGCTATTACTGGTGCCAACGGTGGTCTTATTGTGCTTGCTGCCGATGATCCTTCAATGCATTCATCGCAAAACGAACAGGACTCACGTTTCTATGGTAAATTTGCAATGATACCGGTTATGGAACCCGGAAATCAGCAGGAAGCATATGACATGGTGCATTATGCTTATGAAGTCAGCGAAAAATATGGCACTCCGGTATTAATGAGGGTAACCACCCGTCTGGCCCACTCCCGTGCAGGTGTTGTCCGAAAAATAACAAGAAACCAAAACACGGTTAACCTGCCCCAAAATCCAAAGCAGTTCATTCTCTTACCGGCCATTGCACGTCGACAGTATAAGACTCTGATAAAGAAACAAGCCGATTTTATAAATGAATCAGAAAACTCAGGTTTTAATAAACTGATTGACCATACCGATAAGAAACTTGGCATTATTGCTTGCGGACTGGCATATAATTACCTGATAGAGAATTATGAAAACCATGTAGTTCCTCATCCTGTTCTCAGAATCGGTCAATACCCGCTTCCTGAAAAACTGATGCGCGATTTTTACAATAGTTGCGACTCAATTCTGGTGCTTGAAGATGGATATCCGATAGTAGAAGAAATGCTCAGGGGTTTCTTGAATAATGGTAAAGCGGTTTACGGAAGACTTGATGGAACAATTCCCCGTGATGGAGAATTAGACCCCAATGTTGTTGCCCGTGCACTCAAACTTGATGATACGCATGGAAAAGATATCCCCTCACTTGTTGTATCCCGTCCGCCTTCTCTCTGTAAGGGTTGCCCGCATATATACAGTTACAACGCATTAAACGAAGCACTATCTGTTCACTCAAAAGGCAGGGTATTTGCTGATATCGGGTGTTACACGCTTGGAGCAATGGAGCCGTTTGATGCCATCAATTCATGTGTTGACATGGGCGCTTCCATTACAATGGCTAAAGGAGCTGCTGATGCAGGATTAGTGCCTTCAGTAGCAGTTATTGGTGATTCAACTTTTACTCATTCGGGAATGACTGGTTTACTGGATGCTGTAAATGACAAATCGAACATCACAGTGATGATACTTGACAATGAAACAACGGGGATGACAGGAGGACAGGATTCAGCGGCATTGGGTAAGATTGAGAAGATATGCATTGCATTGGGTGTTGATGAAGACCATGTGCGCGTAATCAATCCATCACCTAAATACCATGAAGAAAACCTTGGCATTATGAAGGATGAAATTGCATATAACGGGGTTTCGGTGATTATTCCACGCCGCGAATGCATTCAAACTGTAACCCGCAGGATCAGGGAAGAAAAAAAGAAATCAATAACTGAAAAAGCACTGGCATAACCATGAAGAAAGACATTATTTTGGCAGGAGTTGGCGGACAGGGAATCTTATCAATTGCCGCAACTATTGGAACTGCAGCGTTAAACGCAGGACTACACTTAAAACAAGCCGAAGTTCATGGTATGAGCCAGAGAGGTGGTGATGTACAGTCAAACCTTCGCATTTCTGATAAGGAGATTGCTTCTGACCTCATTCCAATGGGAAAAGCTGACATGATTATATCAGTTGAGCCGATGGAATCACTCAGGTACTTACCCATGCTTTCACCTGATGGCTGGCTTATAACGAATACCAAGCCTTTCATTAACATCAGGAATTATCCGTCAATGGAAAGCCTTATGGCTGAAATTGAATCGCAACCTAACCAGATTGCCCTTGATGCTGATGAAATCGCGAAAGAACTTGGATCACCCAAGTCGGCCAACATGGTTATTCTGGGTGCCGCATGTCCATTCCTTGGTATTTCCTATGAGCAGTTGCAGGATGCTATCCGGGCCATTTTTTCACGCAAAGGAGACGAAATCATTAACACAAACCTCAAAGCATTAGAGGCAGGATACAATTTTGCGGTACAAAAAGTTTAAAGCTTAACAGCTAATCAACCTTAAGCTCGCTATAACGAGCAGGAAGCAGCAGTTTGCAGTCATAAGTCAGAAGCCGGCTTTCAGCTTTCAACTTTTTGTACTTAATATTTTTAAGTAAACAATTAAGAAACAGAAGAACTGAAAGCAATTGCTGACAGCCAATAGCCAAAGAAACGAATGAGATATTTTACACGGAAAAGAATCATAACCGGATCAGCACTTATACTCGCAGTCCTGATTACTGCCTTTTCACTCGACTACTATTTTACCGGACTTCATAAAGCTCCTGAGCCTGACAATAATTACATACCTGAACCTCGGGTGGAATATGGAATTGTTGTTGACTCTTTCCAGGTAATTAAAGATGAAGTGAAAGCCAATGAAAACCTTTCAACCATATTGCTTCAGTACAACCTGAATATGGGGATCATAGAACAACTGGTGCAAAAGGCAGCAGGTATTTTTGATGTAAGGAAAATCAAGGTTGGTAATAAATACACGGTATTGCTGGCAAACGATTCTGTGCCAACTGCACATTATTTTATTTATGAAAGCAGTCCAACACAGTACGTTATCTTTGAAGCAGGTGATTCCATTCATGTGCATGCAGGTGAAAAGGAAATCGTAAAAAAGATAAAAACGGCTTCGGGTACAATAACCAGTTCCTTATGGAACGCTATGTCTGATATGAATGCCGACCCGAATCTTACCATTGCATTAAGTGAAATATTTGCCTGGTCGATAGACTTTTATGCTATACAAAAGGGTGATAATTTCACTGCAATCTATGAGCAATTATTTGTAGAAGGAGAGCCTATCGGATTGGGTAATATAGTTTCAGCCAGGTTTTATCATAATGGAAAAAACAATTATGCTTTCAGATTTGTGCAGGATGACAAGGTTGATTATTTCGATGATAAAGGACAGAGCGTAAGAAAAGCTTTCCTTAAAGCACCATTGAAGTTTTCACGGATAAGTTCACGATTCACCAATGCAAGGTTCCACCCTGTGTTACGAATCATGCGGCCGCATCATGGAGTTGACTATGCAGCACCAAAAGGAACACCTGTCCATAGCATTGGAAATGGCACCGTTACTGATGTCAGATATGCAGGGGGTGCAGGCAGAATGGTCAAGATAAGGCACAATAGTACCTATTCCACATCATACATGCATTTAAGCGGTTATGGACCGGGCATACATGCAGGTTCTCATGTTCAGCAGGGCCAGGTTATAGGATATGTGGGAAGCTCAGGACTGTCAACTGGTCCACACCTCGATTTCCGTTTTTATAAAAACGGCACTCCGGTTGACCCCCTGAAAGTTGAGTCACCTCCATCGCTGCCTGTAAAGAAAGAATTGCTGGGCGAATTCAACAAAGTAAGGTATGAAATGGGCCGCCAGCTTGATTCATTGAATATCCCGCAAAAGGCTTCGTTAATGCCTTTGTAGTAACTAGTTTCTGGTGACTGGTGACTAGTGGCGATTAATTCGTAATGATAAAAAAGAAGGGATGACACGTCATCCCTTCTTTTTCTTTTAATTACTATTTAATAGAATTCAACGCTAACAAACCAGTCACTAGTCACTAGTCACAAGTCACTAGTCACTAGCAAGTCACTAGTCACTATTTAACGATCATCTTATTGGAAAAAGTATTTCCGTTTACATTAAATGTGTACGTATACACACCTTTTGCAAGGCGCTGGCCATTTACAGGGATAATATATGAACCTGCAGCGTAACTGCGTTCAGGCAACTGCATGATCATTCTGCCTGAGAGATCATAAATCTGCATTGTAACTTTTGAGGCCTTGTTCAGGTTAAGTATGAAGCTTGTGTAATCAGTGAATGGATTGGGGTAGTTCTGTGAAACACTGAATCCCGGGTCAACTACCGACCTGTTTTTAACAAGCACCGATTTAGGAACCTCCATATAAATAATGGAGTTTTGCGTTGGATCATCCATATCGCCAATGGTTGAAAGTCCCGGCTCGTTATCAGCCTGGTAGATCAGGTAAATATTTTCATCTGACCAAGGTGCAAGTGTTGGGAACACACTTTCATTCATTGTCTGTGTTGAATCACCTGTAAGGTCAAAAACATTACCCCATGTACTTCCATTATCGAGTGAAACTCTTGCAAACAAGTGACGATAATTTTGAGTGCCATTGTTAAATCCTTCAGCGGCACCCGAATAAATAAGGAAGATCCTGTTCTGATCATCAATGGTCAGTTGCGGCATACTTGATAATCCAACATAATAGATACCAATGTTTGAGGTATTATGACCTATGAGGTTAATTTCTCCATTATCATCAAGATCCTGTACCCAACCAACCAGATTATTAGAAGCCTGCAGCGAATCGGGATTTAATGCTTCCATACCACCATCAGTCCATGCGGGCATATCTTCATTCCAGTAACCTATACCATCAACAAACGGGAACCAGCCGGCATTGCCGTTTGGATTTGTCTGGACAGTGCGGTTAATTCCAAAAGCAAGGTGCAGTTTTCCATCATTGTCAAAAGCAATTGAAGCTGCGCCATCAGGTGAATAGAAAGTATCGGTTACTTCATTATTCCACATGGGATAAGGATGTTGCCAAACAACAGTCTTGGTCCATGTATCGCCATTATCATTTGAACGCATTACAAAGAGGTCAGTCCAACGATCTGCGACCACAAAGGCCAGCATACTATCTTTTGGTTCAGCCCACGCATACGTCTCTGTATTGAATCCTGTATAATCACTTGAAGTCATACCTTCAAGAATGCGTGCCTGGGTTTCCCATGTTTGGCCACCATCTGTTGAACGGTAATAAAGAATAGCGCCATTTAAACCTTCATAAGGCTCATACGTATTCACAAGCATATGAACAGTCATATGATTTGCGCCACTGCTGACCAGTCTTGGCCAGGATAGTACAGTAGATGTATCAGGATTAGGCACCATATACTCATTCCAATCGCCAGAACCTCTGGTATCGCGGCGATTAATAATGATACCTTCAGAATTACTGTGAGCAGCAACAATTTCACCATTTCCGGCAGGAGCATAAGATGGCCACCCTGCCCTATCGGTTTCAAGACGCTGGGCAGGCATATTTTGCCAGGAACTGCCATTAAAATAGGCATAACCGGTACCACGATCGGTATAATTTGAATCACTTTCCATTCCCATGGTCCAAACAGCAGCCATTTGACCGTCGGGATAAACATAAAAACGGTTTGGTGGTGCTGAATTCGAAGACTGGAGATCCCAGACAGTAGTGCCTAAAACGGTTTCGTTATAAGCAGTTGGGGCATGTGCAGTAATATTGGGTTGTAAACTGAAAGGAACTACAATGTTACGGGTTGAATTATAATAAGGTAACATTATGTCGGATGGATTAATCGAAGTCTTTTGTGCAAATGTCAGTAAGCTGAATGTTACCAACATTATAATCAGGTACAGTTTTTTCATATCCTAGCTATTTTTAGTTTTTAAAATTGTTTCAAGAGAACTCAATAATAAAACAGATCTATACAGTTGTTGTTAATGAGGATTGCCTATTTCTGGCCTTAAGGTGATATGTATATAATAAATTGTGCAACTCATATAACATAAGAGACTGTCGTAAAAGACAGCCTTATTGTTTGAACTTGAAAATATAACCTCATACTGGTAGACTAGTTCACAATCATCTTTTTGGTTATACTATTTGATAGTTAGAGTATAAGTATAAACACCTTTAATCAGCGATTGTGCATTCACAGTAATCATATATTTACCTGCCTGATAATTCTTTGTGGGAATATATAGGGCAATTTACCTAATCATTAAATAAAACTTTCCCAAAACAGCATATATACACATATATTTTTTATTCTGGATAATACTATATACTTTTAGATCGTTAAATTCACATTATTAACTAAACACTTAAATCATGAAAAACAAGTTATTAAAGATCTCAACTCTTGGAGTTCTTTTCTTTGGCATTATTGCAACTTTTACTTTTATTTCTCAAAAAAGTATCAGTAATCCACCAACTGCAGTTTATTATTATCGTGTCACAATTACAAATGAAGCGGGTATTCCAGCAAATGCTTCAGGTTCAGTAAGAGTATCTGATGATAATGGAAACATCTGGTCTGTTCCTTATGTCCATGGGACAAGTGCCTACAATATTCCGTCTGAGTGGATTAGTGGTCATTCAGTTGTTGCCTGCCCATCATTGAGTCTAAATGTAAGTGTAAACATGATGCCATCTGTATGCAAATCTTTTTCTAATCCACTAAATTACTGTATTGGAAATTTGCAATTATGTGTTGGAGGAGTTGAAAATTAGTAAGGCCAATACACAGAAAAAAAAGAGCCGTATTTACCGGCTCTTTTTTTATTAAATAAATAGAGCTGTTTTTTAGCTCTTTTATGTAAACAAGACTGTTTATTCAACAATCATCTTGCGTGAGATCTTTTCACCATTGATCAATACAGAATACGAATAAATTCCAGCCTTCAGATCTTTAGCTTTAATAGTCAAAGTATGTGAACCTTGAGTCAATGAAGAAGTTGGAATTTCATAAACTTTTTGTCCAACAATATTATAAACTTCAAGACTTACATCAGCCTTGGTCTTTAGGTCAACTTGTACTTGTGAAGTTCCGTTGAATGGGTTAGGATAGTTTTGTGAAACTGTTCCAGCGGAAGGTTGTAAATTTTTTGCATTACTAATAGTGAACATAGCATCAGTAATTGTAAAGTCCTTTATGTATTTATACTGAACCGGTTGAGCTGGGTCAGTTGGAGTCATTTCCTGATACATTAACGGAATAATGTAACTACCGGCTGACGGAATTAAAGCATAATAGGAAGCAGTTCCCATAAATGCTTGCAACCACGCGTCTGACAGGTAAGTTACATTCATTACTTCAGTATAAGTATTAGTTTCAATATCCCATCCAGCACAAAAAATATCGGGTTGCAAATTATCTAATACATCAGGGAAATCGGTATCTAACCAGGAGAAGAACATTTTTGTTCCATCTAATGTTGTTGTCAGTTGTGAACGATTATCTTCACTAAAATCTGTTATCCACTCACCCCTGAAGGTGATCAAATTATCGCCTAATTTCTGTGCATACCATTCTTCACCCTGCGCTTTGCTGAAAATATTATAAGATGCAAAAGTCCTGGTTTCAGAAACAATTGAGTAAGGAGTACTTGAAGCAACACCAATAACAACTGAAATAACGGGATTACCCTGATAATCAACTGCAAAATCACTAGTAAAGGCAGTTGTATAGACAATTTCCTCTCTTGTTGGTAATGGTTCTTCAAATAATAAAGCGATCTGATCATCGGTTAACAAATCTTGAGTAATACCTGCCAAACCATCAGGGCCACCAAGTGGTACTGTAATAGGTGAATTATCCCAGGTTATTCCACCATCTGTTGTTTTGTATAATACAGGATAATATGCTAACCCAGTTGCCATTAGATCTTCTTCATTATCAGCCAATAACATAATATAACCAATCATGCCATCAGGTGCAAATGCAATTCGAGTATCGGCAATACCTGCAATACTTGCACCATGTATCATAGGAGCATAAAATGGCTCTTGTTCCCAATCATACTGACCAGTTGAAGTATTTAGGATTCCACGGGTTATAACTAATGTATCAGTATAACCTGTACCGAGTCCACCAACCAATGCGGGCTCTACAATAAACACATCATTAGTTACAGGGTTAACAGTCATTGCATCTGGTACGTTTTGCCTGATTGGAGGATCAGAAGGCCAACCAACCTGATTAAGACCAGTTCCATCGAGTTTTACAGTTGCAGTTCCATAACCTCCCCAACTTCCGGGTTCAGTATTACTGCCATCGAGAGTTGGAAAAAAAGCAGTGAAAAATGCATTATTGACATCTGTATTACCTTGAGGATTATTAATCACTCCCTGGGGATATCGTGCATTCGCTGTTCCTCCTGCTGTAGGATTGAAAACCTGATTATTAACTGACCATGTATTGCCACCATCCACAGAACGGTCATAGGCAATATAACCAGATCCTGGAGTGGAAATCATTCTGTGTACAAAAGTAATAGCATTAAGATTAGGATCAGCCCATAAAGCGGTCCTGCCACCATTATACAGACCATAGGCATTTGCAGCATTACCGATATTTACAATTGAAATATCAGTTGTTCCCCTGGTTGATGGTTGTACAAAATTTAAGGTTGAAGGTGTTTTGGAAAGATCATTGTCATCATATACCCTCACGGAATTTGATAATGACTGAACGCCCTGTTTTAGCTTTTGCGGGCTTTTTTGAGCAATGGCTGAAATGGAGATGCCAATCGCTGCTGCTAATAGTAATGATTTTTTCATTTTCATAGTTTTATGATAGTTTAAAGTTCTAACAATTTTATAACTCTTAGAGTAACAATACTCGTAGAGTAACAATGCAATTTAATTAAATGTTGAAACGATAATCAATTATAGTCTGTAGACACGCAGAGCCGGGCTGATTTCCGGCTCCAGGTGTCTATCATCTTATTGATTATTTAACAGTCATTTTTCTTGAAAAACGCTCACCATTAACAGTTACCGTATAAACATAAACACCAGCATTTAAATCAGCTGTATTTAAGGTTACAGTATGGTCACCTGCTGAATATTTCTGCTGTGACAGACTGCTAAGTTTTTGGCCGAGAAGATTATAGATATCTATACTTACCAAAGAAGCTTTATCAAGTGAAACAGTAAACTGGGTTGTACCATTTGAAGGGTTAGGATAGTTCTGTGAAACAGATGCATTTGAAACAGCATCTATATCTTTTACAGCTACTTCCTGATAGGTAAATCCAACACC
>DATGXS010000030.1:0-36913 GCA_035298745.1 Lentimicrobium sp. | reverse complement strand
AATATTATCATGGAAATCTCCGGCAAGGTAACGCTGGACCAGCTTATACCGCTGGAGTTTACCGCTTGATGTTTTAGGTATTTCATTTGAACGTACCATTACCAATTCATCCAGAGTGATTCCAAGGGTACTTCGCAGCAGGTTCCTTAATTGATGAAGTGTCTCCATTGCTTTTTCGCCTACAGATCCGGCAAGGAATGCAATAACTTTTTCTTCTTCTTTCAGGCGATTGGTGGTTCCTGCAAAGCAGATTTTACCATAGCTGATATCATCTATTTTGGTTGCCAGTTCTTCAAGGTCGTTAGCAAAATAGTGCCTGCCGTTCCTGAAAATAATATCTTTCTTACGACCGCTGATGTAGTAATTTCCTTTATAAAAGAAGCCAATATCACCAGTACTAAACCATCCATCAATAAATGACTTTTCAGTTTCTTCAGGCCGGTTAAAATATCCCCGTGTGATCGAATCGCCTTTTAAACAGATTACTCCGGCTTTTCCTTCAGGCACTTCTGTATTGTTATCATCCACAATCCTGATGTATATATCATTAAGCGGAACTCCTACACCTGCCAGTAACCGTGCATTTTCTGCATCAGTTTCAACTTCAATAGCTTTATCATCGCGGTCAAGACTCAGATTATCAAAAGCTGTCACCACAGATGTGGCCATCAGGGGTGTGAAAGTTGCTGCCAATGTTGCCTCAGCAAGTCCGTAAACCGGCATCATAGCTTCAGGCCTGAAATTGTAAGGCTCAAGTGCTTTCACGAAATCATTCATTATCTGTACCGAAATGGGTTCAGCACCATTTAAAATTCCCTCAAGGTGAATAAAATCCCATGAAGGTGTTGACTTCATTCTTTTCAGAAATCTTAGAGTCAGTGCCAGTCCAAAATTGGGGCAACCTGTAATTTTTACTTTTTGTAGCGTTAGCAAATCAAGCCACAATCCGGGATTCTTAATAAAGTCAATTGTCTCAATATGCCATTGAATTATTCTGCAATACAAGGGAGTAAGGTGATAACCAATTAATCCCATGTCATGAAACAGGGGCATCCAGTTACCTGTAACCTCATTGGGATGAAAGTTTAAGCCTACAGTTATGGCATCAAGATTCACCATTATGTTAAAATGGGAGAGAAGAATTCCCTTTGAATCACCGGTGCTCCCTGATGAGAATTGAATAAAAGCAATATCATTCGGATCAAGGTTAATTTCAGGCAATTGTCCTGTACAGTTAAGCATTTCTGCTGTAATGTAATTAAGTACAGGTACACCTTCGCCTGTTGGAATCTTGCTCATGAAAACCAATGGGTTGTTGAGCTGCATACTTACGTTGATCAGTTTTACAACAGGTGGATTGTAACCTGAATATGTTAGAGGAGGCTGTAAGACCGTGGGGATAGCACCACATAAGAAACACCCCCAGAGAAGTTTGAGGGTTTGCTTATTAGCATCGGTAGCTATAATAACCTTGTCGCCTGGTTTAACACCTTTGTTAACCAATCCCTTAGCCAATGTAGTTGCTTCTGACAGTAATTCAGCGTAAGTGATTTTGTCCTCATGGCCTTTTTCATCAATAAACCCAATGAACGCACCCTCTGTTGCTGCAGCCCTTTTTAGTATATCGGGTAATGTTAGTTTCGAATTGTAAAATCCACTCCTCTCAGGCATCTCAATCATATTAAACTTGTAAATCTTGCTAATCTCTTCACCCCAGCCTCTAATCAAAGTCAATAGTTTACCAACCTACTTTTGACTTTTTCTTTTTTCCTTCATCAGAGCCCGCACCACTTTTTCCTTTTTCCTTCCCCCTATTGCGCCCTTCTAGCTAAATCCAAATAATAATCCGCTTTAGTACTATCGCCAATTTTTAGGTAATAATCCCTTAATCGCATACTTAAATTAAAGTTCTTTGGATTCACTTCCAGTGCTTTTTCAAACCAGCCAAGGGCAGTTTGATTATCTCCCTGATGTAATGCAAATGCAGCAAGGTTAAGATAAGGGGCTTCACTTGTAGGGTCAAGCTTTATCATGTCTTCATTCATCGAGATTGCTTTGTCGAGTTGACCTGTCTTCTCATACATTAATGAAAGATTCGACATTGTCCTGATATCCCAGGGTTCCAGTTCCAATGCTTTCTCATAATTCTTCACAGATTTTTCATACTGTTCAGTAACCTGATAAGTATATCCTAAATTGTAATAGGCCGCAACCAGTTTAGGGTTAGTCTCAACAGCTTTTTCAAAGTATTTAATTGATGAATCTGATTCACTCAGGAGCAAGAGGAAACTTTCTCCCAGATTGTTCCATGCATCGGGATACTGAGGATAAACGGCTACTGCTCTCTTGAAGTGTTTGATGCACGTGTATGCATCATCCTTTATTTGTTCACGGGTTGCGCCATTTTTTAGTCGTTCAACCACTGAACTTCTGAGATTGGTAGCATAAATGAAGTTAGCCTTTGCTGAATTTTCCAAATATGGCATATCAGCCTTATACAAGGTCATATCTGTTTTCCAATCTTTATTCCTGTCAATAACTTTAGCTGAAGCCGGAATTGCTATAAGCACTGCAATTAATACAATGTAGTTGACAGTCTTAGAAGTAACTGTTTTAGCCGGATCACTTTTAAATATCCTGAACAGACCATAAGCAAGGGCCAGACTGAATCCCAATGACGCAACATACATGAATCGTTCAGCTACAATACCTGTTGGTGGAGCTATAAGGTTTGAAAAGATACCTATGTTAAGTAAATAGAACAGGATTGCAAACGACAGAATTGACTTCTTTTTGATAGTATAAACTGCATAACCAAACAATCCGGCATAAAGAAGGAATGACAACCATACCAATGGATTTGCAGGAGTTGTTACAGGAATCATATTAAATCCATAGTAGAAAACCAGTGGATGGGGATAAACCAGCATTTTAAGGTAAAATAACAGAACCATCATTGATGTGCCGATTCGTTGTGCAAAGGTTGGATTAAACTGAAGTGGGTTCTCTATAAATTGCATTGGTCTCACGGCAGTTCCAATAATGTATCTTGGGATTAAGATGATCAACACAAGCACTCCAATGACCAATAGTGTAGTCACCAAAATTCTCTTTGGCTTTATGTCAGTGAAGAAATAGAATATTAATGGGATTATGAAAATAAAAGTGAAGATGTTCACCTTCGACATATATCCGAATGCAAATGCCAATAATGCCCAGAGTATATTCAGGTTTTTACCGGTTTCGTTCCATTTAAGCAAGTATTTTACAGTGAGAAGTGCACCAAGGAAACTTAATAACTCCTCACGGTTTTTGAGGCTGGCAACCACTTCAGTATGAACCGGGTGAATCATAAAGATGAAAACCGTGACGAACGGGAACCAAATACTGTATCCTTTGAAGAGTTTCAGTAACAGACTAAAAAGCAGCAAACCGGTAAGCGCATACAGCAAAACATTGATGAAATGGCTCACATGTGGATTTTCGCCAAAGAATTGCCATTCAATAGCATATGTGGCTTTTGCCACCGGCCTGTAACCGTAATTATGCTGCCCTCCCTCTTCGGCATTCATAGAGATGTAGTTTGAGCTGAATATCAGTGGAATAGCTTTAATTCCTTGTTGTACCACCGGATTTACAGAGGTAACATATGAGTCGTCGAGGGAGTAATTGTTTGGAATGCTATTACCATAAAGAATGAAAGCCAGTGCAGCAATGATTAAATGAAGCATATTGACATTCACAGCTTTCTGAACAGGTGCTGGTTTTGTCACATGTTTTTGAGAAGGAGCAGAGTTATGTATTTTAGATTTCATTGATTGTCAGGCCAGTTTGCGTTTGCAAAGAAAAGAAAAATTATAGCTTAATGGCACGATAATCAAGCAATTTAATGGCTTATAATTAATTTGCCACTTAAGACAGAATTAGTAGTTTGATATTTGTATAGATAGATGCCAGGAGCTAGATCATCTGTTACTAAGGTTGTGCGCAAACCAGTCATTGGAGAAATTTTACAAATTCTTCCTTGAAGATCTATTATTGAAATGTTAGCAGGAACAAATTTTTCAGTAGTAAAAGAAACTTGATTTGAAGCTGGGTTAGGATAAAACATCAGCTTGTTTTTCTCAGGTGTTTCCATTCTGCCCAGTGTATAAACTCTGCCAAGGGAGTCAGTTTTTACAAGGCTGACTAATTTCATTCCATATTCATTAAAATTAACCGCTATGATATAACCACCATCAGGAGCTTGTTTGAGATCTTTAACAGATGCAGAGGCATGACTAAGTAATCTTGCCCATATACTATCACCTGAAGAGGAAAAACATTGTACGCTGAATCTAAATGCACTTTGTGATGCCCCTGTAATTACCAATTCATTCTCACTGTTTGCAACAATATGCGATAAACTGGATATAGTAAATCCACTTACCTTAGGTGCTTTAGACCAATTTATGGTTCCATCTGCATTATAACCTAACACATTTTGACAGATTTTTTTACATCAATTCAAATTTATACATTTGCGGTATTGATGAATACAGCAAACCTAATTATATCTACTTATGAAAACCACTAAAGTTATCACATGGATTATTTCCTTAACTCTTCTTTTCTTTTGCTCCATAACCAGTTTATCAGCTCAGGTAACTGAAGTGGTTAAAGCAAATACCCTATCTTCTGTGTTGGAGGTGCAGCAATACGAAAGGGCAATACATATCATGGCAATGTTGCTGATTGGTTTTGGTTTCTTAATGGTGTTTGTTAAAAAATACGGACGGTCAGCATTAACTGCAACTTTTCTTCTGGTAAGTATCTCTATTACCTTATATATTTCAATTAAACAAATGGGCGTTTTTGAATCAAGAGGGGAATTAGAACAATTTATTCTTGCAGAATTCGGAGCTGCAAGTTTGCTGATTGCTGCAGGGGCCGTTCTTGGAAGAATAAAAATTTTTCAATATTTAATGCTTGGTTTGCTGTTCATTCCAATGTATATGTTCAATGAAATGGTAGTAGTTGATGACTGCTTTCACTTCGTGGGTAAAATTGCAGATACCGGGGGGTCAATAGTTATACATGCATTTGGTGCTCTTTTCGGAATTGCTGCAGCGGTCTCACTTACATCAAAAGAAGATTTTGAAATTCCATTAGAATCAGATGCCACTTCCGATAAGTATTCAGTTTTAGGAAGTATGGTATTATGGGTATTCTGGCCAAGTTTCTGTGCTGCATTGGTTCCCGTTGAAGCAATTCCACACACCGTTGTTAATGTGTTTATCGCATTATGCGGATCTACACTTGCAACATATTTTGCATCAGTATTGATAAGGGGAAAAGTGAGTATAGCTGATATTGCCAATGCTGCACTGGCAGGTGGTGTTGCAATTGGTGCTACCTGTGATTTTGCCACTCATCCCCAGGCAATGATAATAGGTGGGATAGCCGGCGCTATTTCGACTTTTGGATTTGCTGTACTCCAGGACAAACAGCAAAAATTTCACAATATAATAGATACATGTGGTGTTACCAATCTTCATGGTATCCCTGGAATTTTCGGTGGTTTGGCTGCCATTGTGGTTATTCCCGGACTATCGGTGTCAGCTCAGTTAACGGCTATTGGAATTACAATCGCAATTGCAGTAGGAGCAGGTTTACTTTCCGGAAAGTTAATATCATTATTTGGGAAGACTAAACAACTTTATAATGATAGTGCAGAGTTTCAGGATGCTGCTTAATCCGTGTGATTAGGTTTTATTCAAACCTTCTTGAGATTACCGGTTATAAATACAAAATCGTTTACACTCAATTGTTCAGCTCTTTTAGTCAGGAGTTCTTCAAGCTCATTGCCTGGGATGAGATCTAATGATTTAAGTGCATTACGTAATGTTTTCCGCCGCTGATTAAATGCAGTTTTTACCACTTTTTTGAAAAGAACAGGATCACAACCCAGATCGGTAGAGGTATTCCTTTTTAAACGAATAACAGCTGATTTAACCTTTGGTGGTGGAATAAACACATGTTCATGAACGGTAAAAAGGTATTCAATGTCATACCATGCCTGAAGTAGTACACTTAGAATTCCATATGTTTTACTACCAGGAGGAGCAGCAATTCTTTCAGCTACTTCTTTCTGCAGCATACAAACAACCTCTGGTATCTGATTGGTATGGTCGAGTATTTTGAAGAAAATCTGACTGGAAATATTATATGGAAAGTTACCAATTACGGAAAAGCAACCGTTAAAATAATCACCGGGATTGAACTTCAAAAAATCCGCTTCCCTGAAGAGACCAGCATATTGGGGATACATTTGCTTAAGGTAAGCAATGCTGTCGCGGTCAACGTCAAGTGTAAGAAATTGATTGAGTAAACGGACATTAGCATTTTCAGAATTAGTTGCTGATTCTTCTAATAACAACAAGAGGTACTTGGTCAGTACTCCGGTTCCAGGTCCTATTTCAAGAAGGGCATTACAAGGAATATCTACACTATCAGTAATTTTTCGGGCAATATTTTCATCATTCAGGAAATGCTGTCCCAGATGTTTTTTTGCTCTTACAGGGTGATCTGTTTTCAATGGATTATATTTTAATTAGGGGGCATATCTAAGAAGAATCTTTCATCAGGTGTTAATTCTTTAGTCTGCTCACCTTGAAAATCGCCCCTTAAAAGCCTGAATTGCTTGCGAGCTTCAACTACAAAGAGACTACCAGGATAATCTGACATCAGTTGTTGATAGGCTTTCATTGCTTTTGCTTTATCCTTTAAATGAAACTGATAGAGGTTGCCAAGTTGGTAAAGTGCATCATCTGCAAGAATATCATCAGGATATTGGGCAACAATTTCTTTGTAAAGAGTATCAGCAGTAATAAAATCTCCCTGTTTGAGCTTTATTTCTGCTTTTTTCATAAGAACTTCATCGGTAATTGAATGACCTGGAAAAGCTAACAGGATTGAATCAAGCAGCGAATAAGCTTTATCAGCCTGGTTTCTGAATAACAGCAAATCAGCTCTGGCATATGAAGCTAAAGCCAGGGTTGAACTATCGGCGTCAATATTATCACTGATAAGCAGAGACATTTGCATTGCATCGTTGGCAATAAGTTTGGAAGTTGCGGCTTTAAGTACATCAAGCTGCGCCTTTGCCCATTCAAATTCACCAATGTAAAATGATAGTTTAGCATTTCTGAATCTTGCTTCATGTCCGATAGGATCATTTTTAAATGCTTTGTCAACCTGCGAATACAGCAGAGTTGCTTCCCATGGTTGCCCGCTGAAAAGGTAAATATCTGCAAGGTCAAGTTTGCATTGAGCCTGCAAAATCCGATCACTTTCAGTTTTTTCCACCAGTTCCTGAAGTAAGTTTATAGCTTCATCAGGATTGTTTAAGTGAAAGGCTTCAATATGTGCAAGATTCCTTATTAATGGGAAGGTTAACGGATTTTTTTCACCCTTTGAAATTGCAGCACGGTACTTTTCAGCCAGGGCTGCGAGTTTCTTCTCATCTTCAGGATATGAAGACGACAATAAATCGTATTCTGACTTTAATAATTCAACTTCTGCAATTGTCCGCATAGATGGATCATCAGACTTTTCCATGACGTAAGAAAAGGCTGCAGTTGCCACAGTGTAATCCCCATTTGCACTGCTAAGTTGTCCAAGAGCAAAAACCCGTCCCCCATTTTCACCTAACCTGCGGTCAAGTGCTTTAGCCTGCACAAGAGCTGATTCAAAATCTTTTAATTGTAACGAGAGCCAAACCAGCATTTCGGTTAACGTGATGTTACCGGGGTTTCTCTGAACCTGCATTAAAAGACCTCGCCTCAGAGCCTCTGTTTTAAGATTCTCAGGGTCATTATTGAGGCTTGATTGCAAACGTGATTGTACCTGATCGGAGTTTACAGGATCTTTATCGAGTATTCCCAGGTACTCATCAACCATTTTATCAAACTGTCCCTGCAATTCATACATCATTGCAAGTTCATAACCAAATGTCTGGTCTGGAGCTAGTAATTGGCGACCTTTTAAATACGTTTTTATAGCATAATCATACTCACGCCTTGAAGTAAATGCATTGGCAAGGTTAAGGACATACCGCTGATCTGGTTTCAAATCTTTCACCAGTTCATCATATGATTTGAGTGCTTTTTGTGTTTGGTTCGACCTTATGAGTACGTAACCCTCATCAACCTGATATTTTGGGTCATCAGGATTCCGCCTGACCTGCTGTTTAACCAGTTTTAAGGCTTCATCAGTCTGGCCCAGTTCTAGTAGTGATTGAAGATAATAGGTATAGGAGAAATGGTCAGGTTTGTTTTTGTAAAGTCTCTCAAAAACTTCTGCTGCTTTTTGATAATCCCGGTCATTATAGAACTGAAGGCCCAACTGCTGGTCAGTACCAGGTTGAGCTGCACCTAAAAAGGGCAGCAGCACTAACAGACATAAGATTATGCGGAGCTTCATAACCAATCGCCAATCATAAATTACCAATCACTCAAAATAACAAATCAAATCCGGTATAAGTTGCCAGGGCTTTAGGAATCCTTATACCTTCAGCGGTTTGGTTGTTTTCGAGTAATGAGGCAACTATGCGTGGTAACGCAAGTGCACTTCCATTTAGTGTATGGCAAAACCGTGTTTTACCATTCTCATCCTTAAAACGTAATTTCATACGGTTTGCCTGGAATGATTCGAAATTGGAAACAGAGCTAACTTCAAGCCATTTCTGTTGTGCTGCCGAATATACTTCAAAGTCATAAGTCAGGGCAGAAGTAAAACTCATATCACCACCGCAAAGTCGAAGCACCCTGAATGGAAGTTCGAGTTTTCTCAACAAAGTGGAAACATACTCACGCATTTCTTCCAGTGTCTGGTAAGAATGATCAGGATGCTGGATCTGTACAATTTCTACTTTGTCAAACTGATGAAGTCTGTTTAAACCGCGAACATCCTTACCATATGATCCGGCTTCACGGCGGAAACAGTTAGAATAGGCAACATTTTTAATAGGGAAGGAGCTTGCTTTAACAATTTCATCCCTGTATATATTCGTCACAGGAACTTCAGCTGTTGGAATCAGGTATAATTTATCAATCTGGCAGAAGTACATTTGGCCATCTTTATCAGGCAACTGCCCGGTTCCATAGCCCGAAGCTTCATTCACAACGAGTGGAGGTTGAATCTCATAATATCCGGCTTCAATTGCATTATCAAGGAAGAAGTTTATTAAAGCACGCTGCAGACGGGCTCCTTTTCCCTTATAAAATGGGAATCCTGCACCTGTTACTTTATTTCCAAGTTCAAAATCTATTATATCGTATTTTGAGGCCAGTTCCCAATGAGGTACTGCATCAGAGGGGAGGTTGGGCATAGTACCTTCACTATGCACTATCTCGTTATCCTCAGCACTTTTACCTTTTGGCACGGACGAATGTGGAACATTAGGAAGTGTTATAAGAAGTCCGGTTTGTTCAGTGACTATTGAATCTAATTTCTCTGAAAGATCTTTTGCAATAACTTTCAATTCTGAAACACGGTTTTTTAATTCCAATGCATCAGAAGCTTTTCCTGCCTTCATCAGGTTTCCAACTTCACGAGCAATATTATTTGATTCAGCAAGGCTATCGTCAAGTTCTCTTTGTGTTTCCCTTCGGCGGGCATCTAATTCAATGATCTTTTCAAGTGTTTTGGCTGCATCAATATTTTTAACTGAAAGGCGTTCAATAACTTCAGCAGTGTTTTCACGAATATAGCTAAGTTCTAACATGTGTAAGAAAGATTTAAAATGCAAAGGTAAATAATTAATAGCAGGAGGGACCGTTTGTCCAGACAGTAAAAGTTGAAGGCGCCAGGTTGGTTTGAATTTAATTCAAAAGAGGCCAGATATAACCGGCCTCTTCTAAAATTAAGTTATTTTCTCCTATCTAAACCACTAAAAATATCAATTCTTAATGGGTAAATTCAATGCTTTTATTTATTGAAAGCAAAAATCCTTTACAAGTGATAAACCAAATGCATACTTTGGACTCAATTGAATTCCATTGTATCTTCTGAAAAAAGGCAAATCAGCTGTTGCTGCAGCAGTGATACGATGTTTAAATGTTTTACTGATCTGCGGTGAAAAATATTTGATATTGCCACCTGTTGATAGGTAATGGACTTCACCCTGAAAGTCTTCAGAACGGAACTCATTTCTTAATTGTAATGTAGCACCCCAATTATGTTTAAAACTTCTGCTAATAAAAATTGATGTAATAAAGGCATCACCAAATTTATAATTTTCTGAATTATAACCGTTATGGTCGTAGCGGGCATGAACAACAGCACGCCATTTCTTCATGAAACCTTTATAAACATAAAGTTGTCCGGTAACACCGTATGCCCCTGTTGATGGATGAATATCCTGTCCATAAGGAAGGCCGTATTCATCATAGAAAACCTTTGTTGAAAGAGGTATTTTTATTCCACTTCCCAGAGTCACTTCCAGATCATTTTTTGTTTTGATAACAGCATATTTAAGTGACAACACCGCATTGTTGAAACCATATGTTGTAAATCTCCCCAAAACTTCACTATCCTGATGTTTGTCAAGATAATAACCAACTTCAGCTTCTGCAGAGAGCCGTTTGACCAAACCATAACTGATTACTTCTCCAATATAATCATAACCTGCAGTTGTTCCCTGTAAATCTGATTTTTCAGAATTCTCAAAATAAGTATCTGATTTACTATGCCTGTAAAATGTAACTGTGCGCAATGTCCTTTTTGGAAGAATACCATTATACTCATTTCCCGAAACAGGATTTCCCGGAGCACAACATTGTGCAACTGCCTCGAGCTGAGATGTCAATAGTCCGGTTAACAAGATAACTATGCTAAATATTTTCAATGTATTATTGCTTGATAAGTTTAACACCTTTTGAATATGCATTGGCAGTTTTTAATCTGGCAACATACAATCCTGCTGGAAGACTTTTAGCATCAACAGGAATACTTCCTATATTATTAACAGGAATTGACATTACTTCATTACCTGTAATATTGAAGATTGAAATAACAGATTCACTGCCTGTTTCTATATTGAAGTTAAAAACTCCTGAGGACACTGTTGGATATACATTGAAATACTGATGGTCAGGTTTTTCTCTGATTCCAAGCGGATTATATTTCAGAGCACTGTCAATTGCGGCATTGATCTGACCATCAAGAGCGGGAGTATAACCACTACTTTTGAAATAAACTTTATGATCACTACTTCCAAGGATAACGATGGTTGGCATTCCCATACCACCATAATAAGCAACCTGTTGCTCGCCACCTGTAAAGACTTCATGTGTGAAAGAATTGTTTGTTTGCCAGGTTGACATTTGAGCACAGGTGTAGAGGTTCAGGAAGCCCATAGAGTACAATACCACCCTTCCAGGATATTGGTCCTGATATGGGCTCCTGATTTTTTCAAGAGCTTTAGTACCAGTAATGCATGGTGCACAATTAAGCATCACAAATTCTAATATAACTACTTTGCCTGCATCTAACTCAGCGTATAGATTATGAGGGGTTCCTGCACAGTCTGCCTGGCTAAAATCCATGGCAGTTTCCTGACCTCTGACAGCCAGAAATGATAACATGATTACAAGACTGGAAATGAGTATTTTTTTTATCATACAACTAATTTAAATCCCGGTTAAAGAAACTGCACAAAAATATCTTTAAAAGGATACACTTTACATAAAGTGCATCATTTTTAACAAAAAAAATATCCGCAATCTTTAGTCAATCAATATTTATTTATGTTCCTCCATATGAAAACATAACTATTTTTGCAATACAATCAAGTTAACATTTATGACAGGAAAAATACTCTCTCTTCTCTTGGTCTTGTCTACTTTCTTTGCAAACGCTCAGAAATTGTTATTAATGGACCGATTTAATGGAAATAAAGTAGTTAATGATTCGACACTTACAGTTTATAGTACTGATCCTGAAATTGTTGATCTTACCATCTATTTTACAATGAAGAATAATACTGATCATCCACTTGCATTGTTCCTTAGGAAACACATAAATTACATTGCTGATAGTACGATCGATTATTTCTGCTTTGGGGTAAGTTGCTGGCCCGATACTGATACTACCAATATTGCTGATACTGTTAAACCAGGGGCTGAAGACATGACATTTGCCTCACATGTTGTGCATTTCCGGAGATTTGAATCACCACCATTGCCAGCGGGAAAAAGCTCGATAACATATACTATTTACGATACTACTGCCACTGATCCGGTTCAAGCAAGTGTTACAGTAATTTATCACCTGAGCGGAGTTGGAATCGAAGAAAATAACGTGCATACTGCTATGGTTTATCCCAACCCGGTCATAAATGAAATCAGGATTCCAATAGATGATAAAGTGACTAAGGTTTACAACTTGAAACTATATAACACTAGTGGAATTATGGTTAAACAGGATATGGTAACCATTAATAATGGATTGCTGACTTATCCCATTAGCGGTTTAGGGAATGGATACTATTTTGGAAAGCTAATTACGGGTAATGGTCCTCCTGTTTCGTTTAAGTTTGTTTATACCAGCCAACAGGTTTTCTAAAGTTATATTTTTTCGATGAATTGCTGCCAGAAGCAACTTTACATTCCTTCATCCTTGTAAAAATTGTTCCAAAATTGACTTTGGCTGTATGAAGCATTCATAAGGCAAAGAATTGGAAAGATGATAAGTAAATTTTTGATTGTTGAAGTATAAAAAACTATACATTTGGCACAACATAAAAGTAAGATAAATATTAGTTACTGATAACAAACTACAAATTAAATCTTTATGGAAGAAAGATGTGCCAGATGTGGAATGTTAAATAAACCGGTTTCACGCTTCTGTTCAGGTTGTGGTTTTGAATTGAACAAACCTCAAAAGCCGGTTATAAATAAGGAAGAGATTGAAGTTGAATATTATAACCATAAGAAGAAACGTAAACGCAGTAATTTAGCAGGAGCCATAGTGGGAATTATGTTTTTTCTTCTAACAGGCGTTGCTGCATACTCAGGTTTTAAAGGAGGTTATATACAACAAGCATATTTGGAATATACCTGCAAACAATTTGACAAACAATGCCCAATGATGATAAACCAGGATGTTCGTTTGGAAGGTGTGGAAGTTTTATCCGGCAAGGTTGTGCAGTATAAATATACCCTGATAAATGTGCTGAAGGAGGAAGTAAACACAGATACCCTGGCCTTGAATGCCGCTCCTGAAATTATTAAAGGTGTTAAACAAGACCCTCAATTATCACTTTTCAGGAATCTGGATGCTACCTTATCATACTTATACAATGACAGACTTGGAATCTTTGTTTGGAAGTTTGATGTAACTCCCGCTATGTATAAATAGCTTCAAAACCAGAGGCGCGTTTTAACGCGCCTCTGGTTTTAAATCAAGCTAAGAAAATAAGACCTTACCTTATTTAAGGCTTTTAATATATTCAACTATCGAAGTACGGTCTCCTTCATCTACGATCTTTTTTTCATAGTTTGGCATTTCACCGCTTCCAACAAATGAAATGTAATAGATTTCCCCAAATGTGTGCTTCTTAAAAGCTGCATCCGTAAAGTTGCCCGGGAAGGTTTTTAGTGATGCAGCTTTTGGACCATCACCCAATCCTTTGGCACCGTGGCATGATTTGCAATTTTTGTTGTAAAGCTCTTTGCCAACGGCTAAGTCACCTTTTTCTTTTTGCACCATCGTCTTGTATTTGTCGGGTGCTTTCCATGAAGGTTGTTTTTGTTGTGCTGATACGCTGATTGCAAAGACTAAAGCAATGAGGGTTAAGATGTAATTTTTCATTGTGAGTGTTATTGTTTTTTAATTAACAATACAAATGTAATGCCAGAAGTGATTCGCTCATTTGTTTTTTTATAGAAGCGCTTCTGGCACGATTTCTGCTTTAAGCTACAATGTAAAACTCACAACTCTAAAAGCCATGAAACCACGCAACTACATTTCAGCAATCTTAGTGATACTGGCAATCACATTTGCACTGCCTTCATCAACTTACGCTCATCCTCATCACAGACCTCATTGGGTTGACGTTCGCTGCTGCGACCCTGGAACCCGTTACATTTTCTTTCCTGAAGATAACTTCTACTATGATCTGGAAAGAGAAGTTTATATCTATCCATACGACGGCATGTGGTTAGTAAGTGAAGTTCTTCCTTCAATGTATATTAACATTGACTTTGCATACGTTCCCATCATCGAACTAGATTTGCACATCAACAGACCTTATCTTCATAATCATGATCATATCGTTTGGTACAGAAGCCATCGTCACGACCACTATGTAAGATACTACGATGGTCACAGATATTACAGAGAACACCCCGATTATTACCGTGAATATCATCATGATAATGGGAACCATTATGGACATTATAAAAAGGGACATGACAATGGTAACCACTACGGACATAATAAAAATGGAAATGATAACCATTACGGACACAGGAATGGAAACGGAAACCACAGAGGCGATGGAAATGGGAACGGTAATCATGGAAATGGAAACCACGGTAACGGAAATTATAAGAAAAGTGATAATAAAGGAAATAGTGAGTATGTAAAACGTACTAATGAACCCCGTGGAAATGCAAGTGGCAATGGCAGGACTGGTAATGGAAGACAAAGTAATGGACGTGGAAGATAAAATCTAACATAAGGTAAATGAAAGTTTATCGTGTTCAATGAGAGGCAAGGATTCTAATCCTTGTCTCTTTTTTTGTCTGTTGATAAGCTCTCTTCACTTAATAATTTGTTATTTTTGGTAAAAGTCAAATGATGGAAAAAGCAAAAAATGTTGACGAATACATAGCTGGTTTTGATCCGGCAATTCAGCAAATGATGCAACAACTAAGGGAATTGGTTAAACAGTCAGCTCCTCAGGCTCAGGAAACAATTAGTTATGGTATGCCTGCATTTAAATTAAATGGTCCTCTTCTCTATTTTGCTGCACATACAAAACATCTCGGATTCTATCCTGCAGGAACTTCAACGGTTGATGTGTTTAAAAAAGCCGGATTCGAAGTTACTAAAGGTTCAGTTCATTTCTATTATGGGCAACCGTTACCAGACGATTTGATTAAGGATATGGTAAAATTCAGAGTACAGGAGAATCTGGCCAGGAAAAAAAAGAAATAATTCCTTATATTTACTACTCATACCCAAAGCAATATGAGCAGTAAAAAATCATTCCATCGTTCAGGCAGTCTTGCTAGTATTAGCCTTATTGCCCTTGCATTAAGTACTCTGTTAATAATGAGTTCATGTAAGAGTGCAAAAAAAGAAAACACCTCATCAAAGGAATTCAAATTCCTTGAAATAACCATTTCTGAGTTACAAAAGGGTTATAAAGAAGGGAATTTTACTGTTAAAGAGGTCGTACAGGCCTATCTTGACAGGATAGAAGAAATAGATGTTAATGGACCTTCTCTTCATTCTGTAATTAGAATAAATCCCGATGCAATTCAAATTGCCGAACAACTGGATAATGAGATAAAAGAAGGTAAGATTCGTGGACCTATGCATGGAATACCTGTAATTTTAAAAGATAATATAGATACACATGATAAAATGCCATGCACCGGTGGATCAAGAGCTTTAGCAAATTCTTTTCCTCTGCAGGATAGTTACATTGCAAAAAAACTGAGGGAAGCAGGTGCGGTTATTATAGGTAAATCCAATCTTAGTGAATGGGCAAATTTTAGAGGTGAACTGTCAACAAGTGGATGGAGTGGAGCAGGAGGCCAGACTAAAAACCCTTATGACTTAAGTCGAAATCCTTGTGGCTCAAGTTCAGGGTCAGGTGTTTCGGTTTCTGCTAATCTAACAGTAATTGCAATTGGAACTGAAACTAATGGCTCCATCGTTTGTCCTTCAACCGCAAATGGTATTGTTGGTATAAAACCTACCGTTGGATTGCTCAGCCGTTCGGGAATAATTCCAATATCATTTACTCAGGATACACCGGGGCCAATGGCGCGTACTGTTCGCGATGCCGCTATTTGTTTGGGTGTCATGGTTGGAGTTGATGTGGCAGATTCACTAACAAAATTAAGTGTGGCCAAATTCTATACAGATTACACTCAATTTCTTAAAGAAGGTTCATTAAAGGGCAAAAGATTCGGACTCTACAAAGAAGCCCTTGGTGGTCATTTTAAAGTTGATTCATTAATGGCATCAACCGTTGAATTTCTTAAAAAACAAGGTGCTGAAGTAATTGAAATAGATAAGCTTGCTGATCCAAAAGTTGAAGATTTATCATTTCAGGTATTATTATATGAGTACAAAGATGGGTTGAACAAGTATTTTCAATCACTGGGGCCAAAGGCGGCAGTTAAAAACATTGAGGAATTAATGGCATTCAATGAAAAAGACACTATTGAGCTCGATTATTTCAATCAGCGTTACCTGGAGATGGCCCTTGAAAAAGGCGATTTGAATTCAAAAGAATATAAGGATGCCCTTTCGGGAATGAAGAAAATGATGTGTGATGAAGGGATTGATAAAGTAATGAATAATCTTAAATTGGATGCAATTATTGCACCAACAGGAGCCCCCGCATGGAAAACTGATGTTGTCAATGGTGATAGTTATCATGTTGGAAGTTCATCACCTGCAGCAATTTCAGGATATCCGAATATAACGGTTCCAATGGGAAACATTGATGGTCTGCCGGTAGGTATTTCCTTCTTTGGCAGGGCCTGGAGTGAACCATTGTTACTTGAAATAGCTTACTCATTTGAGCAGGCGAGCAGGCATCGCATAATTCCACAATTTAAAGAATTGTAGATAAGATTTAAAATGAGGTTTGCTGATTTTGATTCAAACTATTATACGCGCTAATTTGAAGGTAAAAGAACTTAGTTGGACAACAGTTGATGGCCTCAAATTATTCGCCCGTTTATGGCAACCAATTGGAGAAGTTAAAGCAGTGGTTTGCTTATTGCATGGAATTGGTGAACATACAGGCAGATTTATTCATGTTGGAGAAGTGTTCAATAAATATGGTATTGCTTTACTTGGAGCTGACTGGCGTGGTCATGGAAAATCAGAAGGAAGAAAAGGTTATTTCCCTTCAACAGACGCTATTATCGATGATATTGATATTCTAATAATGAAAGCAACCCAGCTTTTTCCACGAGTGCCACAATTCTTGTATGGTCAAAGCCTTGGAGCTATATTAGCGTTATACTATGGATTAGTGAAGAGTCCTGCTATTAATGGAATCATCGCAACTAGTCCTGCATTGCATAGTTCACTTGATAAACAATCTGTAAAAATTGCCATTGCCAGTATACTAGGAAAAATGTTTCCGGAAATGTCGTTGCATAGTGGTTTAAAACCGCAGGAACTTTCAAAAGATCCTGAAACTGTTCGAAGGTACATAGAAGATCCACTGGTACATTATGAACTCACACTGGGATTTGCCAAAATTTTGATCAACATAAGAAGGTGGATGCTTAAAAATTCATGTAATTTCCAGGTTCCCTTATTACTGATGCATGGCAGTGATGACACAATAGCATATATTTCGGGTAGTAAACAATTTGCTCTTCCAATTGGAGATAAATGTGAATTCATCACATGGGAAGGTGCATTACATGAATTACACAATGAACCTGAGAAAGAAGAAGTTCTGAAGACAATTGTTACATGGATAAATCGGAATTGTCATGCATAAAATAGCAAAATGAACGCAGTTAAGGTTTTTATGTTAATTATATAGCAAAACTGAATAATGAAAACACTTCTCACAAGTTCCATTTTGTTAGGCCTTGTTTTTCTGGCAGGATGTGGTGGAGGCGGCAAAGCTGTTCCAAAAGATAAATTGGCTTATGTTGGCGTGTGGCAATCGCCTTCAGGTTTCCAGTTACAAATTTTACCTGAAGGATATGTTAATGTATTTCAGCCGATGGATAGCCTGCATCCAGAATACAAAAGTTTAAGAGTGATGAAAGCAAATGCTGTTTATAACTTTGGATTTCAGATAGAATTCCTTGGTGATAGTATACTTCACATCAAGAAACCTTACCATGCAGGAAAGCAATACGCTATCAATAAGTCGCCATATTTTGATGCGGATACCATGAAGATGGTTCTAAATGGGGTGACTTTAAGAAAGTTTAATGAAGAACATTTTATGGAGGATATGTTTTAGTCAAAAACCTATCTCAAAATGTTTCTGTAATAAAGAGTCTTATGAAAAGAGATCGATTATTACAGTTGTTTTTTGTTTTCTTGTCTACAGCTTTTACCGCAAGAAAAGATTCGAGCTATTTGTCTGATTTTTATCAGTTTTGGGAGGATGTGAAGAACAATTACGCTTACTTTGATAAGAAGCATACTGACTGGGATAAAGTTAAAACATATTATAAAGAAGCGGCAGAAGCAGCATCTTCAAGAGATGAATTGATTTCTGTTCTTGAACATGCATCTGAAGAACTTTATGACAATCACTTCAACCTTAATGTAAATCTTAAGACATCAACAAGGTTAGTTCCCTCAGGGCTCGACCTTTGGGCTGAATACAAGAATGGTAAAGCAATTATTACCGAAATTAGGCCTGGCTTTTCAGTTTATAAGGCTGGCATCAAACCAGGTATGATAATTACCGGTATAAATAATACAGGGATTGATGAGGCTATAAACAAACGTATAGGGAAATGCATATCTCTTAAGGATGATGAAGTCAAATCTTTTGTATTGCGCCAACTCCTGGCTGGTGATTATGTTTCCGGAAGGATATTGACTTTAGTTTCAGAAGGGAAACAGTTTATTGTAAAGCCTGATTTCCCCGACGGGAATCTTACTGATAAACATCAGTATAGCTCCTTGCTGGAATCGAACATTTTCGAAAAAGACATAGGGTATATAAAATTCAATAATAGCTTAGGCAATAATGATTTAATAAGTCAATTTGATAGTGTTCTGTTACAATTTAAAACGACTAAAGCCCTAATCCTTGATTTAAGAGAAACGCCTGGCGGAGGCAATTCAACAGTGGCAAGAGGTATCATGAGTAGGTTTATCAACCGCGAATTGCCGTATCAAAAGCATTTAATACCTGCGGAAGAGAAAGAGTATGGAGTGAGAAGAAGCTGGCTTGAGCTTGTAACACCACGTGGGCCATTTACGTACAATAATCTGGTTATTTTATTGGTTAACCATTGGACAGGTAGTATGGGTGAAGGAATAGCTATTGGATTCAGTGGCTTAAACAGGGCCACAATTGTAGGTACCAAAATGGCAGGGCTTAATGGTGCTGTTGATGGTTTCTCAACTAAAACTAATAAAATTCCATATAGTTTCCCAACAGAACAAGTTTATCATATTAATGGAACACCAAGAGAAGATTATACACCTGATATTCTGGTAGATTTACTCAACCCCGTTTATCGTAATACTCCTGATCCTATACTTGAAGTTGCTATGGAATATATTAGGAAAAATGAGGGAATACATTGATAGGTATTAATAAAAAAAGGAGCATTTCTGCTCCTTAAATTTTTACAAGTCGACAGCTTATCGCTGATGTTTATTCGGCTTTCTGTTCGATAGGAAGAACCGAAACAAAAGATTTTTCGTTTTTTCTTACGCGGAATTCTACAACACCGTCAATTAGTGCGAACAAAGTGTGATCCTTGCCCATACCAACGTTAAGGCCCGGGTTGTGCACCGTTCCACGCTGACGAATGATTATATTACCTGCCTGGGCAGCCTGTCCGCCGTAGATCTTAACGCCAAGTCTTTTGCTATGTGATTCTCTACCGTTACTCGAACTACCGGCACCTTTTTTATGAGCCATAATGTTTAGTTTTTATCGGTTAATTAATCAGGCGTTGATGGCATTGATCTGTACCCTTGTGAGATACTGCCTATGGCCGTTTGATTTCTGGTATCCTTTTCTCCTCTTCTTTTTGAAGACGATAACCTTATCGCCACGTAAATGCGACAGGATTTTAGCCGTAACGACAGCGCCGGTAACATTCGGCTGTCCGAGGGTTACAGTTCCGTCATTGTCTAACAACAATACGTTGTCAAACTTAATTTCAGAACCTTCTTCACCTTCAAGACGATGCACGAATATCACCTGGTCTTGCATAACTTTATGTTGCTGGCCGGCGATTTCTACGATTGCGTACATTGTATTTCTTTTAATTTAAGTTAACTTCCCTTAAATAGGGGGTGCAAAATTAAAACATTTTCAGAAACTTCCAACATTTTTTTGAAAAAAGTGACCTAAGTATCTGATTCATTTTCGCCAATTATCATGAATGCGGGAAAACGCAATAATTACTCGGTTTTTCCCAATACAGTAATTTTCTTTTTCAGACCCAGGGTTGTGGTATTGACCAACAATACTCCAACAATAACCAGCGCAACAAAAAATACAAATCCTGGTTTAAAAGTTTCACCATCCGCTATTCCCCATAACAAAGCAATTATTGGAATGAAATAAGTTACAGAAGATGCAAACACTGCACTTGTCATCTGTATAACGCGGTTAAACAGCATCAACGCTATGCCTGTTCCAACAATAGCTAATATTGAAATGTAACCCAATCCCGAAAGAGCTTGAGGCTGCTCACCTAGTGTTCGAACAAAAGGAGTGAAGAAGAACAGGTAAACAGCGGTACCGGGGCCAATAGTAAAGAATGCCATTGAGGTAATTGTAATAGGATTAACATCCTGAAGGAACGCTTTTATAACATTCACATTGATAGCATAAAAAATAGCGGCAATCACAATTAGCATTGCATAGCCTATATTGAATGTAAAATTACCTGAACCACTTACGCTTACTAGTCCGGCTGCTCCTATAAGTCCAAGTATCACACCAGCTATATTGAACCACCGGGGCTTCAGTCTAAAAAACATTATTCCGAGGATCAGGGTAAAAAGCGGGGTTAATGAGTTTAAGATTCCGGCAAGAGAACTGTCTATTCCTTTTTGTGCCGCAGCAAACAGAAAAGCGGGAGCTAAACTGCCAACACATCCAACAATAAGAAAGAGTAACCATTCTTTTGAACAGAAACCTCTCATACGTTTTATAGCAACAGGTAGTAAAAAAAGCCATGTAATTACTACTCTCAGAGCACCCACTTCACTGCTGGTAAAAGTTTCCAGGCCTCGCTTAATGAGAATGAAGGAACTACCCCAGGTAAGAGCTAGAAAGAAAAGGACAAGATATGGAAACCATGATTTATTGATCATCAATATAAGTAAAGATTAAATCTATCCAATTTGCAAAAGTAAATAAACAAAGCTTTGCAGTAATTGATTTATTTTTGAAGCTTATGTATTATGAATTGTCTCCGTTAATCCTGCTTTATGATAAGTAATATAGGCATAAAAAGACTTATTAGTCAACAAATTTCAGATCAAAAGTTCAATTCAGTAAAAGAAATCGTTTCATGGATGGGGGCTATGCAAGCTCAGGAACTTAACAGTGTAAAATGGGCAATTGGGGTAAGGTTGCCTGGCCTTACCGAAAAAGACGTGGACGATTCAGTCAGCAAAGGTGAAATAATACGAACGCATCTGATGCGTCCTACCTGGCATATTGTTGCAGCTGAAGATTATCTTCCTATATTGAAATTAACAGAGCCTTTGGTGAGGGCTTCACTCAAATCAAGAAGAAAACAACTTGGATTAGAATCGTCTTTTTTTATTCAAAGTAATAAAGCCCTTGATAGAATTTTGCGGAATGGTCATATGACCAGGGAAGAATTAATGCAGGAATTAACCCCATTATTGCCCAGCTTAGATAGTTCAAGGATGAATCATGTATTACTTGAAGCTGAATTGGATGGATTGATATGTAGTGGTAAAATTAAAAATCGGCAGCATTCTTTTGCCTTAACGGAAGAGTGGATTAGCAATGACCTGAGGAAATTGCCTTTTGACCGCGATGAAGCTTTAGCTTTACTTGCAAGAAAATATTTTAAAAGTCATGGTCCTGCTTCCGTTAGTGATTTCAACTGGTGGAGTGGTCTTTCAATGGGAGATTGCCGTAAAGGCATCGAAATAGTTAAAAAGGATTTGTCATCAGAAAAAATTGACTCCTTAACATTTTGGTTTGATGGAGAGATATCTGAACAAGTTATTTCTAAAACCAAAAAGAGCCTGTTCCTGCTTCCGGCGTTCGATGAGTTTATTATAAGTTACAAGGACCGATCAGCTGTTCTGGCATATGAGCATCATGAAATGACAGTTTCCAGCAATGGGATTTTCAGACCTGTTATTGTGCTTGACGGCCAGGCAATAGGTTTATGGAATAAAGCAGTCAAAAGAGGAATTCTGATACCGGAAATCAGGTGGTTTATTAAGCCTGAAAAACAGATACTCAAAGAATTGGACCTGGCTTTTGCTAATTATGCAGCTTTTCTTGGACATCAGGTTAGCTAAAATTTGAAGTAGGAATAATTAGAAGTACTTTGTTTCAATAATAAACAGAAAACTTTAAATTATGAAAATCGGTATAATAGGCACTGGAACAGTTGGACAAACACTTGCTGTCAGGCTGCACGATGTTGGTCATAAAGTGGTGATAGGAACCCGCAATGTGGAGGAAAAATTATCAAATGAAACAACTGATCAATATGGCAATCCTCCATTTAGTGAATGGCAGAAAAATAATCCTGGAATTCCGTTGGTTACTTTTAATGAAGCAGCTCAATATGGTGAAATTGTTATTAATGCAACCCGCGGAAGCGCTTCAATAAATGCACTTCAACAATGTGGAGATGAGAATTTAACAGGTAAAGTATTAATAGATGTCAGTAATCCTTTAGATGCTTCAAGGGGAATGCCACCATCCCTCATGCCTGAACTGTCAAATACCCATTCATTAGGAGAAGAAATACAGGCAAAATTTCCGAAAGCGAAGGTTGTTAAAACTTTAAACACAATGTGGGCAGGCTTGATGGTAAATCCAATGATGGTTAATAATGGAGACCATACAAATTTCATTTGTGGAAACGATAACCAGGCAAAGCAAACTGCAATGCAATTGCTTAAAGATATGGGATGGAAAGAGGAGAACATTCTTGATTTAGGAGATATATCTTCGGCTAGAGGAGCTGAATCATTTCTTCCCATTTGGTTAAGAATCATGAATTCAAAAAAGACAGCTGCCTTCAATCTCAGAATAGTTGATTAAAGCTGGTTCTATTCTGAAAATTGTCGATTAAATTTGTAGTTATACTATAAATTATCACAATGGAAAGTACAATGATCTATCTTGCAGGTGACTTTATCGAAACCAGTAAGACCCTAAAGATTTATTATCCCTACAATCGAGAACTCTTTGCCACAACATATCTTGCAACAGAGGCTCATGTTGATGAGGCAATTAAAGCTGCACTGTTTGTAAAAGATGAACTCAAACGCATGCCCGCTTTCAGAAGAAGTGAAATACTTATGCAAATCAGAACCCGATTAGTTGAAATGCATGAAACTTTTGCTCAAACTATTTCTGCAGAATCTGGCAAGCCAATCAGAAATGCAAGAACTGAAGTTGACCGGAGTATCGCAATCTTTACAGCCGCAGCCGAGGAAGCAAAACGATTGCCACGTGAGTACATTGGAATCGACTGGACCAGGGCGGGTGAAGGTCGTGAAGGTTTGGTAAAATATTTTCCAATCGGGGTTGTAGGAGGTATTTCACCTTTTAATTTTCCACTCAACCTTGCAGTGCATAAAATAGCACCAGCTATTGCAGCCGGATGCCCTATAATCCTAAAGCCGTCAACACTCACGCCTCTTTCTACTTTATTACTGTCAACGGTAATTGCTGAAACTGATCTTCCAAAAGGTGCACTTTCCATCCTTCCAATGGATCGTGAAACAGGAAACCAACTTGTGACAGACGAAAGAATTGCATTACTTTCATTTACCGGTTCTCCTGAAGTTGGATGGAAAATGAAAAACCAATCGGGTAAAAAGAAAGTGGTACTTGAACTTGGAGGCAATGCCGGTGTAATAGTTTCTGATGAGTGTAATCTTGAAGAAGCTGTTAAAAAATGTGTTATTAGCGGTTACTCATATTCAGGTCAAACATGTATTCATGCACAAAGAATTTTTGTTCAGGAAAAAATTTATGAAAAATTCACTGCAAAATTCTCAGAGGGCGTGTCTGGATTAGTAATTGGAGACCCAATGAGTGATGTCACCGATATGTCAGTTATGATTGACGAAGAAAATGCAATTCGTGTTGAAGATTGGGTTGATGATGCTATTAATAATGGAGCTGAATTGATCTTTGGGGGAAAGCGAATTAAAAACTTATATCATCCGACTCTTTTAACAAAGACTGATAATTCAATGAAAGTACGTAGCCATGAAATATTTGGTCCTGTTGTGACTATTGATACATATACTACATTCAAAGAAGCAGTTACAAAAATGAATAATACAAGGTTCGGGCTGCAGGCTGGAGTTTTCACTAACAGGATCAATGAAATGAACATGGCCTTCAATGAACTGGAAGTTGGTGGTGTTATTCTTAATGATGGACCATCATTTCGTGTTGATCATATGCCTTATGGAGGAATAAAAGATTCCGGTTTTGGAAGAGAGGGAGTCAAATATGCTATAATGGATATGATGGAAGCGAGGATTCTTGTAAAGTAATTTGACTTTTTGAAATTAATGCCTACTTTTGTTCGTTCCAAATGTCACGGAATGACTGAGGCCGATAAACTGGTTGTTATTGCCTTTCAGCAAGGAGATTTTAAAGTCTTCGAAACTGTTTTTAAGGAGAATTACTCTTCTATGGTTCGTGCTGCCCGTAGGATTCTCATTGATATTGAACCTGCTGAAGAAGTAATTCAGGATCTTTTCGTAAAATTATGGGAAAAACGTGACTCACTGGTTATAAATACATCCTTACCTGCATATCTGCATAAAGCAGTTACCAACCATGCTATAAATTATTACAAATTTCAAAAGAAGACAGTTAGATTTCAGGATTACATAGGCTTTGAGGTAGATGATTATCAATCAGTTGCAGCTGATGAACCAATGCTGCACAACGATCTTGACAAAAAAGTTAATGCCCTGATGAAAGCGTTGCCTGAAAGAAGAAGAATGATTTTTGAAATGAGCCGCTTTGAAGGGATGAAAAACTGGCAGATTGCTCAGCAAATGGGAGTAAGCTTAAAAACGGTTGAATATCATATGGCCGCAGCACTCGATTTTCTGAGAACAAAACTTTCTGATTATCTGCCAGTTATATTATTAGCTTTCTTCTTATTGAAAAATTTGTAAAAAAAAGTGCAAATTTCTTTAGGGTAAAAACCCCTTTTTGTTGTCTATAAGTCACGGGAAAGTACTTAAGACCCTATGATCTTCGATATATACAAATATAAGCACCTAATAATCAAATACCTGCAAGGCGAGGCCACAGTGGACGAGCAGAAGCTGGTAGAGGATTTTATTGCAAAGTCTGAAAGGAACAAGCAATTGTTTGAATCCTACAGGGGGCTTTTATTTCTTACCCAGAAGAAGAAGGTTGAGTATAATGCTGAAAAAGCATGGGAGAAAGTCAGGGCCAGGATACTTGCAAATGAGAAATCAACTATTTCAGGTGCTGTTCTTACAAAGCAGGTAAAAAACCACTCAATTCCCAAATATGCAATATCAGCTGTTGCTGCAGTTATGTTAATGGTAATTGGGTGGGTTTCACTTGTTACTAACAGTAAACCTGAAATTAACAAGTTTGCAACAGGACTTAATATTTCAGAACCTGGTAATTTACCTGATGGAAGTATTGTAGTTTTAAACAGCAACACAACTTTAAATTTTCCATCGAGGTTTGAAAAAGATGTCAGGGAAGTCTCTATTTTTGGTGAGGCATTTTTTGAAGTTAAGCCAGATCCTGACAAACCTTTCATAATTCACGCTTCGGGGCTTGATATAAAGGTTTTAGGTACCTCTTTTGATGTTCAGGCATATCCTGGAAGTGATTTCATAAAGGTTACCGTCAATACCGGAAAAGTATTGGTTTATCCAACCGGTACTCCTTCGGGCCAGGAAGTGAAAGCAGGAGAAGTTCTCACTGCTGGTGAAATAGCTACCTTTAGTCAGAAATCAGGCATTATCTCTAAAAGTGTCAATGATGATCTTAATGTGCTGAGTTGGAAAACTGGTGTGCTTACATTCAAGGAAACCAGGCTTGCTGAAGTATTTAAAGCGTTAGAAGAGAAATATCAGGTGCAATTTGAAATTAAAGATAGCACGGTTCTCAATAAACGCCTTACTGCACGTTTTGACCAGTCTTTGGATGATGCCCTTGAGACGCTTTCACTGATCTTTAACTTGAAGTTTGAGAAAAAAGAAAGACAAATCATGGTGCATTAAGAGTTAAGTAACCCTTGTGGTAACCTTACAATATGCAACTATGAAGTTTTCCTGTAGTCATCTTTTACTGTTTATCTCATTATCTTTCTTCTTTCTATTCCCACACTGTGCATTAGCGCAAAGTATAAAGCTAAGCGATAAAATTTCATTCTCTGTTAATAATGTTACAGTCTCTGATGCACTGGAAGACCTTACTAGGGTAACAGGTAATGCTTTCTCATATAATCCCGATCAACTTCCTGCTACTAAACTTATACGAGTCAATATCCATAACCAACCCTTGATTGAAGTCCTGAATGCTATACTTGGAGCTCCCGGTTTTGGTTACCGTCAAATGGGCAACCAGATCATAATATATCGTAATAAGGAGGAAAATACCCCGCAAGAATCAGAATCAGAAAACACCGGGAAAAAGCCGATAGAAAACGAAAGGAATAAACCCGTCCCTGAAAATGTTACTGCCAATTTAAAACCTGACACTATTATCAGAGAGGTTCACGATACTTTAAAATTAACGGAGTACGTAATCAAAAGAGATACAATTTATGAAAAGGTTGTTTCTCCGGTTGCAGGAAATGAAATTTTCAGTAAAACTGCTGATTTATCAAAGGAGCTTACACCTGTCTGGAAATACACGTTTGGTGTAACGGCCAGTTATTATATCCCATTTTCGGCTTACTCAGCCTCATCTATTTATTCTGAAAAGATTGCACAATACAAAGATTCATACAGCAACAGTGTTTTTTCAGGCTCAGCAGGTGGTGAACTCCTTGCTTCATATAAAAAGATAGCGGCATCAATTGGTATAGGAGTAACTTCATTTAGTGAGAAACTCAATTATTCTTATTTGAAGGAAAGCGGTGGATTTTTCAGAAAGGATACCTTAGACAAATATTATACACTCAGCAATAGCGATACCACATGGTATTATATACTTGATTCTGCGTATGTTCCAAAAGATAATGAACTATTTAATTACAAGTTGAATAACCACGTTAAGTATCTGGAGGTACCTGTTAGTGTTCATTATAGGTTCCCCTCGGGGAAAATGCTTTTCTTTATCAAAGCCGGTTTAATTGCAGGAATAAATATAGGAGCAGACGGGCAACAAATTAAAGTTGAAGGTGAGGGAATATTACCCGTCAGAAACCTTAATTTTAAACCTTTTGTATTATCCTACAATGTGGGAACTGGTGCTGCAATTCCAATCAATCGTAAATTTATTTTAACTACCTCTTTTTCTTGGAGAAATCATTTAAGCAGTATTTATAAAGATTTTCCAATTGATGTGAGATATGGTGCATTTGGAATAAATGCTGCACTGAGTTATAAATTGTATTGATATTCAGTGCAATAGGTGTGATGATAATAGCATGTAGTAACTATTATTTTCACAAAACAGGCTTAAAATGAATGACGAATATCTTTTTGGCTTAATTTTATGGCCTCAACGGATGTAGAAATAAATGATTCGCTCTCTAAGCAAACTGATGTCATTAGTGTTGGTGATTGTATTATTTACAGTTACCCCTGCTTCCGCTGAATTCCTTAATGGAGTTCTTACAGAGGATAAAACCCTGTCACCCTCTGGAAATGATTACATTGTAATTGAAGATTATATCATTCCTGAAGGAGTTACTTTGACTATCCTGCCAGGGACAAGAATCTATTTCTATTCAGGCAAATCCATATTCGTTAATAAGGGGACTATTAAAGCTGAAGGCACAAATGCTAATCCTATTGTATTTGATGTATATGACCCACTCGGTACTAATGAAAGTACATGGAATAGTTTGCATTTCATAAATGCTAATACAGAAATAGACAGTCTCGGCCAGTATATTAATGGCTGTCATCTTAATAACGTTCGACTATTAAGGGCCAATTCAGGATTGATGTTATCTGACAGCTCATTTATAAAAGCTGAAAATGTCTTCATCCAAAATGGAAAATATCAAGGAGAAGGAATTAACCTGCTTACTCATTCCCGCCTCATGATTGACCAGTCAGTCATTAAAAAATGTAATACTGGAATATCTTTAAACGATTCCTCTGCATTAATCGCTAAGAATTTAACAATTGAAAACGGGAATCATGAAGGATACGGAATAAAGCTACAAACCGGGTCTTTTATTGAAATTTCCGAGTCTGCAATTCAAATGTGCAATACCGGGATTTTTATTGATGATTCTGATGGCAACCTGATTACCAGTTGTCAAATATCAAATTGTTACATGGGCATTTACTTTGCTTATGACTGTATTAGCCGGTATAACAGAATTGAAAATAACAATCTAAGTTATAATCTTAATGTTGGAATTTTTGTAAGTAAGGGATACAGCGGAGTTCAGCATAATTATATTCAATCAAATACCATAAGTTATAACCAGATTGGAATGCATATTGGTAACGGAGGTATTAATGACCAGGGTTTCAATATTATTTCAGGAAATTCAATTCAAAACAATGTGGATATTGGTATTCGGTTATCACAGGATGCCGATACTATTTACAACAATCTTATTGAGAATAATGGTTTAGGGTTAATGCTTTACCGGGCAGCAGCCAACCATATAAGGAATAATATAATCAAAACAAGTGAAGCTTCCGGTATTTTCATCACGGAAAAATCTGATAATAACCTGGTTGAGTACAATAATATTTTTGATAACCAGCACTCAATTAAAATAGGCCTTATTGAGGATTCAATTCCTTCAAGTTCGAATACCGTCAGATATAATTACACATCGTCAAGGGATGAATCATTTATTATAGAATCCGGGCCCGGTCAGATAGTTGAAAATAACACTATTCTCTCAAATAGTGATACAGCAACCTTTAAGAACAGGAGCGTTTTTGATATAGCGGCTTACAATAATTATTGGGGAAGCAGTGATACACTGGTAATCAATGGTATAATATCTGACAAATTTGACAATGTCAAGTGGGGAGAAGTTCTATATAAACCCTTTAATGCGGCACCCGATCCTCAGGTTCCAATCAGTCAACCACAGTTTGCAGTAAAGAGGCTTGTGAACAATCAGGTGCTTGTTAGCTGGTTAAATAACAAAGAATCAGATTTGGCTGGTTATAAATTGTATTATGGAAATCCACAAACAATAATTGATAACAGCCTCAAAACAACTGTCATGCTTCCTGAAGCAGATATTTCAGAGCCTGTTAGAGTCACTGCTTATGACGATATGGCTGATGGCAACAATGATCAGTTTGAAGGGCATGAAAGTGTTTTCACTTTTGCAGTTGCAGGGCCGTGGGCCGGAAACGATAATTCTGTTTGTTCAGGCAGTAACTTTAGTACTGAAACTTCAACAGCCTTTGAATATCAATCACTTCATTGGTCTACCACCGGTGATGGCACTTTTCAGGATGTTTCGGCACTCCATACCTTTTATATGCCGGGTTTCAATGATAAAGCTTTTGGAGAAGTTAACCTCATACTACATATGACTACGCTTTCGGGGCTTTCATTGACTGACACTATTAATATAAAGATTCTTGAGTATTTTGTTCTTAATACCGGTAATGATACAGTGATCACAGAAGGATCGTCTTATTTCATACAAAATGTTAAAGCTTTAAATTTTACTGAATTGATGTGGAACACATCAGGTGATGGCACTTTTGACAAAGCTGATACTTTGTATACTACTTATACACCCGGACAAAATGATATTGAAAAGGGCTGGGTGAACCTTATACTCACAATTAGCTCAGGCTGTGGGTCTCTGAGTGATGATTTTATTTTAACAATAATTCCGGGGTATGATATTTCAGGTACGGTCAAAAGAAATCACATTGCTTTAAGTGGTGCCCGTATTTTAGCATATAATATAACTGATGAAGCTTCAAGAGCAATAACCACTGTAACAACAGATCCTGGAGGGAAATTTTTATTAGCTGATGTAAGTGAGGGTGATTACTATATTTTCGCTGTTCCGGATCCAGCGTTATCCGAAGATTATATGCCAACTTATTATGCAACACGATATAAATGGCAGGATGCCTACCTGATGAAAATGGATAAGGATGTATATGATGTTGACATAGACCTTCAACCAATTGAAAGTAAATTGCCTGCAGGAGAAGGATCAATATCAGGTGTATATAATTATGAAGGAGAACTACCTTCTGATTTCCAGATATACAATCAGAATTGGTTTGAGGGTACCCCGGGTTCTCCATTTGTAATGCAATCAGGTGAAATTTCACCGGCGGGCAATCATGTAATCTTACTCATGAATGCTGATCTGTCCAGAATAATTGGATGGACACTTTCAGGTCTTGATGGAACTTTTGATTTTCAAGAACTGCCATTTGGAGCATACAGATTATGGGGAGAAAAGGCTGGATTTGAGAACAAGTTATCTGATATAATTTATGTTACACCCGACAATAAGGATATAACCGGAGTAGAATTAACCGTTGATATGCAAGGAAAGAAAATTGAAGCGCATGCACCCGCTTTAATTTTAAGTAATGCACTTGTATATCCTAATCCGTCTACTGGTTATTTCAATATTAGCGGAAAAGAGTTTGAAGCATTAAGTAATGTTGAAATAGAATTAATCAATGAAAAAGGCATGTCAGTTTTGAAGATGCCTTTGCAAAGAACTTCCGGATCAGGTTTTGGTCCCATAATAACCGTTGGATTAAGTCGCGGAATATACATGTGCATTATCTCAACTGCTACAGGTATTAAGAAAATGCAGAAAATCTCCATCAATTAGAAAAACCGGTAGATCTTCACTCGGCTTCAAATCTTTTAATACCAGTGTTTTAGGAAAAACTTTAAAAAAAAGTGCTTTTACGGTTAGGGTAAAAGCACTTTTTTTTGTCGTAGTATTGTGTTTGCAGCATCATGAGCTGATCAAAACAACTATAGAACTCACTGGGATAACTTGGAATACTGACATTGACTGCTACATTTAGGCATTATTTATTCCTCATTACTTTGTCCGCATACTATAACAGTATGTTTAGGACTTATCTTCATTTTCCGGAGACATATTCCGGAAATCCACAATTGCAATTTCTACATTCCGACGACTTCACCTAATTGAAAGTCAGTGAAAGAAATCCTAAAGAAATCCGAATTCAAATATATGTAAACTAAAAAAGGAGGGAAACCAACAGAGTGACAAGCAATTAACAACCGGAAACATGCTTCATAAGGAGCATGAATGATTAAAAATCTAAATTAACTAAAACAACTAGTAAATCAAAAATGAAAAAACTACTTTCACTATTGTTCCTGGTAGTATTTGCAACAGGAATCAGTCGTGCCGCAGTTTCTAATATGATTTTCTCTGAGTCAATAGGTACTTATACCGAAATTACCGGAGGAACTGTATTATTAACCGGAACTTTTGATGGTGGTGTTAATACTTCACCTTTGGGATTTACTTTCAATGCAAATGGTGTAGATTTCACCAGCATGAAAGTATGTGCTGACGGGTATGTATTCTTTCACCCGACAAGTACTTCAAGTTTAGGCTATTCCCCAATTTCATCTACAACTGTAGCAAACATGGTAATTAGTGCTATGGGACGCGACCTGCAAGGTCTTGCTACAGGTGAAGTCAGGGTTGAAACTATTGGTACAGCACCTAACAGGGTTGCTGTTATTCAATGGAAAAACGTAAAACGTTACGGAACTAACTATTCAGATGAATCACTCAACTTTCAGATCAGGATCTATGAAACTCTGAATAAAGTTGAAATGGTATATGGTCCTTGCACTGGTGGAGCATATGCTTCAGCTATTCACCCTCAGGTAGGCCTCAGGGGAGCAGCCAATACTGATTTTTCAAATCGTACTTCAACAACAAGTTGGTTGGGAACAGCAGCTGGTGCAGTTAATAATGCCACTGTAACTCTGTCAAACCTTGTTGCTCCTTCAACTGGATTAACATATACTTATACTGTTCCTGCTCCTTCTGCAGCTATCTATTCTTCACCGGTAAATAATGTAACCGGTGCTCCGATTAGTGTTACTCTTAACTGGGCTGCCGGAACTACAGGTGGAACTCCTACCGGATACAATGTATATTTTGGAACCGACAATCCACCAACAAACATTGCTAATGGCGTAAATGTTGGAACAGCGTTGACTTATGATCCAAATCCTGATTTGGCATATGCTACAACATACTACTGGCAAGTTGTACCTTACAATGGAACCGGAAGCGCAACCAACAATCCTATCTGGTCATTTACAACCTCTCTTGGTATTGGCACACTTGAAGGATTCGTTACTAACGGATTTGGTATTCCATTAGGTGGAGTAACACTTACTTTAAGTAATTCAAATTCTACCTTCACAACAACTAGTAATGCAAATGGTAGTTACCAGTTTGCAAACGTTCTTGCTGCTAATTACACATTATCAGGTAATCTGGCTGGATATAATACTACTTCTCTGAATGTTTTTGTTACTCCAATGACAACTACTTATCAGAATGTGGTTATGTTACATCCTTCAATGGCTGTTACACCTAATCCATACAGTGTATCACTTAATCCTGGTGAACTCGTTGATGGCGCAATAAACATTGCAAACAATGGCGATGGCGTTCTTGGATGGACTGCAACCGTTAATTATACTTCTCCCGGACCTAATACATGGTTAACTTTAAACCAGGCTAGCGGTTCAGTTACAGCTTACAGCAATTTCAGTTTACCAGTTGCTTTCAATGGAACCGGATTAACCTCAGGTACTGTTAAAACTGCTGAAATTACTTTTACTTCAACTCCAAATGTTGGTACAGTGGTTATCCCTGTTACTATGACAGTTAGCGGTGTTGCTCTTACAGCTCCTGCTGATTTAGTAGCAACTCTGAGTAATCCTATCGATGGTATTGTAAACCTTTCATGGTCATTTACAACCAATCCTTCTTTCCAGTTCTTCGTTGTAAAACGCAATGGTGTTCAGGTTGGAACTACTACCGCAACTAATCTTACCAATACATTACCAGCTTACGGTGTATATTCATATACTGTTCAGGCTGTTTATGCAGAAGGTAACTCTGCAGTTGCAGGTCCTGCTGAAATTGAGTGGTCAAACCCAACAGTGGTTTTAAACCCAACTTCATTATATAATGAACAATATCCTAACTCAAGTGAACAGGTAACTTTCCGTATTTCTAATACCGGTGAAGGTACACTTGCTTATTCATTCCCTGAATATGCTTCACGTCAACTTTTAAATTCACCTGATTTTACAGCTAACGTTCCTTCTTCTCTTAAAGAAGCTAATGTTGCTAAGGGTGAAGTTGATCCAACTGATGGCATGGGCACAAAGAACCTTCGTGGTGCTGGTGGACCAGATGCTTTCGGTTATGTTTGGATTGACAGTGATGAACAAGGTGGACCAGCTTACCAGTGGACTGACATTTCAACAACCGGTACACTTATCACAGGTTTAAGTGATGATAACGTTGTTGGACCTTTCCCAATTGGTTTCTCATTCCCATTCTATGAAGGTACATATACTGACGTAAATGTAAGTTCTAATGGTTATTTGGTATTTGGAAATACTTCAAGTTCATTATCAAACCAGAATATTCCAAGCAGTACAACACCAAATAATGTTCTTGCATGGTGTTGGGACGACCTCCATGGCGCTGGAACCGGTAGCACAGTTCATTATAAAAACATGGGCGACCATTGGGTAATCCAGTTTACAAACTACCATGAATATCCATCAAGTGGAACCGGTACTATTACTGCCCAGGTTCATCTTTATCGCAATGGTGATGTTAGAATTTATTATAACAACCTCGTTGGTGGTTTTGATGTAACCAGTGCTACAGTTGGTATTGAAAATAATGATGGTACAGTTGCTACCAACATTAACTATAACAGTACTTACATTCATAACGGCCTTGCTGTTTCTATTGAGTTTCCAGTTCCAACCTTTATTACTGCTGTAAGCCCTGCACAGGGTCAGGTTGCTCCTGGTGCTTTTGTTGATGTAACTGCTACTTTCACTTCTAACGATGAGGATTTCCCAGTAGGAACTCATACTGCAGAACTTGAACTGAATACTAATGACCTTGCAAATGCAGTTGTCAATATCCCTGCTACTATGGTTGTTTACAATCCTGGTACTTTATCAGGTATTGTTACCAGTGCAGTTGATGGCTCACCAATTTTTGGTGCAACCGTTACAGCTGGTACTCACTCAACTATGACCAACGAAAATGGCGAATATTCATTCGTTCTCGATGCAGGTACTTACAATATGACTTTCAGTAAAACCGGTTTCACTTCAGAAACTGTTGCTGGCGTGGTTATTACAGCTACCCAGAATACTGTAGTTAATGCTGACCTTGAAGAAATGTTCTACCCTGCAACTTTAGTTCACGCTGAAGTTAATGAGCCTGATACACAAACTGAAGTAACCTGGGGTGCTCCGCAACCTGATTACGAAGTTCTTTATGACGACGGTTCAGCTGAAAACTTCACTGCATGGGCTCTTCCGGGCAACATGAATGCTGTGAAATTTACTCCTGCAGGATATCCTGCAACTATTTATGGTGGTAAGATTTATGTTGGTGAAGGTAACTTCCCTAACAATACTACCGGTTTCATTGGCACTACTTTCGGTGCTATGGTAAAGGACGATAATGGTGCTAATGGTTTACCTGGTACTACTCTCGATTCTATTGAAGTAACTGTTAACAATTACGGATGGGTTGAATTTACAGGTCTTGATGCAACTATTGAAGATGGTAGCTTCTACCTCGTAATGGTTCAGGGTGCCCAGTCACCTAACTGTGCTCCGGTAGGTGTTGACCAGTCAATTCCAACTGCTTACAGAAGTTACTCACGTAACGTTGTAGCAGGTCAGGGTTGGGGTCTTTCTCCTTATCAGGATATGATGATCCGCGCATTTGTAAACAGCGTAGTAGCTGACGATAATGCAAGGTCAGCTTCATCTGAAGTTCGCAGTGCAATGAAACAGCGTGCTATGATCTCTATGCTTCCTGCAACTGCTCAGTCAGGTGCTGAAGGTGAAGGTACATTCCTCGCTATCCAGAATAATAACGGTAGTCGCGATATTACCGGTTATAAAGTATGGCGTATTGCTGTAACTAACCCAGGTTCTGGCATTCCAACTGGTACCGAGACTCTTCTCAATGGTAACGTTCCTTCAACTAACTATACTGATGCAACTTATGGTCCATTACCAGAAGGTTGGTATGCATATGCTGTTGCTGCTAACTATACAAATGGTGGCCAGTCAGCAAAAGCTTACTCAAACATCGTAGGACACAAGAAACTCGTTGACGTAACTGTAAACGTTAGCCTCACCACCGGCGGTAGTCCTGCAGGTGCTGTTGTTACTTTAACAGGCAGCGATTATCCAACTGCTGTTTATACACAGACTGTTCCTGAATCAGGCCAGGTTGTATTTACAGATGTAATTAAAGGTCACTACACCTTACTTGCAGCTAAAGTTGGTTTCGACGATTACACTATCACTCCAAATATCCAGAGCAACCGTACATTTGATATCATCCTTGCAGAACGTAAATATACTCCACGTAACCTGTATGTTGATGACCTCACATTAGTTGCTACATGGGATGAACCTCTTGCAATTGCCGTTCTTGAAGATTTCGAAGGTGCTACATTCCCTCCACAAGGATGGACAACCTACACCCAGAATACTAATGGTTGGTTTGCTTCAACCAATGGTGGTAGTTCTTCATTTGCAATTCCTGCTCACACTAAGTATGCAGTTACCAATGATGATGCTGCAAACGGTGACGGTTGCTGCGATTATCTCATGACTCCGGTTATGGATTGGACTAACTTACCTTCATACAGACTGAACTTTGCCAGCTACTTCGATGGTTCATACAGCCAGAGTGCTTATGTAGAAATCAGTTCAGATAATGGTGCAACATGGACAGTTATCAACACTCTTGACCCAGCACCTGGCGCATGGCAGAATCTTGAAATTGACCTTGCTGCTTATTCTGGTGCAACCGGTCTTAACAACGTTATGTTAGCATTCCATGCTGATGATAATGGTGAATGGGCTTCTGGTTGGGCTGTTGATGATGTTCAGATCGCTTCAGGTGGTGTTCCATTACAGGGTTACGGTGTATTCCTTGATGGTACCCTCGTTGGAAACACATTGTTACAGACATGGACATACACAAGTTTGAATTTTGGTCAGACTTACCTCGCAGGTGTTGCTGCTCTCTTTAGCTCAGGTTATTCAGAACTTGATACCTACAGATTTACTTCTAAATATCTCATTCCTCCAACTAACTTAGCAGGTGAAAGCCCAGCTTTAACCGACTATGTACATCTTACATGGTTAGCTCCAACTGTTCCAACTGAATACACTGTAACCGATGCAGAAGCTCGTAAAGCTATGCCTTTGGCTTCAGTTGAATACAGCCCAACAGTAAGGAACGTAACTTATAAGAATGACAATGGTTCACGTGAT
>DATGXS010000029.1:0-60563 GCA_035298745.1 Lentimicrobium sp. | reverse complement strand
AGTTAAACACTAAATTCTGAGTGTGTTATGAAAATTGATTTTATTATATAGCACAAAGTTAAGAAAATCATTAGGGTAAATCTCCAATTTTTTGTCATATTAATGAAAGAATCATTAAAGGCGACCAAAACCACGCACTCATGAAAAAAGTTCTTTACTCATTAATTGTCATTTTCCTTATTTCAAGTCAGGCATTTTCGCAAAGCAGGAATGATTTTAATCCGCCTCTAAACTTCCAGGCTGAGAGTCCTGCGCTTACAGATTATGCTGAACTTACATGGGATGAGCCTTTAAACGCTGATAGTGTACTTGGATATAATATTTATAAAGACAGTTTATTGATTGCTTTTGTGAATAAGCCTGAAACAGTTTACTATGATCTTAATCTGGAGCCTTTTATTTACAATATTTACCATGTTTCAGCAATGTATAGCGGTAATCCGGGTGGAGAATCAGTTTGGGTTGGACCGGATACTGTAAGATTAATATACTGTGGTTGCAATTTGCCATTTGAAGAATTGTTTTCGACAGGAACATTTTCAACAGGGAACTGGCGTGTTGAAGGTGATAACTGGAAAATTGCTGAAGAGACGGGAAACTCAGCACCTTCTGCTGAATTCAGCAGTCTGCCGGTTGTGACAAATTATAGCGAGTCGCTGACAAGTTCATGGATGAATGCTAGTTCAAACCCAGATTATAAGATTTTAATTGAATTTGATTTGAAGCTATCCGCAACGGCCTTTACGGGAACTGAAAAAATGAACATAGAGTTGCACGATGGTTATGAATGGATTCCTGTTGGTCAGATTGTAAATACCGATAACCTGGACTGGCACAAAGAAAAATTCGATATCAGCGATATTGCCAGGGGAATATACTTTAAAATAAGGTTCAGGGCAGAAGGAGCAAGTACAGTGAATATTTCAAACTGGTTGATTGACAATGTACATGTTTACGAGGATGCAGAGACAAAGATTAAAAATTTGGCACCGTTATCACTGGTATCTGAAGTATATCCTAATCCGGCAGCGTCATTACTAAATTTTACCTTTAAGGATCAGGTGGGAACTATCGAACTATACAGCATAACAAACAAAAAACTAAATACTTATTTTCCGGCACAAGGCGAATCGCAATATAAAATAAACGTTTCACACCTTCAAAACGGAGTTTATTTCATTAAGTTAATTTCTAATTCAGGAAAAGCTGAAGTAGTTAAGATTATCGTTCAGCATTGATCAAACCGTAAGACAGAAATTTATCCAGTTTAACTCCGTCCTTTCTGGCGGAGTTTAACTTATCATTTAGTAAGATAATAGGATCAATGGTAACTCCGTCCTTTAGGGCGGAGAAGTATAAGTATCTTCCTCATTACAGGGGCTTTAGCCCCAGAAAAAACGTTGGTCTGGGGCTTAAGCCCCGATATGTTTATGATCATGTTATTTCTCCGCCCTAAAGGGCGGAGTTAATTTAGTATGAAAGAAATGATCAATGGTAACTCCGTCCTTAAATTTAGTATGAAAGAAATGATCAATGGTAACTCCGTCCTTTAGGGCGGAGAAGTAAAAGTATCTTCCTCATTACAGGGGCTTTAGCCCCAGAAAACGTTGGTCTGGGGCTAAAGCCCCGATGCGTTATAATCATGTTGTTTCTCCGCCCTAAAGGACGGAGTTACTATTCACTCCTTAAACTTTGAACTTTTTCTAAGCCCAAAACTTTGAACATTAAACCTAAAACTTTGAACTTCCTAATCTGGAATGTGGAATTTGGAATCTGGAATCAATTTTGAATCTTGAATCTTGAATTTGGAATTTTTAAGCCTCAACGCGACATTAACCAGCGCAATCATAACCGGCACTTCAACTAATGGTCCGATAACCGCTGCAAATGCTTCGCCTGAGTTGATTCCAAAAATGGCGATGGCAACCGCAATAGCCAGTTCGAAGTTGTTGCTGGCAGCGGTAAATGACAACGTTGTAGTTTGCTCATACGTGGCACCTGCCTTTCTACTGAGGTAAAACGACAGGAAGAACATGATTACAAAGTAGATGATGAGTGGGATGGCGATTCTTATTACATCGAGCGGAATCTTGACAATATATTCGCCCTTAAGCGAGAACATTACAACAATGGTGAAGAGTAACGCTATGAGGGTGAGGGGGCTGATGCGCGGGATAAATTGAGTGGCATACCACTGTTTGCTTTTTACCCTTATGAGGATATACCTTGTAAGGAAGCCGGCAACAAACGGGATACCCAGATATATGAATACGCTTTTCGCAATCTGACCAATGGTGATTTGTTGAACACTGTCGTTTACCGGAAGTCCAAACCATCCTGGGAGCACCGCAATAAACACATATGCGTAGACCGAAAACAGCAGCACCTGGAAGATTGAATTGAAAGCTACCAGTCCGGCCGCATATTCCGTATCACCTTTTGCCAGATCATTCCATACAATCACCATGGCAATGCAGCGCGCCAATCCTATAAGGATGACACCATACATATAATCGATGTTGAACTGCAGGAAGATAATGGCCAAAAGAAACATGAGAACAGGTCCAATCACCCAATTCTGTATAAGCGACAAGCCGAGAATCTTTGTATTGCGGAAGACATCACCCAGCTCTTCGTATTTTACTTTTGCAAGTGGTGGAAACATCATCACAATAAGTCCGATGGCAATGGGTATATTAGTCGTACCTGATGAAAAGTGGTTCCAGAATCCGGTGATGCCCGGATAAATCCATCCGGCCAACACTCCTGCAAACATGGCAAGGAATATCCAAAGTGTCAGGTATCGGTCAAGGAATTTCAATCGTTTGGCTGAAGGCATATGTTATTTAAGATTTGAGATTAATTATAATCGTTCAAGGTTCAGGGTTCAATGTTCAAAGTTGACGTTCTAAACGGTAGCCTCTCCCTCTCCTTGAGGAGAGGGACGGGGTGAGGTGATCTCCTGATAAAATTCGTAAAACTCACTTTTGATCAAATCACGCACACGCCTGAATTCTGACATGACGAAGTCATAGGTTCCTATTGCCTTTGACGGATCCTCAAAGCCAATATGCAAACGCTTTTTAACTTTGCCGAAGAAAGCAGGACAGCTTTCGTTAGCATCATCGCAAACGGTAATTACATAATCCCACTCCTCAGCCAGGTATTCATCAACATTTTTAGGAGTATGGTTACTGATATCAATACCTGCCTCTCTCATCACTTTAACAGCAAGCGGGTTCACCCGGTCACCCGGCTCAGTACCCGCCGATCTTACCGTCAGGCTTTGATCAAACGACTGCAAAAACCCGTGAGCCATTTGGCTGCGGCAACTATTCCCCGTACAAAGAATCAGAAGTTTCATAAACTTTTAGTGATTGGTGATTAGTGATTGGTGTTGGAGACACAACTGAGAACCGAGAACTGAGAACCGAGAACAAACTCAGAACCCAGAACCCAGAACCCAGAACAATTTTCACTTCTTATACCCGGTAACCGTAATACTAAACAGTCCCGCTTTATTCGATTTATACTCTTCAACTTCCTGCTCATTGAGATAAGTTGCCAGGAACTCATTGGGGAGGGTTATCTGTTTGCTGGTATGTACCTTCATATCGGTGAATCCGTGATCAAGAACAAGTTGCAGGTATGCTTCCCATTCCATGGCTCCGGCAATACAACCGGCATAAAGTTCGGCATCACGGATGACTGATTGAGGAAGCTCACCACGAACAACTACATCAGATACACAGAAGTGTCCACCAGGTTTAAGCACACGCATCATTTCACTGAATGCCTTGTGCTTGTCGGGTACCAGGTTGAGAACGCAGTTGGAGACGATGACGTCGAAAGTGTCATTTTCAAAAGGCATTTCTTCAATATCGCCTTTCACGAACTGCACGTTGGTATATCCAAGCTTTTCAGCATTTTCCCGGGCTTTAATGAGCATTGCATCGGTAAAATCCAGGCCTGTTACAAGTCCCGATTTTCCTACAATAGCGCGGGCAACAAAGCAGTCGTTGCCGGCACCGCTGCCAAGGTCAAGAACATGATGCCCCGGCAGTATTCCTGCAAACTGGGTTGGCAAACCGCAGCCCAGGCCCATATCGGCATCAGCCACATAACCTTCAAGGTTTGAATAGTCATCACTAAAATCGGAATACTCTTCTGTTGAGCAACATGAGTTGCCTGAGCACCCGCATGCGAAATTGTTTTCTGTAGGTTTATTTTGTTCGGCTATTTTGCCGTAACGTTGTTTAATTACGTCTTTCAAGTTTTCGGATTCCATAGGTGATTTGAGATTTGAGATTTGAGATTTGAAATTGTAAACTCACTAGTCACTAGTTACTAGCGACTAGTTACTAAAGAAAAAATTAAACATATATCCAACGCTAATGATCCCGAAAGCGACAATTCCTACGAAGATGAGGATGAATTTCACTTTCAGGACTTTCCTTAAAATGATCATTTCAGGTAGTGATAATCCTATTACTGCCATCATAAAGGCCAGCGCTGTGCCTAATGGCACTCCTTTTTCAAGAAGCACGCTAACGATTGGAATTATACCTGCGGCATTACTGTATAATGGTACGCCTATTAATATTGAGAGAGGTAATGAATACCACGATGATTGACCCATAAGGTGGGCCAGGTAATTTTCAGGCACATAACCATGTACACCGGCACCAACACCTATTCCTATTATAATGTATATCCATACTTTTCCCACAATTTCTTTAACAGCAGTCAGTCCGAGATTGATACGGTCAGGGAACGATATTTTTTCTTCGATCTCTTCGCTTTGTGCCACCTGCATATCGTAAACCCACTGCTCAACGAGGCGTTCAAGTTTTAATTTTCCGATAATGAAGCCTGAAAATATGGCCAGAAAGAGTCCGGTGCCGATATAAATGGCAGTGACTTTCCATCCGAAAAGGCCGAACAGGAGTACAATAGCCACTTCATTAATCATGGGTGATGCTATGAGGAATGAGAATGTTACACCTAATGGCACACCGGCCTGCATGAAGCCGATGAACAGCGGTATGGCTGAACAGGTGCAGAATGGGGTCACAACGCCCAGCAAGGATGCCATTATATTGCCTGTGAAGAGCGATTTACCTTCAAGGGCTTTACGGGTGCGCTCAGCGGTGAAATATGATCTGATGATTCCTACAATAAAAATAATGAGCACCAGAAGAAGTAGTACTTTGGGTACTTCGAAAATGAAAAACCGAAGTGCTTCAGTGAGATGGGCACCTGTTTCAAGAGCAAGTATACGATCAACCATGAAGTTGCTGAGCAATTGAAGGTTCCTGTATGCCACCAGCCACATGATCAAGAGACCTGAGATCATCAGGACTTTCGCGTTTCCGTTTACACGGACCTTAGAGAAAGTATATAACGACATAATAAATTCCTATTGCAATAAAAACAACAGCGATAACGCGCCTGAACCAGAGTTCGAAAGTCTTGAGTGAATTATAAGCTTTACCTACATTTCCAACTGCATATGCAAGTATCCAGGCAAAGATGATTACCGGCAATCCGGTAGCCAGTGCAAAGATGAGTGGCAGGAAAAGACCTGAAGGGCTTGCAACTGTTATGGGAATAAGCATCCCAAAATAGAGAACGCCACTGTACGGACAAAAGGCCAGGGCAAACACGATGCCCAGAAGAAGGGAAGTGAAGTGTCCGGCTTTTAGTTTCTCTAACCGGTCGGCAAGGTTTAATCCCGGTATGTTTAGTTTGATTACATCAATCATAAACAGGCCAATAATAATAAGTGCAGGTCCGGCCAGTTTTTCACCCCAGCCCTGGAAGAACCGGGTAATATCGAACTTGCTGGCTCCCAGAAACAGAATGAAGCCCAGAAGTGTATAGGAGATTGCTCTGCCAAGTGTGTATACCAATCCGCTGATAAACACACGGTTTCGATTGGTAATATCGCGACTGATAAAGCCAATAGCCGACACATTCATGGCAAGCGGACATGGACTAATGGCGGTCATCAGTCCAAGAATAAATGCCGTGACAAATGTGTAACTGGTATTTTCAAGAATTGAATTGAAAATTTCCATGATGGCTGATTACTTTTTCAGTTGTATGTCAATCTGTTGTTTGATTTCAGCTTTTAATTTAGCCGGCTCACTTTTAGCATACATAAAAGCTTTGTCGGTAAGGTCTGAGGTGACTTTGTCGCCAATAACAATGACGAGGGACTGACCGGCAACTTTTAATTTATTGCCCAGAGCTTCGCCCGATTTCTCTTCGAGGTTCACTGACTTGAATGTGATGTCACCTTTCTTCATTTGAGTGCCATACAATTCGTTAAGTGCTTTTTTTGTTTCATCTTCAACGGCAATACAAGTGGCACATCGACGTTCGAAGTGGAAATAGTAAACCTGGATTTTGCCAGGTTTGGGAGTTGGTTCATTTTTATAAATTGCACTACCAATCTGCACTTGAGTAGTGTTTATTATTAGGTTGTCGGTTGCACCAGCATTTGCTGCATTTGCAGAACAGCATTCAGCATTATTGCCGAATATTCCAACTAATTCAAGCAGGAAAAGAATGGCAACAACAGGATAGATTTTTTTCATGGTTGTTTAATTTTCTGTTTTATGATTGATTCTTCAGATGTAAGGTTTAAATTTTCAACAGATTGCCAATTTCATCAACCGAAGGCACCCTGCCTTTGATAAGAACGGCTCCATCAACTACCAGGGCGGGGGTAACCATTACTCCATATTTCATAATTTCTGTAATGTCTTCCACTTTAGTGACATTGGCATCAATATGGTATTTTTCAACAGCTTCGCGGGTAACTTTTTCCAGGGTTTTGCATTTGGCACAACCGGTTCCCAGAACTTTTACTTCCATGGTAATAAATATTTTAGTTTATAAATTGAATAGTTTATCGAATAAGGCTTTTGCCTTGTCCCAGTTTTCTTTATGAATACAGTATTTGATATATGGGGGATTGATTTCACCTTGCAGTAATCCCGATTCCTTAAGTTCCTTAAGATGCTCAGAAAGTGTCGACCTGGCAATGTTAAGTTGCTCATGCAAGTCACCGCTATAACAGCAGGTCTTGGTATTGTTAGCAATGTACTCTAAAATAAACACCCTCACCGGATGGGACAATGCCTTTGCAAACCTTGCAAGCTGCATTTGTTCTTCGCTATAAATCCTCGTTGTTTTACTCATGTTTCGTATTTCGTCGAATGGCGAAACAAAAGTAGAAAAAGATTTTAAAAGTGGTGATGTTTTTTGAAAAAAAATTAAGCTAACGGTCACCGAGTGGAGTCTCATTGTATTTTACAATGAGACGGAATCGAGTAAACGGTCACCGAGTGGAGTCTCATTGTATTTTACAATGAGACGGAATCGAGGTGAAAAAGACAACCCGTCCACTTTTAAAAGAGAACGGGTCGTATTTCTTGATTAGCTTAATGTGCATCTAATGTACGGCGTAAAAATGAGATTTTAACAATGCTTAACAATTTTAATGCAATTTTAAGCTTTTTAATTGACTGGTTACAGCTCACAGTCGGGGATTACCGTTAAGTAAGCGGATTTACAATGAGTTATATTTAAATTTAATTGTTTTTCAGTAAACAATAAAATATGAAGACCAGCCACATAGGACGATTAGATTTCCAGTAGTCCTCTTTTCTTTAATAATGGTTTAATATCTGGGTCAGCCCCACGGAAGTTTTTATAGAGTATCATTGGGTCATCCGTGCCGCCCCGCTCCAAAATATTCTTCCTGAAGGAGGTTGCTGTTGCCTGGTCAAACAGGCCATTTTCTTTAAAAGCTTCAAAAGCATCAGAATCGAGGATTGCTGCCCAGATATAGCTATAGTATCCTGATGAATAGCCTCCACTGAAAATATGGTTGAAGTAAGTACTTTTATATCTGATGGTGATTTGTGGTGCAAGTCCTAGTGAGTCAACAAATTCTTTCTCAAAAGCATTGACGTCTGAGATATTGGCTTCTTTCATATTATGGTAAGCCATATCAAGGAAAGAGGCTGCCAGGTATTCGGTTGTTTCAAAGCCCTGATTAAAGACTTTTGAATTCTGCAGTTTATTTATAAGTGAATCAGGAATTACTTCACCTGTCAGGTAATGAGTTGCATATAATTTAAGCACTTCAGGTTCTGCAGCCCAGTTCTCCATAATCTGCGAAGGTAATTCAACGAAATCACGTGGTACTGAGGTGCCTGTCAGACTGTAATAAGTTGAATTAGAAAGCAGCCCGTGCAATGCATGGCCGAATTCATGAAAAAGAGTGCTGGTTTCATCAAATGTGAGCAGGGCAGGGGTAGTGGCAGTTGGTTTACTGAAATTACATACAATGGTTATAATTGGTCTGATGTTATTGCCTGATTCATCTATATATTGTTTGCGGTAGCTGCTCATCCATGCACCGCCACGTTTACTTTCACGTGGATGGAAGTCCATAAAGAGTACGCCAATATTGTTTCGGGAAGCATCGGTTACTTCATAGGCTTTAACATCAGGATGGTACAACGGCACGTTGCTAAGCTCTTCAAAAACTAACCCATACAGTCTGTTGGCGACCATAAAAATCCCTTTTTTTACATTCTCAAGCTGGAGGTATGGTTTCAGCTCTTCATCACTTAAATTGTATTTCTCAAGGCGTAATTTTTCAGTATAGTATCGCCAGTCCCAGGGTTGTAATTTAAAATTGCCACCTTCACGGTCAATGAGTGACTGCAAGTCGGCAGCTTCAGCTTTGGCACGGTTTATAGCAGGAGCCCAGAGCTGTTTAAGAAGTTTATCAACATTCGCGGGATTTGACGCCATGTTTTCTGCAAGAACATATTCAGCATGACTCTTATATCCAAGCAAATTTGCCCTTTCAAGGCGGAGTGTAACAATTTCTTTTATGATCTCTTTATTATCATTTTCATTATTCTTATTACCCCGGCTTATTTGTGCATAGTAAAATCCCTCCCTCAGATTTCGATTTTGGGCAAATTGCATAAACGGAATAACACTGGGATTATGAAGCGTGAACACCCATTTACCTTGCATACCTTCTTTAATTGCTGTTTCAGCTGCCTGATCAATGAGGTTCTGTGGCAGGCCGGCAAGGTCATTATAGTCGTCAATCACCAGTTTATAGTCGTTCGTTTCTTTTAAGACATTCTCACCAAACTGTAAAGTGAGTACCGATAAGCGACTGTTGATTTCCCTGAAACGTTTTTTGTCCCGATCATTAAGATTGGCGCCCCCACGTACAAAATCTTTATAAGTTTCACTTAGTAGCCTTTTTTGTTCAGGATTGAGATACAGTTCAGCCTGGTTATTATATACTATACTTATTCTTTTAAATAGATTATCATTCAGGCTAATATTGTCGTAATGCGCAGAAAGCACCGGTGCCATTTCTTTTGCAATAGCTTGTATTTCTGGATTTGTATTTGAGCTGTTGAGGTTATGGAATATCAATGTGACTTTGCGCAATGCGTCGCCACTGTAATCCAAACGTGCAACAGTATTTTCGAAATCAGGTTTATCCGGATTGTTGAGGATATCTTCTATCTCATGATTATGAGCATCAATAGCTTCTTTAACAGCCGGCATAAAATGCTCAGGTTTGATCACTTCGAAAGGTGGAATTTCAAAGGGAGTGGGGTAAGGGTTATGGAATGGAGTCATTGTTTAAGGAAAAAGGAAAAAGGAAAAAGTGAAAAAATCAAAGAAAAGTTAAATGAAAATGAAACGTTAAAAGAAGATGAAATGATATAGGAAATAATAAAAGCAATGCTTTTATTATGCTGGTTTCACTCAGGAGCTTCATGAAAATAGTAAAGTTCAGATTAAAGTAAAAAGTCAAATTAAAAGTTAAAGGTAATCCTGATTAGTGTTTACTTTTGCTGTAGATCTATTTCAGGACAAGTCACCTTTTCCCGTTTTCCGTTTTCCTTTTTCCTTCTAATATTCCAAAACCTCTTTAGCGGCATTGAATATTTTATCGGTATTGGGCAAAATTGCCTTTTCGAGTATCCTGTTAAAACCTACCGGGGTAAAAGTCGAGCCAACACGTTTTACTGGAGAATCAAGGTATTGAAAGGCTTCGTCAGTTATCATTGCTGCCAGTTCAGCACCAAAACCTCCGAATACTTTATCCTCATGAACCACAACCACACGGCTGGTCTTTTTAACGGAGTCAAGAATGGTGTCTTTATCAAGTGGTACCAATGAACGAATATCAACAACTTCTGCAAAAATACCCAATTCTTCTTCCAGGCGCTTGGCTGCTGCAAGACACATATGGGTGGTGTTCCCGTATGTTATAAAACTCAGATCTTTGCCTTCACGGCGAATGCGTGCCTTTCCAAAGGGTACTTCAAAATCATCAGGTACAATGCATTCAGCAATCGGATCGTTGTATAATGCCTTTGGTTCGAGGAACATTGTAGGACCTTCAGATCTTATTGCAGTTCTTAGCAATCCGGCTGCATCATCTGCAAAAGAAGGATAAACAATGCGTATTCCGGGGAAGGTCATAAGGGCACCTTCTATGGTTTGTGAATGGTATAATCCACCACCAATATAACCTCCCGATGCGAGCCGCACCACTACATTTGGCGAAAAGGCTCCATTGCTTCTCCAGTAATCATGGGTAAGTTCAACGAATTGTTCCATGGCTGGCCAGAAGTAATCGGCAAATTCGGCACCTTCGACGACAATGCGTATTTTCTTACTGAATCGGCTCATTCCATTGGCTGTTCCCAAAATAAAGTCCTCTGCAATTGGAGCATTAAATACTCTTTCAATACCAAACTCCTGTTGCATTCCCTTGGTTACATTGAAAATACCGCCTTTGTCCTTGTTGGCTATGTCTTGTCCCCAGATGTAGGTATCAGGATTATTCCTGAATTCTGCCTTTAAAGTGGAGTTAAGTGCCTGAATAAATTTTAATTTTTCGCCATGAGAATTATCATGGGTGCCATCTGTGTATTTTCCCGGAACATATGGGGCAGGTAATACGAAGTTAAATATGCTTTTAGGATCTGGATCAGGAGCAGTAATGGCTTTTTTATGGGCTTTCGATACTTCTTCTTTTACACGCTGGTCAATTTGGGTGAGTTCTTCTTCGGTCACACGCCCAGCAAGGACAAGGGTTTTACGGTATCTGTCAACCGGATCTGATTTCTGTGCACAGAATCGTTCATTATCATCCCTGTAAAGTTCGTGCTTGTCGGAATTTGAATGTGAGTGAATTCTCACAACACTGGCATGGACTATAACCGGCATCTGATGCTCAATAGCATACTTTCTTGCTTCTGTCATGGTATTCATAGAAGCAAACACATTCTTGCCATCGCAGTACATAATCCTGAGGTTTTTAAATCCCCTGAAATTTTCTGCTGCCCGCCAGTTGGCAGTCTGGTCACGTTTATGTACCGATATTCCGTAGTTATTATCCTGGATGACGAAAATAACAGGTAATTTTTCATTTGACGCACCATTGACAGCTTCATAAAAATAGCCTTCAGAAGTGGCTGATTCACCGGTTGAGCAGAAACTTACTGCCTGTGCGCCATAACGCTTTATAGCTCTGGCAACACCAACTGCATGCAAAGAATGATTGCCGGTTGCAGAAGAAACATTATGGATATTCCATTCAGGTTTAGCAAAATGGTTCGACATATGGCGCCCGCCACTGGCAATATCGGTTGCCTTTGAAATCCCGTTAAGTATTATTTCTTCAGCTGTCAGACCGGCCGAAACGGCAGTCTGCATGTCACGGTAATAAGGGAACATATGGTCGACTTGTGGCACAAACACTTGTCCGAGTGCAAGTTGGATTGCGTCATGTCCGGCGCACGGTGCGTGGTATGACCAACCAAGGGCCTGTTTCAGGTAATTAGGTGCCCGATCATCAAGTCTTCGACCCAGAGCCAGCAAATAATACCAATTTAATAAAGTCTCTTTGTCAGTATCTTTAATCCCGTAGGGTTTCTTTATTTCTACTTCAGCAGTGATCATAATTGATTAGTTAATGCATTCTTAACCTTAAAATTGTCAACCCCAATAACAAAATTTGTACCCTTTTGTTCGTGGAAATCTAATAGGTGAATTGTTAACTTATTAACAATTAAGCAAATGGCAAATGATAAGGAGGAAATCGATTAACAAATATGAAGTTGCCCGTTGTAATTTTGTTTATTTTTGTTCGAACTAAAAGAATATGCCTGATAACTTAGAGCAAATAATCAACAAAACCTGGGATAACCGTGAGTTACTCAATGATTTTGCCTCAAAAAAAGCCATAGAAACAGTAATTGAACTTCTTGACAAAGGGACATTGCGTGTATGCGATAACCTAGGGGGCCAATGGCAGGTTAATCAGTGGGTTAAGAAAGCAGTCATTTTATATTTCCCTACCCGGCAAATGGAAGTTACCGAAGCCGGTCCACTTCAGTTTCATGATAAAATACCTTTAAAAAGGAATTACCTTCAGCAGGGAATAAGGGTAGTGCCACCTGCAACTGCACGATATGGAGCATACATTGCTCCGGGTACTATTTTAATGCCTTCGTACGTTAATATTGGTGCTTACGTTGATTCAGGTACTATGGTTGATACGTGGGCCACGGTTGGCTCATGTGCCCAAATTGGTAAGAATGTCCATTTATCAGGTGGTGTTGGAATAGGAGGCGTTCTTGAACCCGTGCAGGCCAGTCCCGTGATTATTGAAGATGGCTGTTTTATCGGATCAAGGTGTATTGTGGTGGAAGGTGTGTTGGTTAGAAAGGAAGCAGTACTTGGGGCGGGGGTTATAATTACCGGTTCAACTAAAATTATTGACGTATCTGGTGAGGATGCAGTTGAATATAAAGGACAAGTACCCGAACGGGCTGTAGTAATACCAGGCAGTATCCCAAAAGATTTTAAGGCAGGAACTTATCAGGTTCCATGTGCGCTGATTATTGGCTACCGCAAAGAATCTACTAACCTCAAAACCTCATTAAACGATGCGCTTAGGGAATACAATGTGCAAGCTTAATATTTGATTTGAGATTTGAGATTCTCATACACCTCAGATCAACTTTTAATCTCAAATTTTAAACTAAAATATCTCAAATTTCAAATCTCGAATTTCAAATATAAAATCGGAATGCTTCAACGAATCCTCATAATGCAAACGGCATCACTCGGTGATGTCATACTTTCAACCTCACTGGCAGAGACATTGCATAAGCAGTATCCTTCAGCTATGATCGATTATCTGGTTAAAAGTCCGCATGAATTGCTATTTGAGGGACATCCCTTCATAAATAAGGTGTTAGTTTGGGAAAAAGACCACCGAAAATATTATAACCTGATAAATATCATAAAAACAGTCAGAAGCCGGAAGTATGATGCTGTGATTAATGTACAGAGGTTTGCAACATCGGGACTTATAGCCGGATTATCAGGAGCGCCATACAGAGCCGGTTTTAAAAAGAACCCTTTGTCATTTATGCTGACACATAAGGCGGTTCATATCATTTCGGGTGAAACGCATGAAATTTACAGGAATGGTCAGCTGATCAAACCTCTTACTGACCTGAAGCCCGAATTGCCTAAACTCTATCCCACTAAAGCGGACTTTGAATCAACTGAAAAATGGAAAGACAGGCCTTATATTACCATTTCACCTGCTTCACTTTATTTTACCAAGCAGTTGCCCATGCATAAATGGATTGAAATGATAGATAATATACCCGATGAAATTCCGGTGATGCTTATTGGCAGCAAGCATGATATTCCTTTGTGTGAAGAGATTTACATGAAATGCGATGAGCAGCATATAATAAATATGGCCGGAAGACTTTCATTTCTTGAATCGGCTGCTTTAATGAAAGATGCTATGATGAATTATGTAAATGATTCAGCACCACAGCATCTTGCATCGGCTGTTAATGGAAATGTGACAGCAATATTCCTTTCAACAGTGCCTAAATTTGGCTTTGGACCATTATCAGACAACTCATATATAGTAGAAACCAATGTCCCTTTGGCTTGCAAACCATGTGGTATACATGGGCACCAACAATGCCCGGAAGGACATTTTAAATGTGCTGAAACCATTTCAGTATCTCAATTGTTATTACCGCTTAACAACTATGAACAGCGAGATTCAAACTGAAGTAACCAACACTGTTAGAGTGCTTGAAGAAGGAGGCGTAATTGTTTATCCTACTGATACTGTTTGGGGCCTGGGCTGCGATGCACTCAATACAAGAGCTGTTGACCGCGTATATAAGATTAAAAAAAGGAATGAAGCCAAGAGTTTGATCGTTCTGCTCGACTCGTATGATGACCTCCAGAAATATGTCAAGAAAATTCCAGACATCACCATTGACCTTATTAGCAGTATTGATAACCCGGTAACAGTAATTTACGACAATGCCCGTAACCTCCCGAGAAATGTGCATGCGCCTGATGGAACAATAGCTATCAGGGTGGTAAGGGATGAATTCTGCAAAAATCTAATCAAAGAACTTGGCAAACCGATAATATCTTCTTCGGCAAACATCTCAGGTGAACCAACACCACTTGTTTTCAAACAGATAACACCCGATGTCATCAAACAAGCTGACTATGTGGTAAAGCTTTTTCATGACCAGTTCAATCAGGGAAAAGCCTCCACAATTATCAGGCTGTTTGAAGATGGCACATATAAAGTGATCAGGCAATAAAGAGCTTTCACAAAGTTCAGCGCAAAAAAAGTACATCTTCATAACAAAGGTGCATCCTGGACAAGGAATTTCCTGAAATTATATTTTTTTCTACTTTTACAGAAAAGTTTCTAATATGAGCAGGAAAATCTATCCCGTTTTATTACTGGCCTACATTCTATTTCCTTCACTTAAAGCTCAACAGCTCACATGGAGTTCACAGTTTGAAGTTCCTGGAGGGTTGTATGATCAACCTTATGTGTTTGGGGATGACAATAATTACCTGTATGTTTTTTATGGGAAAGAATATTTATGTTATGTTGATAAAATCAACAAAAACAGCCTGGTTCGCGAAAGATCATCCAAAATTGCAATCAAACCGGGTGAAGGTGCTTTCTTTAAGCATCATTCTCAGGTTGTAACGGGCAATTCAGTTATTCTGTTTTATTCTAAAATCATTGATTCAAAGGTGGCCTTATGCTGCATAAGGCTTGGTGATAATATTCCTTTGTCGGAAGATACCCTCATAAGTGTTAAAGGCGATTTTTTTGCACCCGTACCAGCTATTTTTACTGTTGTCACTTCACCTGACAAAGAAAAGCTTGCTATTATGATGATGAACTGGAACAAGAAGACCTCTCATTATGAATACTTAATTGCACTTTTTGATGACCAATTGAAGCTATTATCACAATGGACAGCAGAGAATGATGTTATGGACTGGTATTCTATAAATGGGCTGAGCCTTGATCATAATGGGAATGTTTATTATTTAAAGAGTACTTCTGACGGACGTAGTTGGTTGGTTTCCTTTCATGGTGATAAACATGATAAAAGGGAGCTTTTTTTAGATCTGAGTGAGCAGGCAACGAATGTGATGGCTATTCCATCAGGTTTGAATCTTTATAACGAAAATCTTCTTGTTGCCGGTTCGGTAGTAAGTGACACAATTGGTGAAAAGTACTTGTCATTTTATTCTAACCGGATGATTAAGGGCACATTTGCAATTAGTGTCGATATTCTGACAAACACAGTAAAATTCAGGAAGGTGAATCTCTTTGAGGAAACTGTCAAGGTCAAACAGAATTATTTCCAGCCTTGTGTATTTCATTGTGATTCATTGGGTAACTTCACATTGGTGAATGAAATCATTTATGATCTCTACCTGACTTCAACTTATGGGTACACATTTGTTTCTTACCATTCTGCTGATGGAGATCTTCGCTGGTCAGTAAAACTTCCAATTTATTTTTCTCCCGACCGGAGTAATTATGATGCTTTCTGGTATCTGGTTAAACATGAATCTGATGGGGTACATGTGTTTATGAACGATCCTGTGTTTGATGAAAGTATTAATCCAAAAGTTGAAACTTCGGCTGAGTATAAGAGTCCAATTGAATTTATAATAAATGGCCCAGATAAGATCCAGATTAAAGGGGATATCAAAAGGAGTCTCATGATGTCGTTGACAAAAACAATAACTCATGATTACCTGGATTCAAATGGCAGGTTATATTTCATTGCCAAAAAAGGGAAATATTACAAGATATCATCTCAGTCTCCAGCCTTGTAACCGATGATCGTACAACCGAAGGAATAAAATTCGTAATTTTGCAGTTCAATTAACCGGAAAATATTGATTGGTAGGATTATTGCAATAGATTACGGACAGAAACGGGTTGGACTGGCGGTAACTGACACTGGTCAGATTATTGCGACTTCACTAACGACTGTCAGGGCAATGGATACAATTTCATTTCTGAAGGAATATATAAGCAGGGAACCTGTGGTTTTGTTTTTGGTAGGTGAGCCACGACAAATGAACTACGAGCCATCAGCATCAGCCCGGTTTATTGAACCCTTTGTAAAACAACTTAAAAAGGAGTTTCCTCAGATACCGGTTGAAAGGGTCGATGAGCGGTTTACTTCTAAGATGGCATCACAGGCAATCCTGCAGTCAGGTGCTAAAAAGAAAGACCGGCAAAACAAATCGCTGGTTGATACTGTTAGTGCAACCATTTTATTGCAATCATATCTCGACCAGCGTATGTTTAACAAATAAAAGTTTTGATTATGGTTTTTCCAGTTGTTGCTTATGGCCATCCTATTCTCCGCAAGGTGGCTACCGATATAACAAAAGATTATGAAGGTTTGGAGCAGTTCATTGCCGATATGTTTGAAACAATGTATGCTTCAAATGGTGTTGGTTTGGCAGCCCCTCAGGTGAACAGAAGTATACGTCTTTTCGTGATTGATACAACGCCATATAAGGAAGATTACCCCGGGGAAGAAAATATGAAGAGAGTCTTCATTAATCCAAAAATCACGGAAGAAACCGGTGAAGAGTGGGCTTTTAATGAAGGTTGTTTGAGTATTCCTGAAATCAGGGAAGACATTATCCGCAAACCTGATGTGCACATTCAATATTATGATGAGAATTTTGTATATCATGATGAAGTAATTACTGGCGCTCTTGCCCGGGTAATTCAACATGAATACGACCATCTTGAAGGCATTCTCTTTATTGATCATGTGACTCCTCTTCGCAGGATCATGCTGAAACGTAAATTAGCAGACATCTCAAAGGGAGCAGTAAAAACTGACTACAAAATGATATATCCAAACCTGAAAAAGAAGTTATCATAAGCACCAATAATAATACTAAGAGTCAGTAAAACAATTTGACCATGCATAACCTAACAAAATCAATTGTCATAGTACTTTGTTCTTTGGCGGTTTTCATGACTGCCTGTACTTCAAAAAGGGACAAGGATCAGTTAAAAATCGATTCATTGGAGCAAAAGGTTAATGAACAGGCTGCCACTCCCGATACAGCTAATCTGAATCAGCTGATTAGGGATTACACTGCTTTTGTCAATACTTATCCAAAAGATTCACTTGCACCATTATATTTATACAGGGGCATTCGGGTGGCTATGTCAATGAGCGATGCGAAACTGTCAATGAAGTTGATTGACAAGTATATTAACGATTACAACAAAACAAAAAGCTACCCGGAAGTTGTTTTCCTGAAAGCTTATGTGTATGAAAACCTGATGGGTAACTATGGTCGTGCTTCCGAGATTTATCGTGATTTCATACACGCATTTCCTGATCACGAATTACAGGATGATGCACAAGTTGCCATTCAAAACATGGGCAAATCACCCGAAGAATTAATTAAAGAGTTTGAGGCAAAAAAATAATTATTTCGAAGGTGAAAGATTAAATTCTTCCTCAAGTAGAGTTTTCAGACGGGCAGGAGTTACATCAAAATTTAATTGACCCGCTTTACACCATGAAATATGTCCTGTTTGTTCAGAGACCACCAGTGCAATAGCATCTGACTTCTCGGTCATTCCAACGGCTGCCCGGTGGCGGAGGCCAACATTTGCTGGAAGCGTATCATTCTTTGAAACCGGAAGAATACAACTTGCAGCTTTTATTCTGTTATTCATAATGATTACTGCTCCATCATGAAGCGGTGAATTTTTATAGAAGATATTTTCAAGCAATTGTTCTGAAATCCGGGCATCAATCAGTTCACCTGTTTCAGTAATTTCATTTAGTTCATTAACTTTTCCTATCACTATTAAAGCACCTGTTTTTGTGTTGGCCATTTTGAAGCAAGCCTGCACAATAGGGTCAATGCTCAGTGTCTCATCATCTGCATACTTTATTTTCCAGAAAAGGAACCGGTTATTCCGTTTCCTGATAAAAGACGGAGTTCCAACAAGCAAGAGGAATTTTCGTATTTCAGGCTGGAACACCACGATGAGAGCAATGAAACCAACACTTATAAATGCACCCAGTATTTCTGACAGGAGTTCCATTTCAAGAATACGTACAAGGCGCCAGATAAGGAATATAGATATAATACCAAGTAAGATGTTTATAGCTGCTGTTCCTTTAACCAAATTGTAAAGTTCATATAATAAAAGGGCTACCAGGATAATATCAATTATATCAAGAAGCCTCATGCCAATGAAAAAAGGAATAGCTAATTCTAACATTTTTAATCTGGTTTTTGCAAAGTTAGTTAAATGAACGGGAACAATTCATTTTAAGTATAGACATGAAATTGTCTGTTTCAGATGATATTTATTGACTCTGAATTCACGTATACTGAGATTGTTTGTATCGGATATACAATTTAATTGCCTCTACAGCTGGTTTTACATCATGTACACGTAAGATATGCGCTCCTCTCATAAGTGCCATGGTATTGATGACTGTAGTTCCGTTCAAGGCATCTGACGGAGATATGCCAAGTACCTTATTGATCATTGATTTTCGTGAAACGCCTGCAAGGATTGGATAACAGTATGACGCATACTCCTGTATGGCTGCCAGCAGTTTAAAGTTATGGTCAACAGTTTTACCAAACCCAAATCCCGGATCAAGAATAATGTTTTCTTTGCCCGCTTGTTTAAACCTTACAAATTGCGACATAAAAAATTCAGCGACTTCCTGGACCACATTATCATATTGGGGGTTAACCTGCATAGTGTCAGGTGTGCCCTGCATATGCATCAGAACATAGGCGACCTTTTGCATGCAGATGTAAGGAATCATTTCATCATCCATCAATCCCCCTGAAATGTCATTGATAATATCCGCACCTTCATTAACAGCCGCTGATGCAATTGTCTTTCTAAACGTATCAACCGAAAGGATCACATCTGGAAACGATCTTCTGATAAGTGCTAAAGGTTCTATTAATCTTTCTGTTTCTTCCTCTGAAGTCAGAATTTGCGCACCCGGGCGCGTAGAGATAGCGCCAATATCTATGATTGAAGCTCCGTCATTTATCATCTGTTCCACCTTTTTCAGCAGATCCTCAGAAGAAGAATAATTTCCACCATCGAAGAAGGAATCGGGTGTGAGATTAAGTATGCCCATCACCACCGGATCCCTTAGATCGAGTGATTTTGTGCCACATTGGATTGATTGGTTTTCTAAAAAATTCATAGTGTTTGTCGTGATAACCTGCTATATTTGCCAATACAAGCACAAAAAAGTTAACGTACTAATCCTAACCTGTATATGACGTCTGAAACAGCTGTTCAGTTTGATTTGGTCATCCTTGAATGCAAAGATATATTTTTGACCAAGATGAAAGATTATGGAACTGCCTGGCGTGTATTACGCACTGAATCATTAACCGATCAAATATACATAAAAGCAAACCGCATCAGGAGTATTCAGACAAAAGGTGTGCAGATGGTTTCTGAAGATCAGAAGTCGGAATTTATTGGAATCATAAATTACTCCGTTATTGCACTTATCCAGCTTGAGTTAGGACATAGCGATGAGCTTAATATGGACAGTTCAATCGTTGAAAACCTGTATGATAAGTTTGTTACGATGGCTAAAAATCTGATGTTCAATAAAAATCACGATTATGATGAAGCCTGGAGAAATATGCGTATCAGCTCCCTCACTGATATCATTTTAATGAAATTACTAAGGGTAAAGCAAATCGAAGATAACAAAGGTAAAACCTTCATATCAGAAGGCGTTGATGCCAATTACCTTGACATGATTAATTATGCGGTTTTCGCGATGATAAAATTGAAGGAAAATGAGTACTAAGATGCGCATTTTACACTTTGTTTCAAGGACCATTATTGGGGTGGTCTTTATGTTTTCGGGGTTTGTGAAGGGCATTGATCCATTGGGAACGGCCTATAGACTTGAAGATTACTTTATGGCCTGGGGTACCGATTGGATGATGCCAGCTGCTGTTACTTTGTCAGTATTGCTCTCAACCATGGAATTCGTGCTTGGCTTTGTGGTTCTCTTTAACCTCAAACCAAAAGTAAATGCATGGATGTTACTTGGCGTTATGATTTATTTTACAGGACTTACTTTATATGATGCAGTAGCAAACCCGGTTCCCGATTGTGGTTGTTTCGGAGATGCAATTAAGCTCACCAATGTGCAGACATTCCTTAAAAATGTAATACTTTTCATTCCAACAGTCATTCTCTTCATCTGGAGAAAGAAGGCAAAAGACCGATACTCAAATCTTCAGGCATATGGAACTGCTGGTGTTATAACCGCACTCTTTGCAGGTATGTGCCTATTCTGCATTATGCACCTTCCAATCATCGATTTCATGGAATGGAAGAAAGGTAATAAGATGTTCACTGAGAGCAATCTTCCTGTTAAATATTATCTTACTTATAGGAATAAGCAAACAGGTGAGACAAAAGAATACCTTTCACCTGACTATCCTTTTAATGATAGTGTTTGGATGAGCCAATGGGAGTTTGTTGATCAGCGTGTAGATGATCCCAATGAATATCTGGGTGCTGATCTTCAAATAGTCGATCTTGAAGGTAATGATGTAACCAATGATATAATAAGAGATCCTGGTTATCATTTCATGCTGATTACCTGGGATATTGCGAAAGCAAATAAGGGTGCGTTGAAGTCAGTTAACGATCTTGCCATGAAAGCAGAATCTGATGGTTATGGCTTTGCCTCAATAACCAGTTCATTGCCTGCTGAAATCGATACAGTTAGCAAACAGCTTAATTTGCGGTATACGTTTTACCAGGCTGATGATGTGGCATTAAAGATAATGGTGAGGTCAAATCCCGGACTTATTCTGATGAAAGCCGGCGTTGTAATTGATAAATGGGCATTCCGTGATATCCCTGATTATAAAGAAATCAAAAAAGAAATGATCGCTGATCAATAAAGGACTCTATGCTGCGATTTATTGGAAGAAGGATATATTATGGAGTGTTCGTCCTGATAGGGGTTGTTACATTGGTATTTTTTCTTTTCAATATCCTTCCCGGAGATCCTGCCCGAATGATGTTGGGTCAGCGTGCTGATATGGCTTCTGTTGAGGCTATAAACAGGGAATTAGGACTCGATAAACCAGTTTACGAGCAATACCTGAAGTTCGTAAATGACCTTTCTCCACTGTCATTTCATAATATGTCCGACAAAAAAGGATTATGGTATCCTGACAGTACAAAATATGCACCATTTATTTCACTGGCTGAGATTGGAAAAACAAAGGTGGTGTTAAAACTCCCATACCTAGGCAGGTCTTATCAGAGCAAGAGGAAAGTTTCTGAGATTCTGGCACAGGCTTTCCCAAACACCATGTTACTGGCTACAGTCTCCATGGGATTTGCAGTAATCATTAGCTTGATTATTGGTGTTGCTTCGGCCATCCGTAAAGACAGTTTTTTTGACAGGGCTTCACTTTTTATAGCCGTACTGGGTATGTCGTTGCCTTCTTTTTTTGCTGCTATCCTGATGGCCTGGCTTTTTGCATATGTATTAGCTGATTATACCGGTTTAAGCATGTTCGGTTCATTGTATTCAGTTGATGATTTTGGATGTGGAGAGTACCTCGACCTAAAAAATATCATTTTACCTGCTATTACTTTGGGGATTAGGCCATTGGCTATTATTATCGAACTTACCCGCAGTTCAATGCTCGAAGTTCTATCACAGGATTATATACGTACTGCCCACTCAAAAGGATTGTCTGAGAGACGTGTAATCTTAAAGCATGGCTTAAGGAATGCCCTCAATCCTATTGTTACTACAGTTTCAGGCTGGTTTGCTTCATTAATGGCAGGGGCTGTTTTTGTTGAATATATTTTCGACTGGAAAGGGATTGGAGTTGTTATAGTAGATGGACTAGAGAAATATGATTTTCCGGTAGTAATGGGTGCTGTGCTTTTCATTGCCGTACTTCTGGTAATAATTAATATTTTTGTGGATATTATCTACGCATGGCTTGATCCAAGGGTGAAACTTGCATAGGTTAATACAGAATATTTAATCTGAATGGAATTGAATTTGTAACTTACTGAAAAATAAACTACTAGTCACTGTTATTAGTACAACTGTTAAAGAGATGAGAAAGAGAATTGTAGCCGGTAATTGGAAAATGAATAAAATATTCACTGAAGCTGAAAGTCTGCTTTTTGACATTGCAGATTTATTAAGTGAATCAAGACCATCAGATGTGGAGGTAGTTGTATGCCCTCCTTCCATTTATCTTGAATTAGCTTCTGATATTGCACAACAGAATGATTTCAGCTGTGGAGCACAAAATTTGAGTCAATATGATGGAGGTGCTTACACAGGAGAGATATCAGCTTCAATGATAAAATCGGCAGGCGTAAAATATGTAATACTGGGACATTCTGAGCGTCGCCAGTATTTTGGTGAAAATGACGAACTTATTTCCTTAAAAGTTGAAAAAGCATTGCAAAATGATCTAGTTCCAATATACTGCTGTGGTGAGGTGCTTGCTGAACGCGAAGAGAACAGGCATTTTGAAGTGGTTGCAGAGCAAGTGAATAAAGCTTTATGTCATATGCCTGACCATGAAGTGAGGAAAGTAGTAATTGCATATGAACCTGTTTGGGCAATTGGAACCGGAAAAACCGCTACACCTGCACAAGCTCAGGAAATGCATGCTTTTATCAGGTCACTTGTTTCAAAACATTACGGCGAAGAAACTGGTAAATCAATATCAATCCTCTATGGTGGTAGCTGTAATCCTGGTAACGCAGCTGAACTTTTTGAACAGCCTGATGTAGATGGCGGACTAATTGGCGGTGCTTCTCTTAAAGCCGATGATTTTGTTAAGATAATCAACAGCTTTAAAAAATAGCAATGGAATATGTTGAAGTGAAATACCTAACCGGTGCCAGTCAGTCAGGAATAGCTGAAGAACTTATGGCACTGCTTGGCCAATTGGGTTTTGAGAGCTTTGTGGAGGAAGATGACAGCCTTCTTGCATATATCCAGTCTTCACAATTCAATCCTGAAATATTTGGCAATATTGCAAACTGGCCCGAAAATATTGATTTGCAAAAATTTTCATGGAAGGTAATCCCTGAGCAAAATTGGAACGCTGTTTGGGAAGAGAATTTCCAACCTGTTACAATTGCAGGCCGTTGCCACATCAGGGCGCCATTTCATCCTGTAATGGGAAATATTGAATATGAGATTATCATTGAGCCAAAAATGTCATTTGGGACTGCCCACCATGAAACTACGGCACTCATGATTGAGTATCTTTTAGAGACGGAGTTGAAAGGGAAAAAAATCCTTGATATGGGGTGTGGAACCGGTGTGCTTGCTATTCTTGCAGCATTAAAGGGTGCAAAGGATATCACAGCAATTGACATTGATGAATGGGCTTATAAAAATACCATTGAAAATATTCAACGTAATAATACTGACTTCATAAACGTTTATCATGGAGATGCATCTTTGCTTAAAGATCAGAAATTCAATATCATAATAGCAAATATTAACCGGAATATTCTTCTCGAGGATATGCTTGTTTATAGTAAGTGCCTTGAAGATAATGGACTGCTGTTGTTAAGTGGATTCTATAATGAAGACCTGAATGTCATCACTAAGAGTGCCGCTACTGAAGGACTAAAATATGCATCACACAATGAACAAAACAGATGGATTGCTGCCTGCTTTGTTAAATAAAAAGCATCGCTAACTAATTAAGAGCTCACTTAAGATCCCACATATGCGGTATTATAAACTTGGACTGGCATCACTTCTTTGGATACTTGTTGCAGGTTTTGTTTCATTATTTCCCCAGGAACCCGATCAATTCTCGGACGACCCGATTATGTTCCCTACTCAATTAAAGGAGTATTTCTCAAATCAAAGAAATAAGGAAACTCAGGATGTGCTTGCAGTATTTATTGCAGATTGGGAAGGGGGTAAATTCACAATGGAGGTCGAACATGATATTATTAGAATATCAAATATCATGCGTAAAATTGGTGTCCGTCCGCATATGGGTTATACAGATTATTTACAAGCCTTGAGTTCATTTACTGAAACTACTGGTAATCAGAGCATTCTTGCATGGCATAAGGCGGTTGAACCTTATACTGATCTTAAGAAAACCAAGCAGTTAAAGTCGTTACTCAATAATACTATTCAATTTAACCTCGACCATATTCTTTTCAAACAGAACACCACAACATGGAGATTTACAGGTGATGGATTCAATTATCATTATGATTCAACCCTTTATGTTGACGTTAAAAATATCGACCTCATTTGTTATTCATCACGCGACAGTATTAAGATCTTAAAAACTTCCGGATATTATTTTCCGCTGGCCGACAGGTTTCAGGGAAGTGAAGGAAAAGTATACTGGGAGAAATTCGGATATAACCCTCACAATGTTTACGCTAACATAAATAGCTATAAAGTCAATCTGAGAGAAAACGGATGGAAGACGGACACTGTCAATTTTTACCATAAAGATTATTTTAATGAACCTCTGGTTGGTTCTTTGGAAGACAGGGTATTGGCCGGAATTCCGGTTGATAAAGCAACATTTCCCAAATTTACTTCATACCGGACCGACGTTGGCATTAGGAATCTTTACAAAGATATTGATTACTACGGAGGGTTTGCAATTGAAGGTTCCAGAATACTTGGTTTCGGCACCAGTACTGCTGAAGCGAGTATCTTTATCAGAAAAGGAACTGAACTCTTAATGCATATAACTTCAAAGAGTTTTGTAATCAGGCCTGACAGATTGGTTTCACAACGGGCTTCAGCTACAGTTTTCCATGAAAACGATTCAATTTATCATACCGGTTTACAGCTTCGATATCTGGAAGAAAGCAGGGAAGTAGCTCTTATGAGAAATGGCGAGGGTGTTTCAGGAAGTCCGTTTTTTAGCTCATTCCATAAAGTTGATATGTATGTTCAAGGTTTGTATTATAAGATGGACGACGATAAAATGTCGTTTGAAATGATCCGTGGAATAAACACACCTGGTACAGCCGTTTTTGAAAGTACAAATTTTTATAGTGAAGAACGTTTTTCACATCTTCAGGGAATTGATGAACTGAACCCTATTAATGTTGTAGTAAACTTTACGGAAAAGTCTAACAGAACAAATTTCCTGGTGCCTGAATTAACCGAATTCATGAAGAAGCCTTATGAACAAGTTAAAGCGATGGTGCTTAACCTTGCTGAAGGCGGGTTTGTGAGCTATTATATTGACCTCGACAGGGTTGAAGTTAAACAGAAACTGTTTGACTATCTGAATGCAAAAAGCAAGAAGATTGATTATGATGTAATTCAGATTAGATCTAAAGTCAATGAAGGTCCTAATGGTATTCTTGATCTCAATAATTTTAATATCACTGTGAAGGGAGTCGATAGTGTGGCACTCAGTGATAAAAAAGCTGTTTACATCATTCCACAGAACAAAGAAATTATTATCGGCAAAGACAGGGATATAGTATTTACAGGAAAAGTAAATGCAGGATATTTTACTTTTTATGCAAATAAGAGTTCATTCGAGTATGGAAAGTTCAAGTTAAATATGCCAACCATTGATTCAATGAGTTTTGGTGTAGATACCCTGAACAGGAAGACCAATAAACCTGTGCGTGTGCCGGTTGAGAATGTAATTGCCGATCTTAGTGGTGAATTACTTATTGATGACCCTGCCAATAAGTCCGGCATCAAACAAACTCCTCAATTCCCGTTATTCAAGAGTGAAAATGACGCTTACGTATACTACGATGCTCCTACAATTCGTGGAGGTGCCTATAAACGTGATAAGTTTTTTTATACTGTTTATCCATTCTCCCTCGACAGTCTTAATAGCTTTACTACTGAAAATCTCAAATTTTATGGAGAATTGAACTCCGGAGATATTATGCCTTCCATTAAGGAGCCACTTAAAGTCATGGATGATTTCTCATTGGGATTTACTAAAACCTTACCACAAAACGGCTTGCCTGTTTATGGCGGTCTTGCAACCTACTACTCAAAAGTGAGGTTGGATAACGGGGGGCTTCATGGAGAAGGCAAATTAAATTACCTCACATCCACTTCCGAATCAGTAGACTTTATGTTCTATCCCGATTCACTGGTGGCTGATATTGCCACATTTAGTATTAAGGAACAAAGAGGAGCCACATCTTTCCCTGAGGTTTATGCTGAAGGCGTCCATCAGTTTTGGGTTCCCAAACTCGACAGTATGAGTCTTAAAACATTACCTGGCAAGGAATTCGAGATGTTTGGCAAGAAATCATACCATAGCGGGGAATTGACTCTTAAGACCGATGGATTAATGGGTAATGGAAAGAGCCGCCTTGATAATGCCGATATTGTTTCAAATAGTTTTGCATTTAAAAACCAATCATTCCATACCGATACTACCGACTTTCTTCTGTATTATCCTGAAAGGCCAACATTATCACTCTCAACACGAGTAAATTCAGGGAGTGTTGATTTTGACACAAAACAAGGGATATTTGGTGTACCGGGTGAAAGCCAGCGCATTGAGCTGCCTCACAGCAAGTATGTCTGTTATATGGACCGAATTGAGTGGAGCATGGAACAAAGTGAATTGCTCATGACCAACTCATTGGTACAGCGGCAGGAATTAGCTGACACAGTTGATATCAGGCAACTTGCCGACTATGACTTCACCGGTTCTGAATTCATATCCACTGATCCTGCAAGGGATTCACTGCAATTCTTTGCTATGGAAGCTACTTATAACATGAAGGAGAACATCCTGAATGCCCGTGAAGTTAAGGTTATCAGGGTAGCTGATGTGGCAATATTCCCAGGCGATGGAAAAGTGACTATTCTGGCCGATGGTGATATGCAGGCACTTAAAGGAGCAAACATTATAGCCAACAGAAAAGAAAAATTCCACAGGATTTATGATGCAGATGTAAAGGTTAATTCACGTAAACAGTACCTGGCATCTGGTGAACTCGATTATGTAGACGATGTTGGGAATGTTCAGGCCCTCTTTATGAATCCTATAACCGTTGATTCTTCCGGGACAAGTTATGGAATTGCAAAGGTCAGTGCTTCAAAAGTACTGCCATTAAATGATCACTTTAGTTTCATCGGTAATGTGAAAATGCGCGCACCTGTAAAGAATCTGACCTACGATGGGGTGTTTAAACTTATAAGCAGTTGTGTGGCTGACGAAAGACCATGGGTGCGATTCAAAGGTGAACTTGATCAGAACGATATAAGGATACCAGTAAGTATGGCTATGAAGGATAGTATTAACGATCCAATCCTGTTCGGTGTTGTATATTCTGATTTTTTCTCAAATATCTACCCTTCAATGTTTGAAAAACCAAAAGCCTATGGTGATACTCTTGTGGCAGGTGTTGACGGGTTCATCCGGTTTGACCATAAGACCAATTCTTATATGGCTGGGAGCAATGCCAGATTAGACGGCAAGAGCCTTACCGGCAATCTCATTACTTTTGGGATAGAGCAATGTATATTTAAGGCTGAAGGTGCACTTAATGTAGGTGCTGCATTAGGCGGTGTTAAATTACAGACATTTGGAGAAGTAACGCAGTTTACACTTGTTGACTCTACACGTTTCAACATGTCACAGGCTATTGACTTTTTCTTCTCTGACCAGGCACTCGACCGGCTTCGTGAAGATTTGCAGGTTACTGAACTTGGAAGCCTGGATGTAAATTCTCCTGCTTTCAAATCCTTTATTATCAATTTAATTGGAGAAGGTGATGCAAATCAGTTTATTGAAGAACTTAATCTTTCAGGACAGGTAAAAAAGATGCCACAGGCGCTCAACAAACCATTGATCTTTAATAATGTAAATATGGTTTGGGATTCTAAACTTAAATCGTATGTGAGTGATGGTAAAATAGGTGTAGCTGCTGTGAAGGGTGAAATCGTGAACCGTTCAGTTGATGGCTATATTGAAATAGGAAAACGTCGCACAGGTGATGTATTAAATATTTACCTTGAACTTAACCCACTTGTTTGGTACTTCTTCTCATATAGTAATGGCATTATGCAGTCGATTTCATCAAACAACGAATACAATTCTATACTTTCATCCTTAAAAGAAAGCAAGCGTACAACAAATACAGGTGATGAAATGGGTTATCAATTCATTATTTCAACCCCTGAAGCGCGAATGGCATTTATGCATAAAATGCAGCAAAGGAAAACAGCTATTAGTGAAGAGCAACAGCAACCATGATAAATTTTGAAGTGATAGCAGGTATCCTGACCGCATACCTGCTCGGCTCTATTCCAACAGCCGTAATAGTTGGAAAGGTGTTTTATGGAATCGATATACGTACCGTAGGCAGTGGAAATGCTGGTGCAACAAATACCATCAGGACATTGGGAATGAAGGCTGGAATACCAGTGCTGCTCTTTGATGTTTTTAAGTCATTTGCTGCGGTTAATCTTTCGCTTTTTTTAACCAGTGCATTGTTTTCTCCCAATCAACTAGAGATATATAAGATCATATTGGGTTCAGCAGCAGTCTTAGGGCATGTATTTCCTGTGTTCGCTTCATTTAAGGGCGGTAAAGGCGTTGCAACAATAGTTGGTATGCTTATCGCATTGTATCCCATGACTTTTCTGGTAATCCTTGGTTGTTTTATTCTGCTGATGATCTTCACTAAGATTGTTTCAGTATCGTCTATTGTCTGTTCCATTCTTTTTCCGCTAATAGAAGTTTTTATATTTCACGAAACACGACCCCCATTAGTTGTACTGGCGGTAACTGTTGCAATTTTCATCCCATATACTCACCGGGAGAATATAAAACGACTAATGGCCGGCACTGAAAAAAAATTTGATTTTGGCCGAAATAAAATCGTAAAGCATTAATCTCAAACTTTCTTGCATCCCAATCTGAACCAGAAAATGGGCCGTGCAAACTGCGTAATTATCTGATTAGTGTTCTGTTAAAGCAATCTAAAACTTAGTCTTTTAGGATAGTTGATAAATAGTCCTCAGTTGTTGATAAAATTTAGCTAATTTGGATTTCTTCGACAAAGGAATTCATGATTAATTGCTTATTTTTACCGTTGATAGAAAAAGAATTCGCAATCAAAAAACACACTGAATATGAGATTTATAGTATCAAGTCAGAACTTTCTTCGCAGCCTGCAGGCAGTTAGCGGTGTGCTGAACTCAAGTAATACACTCCCTATTTTGGATGATTTCCTTGTTGAACTTACAGGAAATTCATTACGCATTACTGCTTCAGACCTGGAAACAACAATGACTGTATTAATTGATGTTACAATGGCAGAAGATGAGGGTGTTGTTGCTATTCCTGCCAAGATACTGATTGAACTGCTTAAGACATATGGTGACACTCCACTCACTTTCTCAGTAAATGCTAACCATGTTATAGAAATTGCTGCTGACGGAGCCAAATTCCATATTACAGGTCACAATGCCGAAGAGTTTCCCAGAGCTCCGGAGCTTGAAGAAACATCTGGATTCACACTGACTTCTGAAGTGCTTTTGTCAGCAATTAACAAAACCATTTTTGCCACAGGTTCTGATGACCTAAGGCCTGCTATGTCAGGGGTTAACTGCGACCTTGCGCCTGATTCAATAATATTTGTTGCTACAGATGCCCATAAGCTTGTTAAATACAAACGCACCGATGCAAACGCTGACAATACCGTTTCATTCATCATGCCTAAGAAACCGTTGAATCAGTTAAAGAATATACTCACATCCGATGCAACACCGGTTACCATTTCTTATAACCAAAAGAATGCTCGGTTCAAATTCAATAATATTGACCTGGTTTGCCGTTTGATTGAGGGCAGATATCCGAATTATGAGGCTGTTATCCCAACAGATAATCCAAATACACTTATCGTTGACCGACTTTCATTCATTACTACTCTCAGAAGAGGTTCATTCTTTGCCAATAAATCGACTAATCAGATTCGATTGACCATAACCGGGCAAGAACTGTTTATTGATGCTGAGGATATTGATTTTGCACATGAATCGAGACAGCGACTGAGCTGTAATTATTCAGGTGATGATATGGAAATAGGTTTCAATTCTCGCTTCCTGATAGAAATGCTCACCAATATAAGTACTGAAAACATCAGACTGGAACTATCAGCCCCAAATCGCGCAGGTATTTTACGCCCGGTTGACGGAGAAAATAAAAATGAGGATATCCTTATGCTCGTAATGCCAGTAATGTTAAATTCTTAATAATCCGCAATAACACCTTATAACCTTTAACCACCAATGAAAAAACACCTTTATGCTCGTTTAGCACTTTTACTCGTGCTACCGCTGATCATTTTCGGATGTGAAGCCATTGAAGATGCAGCTCAGTTTGATATCAGCCAACCACTTCCTGATGTTGTAGTTACGGTAGATACTAACACTTTCTCAGCAAGTGCTACCGAGCAGCTTGTTGCAGAAGCAACCGTTAGTATTAATCTCGATAGTCTGAAAGAGGCCCATGGACTTAAGAGTTTTGAAGCAGCACAATTTGATTATGTGAGATTACAACTATCATCTCCAACTGACATAAACCTTGATTGGATTCAAGGAATCAGAACTACAGTTAGTGCTTCTAATATTGCAGAGACTGATATAGCAAGCTATACAAGAACTACACCTGCTGGTTCAAGCATTGAACTAACAGTTCCTGCTGTTGCCGTATTAAACCAGGTGACCCAGGATAATTTCAATATTAAGGTTTATGCAACCGCATCTTTGCCGCTTCCTGCACCACAGATACAAATGTTACTAAAATCAAAACTTAAGATTACAGTTCAGCCTGTTTAAGTATAAGTTTTTCATAATAATTTCAAAGACAGAGGCTGATTCGATAAATCAGCCTCTGCCTTTTGCTATCTCTATACTTTTAATTTAAAATTCAGAACGAATTGTGATTCTGGCAGACTAATGAATTGTTGGTTTCTTAAAACAATCATTTCATACCCGGTGTTGAATTAGTACTATTAATTACTATTCAACTGCATATTGTATGAAAATCCCCCGGAATAAAGTGCTTTTAGCCGCAGCAGTTATTTTTATTGCTGCTGGAGTGGTAAGTTGCGAAAAGATAAAAGATGCTGCTCAGTTTGACCTCTTATATGAAGTTCCTGAAGCCACTATAGGCCTTGATTCAACACTGATTGAAGTTGCAGATAACGAGCAGGTAATGGTCCAGAAAGAAATATACATAAGTCTGGATAGTATAAGGAGAAAGCATGATCTTGACAGTTTTAAAGAAGCTAAATTCGATTACATAAGAATTGAAGTTGTTACCCCGGCAAGTGCTGATCTTAAGTTTATCAGTAAATTAAAAGCAACTGTTATGGCTCCTGGTATTGCTGAAACGGAGGTTGCTTCTTATACCGGTAATGGAACGGCTGGTAAAACGATTGATATGGTGCTTGAGGATTCACCTATAACACCTTTTCTGATGAATGAAAGATTTACTCTCAGGGTTTATGCCCGGTTTGCTCCGCCACTTCCAGCTTCAACGGTAACGGTCAAGCTCAACTCAAGGATCAGGATAACAGTTCAACCCTTATAAAAATAGTTCACTTAATTCAATCCAGCGATCAGTTTTAGACTCAATGAGCTTCTCCATTGCGGTATAATCATTTGCTAACTGTGATAATTCATCAGGTGTGCAGATTCCGCTGTTCATGCGGTCCATAATGGCAAGTTTCTGTTCTTCAAGAAACTGGATCGACTGTTCCAATTCCTCATATTCCTTCCTCTCTTTATAAGTTGGTTTCCTGACTTTATCTGCCGGTTGTATTTCTTTTGTTTTTTTTGGTTGAGATTCAGTGGTTTTTACAGAAGCCGCTCTTGCTTCTTCTACCAGTCTCTGACGATAAAACTCAGTATAGTTACCGTAGTAATCTTTGATCTTGCCTTCTCCTTCAAATACAAATACATGGTCAACCAACTTGTCCATAAAATACCTGTCGTGAGATACTAATAATAAACATCCCCCAAAATTGAGCAGGAAGTCTTCCAAAAGGTTCAGGGTATAAATATCAAGATCATTGGTTGGCTCGTCGAGAATGAGGAAATTCGGATTTTTCAGCAATTGCATAAGAAGGAACAGCCTGCGCTTTTCACCACCGCTCAAACTGGAGAAATAATTATATTGAAGGGTGTGATTGAAATTAAAGTGAGCAAGGAATGCTGAGGCGCTCAAATAGCCTTTTCCAAGCGGAATCTGTTCTGCAATATCTTTTGCAATATCAATGACACGCTTATCCTCTGTTGGTTGAAATCCTTCCTGAGAGTAGTAGCCAAATACAATTGTCTGACCTGTCGAAATCCTGCCCATGTCAGGGCTTAACTTACCGGTTATCAGGTTTAGTAATGTACTTTTCCCTACGCCGTTTTTACCAACAATACCAGCCCGTTCACCCTTCTTAAAAATATAGGAGAAATCCTCAATAAACTTCATGTCGCCAAACGCCTTGAAAACATTATTCATTTCAAGCACCTTGCCACCAATCCTGCTCATTTTAACTTCAAGCGGACCAGTATCTTTTTCAATGCGTTTATGAGCCTTTTCTTCTATCTGATAAAAATTATCAATACGGGCTTTTGACTTGGTTGTACGAGCCTGCGGCATCCTGCGCATCCAGTCGAGCTCCTTTCGGAATAAGCCTTTAGCCTTTTCTGTTTCAGATAACTCATTAGCTTCGCGTTCAGCTTTTTTCTCAATGAAATAGGCATAATTCCCTTTATAACGATAAAGCTTGTTATTATCAAGTTCTAATATTTCATCGCATACATTATCTAAAAAGTACCTATCATGTGTCACTACCAAAAGGCTGAGACTCTGTCGGGTAAGGTATTCTTCCAGCCACTCAATCATTTCAATATCGAGGTGGTTGGTTGGCTCATCCAGTATAAGTAGATCAGTATCCTCCAATAAAGCTTTTGCCATAGAAATCTTCTTCCGCTGTCCGCCGGATAATTCACCTACCCGCTGGTCAAGATCAATAATCTTAAATCTTGAAAGAATCTCTTTTATCCGGTTCTCATAATCCCATGCACCCACTCTTTCCATTTCGGTAGAAGCCTGTTCAAGAAGTTTATGGGCTTCCGTAGAATCATCATCATGTAGCCTTTTCAGAACCAACTCATAATTCCTGATGGTCCGCATGAATTCATTATCTGAGTTAAAGAGAATATCGAAAACTGTCTTGTCATCATCCAACTCAGGATTCTGAGGCAGGTATGACCAACGGATATCTTTCCGGAAAGTCACATTTCCCTCATCAGGAAGATCACGGCCGGCAATAATGTTAAGCAAAGAACTTTTACCGGCGCCATTACGCGCAATGAGTGCAACCTTACTCCCTTCATCAATCCCAAATGTGATATTGCTGAAAAGCTCTTTTTCTCCGTATGATTTACTAAGATTCTCTATTAACAGGTAGTTCATGCTGCAAAGATAATGCAAACCAGTGACCGTAACCAGTGACCGGATACAAGTGTGGCTATTCTCTGATAATACGGCAAAAAAAAAGCCCCCTTTTAGGGAGCTTTTCAGGCAAAGACTAATAAAATTGTCAGACTATTTTTTCTTCACATCTACGGCTTTCTTGCCTCGCTTATCTTCTGTAACCTCATAGGTTACAAGATCATTCTCACTTACTTTTTCGGAGAGTCCTGTTGCGTGAACGAAAACGTCATGCTGGGTTTCATCGTCAACAATGAAGCCAAAGCCTTTACGCTCATTGAAAAATTTTATTTTACCGGAAGGCATAAGATAGTGGTATTAAATGTTTAGCATGACAAATATAATAAAAAATTGCCTTAAATCAAATCTTGCATTTCATTATACAAAGAAATCTATACATTTAATTGTATTCAATTTTTTAGTAACCAGTTAAAATTTGCTTCTGCTTCTTCATTAGAATCTCCGCACATCCAAGGTTCTGGCTTGAATCCGGTACAGACTGAAGGCCGCTCAGGTTTGCCAAAGAGACTACACAGCTTTTTTTCGGTGAGGTGGGGACATGGTGTCATTGAAGGCTTTCCATCAGGCATGCCTGGTATGGCAGAACTAATAGAAGGGAATATACAACAGGCGGCACAATCAGGGCGACATTCCATGTTTTCGATTCATTTATCGGAGCAAAATTAACTTAAAAAAAATAGAATTGATACCTTTGAAGAATACCAATCAACCATTCAATGAAAAGGTTAATAAATTTTATTCTCGCGTCAGTGATTTGCTCTAGTGCACTGGGTCAGAGAGCAATGGGCTTCAGGGGAAACTTTGATAACCCCGGTAATTTTCTTTCACCTGATATCAGGACTCCCGATGTACTTTGGAAGTACCGTACCGATGGACAAATCTTTTCGTCGCCGGTGGTTTATGATGGCGTACTATTTATTGGTAGCAATGATAAGTGTATGTATGCACTCAATGCCTTGACAAGTGAGTTGCTTTGGAAGTTTGAGGCAAATGGACGTATTAAATCTTCACCAGCTGTGGATGAAACTACAGTGTATTTTGGTGCATTTGATAGCACTTTATATGCAGTTGACAGGAGGACAGGACTAGAAAAATGGCATTTCAGAACCCGCAGTGAAGGTTTTCACAGAGCCATTAATTTATTTGGGTTAAACACAGGTAATATAAGGCAAATTGATCCGTGGGATTTTTACTTTTCATCACCTGTTATTGATGGAAATCGATTGTATGTTGGCAGTGGTGATAGCAGCATATACTGTTTTGATAAAAATCTGGGAACTAAATTATGGGAATATAAAACAAGAGGAGTGGTACATTCATCTCCTGCAATTGGCAATGGTATGGTTTATTGTGGAAGCTGGGATAGTAAAATGTATGCATTTGATGCCTTATCAGGGAAAATAAAATGGGAGTATCAGGCAGGTATTGACACTGCATATAATTGTTTTGTGGGCTTTCAGGCATCACCGGTACTTTATGACGGTGTACTTTATTGTGGGTCAAGAGATGCAGCTATGTATGCACTGGATGCAAACAGCGGTAAGCTCATATGGCGGACTTACGATCCCGGAATGTCGTGGTTCCCATCTTCGGTTGCAGTTCGGGGTGATTATCTTTATACAGGATCTTCAGATGCACGAAAATTCTATTGTTTTAACAGGAAAAACGGGTATATTGAATATTATAAAAACACCTGGTCGTATACTTTTTCATCACCCGCACTTACTGACAATGCTGCTTACATAGGTTCTGCTAACGGAAGAATTTACTGCTTTGAGTTGAGTTCTGGCAACCTAAACTGGGCCATTCAAAGTGATGCTTCAAGAACTTCACTATTTGTTGATGCATATGGCAAAGAAAATAAAAGATTTTATTCCGATATGTATGATTACGGAACAGGTTGGGAAAATACAAAGCATGTTGAACGTCTTTGCAGCTCAAATGGCGCTGTTTTTTCATCTCCATTTGTTGCCAATGGAATAATATATTATGGTGCCACTGACGGGTTTATTTATGCAATACAGAATAGTTCAGGTGGTACACCTGTCCCAGCCTGTAAGTTTCTGACTGCTGATACCAAAAGCACTCCTGCAGGTTGTGAGCTCACATATGCTACTAAACGAAATATTGAGGTAACAATACGAATCGTTTCATACAAAGATGGAAAATACAGCAGGATAAAAGATCTTTTTACCGGTCATCGCGAATCCGGTGTCTATAGCCAACCATGGGACAAAACCGATAAGGATGGTAAACCCGTTAACGATGGAGTCTACTTTTTTGAATTAATACTGGATGATTTTGGAAGGTTTATACAGGTAAAATAAAAGTTAAAGGCAAAGGCTAAGGTTTCAGGACTGTTTCGCCCGGAAATTTATTGTGGCAACATCCACTTTTTTTCTTCAGTCTTTGCCTTTAACTTATGGTTTAGCTTACAACTGAGGTCCTGCAGCAACTAACCTTTTTCCTTCTTCAGTATCAGTATATTTATCGAAGTTTTCGATGAATTTCCTGGCAAGATCCTGAGCTTTGGCATCCCATAGTTCTTTTGGTTCATAGGTATTGCGTGGATCGAGGATTTCAGTGTTCACTCCATGAAGTGCGGTTGGTACTTCAAGATTAAAGAAAGGAATAACCTTTGTTTCAGCCTGATCAATTGAGCCATCGAGAATTGCATCAATTATTGCGCGGGTATCCTTAATAGAGATACGTTTTCCGGTGCCATTCCAGCCGGTGTTAACCAGATAAGCTTTTGCACCTACATGTTCCATTCTTTTTACCAGTTCAACAGCATAACGGGTGGGGTGGAGGGTAAGGAACGCATTTCCGAAACATGCTGAGAATGTTGGCTGTGGAGAAGTAACACCTCTCTCAGTACCTGCCAGTTTAGCAGTGAAGCCTGAAAGGAAGTGGTATTTGGTTTGGTCAGCCGATAACAATGATACAGGAGGCAATACACCGAAAGCATCAGCAGTAAGGAAGATAACCTTTGTTGCATGTCCGCCTTTTGATACTGGTTTAACAATATTCTCTATATGGTATATCGGGTATGATACACGTGTATTTTCAGTTTTTGAAGCGTCGGCAAAATCAATTGTACCATCGGCTAATACAACCAGATTCTCAAGAAGAGCATCCCGGCGGATTGCATTATAAATATCAGGTTCATTTTCCTTACTCAGGTTAATACATTTTGCGTAGCACCCTCCTTCGAAATTAAATACACCATCATCATCCCAACCATGCTCATCATCGCCAATAAGGGCTCGTTTTGGATCTGCTGAAAGGGTGGTCTTGCCGGTGCCTGAAAGTCCGAAGAAAACAGCTACATCGCCATCCTTGCCCATATTTGCAGAGCAGTGCATGGATGCAATATTCTGTAAAGGAAGGTAGTAGTTCATCATAGAGAAAATACCTTTCTTCATTTCACCGCCATACCATGTACCACCAATCACCTGAATGCGTTCAGTAAGGTTAAAAGCAACGAAATTTTCAGAATTGAGGCCCTGCTCTTTCCAATTTGGATTAACAGTTTTTGAGCCGTTCATAAGGATGAAATCGGGCTTGAAATTTTGAAGTTCTTTCTCTGATGGCCTGATGAACATATTTTTTACAAAATGCGCCTGCCAGGCTACTTCCATGATGAAACGCACACTCAAACGGGTTTCGGGATTTGCTCCTGCGTAAGCATCAACAACATATAACTTCTTCTCTGAAAGCTGTTTAGTGACAATTGATTTAAGGTGATTCCAGATTTCAGGAGTAATAGGGCGATTGTCGTTCTTACCCATGGTCGACCACCAAACATTGTCCTTGCTGGTGTCGTCATAAACAATGTATTTATCTTTAGGTGAGCGGCCGGTAAAAATACCGGTATCAACTGAAACAGCACCTGAATTGGTGAGAATTCCTCTTTCGAATCCTTCAAGTGTTGGATCCATCTCATGCTCATAAAGCTCTTCGTATGATGGATTATAGTAAATGTGCTTTACATTCTTAATGCCGTATATCGACAGATCAATGGCTTTTTGGTTGGCGGTCAAAATTCCGTCGGAATTATTGCTCATGTGGTTTGATTTTAGAAAAGGGACAATGCTTTAACAACTGAATATTTGATTTGCTTTTACCGCAATCGTTTGCAAAATTAGAAATTAAATGTAGAAAACAACATATATTGACCTCGTTTGAGAAAATTTAACCTAATTTGAAAGAATTCTAAACAAACAAGATAAAGGATTGATCTTATGGATTTTAACTTTTTTGAAAGAATAGAAATATTTTGTTATGCCAATTATGCAAAATGTAACGTGAAAATTTTCATTCCCGGTCTTACCACATACCCTCTATAAATGAATGTAGAGACGCAATGGATGCGTCTCTACATGTAATGGTTAAGAAAGTTGCCTATTATTATTTCTGTTCCTTTTTTTCTTTAATAACAGCCTGCGCTGCTGCCAAACGTGCAATTGGCACACGGTATGGGGAACAACTTACATAGTTCATTCCAACTGAATGGCAGAATTCAACAGATGAAGGCTCACCACCGTGCTCACCGCAAATTCCAACTTTCAGTTTTGGACGGGTACGGCGGCCTCGCTCTATAGCTATGTCAACCAACTGTCCAACTCCTTCAGTATCCAATACCTGGAATGGGTCGTGTTTCAATATGCCTTTCTCCAGGTATACAGGTAAGAATTTTCCTGCATCGTCACGTGAATAACCAAAAGTCATTTGGGTCAGGTCGTTAGTTCCAAATGAGAAGAATTCAGCTGACTGAGCAATTTTATCAGCCACAAGAGCAGCACGTGGGATTTCAATCATGGTACCTACAAGGTAGTCTATTCGGTCGTTGCGTTCAGCAAATACTTTTTCAGCTGTTTCACGAACGATTGTTTCCTGCATCTTCATTTCATTCAGGGTACCTGTGAGTGGTATCATGATTTCAGGAAGAGCGGTTATACCTCTCTGTTTAAGATTAAGTGCGGCTTCTATAATAGCGCGTGCCTGCATTTCAGAAATTTCAGGATAAGTGTTGCCTAATCGGCAGCCACGATGACCGAGCATTGGGTTCATTTCAGCAAGGTCATGGACCTTCTGGGCCACAGCTGCAGCTGAAATTCCCATTTCCTTGGCCATTTCTGCCTGATTTTCTGTTTCATGCGGAACGAACTCATGTAAAGGAGGATCAAGCAAACGAACGGTTACAGGAAGATCATGCATGGCTTCGAAGATACCTTCAAAGTCGGAACGCTGGATTGGTAATAATTTCTCTAATGCTTTACGACGGCCTGTTTCGTCATTAGCAAGGATCATCTCACGCATTGCTTTGATACGGTCACCTTCAAAGAACATATGCTCGGTGCGGCATAAACCAATACCCTGTGCACCAAAAGCGCGTGCCACCTGTGAATCCCGTGGTGTGTCGGCATTGGTACGGACAAGCATCCTTGAATGTTTATCGGCAAGTTCCATCAATGAACCAAAGTCACCGCTGAGCTCAGGAGCACGGGTTGCAATCTTTCCTTCATATACTTCACCGGTACTTCCGTTGAGTGAAATGTAATCTCCTTCTTTAAGTGATACACCATCAACGCTTATAGTGCGGGTTTTATAATCAATTTTTAATGAACCGGCTCCTGAAACACAGCATTTACCCATACCACGGGCAACTACTGCTGCATGTGAAGTCATACCACCGCGTGCTGTAAGGATACCTTCTGCCACGTTCATTCCTTTAAGGTCTTCAGGAGAGGTTTCAATACGAACAAGGATCACTTTCTTACCTTTTGCAACGAATTCTTCTGCTTCGTCAGCATGGAAACAAATTTCACCTGTAGCAGCACCCGGAGAAGCAGGTAGTCCTTTTGCAAGAACCTTCGCATTCTTCATAGCAGCTGTATCAAAGACATGATGTAGTAATTCATCAAGTTTATTAGGCTCAACCCTTAATAGAGCTTCCTCTTCTGTAAGGATTCCCTGACGAAGCATATCCATAGCAATCTTCACCATAGCAGCACCGGTACGTTTTCCGTTACGGGTTTGGAGCATCCATAATTTGCCTTCCTGAATGGTGAACTCAAGGTCTTGCATATCACGGTAATGATCTTCAAGTTTTTGCTGGGTTTCAACGAGCTCATGGTATATGGCCGGCATAGCTTCTTCCAGTGATGGGAAATTAGCAGCTCTTTCCTGTTCGTTAACATTAGCAAGCTTAGCCCAGCGAAGTGAACCTTCCCTTGTAATCTGCTGTGGTGTTCTGATACCAGCAACAACGTCTTCACCCTGTGCATCAATAAGATATTCACCATTGAATAAATCTTCACCTGTGGCAGCATCGCGTGTAAAAGCAACACCAGTACCTGAATTGCTGCCCATATTACCGAATACCATTGCCTGAACGTTAACTGCAGTACCCCATTCAGCCGGTATATTATTCAGTTTCCTGTAATAGATAGCTCGTTCGTTCATCCAACTGTCAAATACAGCCATTACTGATCCCCAAAGTTGTTCCCATGGATCAGCAGGGAAATCTTTGCCAGTAACTTTCTTAACAGCAGCTTTAAAACGTTTTACAAGGTCTTTAAGGTCATCAACGGTAAATTCATTATCTGTCTTAATGCCTTTTTCTTCCTTAACATGATCCATGATTTCTTCAAATGGATCAATATCTTCTTTTGATGCAGGTTTCATGCCTAAAACAACATCACCAAACATCTGTACGAAACGGCGGTATGAGTCCCATGCAAAGCGCTCATTGCCGGTTTTACGGGCAATACCTTCAACCGCTTCATCATTGAGGCCAAGGTTAAGTACTGTATCCATCATACCTGGCATAGAAGCACGGGCACCTGAACGTACTGAAAGTAAAAGCGGATTATTTTTATCGCCGAACTTTGAACCCATGATATCTTCAACATACTTAACAGCTGCTTCAACTTCAGGACGTATCAATTCAACTGCATAATCACGGCCTTTTTCATTGTAGTCGGTGCAGACTTCAGTAGTGATGGTAAATCCCGGAGGAACGGGAACACCAATAAGATTCATTTCGGCAAGGTTAGCACCTTTGCCACCAAGCAGGTTTTTCATTCCGGCATCGCCTTCAGCCTTTTTGTTTCCGAAGGTATAAACCGTTTTTCTGGTTTGTTCTTTTCCCATTTTATTGATCTTTTTACTGATTATTATTTCACTGGATAATATATGTGCTCTATCCCCTTAGCTCTTTTTTTGAGGTTGCAAAAGTACAAAAAATAATAATCAGGTATACAGTCCACTGTCAACTGTCAACAGTCATTAACAACTGTCAACAAGCAAATGTCTGCTGACAGAATTATCAGACTTACAAGGCAAACAAGCAATTTTTAACTAATGACTATTAAAGCTTACAGGTTCAATCCTGTTCATAGCTCTCATTATTTTGCCCTGCTTGCGCTGAATATAACCTGAAGGATTGCCTGCATTATAAATCCTTGGGTTTGGAAGTACTGCGGCAAGAAGTGCGGCTTCACTTCTGTTAAGGTCCTTTGCCTGTTTATGAAAATAATATTCTGATGCGGCCTCAACTCCGTATATTCCATGCCCCATTTCAATTACATTAAGATATACTTCCATAATGCGCTTTTTCCCCCAGAAGATCTCAATGAGTCCGGTAAAATATACTTCAAAACCTTTTCTTACCCATGACCTTGCCGGCCAAAGGAATACATTCTTGGCTGTTTGTTGTGAGATAGTGCTTGCACCTCTTAAATGCTTTCCTCTTTTATTTAATTTTTGTGCTTTTCTTATAGCTTCAAAGTCAATTCCGAAGTGTTTTTCAAAATTATTGTCTTCAGATGCTATCACGGCCTGAACCATATTGGGTGAAATATGGTTTATTCTCTCCCAATCCTTATATAGTTTCAAATCTTGCCCGTCAGCAACCTGCTCACCAAGTCTGATGATCATGAGGGGCGTTATTGGAGGAGGAATAAACCTGTATAGGATTGTAACAAGCACAGTTGAAATAAAGAAAAAGAAAGTGCAGAATTTAATTATCCTGAAAACTTTCTTGATTGTCCTTATTATCCCTTTTTTGGTTGGCATGCAAGTTTGAAAAATTTATGCAAACCTACTGAAATTAATTGTTAAATATACTGCCCGAAATGAGCAAATTTATAGGCATCAGACACGAAGATCTTTACCCAAGTGAACGCCGTGCACCATTAATCCCTGAGCATGTTAAATACCTGATCGATAAAAAGAACATTGATATTGTGGTCCAGAAATCACCCAAAAGAGTGTTTACCGATCATGAATACCAGGCCGCAGGGGCAAGAATTGCCGATAATCTAAAAGATTGCAGTATTATTATCGGCGTTAAAGAAGTTCCTGAAGATGATTATGAAGCAGGTAAGACATATGTGCATTTCTCGCATGTTGTTAAAGGCCAGCCTTATAATATGCCAAAGCTGAAACGCATGATGGAATTGGGTTGTAATCTTATTGACTATGAGAAAATTACCGATGAGCAAGGTAAACGTATAATTTTCTTTGGATATTATGCCGGTATTGCCGGAATGATTAATTCTTTGTGGGCATTAGGTTTACGATTGATGGAAAAGGGAGTGGAAACACCTTTCCTGAAGATCAAACAGGCGCATAAGTACAACTCGCTCGCTGAGGCACACGCTGATATTGAAGATGTTGGACTTGAAATAGCTGAAAATGGTTTGCCTGAATCGATTCTTCCTCTCACTATCGGTTTCACAGGATATGGTCATGTTTCACAGGGTGCACAGGATATACTCGGATTACTTCCTGTCAAAGAAATTTCTCCTGAGAAACTTATGATGCTGCGTCACCGTAAATGTTCTCCAAAGAATCTGTTATATAAGGTTGTTTTCAAACAGGAGCACATCGCGCAACATTCAGAAGGAAGGCCTTTCGATAAAAATGATTATTACAGGAATCCGCAAAATTATTCAGGTACATTTGAACCATACCTGGCGGGTTTGACTGTACTTATGAATTGTATGTACTGGGAACCTCGGTTTCCGCGAATTGTTACAAAGGAAGCGGTTGAGCGGCTTTTTTCTGAACAAAGTCCGTTGGTTGAAACCGGGAGCCCTCATCCCAAGCTAACCGTTATTGGTGACATTACTTGTGATCCGGATGGAAGTATTGAAATAACCCACAAAGGCACAGAGATTGAAGATCCGGTGTTTCTTTATGACCCTGAAACCAGGACACAAACCATGGGATACAAGGGCAATGGCATTCTTGTTATGGCAGTGCATATACTTCCAAGTGAACTCCCGAGAGAAGCATCAGCCAGTTTTTCTAACGCGCTCATTCACTATCTTAAACCAATAGTTGATTGTGATTTTGATGAAAGTTTTGCAAATCTCGAAATTCCAAAACCAATCAAAAAAGCGTTAATACTACATAGGGGAGAATTAACCCCCGACTACAAGTATCTGGAAAAGAGCCTTATGACAAACAATGAATCTGTAAAAGCAACCACTTTATGAAGACTATCCTGGTGTTAGGCGCAGGAATGGTGTCAGCACCTCTTGTTGCCTGGCTTAGCAAAAAAGGCTATCAACTTACCGTAGCCGATATGAATAAGATAAAAGCTGAACATGTTTCATCCAATCTTGTGAATGTGCAAGCTGTTGGACTGGATGTAAAAAATGAAGATGAACTTGATCTGCTTGTTTCAAAGCACGATCTGGTTGTCAGCCTTTTGCCTGCTACTATGCATTTATTGGCAGCAAAGCTTTGTATAAAACACACAAAAGCCCTAATAACAACATCTTACCAAAGTCCTGCAATGCTGGAACTTAAGCAACAAATTGAGGACAGCGGTATTATTGTGCTGAACGAAATGGGATTAGATCCGGGTATCGACCATATGTCAGCAAGACGATTAATTGACAGGGTACATGCAATGCAGGGACAAATCATTGAATTTTATTCACTTTGTGGTGCCCTGCCGACACCAGAAAGTGCTGATAATCCCTTTGGATATAAATTTTCATGGAGCCCTAATGGTGTAATGGCTGCTTCGTTAAACAGTGCCCGGTTCCTTTATAAAGGTGAGGAATCAATAGTAACTTCCGACGAATTGTTCGAGGATGTAATAAGCATTCAATTTCCTGAAATCGGCAGATTGGATATGTACCCCAACAGGGATTCGATTTCATATATCAATGAGTATGGAATTGAAGAAGCGAAAAATGTGCTCCGGGGAACCTTAAGATTACCGGGTTGGTGTGAAACTATGGATGCACTCAAAAAACTGGGACTACTTGACATACAACCATTAAACATGGAGAACATGTCGTTCTTTAACCTGATAGAGCGAAAAACCGGTACTCTTTATCCACAGTATGAATGCCAGATAGCTAAACAACTGGGCATTGAAGAGACCGCAGTAGCCATAAAATCACTTGAATGGCTTGGCTATTTCAGCAATAACCCGGTAGGCCGTTCAGTCGATTCACCTTTCAATGTCACCTGCGATCTTATGTTCTCAAAAATGATGATGAAAGAGAATGAACGTGACATGATTGTAATGCAACATGAGCTGCTTGTTAAATATCCTGCTGACCGCGAAGAACGCATAACATCACGCATGCTCCAATATGGTACACCGGGTGGAGACACCGCCATAGCCCGCACTGTTGCTCTCCCGGCTGCCATTGCCGCCGACCTTATTTTGTCCGGACAACTTCAATTGACCGGTTTGTTAAGGCCATTCATGCCTGAAATCTATGAACCTGTGTTGAGGCGTCTTGAAGAAGAGGGTATTGTGATGAAAGAGGAAGTGAAGCAGTTGGTCTAAACAAGATGTTGTTTTCTTTAAGAACATAAACTTAGACACTAAAAAGTAAAATCAGTTAATTCTGAATTCAGATTCACATCTAAATTTTAAGGAGTATTCCTGTTGATCTGAATCTGTATTTTTCATTTCGTACTGAATTTGAATTTCAGGCTCTGCTTTTTTCTTTTTCCCTTTTCACTTTACCTTTTTGTATACTTTTGCACTCAAATCAGTTCAATGACAAATTTACCTGACTTCTTTTCTAAAAACCTATCATTCAGTTCACTTGGTAAGTGGATCGGAGGGGGTTTAGGCTGGGCACTCGGTGGTCCGATTGGTGGAGTTCTCGGCTTTGTTTTCGGTACTATGTTTGACAACATGCAAACAGGTGAGTATGAGTATAAGGGTTTTACACCCACGCAGGAAGGCGACTTCAAGGTTAGCCTTATTGTGATGATTGCCGCTGTGATGAAAGCTGATGGCAAAATAATGCGGTCAGAACTGGCATTCGTTAAAAAATTCCTGCTTAGCCGGTTTGGTGAAAAGGAGTCCGAGAGATTACTTCCGCTCCTGAAAGAGATATTAAACCAGGACCTTGATGTCGATGAAATTTGTGAGCAGATTCAGGAAAACATGGAATATCCTTCCCGCCTTGAATTGGTTCATTTGTTGTTTTCTGTGGCAGCTTCCGACGGTCATCTCGGCAAACCTGAATCAGATGTTCTTAAGCATATTTGTCTTCGTATGGGCATAAGGCCAAAAGATTTTGATTCTTTGAGCGCCATGTTTGTAAAGGACATCAACAGTGCTTATCAGATACTCGAAATTTCACCTGATGCTTCAGATGACGAAATTAAACGAGCATACCGTAAAATGGCATTGAAATATCATCCCGACAAGGTTGCACACTTAGGAGATGATATACAAAAAGCTGCTAAAGAAAAATTCCAGGAACTTAACAATGCCTATAACGAAATCAAGCAGAAACGAGGATTTGTCTAAGCTAACACTTAGCCGCTCTGACATTCCTGAACCTGCTGACCTTCCTGCATTAATGCAGTTACATAAGAAGGTTTTTTTAACTATCGCGAAAGAAGTAAAGAAGACTGATCACAAAGTCCTCGATGATACTGTACACCGCCTTAATGAAGAAGCATTTGAGCTGTTTGACTGCCTCAACTGCGGTAATTGTTGTCGTAGCATTAGTCCTGCAATCACCTATGCAGAAGTAGATAATATTGCCAAAAAACTCCGTATAAAACCTTCAGAACTTGTAACCCGTCACATTCACATGGATACTGACGGTGATTTCGTATTTAATTCTGCACCCTGCCCATTTATCGGTCATGATAACTACTGCAGTGTATATACAGCCCGTCCCCGCGCTTGTCGTGAATACCCCCACACCGATAGAAAAAAGTTCTACCAGATACTAGACCTGTCAATTAAGAATGCAGGGGTATGCCCCGTGGTATTCGCAATAATGATGAAACTGGGACCAAGCGCACAGACAAACCGTCAGTAACGCATTGGACTTTTCTCAAAAAGCTTTTTCCAATATCTGTCGGCTTACCTCAGGTGTAATATCATGTGTTTCACCTAGGGAAAGGTAACCATGTGCTGTTAACTGATCAATTAGTGCAGCAATTTTTTCATATTCAATTCCATATTCTGACAGGTGTGTTTTTATACCGAGGCTTTCGAAAAACAGCCTGGTTTTGTGTATGGCCTGGTCAATTCGATCATCATCTGTGCCTGATGTAATATTCCATACCCGCTCAGCATACTGTAGTAGTTTAGCTTTTTTCTTTTCCTTCCGTACCTGAAGAAGTGCCGGGTAAACAATCGCTAACGTTTGACCGTGGTCGATTCCAAACATAGCTGTGATTTCATGCCCTATCATATGGGTTGCCCAATCCTGCGGTACACCAACACCGATAAGACCGTTGAGAGCCATTGTTGCACTCCATACAAGGTTAGCTCTTGCATCATAATTTTCAGGTTCATTAATATTCGTCTGACCAACTTCAATGAGCGTAAGAAGTATACCTTCTGCCATGCGATCCTGTAAACGGGCTTCGACCGGGAAAGTCATATATTGTTCAACCGTATGAATAAACGCATCCACAATACCATTGGCCACCTGAATCTTAGGAAGTGTGAATGTATATACCGGATCAAGGACTGAAAAAACAGGATAAGTGAAACTGCTCTTCACAGGAAATTTTCCATGCTGGTAACTAACAACCGCTCCGTTGTTCATCTCTGAGCCTGTCGCCGGAAGAGTAAGCACAGCACCAAAAGGAATAACATCTTTGACCATATCAGATCCGATGGGGGAAAATCCCTTCTTCAGAAGATCGGCTGCATCACCATTATATGCGGCAGCTAAAACGATGAACTTGGTTCCATCAATAGTTGATCCTCCACCAACAGCCAGCACAAAGTTGATGCTTTCCCTGCGAACAACTTCAGAAGCCTTTACCAGGGTTTCAAATCTCGGATTTGGCTCGATGCCACCAAATTCAAAAATTGTGCGGCTGCCAAGCATTGCTTTAACTTTATCAATGAGTCCGCTTCTTTTAGCGCTTCCACCTCCAAAAGTGATCAATACCCGGGCATTAGCAGGAACGTACTTGTCTATAGTTTTTAATGTGTCTTTTCCAAAGATAATTCGTGTAGGATTCTGAAATTCAAAGTTGTACATAGTATGTTAATTATTTATTTAATTTACTGTAAAGTTAAAGCACTTACTGTTGTTTCTATCATTTTTTTTTCATCAGATGCTCAGGATATGTTTCCAAAGCATTGACAATCAACCCGTTGTTCCCTGATTTTTCAATTTTCCATCATTTAACTTGTCAGGTTTAATAGGTATAAAACAATCCAATCACAAAAAGATGCAGGCATACAGAAATTAATACCTGCTGGTGTTCTCTATGAGGTATAAGATTAGCATAACGCTAATCGCAAGAATTATGACTGTTAAAGAAAGGATGAGTGTTGATGATGATTTAAATACCCCATTTTGCAATTGTTTTTCGGTTTTTTTGTATTTCAGGTATGATAACAACATTACAATTGCCCCAACTGCTACCAAAAAAATACCAATAACAGATGAATATCCATGTTGTGGCTGATTGATATTTTCTTTACCCAAAAGAAGTGAAATTTGCCTTATAAACAATGAAAATTTAACAACCACAAATCCAAAAGCCATAATCCCTATACTTGTTCTAATCCAGGCCAGCAGGGTGCGCTCATTGGCAAGGTGTTCTCTTGCATCCTGCTGTTTTAGTGTTTCTGGTATATGGTCTTTTCGTTTGTTATCACTTTCTGTCATAGCAATAATTATTAAACACTACATTAACAAAATCATCAGGAAAGTGATTAGGCTTATTACTTGTCAGAATACTAAAGCCTTTTAGTAGAAGGGAGTTGACACTGACGTGTACAAAATCAAAAACGCACAATAGTCCCCAGTGGCAATTTCTTGTTAAAAGAATCCTCAATATATAGTTCTCCCGAAGTGAGATCGTCTCTTTTGCCAAAGGCATTGTTAATTAAATTCTCCCCAATTAATGCAGATAATCCCATAGAATAGAGGCTTAAAATAAAGAATGCGTGATTTTTATCAAGGAGCTCAGCACAAAGCTTAATCATTTCATTGATATTTTCTTCGAGTACCCACTTTTCGCCATCGGCTCCACGGCCATAGGCAGGGGGGTCGAGCATTATGCCCTGGTACCTGGAACCTCTGCGGACTTCACGCTTCACAAACTTTAGTGCGTCTTCAACAATCCACCTGATTCCGTTTAATTCACTTGCTTCAGCGTTCTCCCTTGCCCAGGTGATTACTGGTTTTACTGAATCAACATGATAGACTTCAGCCCCTGCCGCTGCAGCTGCAAGTGATGCTCCTCCGGTATATGCAAATAGGTTTAGCACTTTGGGTTTTGCGCCATTCCTGTTTTGTATCTTATAGTTGTTAAGCCTGTCGAAAATAAAATTCCAGTTATCAGCTTGTTCCGGGAAGACACCAATATGCTTGAAACCTGTTAGGCCAAGCCGCATGTTTAGTGACAACTCTTTATACACATAATTGATCAGCCATTGCTCTTTGCAACCTTTGTTCAATATCCACCGGCCCTTATCGGGGTCGTTCTTTTCCTTACGGAAGATCGCCGAAGAGCGCTTATCCCACTCAGCATTTGTAAGTGACCGGTCCCACACAGCCTGTGGTTCAGGACGGTCCAACACCTGGTTGCCAAATCGTTCAAGCTTGCTGAAATTGCCTGAATCGATCAGTTCATAATCTTTCCAGAGAATGGGGGTAATGGTATGTATCATAGCAAGGCAATAGAATAGAGTCTAAAATGTAAAAGGGAAAGTGCAAAGACTTAATTTATTACTTTTCGGTGAAGAGTCTCATGACACATTCCTTGCAATCAAATGACAGCCTGAAGCGGCCATCGCGGTTGCTAAGATACGCCGTTTTGGGGAAACTGGGGTCAGCTTTCTGGTAGGTGGGGCATTTACCGAGCTCGTATTTGAGGCACATCTTAGTAGTCATTAACGCTCCATTCTCTGATATACCGCCACTGCCCGGTTGTTCCTGTATCCTGAGTTCTTCAACATTCAAACCTTGTTCAGAATAGAATTCAGCGCTTAAGCTATTGGCAATATTTTCTTTGCCCGATAATGGATCAGGGAAGAATTGAAGGTTTGTTGTCTGTATTTTTTTTACTACCCTGTTCTTATACGCATATTCCAGTCTTTTGTCCAGAGCCTGTTCCATCAGTTCACGACGTAAGCCATTGATGACTGATGACTGGAAAAACCACTCACTGGTGATGTCAATCTTTATGTCATTCACATTAAAGATCGTACTTCCTGCTTTAATCAAATGGTCCCTGAGCCTCATATAACCAGTATCGGGTGTACGGGCTGGAATCTTTTCTATTTCCATTGACACCATTGACCGAATACCATCTTCATCGATTCCTTCAAGTATATAGCCATTGTCCGTTTCTTTCATGGAAAGACTGATATCAATAGTTCGAACCGTCGAATCATTCCGGTTCAGCATTTCAGCGAAAGCTTTGTCGTAATTACGCATAACTACCATGCCTGGCAGCAGTCCTGTAGTATCATTTAGCATGATATAATCTATCTTAACCAGGTTAACTCTTGTGCCAATAAGCTTACCCGATGCATCATACCAGCATAGTCCATCACCGTTAGCGATAATTTCGGTTATTGATGATATCTTACCATCTGTTCCCCTGAAATCATCACACAGTTTGAGATTCAGCTTCTTGCCAATTACTGACAACACTGTTCCAAGAACTTTCCCTTCTGATTTTGGCGATGAAGGATTAGTTACAGTCTTTTTTCTATCATTTATAAAGTAATCTGTAAATCCGCGATTGAACGACCTGGTGGGATCAGGAGTAAAATGAGCAGTGATTGTTCCCGATGATGTTTTCTTTAATCCCTGTCGCTTTGCAATCTCTGAATCAATCAGTTGTCTGTAATAGGCGGTTATGTTCCTGACATAATCAACATCCTTAAGTCGTCCTTCTATTTTAAAAGAAGTTATACCGGCATCTATTAACGGACCAATGTTGTTGCTTAAGTTAAGATCGCGCAACGACAACAGGTGGCTGTTATGGATAATCACATTGCCGGTTTCATCAGTAAGATTATAACTATTACGGCAAGGTTGGGCGCATTCGCCTCTGTTAGCACTTCGTCCACCAATGCTCTCACTCAGATAGCAGCGTCCGCTATAACTCACACAAAGTGACCCATGTATGAATGCTTCAAGTTCAATAGTAGTCTTTTCCCTGACCTCAACAATCTGCTGCACCGATAACTCTCTGGCAAGCACCACCCTTTGAAGTCCTGCATCCTGTAGAAATTTTACACGTTCAGGTGTATTATTATGCATTTGAGTACTTGCGTGAAGCGCGATAGGAGGGAGATGCATTTTTAAAATTGCCGGATCTTGTATAATCACTGCATCAACGCCTGCCTCATACAGTTGGTTAATGAGGACTTCTACTTCTTTCAGCTCATCTTCATATAGAAGTGTATTCACGGTAACATACACTTTTGCAAAAAACTGATGTGCATATTCTACCAACTCCTGTATGTCACTAACAGAATTCCCTGCAGCCGACCGTGCCCCAAATCGCCTTGCACCAATATATACAGCGTCAGCGCCTGAATCTATTGCAGCCTTTCCGGTATTGAGGTTTTTAGCAGGAGAGAGGAGTTCTGGCATAGTGCGGAAATAGTCTGATTTTCAAGGCAAAGGTATGTAAATATGTAATGGAATGCACACAGTTGCAAAGCATAGAGATATTTCAAGCAGAACGACTTTGGTTAAAATAGCATGATATGATTTGATGGGAAGAATTGATAATTTTGATTGCTGTAAATATTGTGTCAATGATTCGGGATCAGTTAAATAATTAAAATCTGTTATCCATAAGATTATGCAGGAGTCTAAATTGGAACATCTTCTGATATGTTCGTACAAAACGGAAATGATCTTTTACCTGAAATCAAATCCTGAGGATTTTGAAGAAGCTTTCAATTTAGCCCTTACTGATAAACAACCCTACTCATGGAGAGCTGCCTGGGTATTATGGAGTTGTATGGATTATAATGATCAAAGGGTAAGTCCGCATTTGGAACGGATAATTGACTCTTTGGCAGGGAAACCTGATAATCAACTGAGAGAGTTATTAATAATTCTGCAACGAATGGAGTTAAGTGATGATTTTGAAGGTAAACTGTTTGATATATGTATAAGGATCTGGGAAAAGGTTGGAAAGCAAGCATCAGTTAGATATAATGCTTTTAAGTTAATGGTTAAGATAATATACAGGCATCCTGAATTATCATGTGAATTATCTCTTATTACATCTACTGAATATATGGAATCCTTATCAGAAACTGCCAGGAAGAGTATTCTAAAAATGATTTCTGAATTCAAAAATTAACAGATTAAATTGAGCACCTACACATCGAGGCATGAGAAGGGCAATGCAATTGATTGAGAATAGATATTCATTGACAGATATTTTATCTTTTCATAACTTAGCGTTAGTATAATTTCCAATTATTGGTTACATCATTAATATCCTAAAATTATGAAACACGCTATTGCTTTTCTCTTTGCGATATTATTGGTATCGTGTAATTCACAAAAAGAGAATAAAATTGATTATGGATCAAATCTGGCGGTTGGAAAGTATGTCGTTGTAAATGGCATTAAAATTTATTATGAGACTTATGGAGAGGGTGAGCCATTGTTGCTTTTACACGGAAATGGCGGCTCTATCGAAAGTTTTACTTATCAGATTCCTGAGTTATCAAAGCATTTCAAAGTTATTGCCGTTGACAGCAGAGCCCAGGGACGCACTACTGACAATGATCAGGAAATTTCTTATGCCCTCATGGCCTCAGATATGGCCGGATTAATCGATAAACTTAATCTGGGAAAAGTAAATGTGGTTGGTTGGAGTGACGGTGGAAATATCGGCTTAGAATTGGCTTTTGCTCATCCCGAAAAGGTTTTAAAAGTTGTTACATGTGGAGCAAATTATACTCATGAAAATTGTTTGGCTCCTTTTGACAGTGTTGTCATGGATCCTAATGATCCTTTGATTCAGAAAATTGCGAAATTAAAGAAAAGAAACAGCACATCAATTCAAAGGCTTTCACCTGATACATTACGAGTACCTTTAATCAGAAAAAAACTTGAAAGTCTAATGGAGAAATACCCGAATTTTACGCCTGCTCAATTAAAAACTATCAATGTGCCTTTTTTAGTTGTTGCAGGTGATCATGATCTCATAAGTTTTGATCAAACAATGGCATTATATACTAACCTTCCAAAATCCCAACTTTTTATTGCTCCTCATGCATCGCATCTTGTTTTGGTCGAGAATCCAGACTTATTTAATGGTGAGGTGATTAGATTCTTAGAGACTCCATATACAGATATAGACCGTTATTATTTTGCGAAATAGTTCGTGAGGATACAATTAATCAATTATTATCTTCAAAACGAATTCACCCAAACCATTTAGGAATTTGCTCTTTTTGACTGTTTAGCTAAATTCAGCCGCCTTCTTTGTAGAGCTCCTGAGTACTGGAGTTTTGACGCTGGATTATGTTTTTTTTGAATAATTGATTTGCCAATGAGTAAAATAATCGCAGCAATAAACATGACACTCGACGGATATTGCGACCATACAGCAATAGAACCTGATGAAGAAGTACATTATCATTACATGGGCCTGTTAAACAATGCGAGTGCAATACTGTATGGCAGAATTACTTATCAATTAATGCAATTTTGGCAACAGCTGTTAGAAAAACCTTCAGGTGAAAAATCAATGGACGACTTTGCAATCGCAATAGATAGAATCCAAAAGATAGTTTTCTCAAACACTATGAAAGATACAGGATGGAAGAGTGCAAGACTGTCCAGTCGCAGTATTGAAGACGAAGTTGCCGAACTAAAAAAGCAACCCGGAAATGAAGTTTTTATTGGTAGTCGAAGTTTAATAATTCAACTTATGAAACTTAATCTGCTAGATGAATTACAACTTTGCATACATCCTGTTATTGCTGGAAAAGGCCTGCCTTTATTTGAAAATATAAATGACAGTACTTTGCTGAAGCTAGTTAAAACAAAAGTCTTAAATGGAGGTGCTGTAATACTTTACTTTGAACCGTAATGATTAAAACAATAACATTTTCGTGAAATATAGATGGTAACTGGTTGCATTTATGAAACAGCATAAACTTAAGACTATCCTGGCTTTCGCTGCAATTTATGTCATCTGGGGCTCTACATACCTTGCAACCCGTTACGCTGTTGAAACAATCCCGCCATTATTGATGATTGGAATACGATCTCTGTCAGCAGGAATTATTCTTTATTCTATCAGCCGCTTTAAGAGCAAAGAAGAGATTAAAAGGGAGAGCATTCTTCCACTGTTAACAATTGGAGCAATGTTCTTTTTAGTCGGGCACGGTTTAATGGCCTGGGCACAGCAGTATGTGCCCTCAGGAATGGCAGCAGTAATCGTTTCAGCAGAGCCACTTTGGATTATAGGTATTGAATGGTTTTTCTTAAAAGATATACGAGTAAAACGTTGGGGAGTGTTAGGATTACTTCTTGGTTTCAGTGGTATAGTTTATCTGATTGCTTTAACTTCGGGAAACGCACAATCAGATAATAATCTTCTATCACCTGCCCTAATTGTTGTTTGCACGCTTTCCTGGGGGGGAGGAGCGGTATATTCAAGAGTTGCAAATGTTCCTAAATCACCTGTGCTATCATCAGGCCTGGAATTAATTTTTGGCGGTATACTTGTTTTGATAGCCAGTCTTATTGTTGGTGAGCCATCAGAATTCCATTATAGTCAGGTTACTGAAAAATCTTTCCTTGGTCTGTTATACCTTATTATCTTTGGTTCGGTAATTGCTTTTAGTGCATATATATGGTTGTTGGGTAATACTTCTGCTACACGGGTTTCAACCCACACATATATAAATCCACTTATAGCAGTTTTCCTTGGCTGGCTGTTTGCCGGGGAAAAAATCACCAGTGCCTTATTAATTGCAACTATGATTATAATTGTTTCTGTTTATCTGGTACTTCATGATCAGTATAAAGAAAGGAAAAACATCAGCAGCAACGAAGAAATTGATAAGATATAGGGGTTTATTGCGGTATTAATATAGAGGTATTGAAAGCGGTTGTCCGTGATGGAATTGCGGCAGTCTGATTATTCGAAATAAAGTACAAATCATCATAAAAACGATAATGGAATTTAATCCTGCGAATCATGTTATTCAACGTTGCCTTCAGGGTTTGGCTGAGGAAGAAAACGGTAATCAGGAAAAGGCAGTCGAAGCCTATAATAAGGCTTGGAATGAAGCGACAAACGATTTTGAAAAATATTTGGCATCTAATTTTGTAGCCCGAGTTCAGGAGAACTTTTCTGATCAATTGAAATGGCTGGAGATATCACTGCACTATGCTGAAAAAATTAATGATGTTATTGTAATAAGTGCTTATTCTTCAATATATTCAAAAATTGCCAAATGTTATAGTGGTATAGGGGATGATGCTAATGCTGAGAAATATCTTGAACTGGCTAATTTGTATAGAGGTAATCCTGCTGATGACGGTCCGTTCTACCATGGGACAAAAGCAGATTTGAAGCCAGGTGATTTACTGACCCCGGGAGGGAATTCAAATTACAAAGCTGATCTTAAAATGAATCACATTTATTTCACAGCCAATATTAATGGAGCCGGTCTGGCTGCATCTTTGGCTAATGGCGATGGACCTGAAAGGGTTTATATTGTTGAGCCAACTGGTAATTTTCAGGATGACCCTAATGTGACTGACAAAAAATTCCCTGGTAATCCAACACGCTCTTACCGATCAGATGCACCTTTAAAAATAATAGGTGAAATAACAGAATGGAACAGATTGACACCTCAGGAAATTCAGAAATGGAAAGAAAAGCTGACAAATAACAAAGGTGAAATAATTAATTAGTTATATAGTTAACTTTAGTTACGGAAGTAGTGTCGTGCAGAGATTTATTATGAAATAGTAAAAAGTAAATGGAAACTCACATCACAAGATTTCCTGTTCAGCATCCATTACTGAAGAAGTACATCCGTTTTTTTTGGGAACTGCGAATGGATTATTCAAAGATTAATCATAAAATTTTACCCCAGAAAAATATAAATCTTCGGTTCAATTTGAGTGATACGCCTCACCATATTATAAATAATGGGGAAGAGCATAAGATTGAGGATGCCTATTTTCTAGGATTGCATGAGGAATTTAATAATCTTTATCTAAAAGTCCAGGGTCACGTTGATGTAATTGGAATTTGTTTTCATGCCGATGGTTTTTATCCATTTATACATATGCCGGTGTCTGAGTTTAAAAATCAAATACTGGGTGCCGATGAATCTGGTTTTAAATCAGCAGTTGAATTGTGCGATAAGTTGAAGGAAATTAACGATACAGCCAAGCGTTTGACTTTGTTGGAAGATGAGTTGGTGAAGTTACTTTATAGAAACAGAATATGTATACCTGAGAATTTCAGGATAATTTCCAGTGCTTTAATGAAACAGGAAAATCGAATGCAATTATCTAAGTTTGCCAGAGAAACAAATATCAGTATACGTACATTGGAACGATTATTCAACATGTATGTTGGAATGTCAGCTAATTCTTACAATACACTACTCCGGTTTCATAATAGTTTCAATCAAATTGTGAGTTGTGACTATTGCCGGCTTTCAGATCTGGCTTATGATAATGGTTACTTCGATCAAATGCACTTTATAAGAGAATTTAAGCGATTCGCCGGAGATACACCAAAACACTATCAGAAAGAGAATGATTCCATTCTGCAAATAGGAAAATTAGTCTGATTTTGTCGTTTTTATACTATTTTGCTCTTTTATGGCGGTATAATTTTGCTTCATTATCTAAAAAATTAAGACAATGAAAAAAGATGTTATTACTGAGTTTGTAAAAATTGAGACATTGCAAACCACCACAGATGATCAGCTTATCTCGAAAGCTGAAATTATTATCCAATTTCTTCAAAAGCAAGACGGTTTTATTGATGCTGAACTGGTTAAGTCCGTCGAAGGAAATCAATGGAATTTTATTTATCACATTGAAAACATGGAAAAACTTAAAATTGTAGGTGAGAAGCTTCGCAGTGAAAAGCTTTTTGACCATATTATGCCATTAATAGTTCCGGGAAGTTTCGCCGTTTCTTTTTACACTTCCCGTGAAAGTTGGTTATGTTTATGTGAAGCATAATGCAGATACCTATCAGGCTTTCACTTTTGGTTTTATCAGCTTGTGATCTTCGCAATACCGTCTGACTCCTTCTTCAATTCCGGGTAAGTCACCAAAAACCCTTTTTTGTTTCATTGTATCATGACTTATGTAATCTCCTTTTTTTACCCATTTTACCATCTTAATCATATCACTTAAATTACCATTGAAAAGCCCGACAAATGGCAGCACTAAATTCAATACAAACGGAGGGACAACAGGTTCAGCTTTAAGCGGTTGGTTAAGTACCTTCGAAAAAGCCATGGCTAGTTTTTTGTCGTTGACTGGTTCACTCCAGCCCACATCAATATGACTGTTCAATTCTGAATCTGGTAATGAGATTGCTGCCATAGCGGTATATCTGGCTAAATCAGGAGTGTAAATGGTGCCGTAATCAACACCGGTAAAGAATGATGGAACAATTCCTTTTGCGATTTTTGGAAGTATGTAATCGGGATTCTGATCCAGGAAAGCACCGGGCCGAATTGCTATATAAGGCTGCCCTATCTTTTCAAGGTACTTTTCAATCTGGTATTTATTCCTGAAATGAGGGACACTATCAGCTTTGTCACATTCAAGGATAGAGATCATTACAAACCTGGGTATACGGGCCTCTTTTGTAGCATCTGCAAGATTCTGATATCCAATGGTATCAGTTTTTGGAGTATCGCCTTTAGTATTCCTTGTATAACCGGCTGCACTGGTAACTATAGTATCAAATTTGCCTGGCCGTAATACATCTTTTAAGGAGATTTTGTCCATCATATCAGCTACAGCAAAATTCATGACTCCCAATTTTTCGAGCTTCGACCTGTTGCTGGTCTTCCTAACAAGAGCAGTGACTTCAGCACCTTGTTTAATCAGTTCTGCAACAATTTTACTTCCAAGTGTACCAGTGGCACCAACAACAATTACTTTTTTAGCTTCCATAGTTTTTTGTTCAATGTTGTTCAATGTTGTTCAATGTTGTTCAATTTGGTTCAATATGGTTCAATGTGGTTCAATTTATGGCTCATGATTTTTAATTGTTTTCAGGAAGGAAAGCAACAGCTTCAATTTCAACCAGGTATTCCTGACGTGCAAGGGCAGCAACAAATAATCCGGTAATCGCGGGGGGATGTTTAAGATGTCCAATATATTTTTGTGAAGCCTGAAACCCACGGGTAAGATCTTGTCCTTGTACAATATAGATATTTAGTTTTACCAGATTCTCATAAGTAGCATAACAAGCTTCAAGTGCGGTGTTCAGATTCTTCATCACCTGTTCAGTCTGCATACCTATATCGCCCGGCCCAATAATTGTTCCCTTTGAATCAACTGCATTCTGACCACCAATATAAATGGTTTTGCCATTTCCATGAGTTGTGACAATTTGTGAAAAAGCTGGGTTTTTTGATAGTCCCTCGGGATTAATATAGTTTACCTGATTATCCATATAGTTGTAATGTTTGCTTATAAACAAATTAATGTATGTGTAGGTTTATGTGGTTAATCGTTAAACCCCTCAACTATTTTGAGGATAAAATATAAAACTTATATGGCCTTTGATAAAATACTTGCTGAGAGGGTTAGAAAATACTTAGATGGTTTTCCGAATGTGAATGTGCAGGAAAAGCCAATGTTTGGGGGTCTTGCTTTTATGGTAAACGGTAAAATGTGTATTAATGTAAGTGGTGATAATCTAATGTGCAGATTTGATCCTCAATTGCATGAAAGCATATTTCATAAAACAGGATGTGAGAAAATGATTATGAAGGGAAGAGAACTAAAGGGATATTGTTATGTAAAACATGATGGATTTAAATCTGATCAGGATTTTGATTTTTGGATGGATTTGTGTTTGAGTTATAATAAAAAGGCAAAATCTTCCAAAAAGTAGTTTACACTATCGTAGAAAGCGAAAAATGAAAATTCTCTTAACCGGTGCTTCCGGATATATTGGGAAACGACTTCTGCCTGTATTGGTGGAAGAGGGGCATGAAGTGATTTGCTGTGTCAGGGATGTTAAAAGATTTGCAGCACCTGAATCTCTGATGTCCAAAATACAAGTAATTCAGATTGATCTGCTGAATAAAACTTCGCTTTCAAATATTCCAAAAAATATTGACGGAGCTTTTTATCTCGTTCATTCCATGTCGTCTTCGTCTGATTATTATAAGCAGGAACATGAATCGGCAGAGAATTTCAGAAATGCTATATCCTTAACCAACGTTCAGCATGTTGTATATTTAAGCGGGATTGTAAATGAATCAACTTTGTCAGACCATCTGACATCACGTAAAAATGTTGAGGGTGAATTAGGAAGGGGAAGCTACAATTTCACTACTTTAAGGGCCGGAATCATTATTGGTTCAGGAAGCGCCTCTTTTGAAATTATGCGCGATCTGGTAGAAAAACTTCCTGTAATGGTTGCTCCTAAATGGTTAAATACGCGATGTCAGCCTATTGGCATATCAGATGTTGTAAAGATCCTTTCTAAGACCCTCTTTAACCCGCTTACCTTTAATAATAATTTTGATATTGGTGGTCCGGATATTCTTTCTTACAAAGAAATGCTTTTAAAATTCGCGGAAATAAGAAATTTGAAACGCCATATTCTGATCGTTCCGGTCATGACACCTAAGCTATCTTCTTACTGGTTGTATTTTGTCACTTCGACATCGTACAAACTTGCTGTGGCACTGGTCAATAGCATGAAAGTAGAAGTGGTATGCCGAAATGATGAGATCAATAAAATACTAGGCATACAACCAATAAGTTATTATTCTGCTCTACAAAAGGCTTTTACCAAAATAGAAAGCAATGAAGTGGTTTCAAGCTGGAAGGATGCTTTTATTAGTAGTAGTTTGAATCTCAATATATCTGAGTTTATTGAGGTTCCAACTTTCGGGTGTTATAGAGATATCAGAGAACGAACCTTGATTGATCGCGAACTAAGTATCGAAAAAATATGGAGTATTGGTGGTGAAAACGGATGGTATTATGCTGATTGGCTATGGAATATCAGAGGCTTTTTAGATAAGATGGCCGGAGGCGTTGGCTTGAGAAGGGGGCGTACCTCTGTGAATTCTATACATGTTGGTGATTCTCTTGATTTCTGGAGAGTCTTATACGCAGATAAGAAAGAAGGCCGTCTATTGCTTTTCGCTGAAATGCGACTGCCGGGTGATGCCTGGCTTGAATTCAGAATTGTTGACAATAAATTAATCCAAACAGCAACCTTCAGACCAAGAGGATTATTCGGAAGATTATATTGGTTTTCCGTACTCCCTTTTCATGGGTTTATTTTTAAGGGGATGATTGAAAAGATAACTAAAGATCTCCCCCAAAGATCTCATGCAAACAACCTATAAAAGGGAATATCTACTAATTCTCTTCATAATTATTAAAATATTCTTTGATAGTTAAAAGCAAATCAATAATTTTACTTGCTTGACAAAGTAAGAGGAAAATATTCTATATCCAAAAAATGATATTGTTGGCGAAATACTTGAATTAAAAGTGGAATAATGTTTGACTTGCAAATGATTCACCATCAAAAAAAACTATAATTTATTAACCATGAAAAAACTTTTACTTTTAATTGTGATAATGATTTTTGCCACTGGTTCAAAAAGTCAAATCAACTACATTAATGTCTGTAGCGAGTGTATGGGGTATCGTTCATTTAACTTTAATTCACCTGTTGACAGCACGTTTTACTTCTTCACAATTGATACTTCGCAGTCAAATAATGTCTGGCAACGAGGTGAGGCGCAAAAAATGTTGTTCAACAATGGTTATCAAGGTCCAAAAGCTTTCATAACTGACACAGTAAACCCTTATCCTGTAAATAAT